>NZ_CP082249.1:3251879-3902255 GCF_019879105.1 Natrinema sp. SYSU A 869 | reverse complement strand
GAGGCCGGCATCGATCTCGACATCGAGGAATTCAACGAGATCAGCGCCCGCACGTCCAAGATCGCCAACCTCCAGCCCGGCGGCGAGCGCGTGATGAAGGACCTCCACGAGGTCGGCGGCGTTCCGGTCGTCCTGCGAGAACTGCTCGAGGCCGACCTGCTCCACGGCGACGCGCTGACGGTCACCGGCGAGACGATCGCCGAGGGCCTCGAGCGCATCGACCCGCCGGCTATCGAGGATCTCGACGCCGACTTCCTCAACACCGTCGACGACCCGATCCACGAACGCGGTGCCATCCGCATCCTCACCGGCAACCTCGCGCCCGACGGCGCCGTCATAAAGATCACCGGCGAGGACCATCTCCGACACGAGGGTCCGGTCCGGATCTTTGAAGAGGAGGAGAACGCGATGGAATACGTCCAAGAGGGCCGCGTCGAGACCGGCGACATCATCGGGATCCGAAACGAGGGGCCACGCGGCGGCCCCGGTATGCGCGAGATGCTCGGCGTCACCTCAGCCGTCGCTGGCCAGGGCCACGCCGAAGACGTCGCGCTGTTCACCGACGGCCGGTTCTCCGGCGCGACCCGCGGATTCTCCATCGGCCACGTCGCTCCGGAGGCCGCCGTCGGCGGTCCAATCGCCGCCCTCGAGGACGGCGACACCATCACTATCGACATCGACGAACTCGAACTCTCCGTGGATCTCTCCGACGAGGAGATCGAGCAGCGCCTCGCGGAACACGACCTGCCCGAACCCCAGTACACGAGCGGGGTGCTGGCGAAGTACGGCCGTGACTTCGGCTCGTCGGCCAACGGTGCCGTGACCAACCCCGGCGTCAAAGAAGAGTAGTCCCTCCGTCGAAGGCAAGCAGTGCGGACGCGTCCGGGTCCGCTCCCTCGCAGGGGCCGGCCCCTTCGATTTCCTGCACGAGTCTTTCCCGCCTTTGTGACCGACTACCAGGTAGACAGACGTATGTATAAATACTGCCTCGAGTGTGACTGGCAGATCAGCACTGCCGATGGCTACACCGAAAAGGAGGTGTCGGAGAAGGCGATCGAACACTTCGTCGAGACGGGGCACACGGTCGATTCGCTGCGGTTGCCACCGCCGACGGCCATCCTCGAGAACTAGCCGATCGATCCCTCGGCCGTCACAGAGCCAGCAAGGTGGATCGAACGCGTCTGCCTCTTGAGCCGAGCGTCCCCGCTGCTTCTTACTCCCCTCGTCGTTCGAGGATCCGATCGATGATCAGCCGCGTCGAGAGCAGTTGCTCGTCGTCTCCCGCCTCTCGAGCGCTCGCTCGGCGAACCTCACAGTTGATCCCGCGGTGCTCGAGTTCCGACTGGATTGCCTCGTCGTCGTGGTGCTGGTCGTGGCCGAGCGCGATCACGTCGGGATCGATATCCTCGATCGGAACGAAGATGTCCTCCTCGTGACCGAGCAGGGCCTCGTCGACGGCCGCGAGTGCGCCGACCACGTCGCGGCGCTGGGTCGCCGGACAGATCGGTGCCTCCTTGTGATCGACGTTGGTCGTGCGGGCGACGATGACGTACAGTTCGTCGCCCATCGCGGCGGCTTCCTCAAGGTAGTGGACGTGGCCGGGGTGGAGGATGTCGAAGGTCCCCTGGGCGATGACTGTCCGCGTCATGCGTCGGTTGCCCTCGCGTTTGCGGCCGGCAGTTTCCGCGTCGGTCCCATCGTCCTCGGTCCGGTAGTCACTGGTGACATCGTCTCGAGCATAGCGAGTCTCATCGTCGCAGTTCCTCGTCGATATCCGCCTGCGTGAAATCGAAGAAGTCCTCGGTGTCGGGCAGGTCGACGTCGATCACGTTCAGCGTGGTCGGCTCCCCCTGTGAATCGAACGCCTTCCAGTCGGTCTGGCGGTAGGGTGCCCCGATGATGACGTGGACGCTCCCGCGGCCGAACGTGTCCAGATCCGCGTTGCTGGGCTTGATAACGCCGTTAGGATGGGAGTGAATGCTCCCCAGTGCCTTCACGTCGTTCGGAATCTGGTTCGTCTTGACGGTCGCACTGACGCTGTTAGTCTCGGTGCCGGGCACCACGAGAATGTCCGTGATGACCAGCCCGTCTCGATCCAGATCCAGGTGATCTGCCTCGGTCCCCCGGAGAAATCCCATGTACTCGTTCGGGTGTGTCTCCTCGGAGGACTCGAGGGCGAACTCGAGGGTCTCCTCGGCGATGCCGAGGATCTCGCTCGAGCGAAACAGCGCGTCGAACAGCCCCATGCTCCTTTCTGGGACCTTGCGGTTGCTAAACGTTCCGATGGACGTCCCGGTAGCCGAACGCGACGATGCTATCCGTCGTCCGGGACCGCGTCGTTTGGAATGATGCCGTCGAGTTCGGCTCGCAGCACGTCCTCACCGTCCTCGTTCGTACAGACCGCCGAACTCTGGACGTCGTAATACTCGTCGCGTTCGGTCACCGTCTCGAGGTGACACGTACAGGTAATCCGTTCGCCGGTACGGACGGGCTGGACGAATTCGAACGCCATGCTGCGCGCAATATAATTGAGGTCGCCGCCGATTTTCGTCGGTAGCGTCGCGGTAAGCAGTCCCTGAACGGTCAGCCGACCCACCTCGTCAGGTTCGGTGTGAATCGGCTGCTGGTCGCCGGACAGTTCGCCGAACTCACGCACGTCCGCATGGTCGAAGGTCCGCTCGAAGGTGTACTCGTCACCCTCCGCAGGGGGAATGAGACGTCCATATACGAACGGTCCCGGCGATCTGACTTGTAGTTGCTGCCCGGGCCGACCGAAGCAGATCCCCCTTCGCCGCTCGGTTCCCGGTCGGTTGACGCTCATCACGGCTTCGAGAACGGTACCGCGAGTCGCTATCGCTTCTTGACAAGGGTTATACGCGACCGCCTCAAACAGCAAATCAAGATGACGCGTGACTCCGCCGGGGAACCCGGCGCAGACGACGGGGATTCCGTCGTCTACGATCTCGCTCCTGATTGTACCGCCGACGATGTCGAGCAAGGCCGCTCCTATCTCGCTGAGATTAACGGCATCGTCGACTACGGCGTCTTCGTCGATCTCTCTGACTCCGTCTCCGGACTTGTCCACGAATCCGTCCTTGAGGGCACCTACGCCGTCGGCGACGAACTCGTCGTCGAACTCGAGAGCGTCAGAGAGAACGGCGATATAGCCTTCGAACCCGCCGATATCGACGATTACACGATCGAAACGGTCGGCCACGACTACTCGCTGACTGGCACCGACCGCCTCGAGAGCACCATCGGCGAACAGATCCACCTCGAAGGGTCGGTTACGCAGGTCAAACAGACTGGCGGCCCAACGATCTTCCACGTCGCCGACGAGGACGGCGTCGTTCCCTGCGCCGCCTTCGAGGAGGCCGGCGTCCGCGCCTACCCCTCGATCGAAGTCGGCGACGTCGTTCGCGTCACCGGGACGCCGGAACACCGCGAGGGATCCGTCCAGGTCGAGGTCGACGGCCTCTCGAAACTCGAGGGCGAAGACGCCGAGGAAGCCCGCGAGCGTCTCGAGGACGCCCTCGAAACACGTGCCGAACCCCACGATGTCGAGCCGCTGATCGACTGGCCTGCGTTCGAAAAGCTTCGCCCGAACTTAGAAGAGGTCGCCCGACTGCTCCGTCGGACGGTCCTCGAGGGACGGCCGATCCGCGTGCGCCACCACGCTGACGGCGACGGAATGTGCGCTGCCGTCCCCGTCCAGATCGCGCTCCAGCGATTCATCGCCGACGTCCACGAGGACGAAGACGCGCCACGCCACCTCATCAAGCGGCTGCCGGCGAAAGCGCCGTTCTATGAGATGGAGGACGCGACCCGGGACCTGAACTTCGCGCTCGAGGACCGCGAGAAACACGGTCAGCAACTGCCGCTCCTCCTGATGCTGGACAACGGCTCGACGGCCGAGGACGTCCCGGCCTACGAGACGCTGGCCCACTACGACATCCCGATCGTCACGGTCGACCACCACCACCCCGATCCGGACGCGGTCGAGGACCTGCTCGACGCCCACGTCAACCCGTACCTCCACGATGAGGACTACCGGATCACGACCGGGATGCTCTGCGTCGAACTCGCGCGGATGATCTACCCCGATCTGGGCGACGAACTCCGCCACGTTCCCGCCGTCGCCGGCCTCTCGGATCGCTCGAAGGCCGACGCGATGGATGACTACATCGACCTCGCCGCCGAGGAAGGCTACGATGAGAACCGCCTGCAAGACGTCAGCGAGGCGCTCGACTACGCCGCGTTCTGGCTGCGCTACAACTCCGGCGACCAGTTGATTCAGGACCTGCTACAAGTCGACAGCGACGACGAGCAACGCCATCGCGAACTCGTCGAGTTCTTCGCCGAGCGTGGTCGCGAGGAGGTCGACGAGCAACTCGACGCCGCGATGCCCCATCTCGAGCACGAGACGCTCGAGAACGGGGCCCACCTCTACCGAATCGACGTCGAGAACTACGCCCACCGCTTTACCTACCCCGCACCGGGGAAGACAACGGGCGAGATCCACGACCGCAAGATCGAGGAGACCGGCGACCCGGTCATCACCGTCGGCTACGGCCCGGACTTCGCCGTGCTCCGCAGTGATGGCGTCCGACTGGACATCCCGAACATGGTCTCCGAACTTGAGGCCGAGATCGCAGGCGGCGGCGTCTCTGGCGGCGGTCACCTCGTCGTCGGTTCGATCAAGTTCGTCACCGGCAAGCGCGAGGAAGTGATCGACGCCTTAGTCGAGAAGATGGCCAAGGCCGACATCGACGAAGCGCTCTCGAGTGCGGCACCGATCGACGACTGAGCAGCCAGTCGAGCGCTCTTTTCGGCTTTTTTGAATTGGCTAGCGACAGCTGGCGGTTCCCGGATACTCGATAGCGCATCGCTCCGGTCGGAGTACCCGTTGCGTCGCGTCACACTCGAGCTGATTCGGATCCTACACGACCGCTTGCTGCGTGCCGTCTCTCACCGTACCTCGATCGTAGTAAATTTTTAGTGAACGTATCAGGACATACGAGTGCGTATGGGTGATGAAAGATCACAACAACCATTCGGACGGTATCGACGGCGCGGAGTGCTTGGAGGCATGGCATCGCTGTTCGCGGCGACGGCCTACTCGCTGAACGTATCGGCGGACACCGCTGCGCCGGTCGGCGAGGGTGACGATTCGACGATCCAGACGGTGTCCTCGCCGGACGGGAGCGTGACCGTCACCGTCGATGTCGTCGGCGGGACGCCGACCTACAGCGTCTCGTTCGAGGGGACGGCCATCATCGACTCCTCACACCTCGGCTTCGCGTTCCGGAACCAGCCGGCCTTCGGCGTCGGCAGCGACGCGGCCGACGTCACCGTAACGGGGAGCGACCGGACGACGGTCGATACGACGTGGGACCCGGTCTGGGACCAGTACGACGAGGTCCGGGAACGCTACACCGAACTCCGGCTCGGACTCGCGGAGGCTGCGGACCCGAGCCGGGGTGGCACCCTCGAAATTCGGGTGTTCGATGACGGGCTCGGGTTCCGGTTCCTGTTCGACGAACGCTTCGGTGACCGGTTCGTCATCACGGCCGAGCGGACCGAGTACAGCTTCGCGGACGATTACGAGTCGTGGTGGATTCCCAACGACTACAACAACTTCGAGGTCGAGTACGAGGAGACGCCGCTGAGCGGGATCGGATCAACGCTCGAGGCGGGCATGGGCGGCGAGTTCGACGGTGTCCACACGCCGATGACGATGCGGACCGACGACGGCCACTACGTCAGCGTCCACGAGGCGAACCTTGATGACTACGCGTCGCTGGCGATCGCGCCCCGGGAAAGCGGTGAGACCAAGTTCGAGTCGACGCTGGCACCGCTGCCCGACGGAACGAAGGTGTCCGCATCCGCCCCCCACGTGACGCCGTGGCGGACGGTCCAACTCGGCAACCGACCGGGCGATCTCATCGAATCGAACCTCATCGTCAATCTCAACGAGGACTACAGCGACGATGTGTTCACGCAGGGAGTCGACTGGATCGAGCCCCAGAAGTTTGTCGGCATCTGGTGGCTGATGATCACCGGCCGCGCCGACTGGGAGTATCAGGGGCCACGGACCGGGAACCACGGCGCACAGACCGGGCGGGCGAAGCAGTACATGGATTTCGCGAGCGAACACGGTATTTCCGGCGTGCTCGTCGAAGGCTGGAACCGGGGCTGGTCGAGCTACCCGGGCGACGGAAGCGAGTTAGACTTCACTGAATCGTATCCCGACTTCGGTCTCGAGGCAGTGACCGACTACGGCGCGAGCCTCGAGCCGTCGACCCAGATGACGATGCACAACGAGACGGCGGGGGACTTCCGCAACTACGAGTCACAGATAGACGAGGCGTTCGGACTGTACGACGAGCTCGGTATTCGGACGATCAAGAACGGCTACGTCGCCGACGATGGGAATCTGGCCGGCAAGGGGTACACTCACCACAATCAGGTGCTGGTCAACCACCACACGCTGGTCGCGGAGCGGGCGGCCGCCAATCGGCAGATGCTCGACATTCACGAGCCGATCCACCCGACCGGTCGTCGCCGGACGTACCCCAACCTGATGACCCGGGAAGGCGTGAAAGGCCAGGAGTACGACTCCTTCGGCGACGTCAGCCCCGCCCATCACGTCACGTTCCCGTTCACGCGGATGCTCGGCGGCCCCGTCGAGTACACGCCGGGTATCTTCGACATGGACTCCGGCTCCGGCGGCATCGAGACGACGCGAGCGAAACAGCTCGCGATGTACCCGACCTACTTCAGCGGCCTTCAGATGGTCGCCGACCTGCCGAGTTCGTACCTCGCGGATCAGCCCGCCATGCTTCGCGTCGACGAGGTCTCCCAAGCCCAACACGCGGAACTGGACGGGTTCGGTACCCAGTCGGAGTGGGCCCATGCGCAGGGCGAAGCGTACGTTCCGTTCGACGCTAACAGCGCCGACAGCGGCGCGACGGCTGGCTGGACGCTCGAGGACATCGACGCCGGCGAGTACGACGTCCATCTCCGGGTCGCCAATTACGAGGCTGACAACGGGCTCGCCGACGGCGTCGACGCGACGGCAACGCTCCGGGTCAACGGCGAGTTAGTCGACCAGCTGACGATTCCGGGCACGGAGTACTGGGATGTCTGGACCGCGACGGCGACGGCCGTCTCGCTCGAGGGCGGAGATACCGAACTCTCACTCGCGCTGACCGACGAAGACACCGGCGGCTTCAACCTCGATTCGATCGCCGTCACGGAATCCGGAGCGTCGATGCCAGAGCCGGACGAGCCGCCGATCACTGGACCCACGGTCCCCGCGTTCCAGTTCATCGAGGACGTTCCGGCCGCGGGCTGGGACGACACGCGCGTCCTGGATTCGTCGATTGGCGACTACATGATCACCGCCCGGCGGAAGAGCAAGGAGTGGTACGTCGGCGCGATGACCGACGAGCACGGTCGCGCGCTCGAGGTTCCGCTTGACTTCCTCGAGTCCGCGCCCGGTCGACGACGCGGCCACGAAAACGGCGAGGGGGCGGACCACGAACGGGGTCGAGGTCACGAAAAGAGTCGTGGAAAGGGTCACGAGAAGGGACGCGGGAAGGGCCACACGAACGGAAAGTACGTCGCCGAGATCTACTCGGACGGTATCGACGCCAGCTACGACGACGAACTCGAGGCCGTTCGCATCGACGAGGCCATCGTCGACGACTCCACGACGCTACTGGCGTCGATGATCGGCTCCGGCGGCACGGCCGTTCGACTCCGCCCGGCGACGCGCGAGGACCGCGAGACGCTCCCGACCTACGAGCGGCCCTCGCAGGACGTCGACGTGTCGATCGATGCAGAGACGTTCGTGCAGGAGTCGTTCGTCGCCGCGACCGGCTCTGCCGATGGCGACTACATCGGCGGAACGAACGTGGAACTCGTCGTCGACGACGAGGTCATCGCCGTCGAAAACGTCCGGTTCGCGCCGGGAGAGACCGAGGGACCGTTCGCGTTCGGTGCGACGATCGACACTGCAGGGACCTACGATGTGACCGTCCGGACGCTCGAGGGTGAGACCCTCGCCAGTCGGACGGTAACGGTGAACCCGCCAGAGACCGTCGCGTCGTTCGACGATCCGAGCGGCGACGACGACGGTCCCGGCGAGTACGTGTATCCGACCGCGGACGCGTTCGCGGACGGCGTCTTCGACCTTCGGTCGTTTGCGGTGACGCGGACCGCGAGCAGCGTCCAGTTCGCCTTCGAGGTCGAGACGCTGAACAACGCGTTCGGCAGCGATCGAGGCTTCTCGCCACACATGTTCGTGCTCTGGCTCCGCGATCCGGCCGCCAACGGCGGTACGACGGCCGAAGTCGGCGACCTCGGACTGACCGCGGACTTCGAGTCGGCGTGGCACTACCGCCTCGAGGTCAGCGGCTTCACGAAGAGTGCGGTCGACGCCGGCGGTACCCCGCTAACCGATGCCGACGGTAACGAGGTCGCCGTCCAGGACGACGTAGACAGAGACGCGAACACCGTGACGCTCGCCGTCGATCGGGCGGCGTTCGGCGGAACCGACGTCTCGGAGCTGAAAGTCGTAGCGATGGTCCAATCCGAGGATCAGGGCGCACTCCGTCCCGTCGCCGAGGACGCCGAAGACTACGTGTTCGGCGGTGCTATCCCCGGTGCAGCCGAGAACGCACCCCGCGTGATGGACCTAGTGACGCCCGCGGATGTCGCTCAGGCCGAGGCACTGGCCTACTCGGCTGACGAACGGGCGACGCTGCCGTTCGTCCCCCTGAGCGACGTCTAATCAGAAATTGGGCGCGTGAACGCAGCAGGGAAGCGACGAGATATCTGCCCGACCGCGACGGACGGCTTCCCTGATCTGTCTCGGACGACCTCACCGGCTTAGACGAAACGGAGTAGCGACGAACGCACCTCGAGAATCGTTCGGAGTCGATGCGATGAATTCGAGACCGCGGGAGTGCCGCGATTAGTCAGCGCCGTGACGCGGTGTGTATCCGCAGTCGTCGCAGACGAGCGACTCGTATCGGGCCGACAGCGAGCCCGAACATTCGGGAC
Source organism: Natrinema sp. SYSU A 869 (assembly GCF_019879105.1). Taxonomy (NCBI): domain Archaea; kingdom Methanobacteriati; phylum Methanobacteriota; class Halobacteria; order Halobacteriales; family Natrialbaceae; genus Natrinema; species Natrinema sp. SYSU A 869. The sequence goes on along the minus strand of NZ_CP082249.1, from coordinate 3,893,186 downwards.
AGCGATATTCGGATTCGAGTGAATGTTGACTGGTTGCCATGTGGGAATGGAGGAACTAAGCGCTGATAAGCTCACCTATTATGGCGGTGAAATCATATAGTGATCCTAGAATGTGTGGTAGTTTCATGGAGGGAATCATCGAAAATCGCGACGTTCAGTCTGCGAGGAGTCCGTAGGCGAAACGCGATTAGAACTGGTAGCGTCGCTCGTCGTCCATCGACGGATACTGATCCGCACCGGTCATCTCCTCGAAGGTCATGCCCGAGAGATATTCGTCGTAGGTCACGTCGTAGGCCGTCCGGAGCTGGAAGTCGAGTTTACCAGTGTCGACGGTCGACTGAAAGAGCATGTGGATAGCACGCCGGACGAGTTCGTCCATCTCCTCGGGCTCTAAGGCGGTCTCGAGCAGTGCGAGTTCGTTGCGCGTCTCGCGGTCCAGCGAGACGGCGAGTTCGTCGCCGATGTCGGTGTACGAGTCCGTAACCTCATCGTTGAGATCGTCGAGGCTCATACGGGAGGGGACTCGAGCGGGCCGGATAGGCCTTTCGTGGTCGTCGCGTCGGCGATGCCGACCGCGGCGGGGCGCTCGCGGTCGGGACCGCCACCAGTAAGGTCTCGCAGTCGCTAGCGGGACTGATGAGTGACGCCGAGGCACCGGCTGACGAGTGGACGCTGCCAGACGACTCTGCGGCCGTTCGCGAGGCGCTGATCGAGTGGTACGAGGACGACCACCGCGACTTTCCGTGGCGACGGACCGACGATCCCTACGAGATCCTCGTCAGCGAGGTGATGAGCCAGCAGACCCAACTCGGCCGCGTCGTCGAGGCCTGGGAGTCGTTCCTCGAGCGCTGGCCGACCACCGCCGAACTGGCCGACGCCGACCGCGCGGACATCGTGGGGTTCTGGACGGACCACAGCCTGGGCTACAACAACCGAGCAAAGTACCTCCACGAGGCCGCCGGGCAGGTCGAAAACGAGTACGACGGCGACTTCCCCGAAACCCCAGCGGAACTGCAGGAACTGATGGGTGTCGGCCCGTACACGGCCAACGCAGTGGCGAGCTTCGCGTTCAACAACGGCGACGCGGTCGTCGATACCAACGTCAAACGGGTTCTCTACCGCGCCTTCGGCGTTCCGGACGACGACACGGCCTTCGAGGACGCGGCGAGCGACCTCATGCCCGAGGGCCGCTCGCGGGTCTGGAACAACGCGATCATGGAACTGGGCGGAGTCGCCTGCGAGCAGACCCCCCACTGTGACGAGGCCGGCTGCCCCTGGCGCGAGTGGTGTGGAGCCTACGCCAGCGGCGACTTCACTGCCCCCGACGTGCCCACCCAACCGAGCTTCGAGGGGAGCCGCCGGCAGTTCCGTGGCCGCGTGATCGGCACGCTTCGGGAGTACGACGAACTCGAGTTGGACACGCTCGGTCACCGCATCCGGGTCGACTACGCGCCCGCCGGCGAGTACGGCCGTGACTGGCTCACGGGCCTGCTGACCGACCTCGAGTCGGACGGGCTGGTCGACCTCGAGCGCGTCGAGGGCAGCCAACCCGTCGCTCGTCTCCGCCGCGACGGATGATCGGTTCGCGGACCACTCTCGAGGCCTGGATTGGATTTCGACCGCGCTGCGTTGAGGACCGGTAGCGCCATTTGACAACGGTCGACTCGCCGCGGTCCCCCGTCAATTTCAACGGCAAGTCAATCGTTCCGAATCGGCGATTTCGAAGAGTCGATTCACGGGGCGACGAGTCGCGGGTTCTACCGCTGGACTCTCGAACAGTAGTCGTCGGTTGCGATAGCACCCGTTTCTATCGCGTTGTACGGTCCGAGAACGGGTCCGACGAGCGAGTGACACCTTCGATATCGACGTTCGTCCCGAATTGTCCTCAGAAATTGATTTAGTCGATCTGCAGCAGATCACTTGTGGTCGAAATCGGCATAAACGCGCTGAAAAGAGTCTCACGAACCAATAGGTTACTACAGCGAACCATAGAACAGAAGTGACAGTCATTGGAATTGGGTGGCGGGAAAGGCTACCGGTAACCAAACCCGTCTATACGTCTTTGTGGTTGATTTCGGTGATGACCACAGTCGTCGAACTCGGGATTTCGGCTGATCGACTCGGACTCGCCCGCACGTTCGATCGAGTGTCGGCGTTCGAATTCCAGATCGGCGGCATGATCGGTGGCTCCCCACCGCTCGTCTGGACGAGCGGCCTGAATCGCGACACCGTTCGGCGAGCGCTCGAGGAGGATCCGTCGGTCGACGTGATCGCGAGCGTGGCCGACGACGGGGAGACCACGGCCGATACCGAGACGGACGCTGGCCCGGGTGATCGCTGGCTGTTTCGACTCGAGTTCGGAGACGGCGTGAAGCTGTTCGAGCAAATCGTCACCGAAAATGACGGCGCGATCCTGACGGCCCGGGGTCGGGAGGGGCGCTGGATGGTGAAACTGCTCTTTCACGACCGGGAGTCAGTGTCGGCGTGTCACGACCGCCTCGAGCAGTACGAGTTCGGAGCCGACGTCACCCGAATCAGCGGCGTGGACGACCTCGAAAGTGCGCGGACGCCGCTGACCGAAACGCAGTACGAGACGATCTGTAAGGCCCACGAACTCGGCTATTTCGATGTCCCGCGGGGAGTGACGCTCAAAGAGTTGGCGGCGGAACTGGACATTTCACATCAGGCGCTGTCGGAACGACTCCGGCGGAGTCACGCCGCCCTCGTCAGTGCGGAACTGTCCGATCGAAGCGCACCGATGGAAATCGACCCCTGAGAAGCACGTCGCCTCGACTCGAGTCCGACATCTCAGCAGATTTCTCGCCGCCCACCACCATAAAGTGGCCATTAGCCTCAATTTCTTCCATTATATAGCATATATTTATATTTCTATCCCAGGTAGGGCGTATTTGGATCAATGAATAGCTTTATTACTGGATATAACAACATTTGATTGTCGGCGTGGTGCCGACCACTCGACACACCGAACGCGCTGTGAACGCCGGTGGATCACTCGTTCTCAATTACAGATCTGCGGTCATTCGTGGCTGTGTGACCGCATCGTTACCGGACGGCTGATGGGTCATTCCGTGACCCAAACTCCGTTTTCGCTCAACCGATCGATAGCACGTCAATAACCAGTACGTAGTTTTATCTGTTGAACGAGAGTATACTTCAGTGAGAGTGACGTGATCGGACGAAGCTGGACGGGCTCCGTCGACGACTCCGCTCGAGCGATCGAGAGAAACACCCCGTCAGACCTAGCGCTGGACGATATCTATCACCTTCTTCAGACGAAACGCCGTCGAGACGTCCTCCGATACCTTCGTGGGGCAGACGGGCCGGTTCGATTGCGCGAACTCGCCGAACAGGTGGCCGCCTGGGAGCAGGAAACGACGGTCGAACACTTGAGCTCCAACGAACGCCAACGGGTCTACATCTCGTTGTACCAGTCACATCTGCCGAAACTCGACAACCACGGCATCGTCGACTACGACAAGGACCGCGGCCGGGTCGAGGCGACCTCGCGGACGTCACAGCTGGATTCGTATCTCGAGTCTCCACAGGAGACGGATTCGACCGACCAGTGGCCGCAGCGATACGCGGCGACAGTCGGGCTCTGTACGCTGCTGGTCGCCGCGATCGGAGCAGGGATCGTTCCGATACCCGGACTCGTCGGTGCAGGAATCGTTCTCGCTACATTTGCCGTCGTCACGGGTGTACACGCGTGGTCGACCGGCGTCTATCACCGCTAGTCCCTCGATGACGGCTGCTATCGGACACCGAAAGAGAGCGATAGCCACAATCGGAAGACGGACCACGAGCGATAGCTGCTATCGGACACGGAAGCCACACGACGACCGTCAGTCGGCGCGGGAAGTGGCTGCCGTGGTTGGGTCGGCGGACCGCTTGAGGAGTCGGTGAGCGTGAACGGCGACCGAAAAGTCCTGCGGGCTCGGGAGCGCACAGGCGAGCCAGCCGATTGCCGTCGCGGCGACGACCGGTGTCTCGGTCGTCACGTAGCCGGCAGCGGCCAGCCCGAAGACGGGGACCGCAAGGAGGAATGGGGCGAGTGCCGCGAGCCGAAGCGTCCACGGGGGTTCGCTGCCGGTCGGACGGGGGGTGACGGCAGCCCAGGGTCGGGTCGTCAGGAGCGCGACGAGTCCGTCGGTCCGCCCGGGGAAATAGGAAACGGAGTACTCGACGCGTGCGAGCCGGAGGACGACTGCGTGTGTCCACTCATGGGCCACTAGTCCGATCGCTACCGCGAGGACGAGCGCACAGCCAGCAACCACCACGTTCGATCCGATCATCAGGGACGCGAGATGCACACTGCCGGACACCCGTCGGCCGAGACACCGCTCATCTCACGCACTCGAGTCGATGTATTGCCGGTAGAAGTCCCTCAGCCTGTACCAGTTGTCGCCTTAAGAGCCGGTCCGTCGAAACTGACTTCGACCGCGGCCACGTTTCTAACGTGGTCTGCCGGGAAGCCCCGCCAGCACGCGGGAATGAGCAGACGACGGGGTTTGCCCGGACAAGGGTTAAGTATTGGTGGGTGGTAGCGCGTGGCATGGAACCAACTGAGACGCTCGAGTTCGGGCACGCGGACCGCAAAGAGATCTACGAGTACGTCGAGCGACACGGGGCGGTTGACCCCGAAGAGACGCGGGAGCGCCTCGGGCTCGATCCGAGCGGGTTCCGCCATCACGTCGCGATCCTCAAGCGGGACGGCCGAATCGAAGCGGAAGACGGAACGCTCAGGGTAACGATCGACGCGGGTGCCGAAGAAGAGTACGTCTCCGAGGATCTCGAGTTTCACATCCGGCCGGCGCGTCAGGAGGACCTGACGGGGATCGTCGGCGCGATCCGGCGGGTCGCCGAGGAGAAGACCTACATCGAGGCCGAGAGCGTCGCCGACGAGATCGACCACGAGGAGGCCCTGCTCCGACACAACGAACTCCAGTCGCGGATGTTCTTCGTCGCCACGGTTGAGGACGAAGTCGTTGGCTGGGTTCACCTCCACGCCCCGGAGTTAGAGAAGCTGAGCCACACCGCCGAGCTCACCGTCGGGGTCCTCGAAGACTACCGTGGCCACGGCGTCGGCTCACACCTCCTCTCACGTGGCCTCGAGTGGGCCGGCTCGAACGGCTACGAGAAGGTCTACCAGAGCGTCCCATCGACCAATGAGGAGGCCATTGCCTTCCTCGAGGAACACGACTGGCAAACCGAGGCGATCAGAGAGGATCACTACAAACTCGACGGTCGCTACGTCGACGAAGTGATGATGGCCGTCAAACTATAGGACGCAGTCGTCGAACACGGACCGCGAGTATTCGGTATCGTCGCGTCGACGAGTAGACCGATCCGTCGCCTCGGGTCGGACTCCTTCCTGCTCAGCGATCTCGAAGAGAGCCTCGGCAATGTCCACGAGGAAGCGGCTGAGTTCCTCGGGAAGTTAGGCAGCCAGGTTCTCGGCTTCGTCCGGCCGGATTCGCTCGGAGAGGGTGGGCAGAGTCGCACGGAAGTGCTCAGTGCAGACGTCGGTACTCCTACTCCTCGCGGTCGGCAGCCGGCGCGAGGCCGTCGAGGGGTTCGCGGAATCGAAAGACAATTCCTGTAGACGGGGCTACGAAACAGCATGCTTTCGATCGCACTTGCCGGGAAACCGAACGCCGGCAAGTCCACGTTCTACACGGCGGCGACGATGGCGGAGGTAGACGTCGCCAACTATCCCTTCACGACGATCGACGCCAACCGCGGGGTCAGCTACGTCCGGACCGACTGCCCCTGTCTCGAGCGCGACGAGCGGTGCAACGCCGACAACTGCGAGGACGGCAAGCGCTACGTTCCGATCGAACTCTTAGACGTTGCGGGACTCGTTCCGGGCGCTCACGAGGGGAAAGGACTGGGCAATCAGTTCCTCGATGAACTCACGAACGCGGACGTGATCGTTAACGTCGTCGACGCCTCTGGCGGCACCAACGAGAAGGGCGAACCCGTCGATATCGGCGACCACGATCCACTCGAGGACATCGACTTCATCGAAGAGGAGATGGACCTCTGGCTGGCGGGCATCGTCGAACGCAATTGGGAGGCAGTCGAGCGCAAGTCCCGCTCACCCGATTTCGACATCGACGACGCGCTGGCGGACATGCTCTCTGGCTTCGGCGCGTCGCCCAAACAGATCGCGATGACCCTCCGGGATCTCGACTACCCCGACGATCCTATCCAGTGGGAGGACGAACACCGCGAAGCCCTCGCACGTGACGTACGCCGGCGGACCAAGCCGATCGTCGTCGCGGCGAACAAAATCGACGTTGCACCCGAGGAGAACGTCGAGCGCCTGCTCGAACTCGATAAACCAGTGATCCCCACCACCGCGGAGGGCGAACTCGCGCTCCGCCGGGCCGCCGACAACGGCCTGATCGAGTACGATCCTGGCGACGAGACGATCGATATCGGCGACGACGTCAACGACGCCCAACGCGAGGCCCTCGAGGGCCTCGCGGACACCATGGCCGAGTGGGACGGCACCGGCGTCCAGACGGCGCTCGATCACGCGGTCTACGACCTGCTCGAGCACCTCACTGCCTACCCGGTTGAGGACGCCTCGAAGTGGTCTGACGGCAGCGGCAACGTCCTGCCCGACGCCTTCCTGTTACCCGACGGCTCGACCCCCGTCGATCTCGCCTACAGCGTCCACTCCGATATTGGCGACGGCTACTTGCACGCGGTCAACGCCAAGACGAACCGAGAGATCGGCGACGAGTACGAACTCGAGGAGGGTGACGTGATCAAGATCGTGAGTACTAACTGATAATATATGACCAAGTAATTGCCTTAGTTAGATGCAGTGTCCAGTGCGAACTACCCCCATATCACTCAACACGTAGTCGCTGTAGTTGAGTTCATTCAGTTGTTCTGTCTGACAGATAATTCCTCATCTGAGCCATGCGAGTGACGATATAATATGTGAACAGGAGTCCGAACCACCAGATCGGGTCGGTCCATAGCTCACGGAGACCTGATAACGGAGGTTGGTTCCGTACGTAGGAGAACATTACATCAAGTACAGAGGTTCCAATACATATTGTGGCAAAAGCAGTATATGGTACAGTACGCTGCGATACTCCATGATGTATTCCTTCTCATAGACTGATAAACAATTGTCGTCTGATAAGTACCGATAGTCACCGTGAGAGTTAGACGGGATCAGATTGAAGTTTATAAGTTGTGCACATTGTGTGGGCTCAGTATCTGTGATCAAGATCGTTTCGACGGCGTCGTGACAAATGGATGTGAGTCACGGCTCATGAAACGTTGCTCGAGGAAGTCCCGACCGGCTATAAGTCTGTGTTCGAAAAATTGCGTTTTAGAGTACAATAACGCCACAGAACAGGTATAATTGCTCAGTTTCTCACAATCCCCATCGTTAGGCGGACGATTTATTCCGCTATTCGTGGTAGGACTGCCCATGGTGGACAAGACACTCTCCGCCGATGAGGTGACTCGCGAGGAGGCCGCCGAACAGCTTCGAGCGCTCGCCGACGAACTCGAGGGCGAGGGAGAGGCGACGATCCGGACGGGGAACAAGACGGTCGACCTCCGGCCGTCGGAGTTGATCGCCTATGAGGTCGGCGTCCGCGAGCGGTCGTCGATCCTGCGAGGGAACCGCGAGACGGTAACGATCAAACTGGACTGGAAGCCGCCGGACGTCTCCGAGAAGTCTGCGGAGGCCGAGGTCGAATAAGGGACGCCGCTGCGAGCGGCTCGGTCTCTCGACCTCACGTACGCGTTTGGCGAGCGGTTCGAACCGAATGCGCATCATGCGCTTGACTACGGATCGACAAACTACTCAATCACCTCACTGAGACGGATTTGTCCTCACCGATACTAGAACCGTCGTGACGATTGTCGAGTAGAGATGTGTTTTTCGTCACTGGCGACCTATACAGTCTATGACTCCCCGTCCAGCCCGCGTTCCCAGCCCCCGACGCGACCGGCAGATATCGGCAGAGTTGGCCGCTCTCAGCGACCGTCTTGAGAAGACGGAGCGTCACCACCGGCAGTTACAAAATACGGTCGCCGAACTCGCTCGCGAAATCGGCCTCTCGATGGGCTGTTTGTGTGACCGCTGTGACGAGAGCTACACGTTCATCCGAAACGGGACGATGTACTGTCCCAGGTGCGGCCATCGACAGTCGCTCTGAGAACGCGAGGCCGGACGACCGGACTCGTCTTGAACGGCGTGGCCGTCGACCCAGTTCGGCATGCTCACACGAGGTGACCGATCGGATCGAACCGGACGGCAGCCACGAGGACAGCGAGGAACACGTACGAACCCCGGATGAGTAACATGGTCGCGAGTTCGGGATCGGCTCGCCGCGCGACGGCGGCGACCGCGGCGAACGCGAGGGCCGCTAGCAGCGCCGTCAAGGGGAAGATACGAACGGCGGCGAGTGCGGCGACGGCGACTAGCGCACCGGCCATCAACCCGTACGCGACGTCGTAGGCGCGGTCGGGGCCGACTGCCACCGCGACGGTCCGTTTGTCGATCGAACGGTCGTAGGCGTAGTCCTGGGCGTCGTCAATCACCTTGATCCCGGAGAGGAGTGCGAGGAAGACGACGGCGAAGCCGAGCGGAACCGCGGTGAGCGTCGTCGCCTGTACGTAGAACCCGCCGAGTACCGACAGGGCGATTCCGAGCGGGTAGCCGGTCGTCGCCGTCACGGGGTTCATGTCGAGTTGCGGCGCGTGGTGGTAGGCGATTAGCCACGCGGGGACGACCAGCGCGACCGCGAGGAGGTCGACGAGGACGCCGAGGACGAGACAGCACACTGCGAAGACCGCCGTTGACAGGGCGAGCGCGACCCGACACCCCCTCGCGGTCAGCGGATGGTCATCGTCCTCGCCGCGGACGTGGAAGTCGACGTAGCCATCTTTCACGTGGGCCGTGTAGACCGCCGCGAACATCGCCGCGACGTGGATCGCCGCGAGCACCGGGTCGACGGTTCCAGCGAGGATCGAACCGAACAGTGACGCGGCCAGCGGCGGCGTCATGAAGACGGGATGGACCTGCGACCAGAACGCTCGAGCCGTCGCACCGATCCCCGTCCCGTCTCTCGCGATGGCCATAGTCAGGGGACAACGAACTGACGTATAATACCCAGGCCGGGCCGCACGCGCTGGAATCGAGCCCAAAACACACAATTTGATGTGCTGTGCCGTGTCACGGGAGAGCATGACAGATGGCTACACTGGTGCGGATCTCTTCACTGACGCTCTCGAGTTCTACGGCGTCGACTACGTCTTCGGTAATCCGGGGACGACCGAACTGCCAATCATGGATGCAATCAGCGAAAGCAACCTCGAATATCGCCTTGGGCTCCACGAGGACATCGCGGTCGGGATGGCTGGGGGCTACGCCCAGCGGCGGCGGTACCATGCCCACCACGACGACTCGATCACCCCGGTCGGCGTCGCGAACCTCCATATCGCGCCCGGGCTGGCCCACGGGCTGGGCAACCTCTATGCAGCCAAGATCGCCGGCGCGCCGCTGGTCGTGACGGCGGGCAATCACAGCACTGACTTCCGTCACGAGGAGCCGATCCTCTCGGGCGATCTGGTCGACATGGCCGAGCAGTTCTGCAAGTGGTCCGACGAGGTACTGGACGTCTCGACGCTGCCGACGATGCTCCGGCGGGCGTTCCGGGTCGCGATGACGCCCCCGACGGGCCCGGTCTTCCTCGGGCTGCCCCTCGACGTCATGCTGGCCAAAACCGACGCCGAACCCGAACGGCTCGGTCCGATTCCCAACGCCGGGGGCGGCGATCCTGCTCAACTCGAGCGCGCCGCCGACCTGCTCGCCGAGGCCGACGATCCGGTGCTGGTGGTCGGCGACCACGTCGCCCGCTCGGGCGCGGACGCTGTCGCCGCGGCGGTCGAACTCGCGGAGGCGACGGGAGCGCGCGTCCACGGCGAGATCCTCTCCTGTGAAGTGGACTTCCCGACCGACCACGAGCAGTGGGTCTCCTACCTGCCGACGAACGAGGACCTGGCCGCGATGCTGATGGACACCGATACGATTTGCTTCGCCGGCGTCTCGACGAACACGACGCTGACCCGCCACGAGGAGGCGCTCGTCGATTCCGACACGACCTGCATCCACCTGAGCGACGACACCTGGCAGGTCGGCAAGAACCAGCCGGCGGACGCGGCCGTGATCGGCGATCCGGGACTCGTGATGCAGGGGATCACCGAACGCGTCCAGCGGAAACTCTCGGACGAGGTCGTGGCGGACCGGCTCGAGGAAGTCGCCGACGTCAAAGAGATGGTGGAGGCCAAGATGGCCGGCTACGGCGAGGGCGACAAGGAGGACGATCCCCGCGCCTCGAAGGCCGAACTGGTCGACGCCATGGAGCGCGTCGCGGGCGACGCGGCGATCGTCGACGAGGGCGTCACCTCGAAGTATGCCATGCTGACCCGGTGGGATCTCGCGCCCGAGCAGTACATCTCGAACAAGGGCGGCGGACTCGGCTACGGGCTGCCGGCAGCGGTCGGTGCCGCCGTCGCGGAGGAGCAGCGCGACGACCCGCGCGACGTGGTCGGCTTCATCGGCGACGGCTCCTACCAGTACTATCCGCACTCGATCTACAGCGCCGCTCGGTACGATCTGGATCTCACCGTCGTCATCTCGGACAACCGCAACTACCGCATCCTGAAGGACAACACGCTCGCCATCATGGGCGGCGAGGAAGACGACTACGAGTTCGTCGGGATGGACTTCGATCCCGCAGTCGATCTCGTGAAAAACGCCGAGAGTCACGGTGCCCGCGCCGAACTGGTCGAGACGCCCGACGAAATCGAGGGCACGCTCGAGGACGCACTCGTTCGCGAGGGTCCGGACGTACTCGACGTGCTGGTCCACGACTGAGTCTCGGCCTGCTGGTCCAGAAGTAACGACTGAGTCTCAGCCGCGCTACGACCGCCAGTACGCCGGCGTCAGGATGACGAGCACGGAGAGGATCTCCAGCCGGCCGATCCACATGAGGAAGATCATGTACAGCTTCGCAGTGTTCGAGAAGGGGAGATAGCTGTTCATCGGCCCGACGACGCCGACGCCCGGGCCGACGTTCCCGAGTGTCGCGATCGTCGCGCTGATCGCCTCGAGCCCCGACAGCGAGAGGCCAGGCGTTCGGTGGGCGTCGAGAAAGAGCAGGACGGTCGAGACCGCGAACAGCACCAGAAAGAGGAGAAGGAAGACGAAGATGCCGTGGATCGCTTCTTCGTCGATAACATCGCCCGTGTCGCCCATCCGAACCGGCCGGATCGCCTGCGGGTGGACGGTCGTGAACAACTCGCGCTGGATGGACTTCCCGACGACGTACCACCGGATGATCTTGATCGATCCCGCGGCGGAGCCCGCTGAGCCGCCCAGAAACATCGCGAACAGGAGGATCACCTGCGTCGACTCGCTCCACGTGTTGAAGTCCATACTGGCGTAGCCGGTCGTCGTGACGATCGCGAGCGTCTGGAAGAGCCCGTGGCGCAGCGAGCGCTCGAGGCTGCCCGGGATCGCGGCGATGTTTTCGGGGACGGTCTCAAGGCCGACGCCGAGAAACAGCAGTAGCGAGAGGAGTCCGCCGACGACGCTCATCGACAGGAGATACGATCGGAACTCGGCGTTGCTCGTTAGGCGGTCGGGGCGGCCGCGCCAGGCGTACCAGTAGAGCGCGAAGTTCGTCCCGGCGATGACCATGAAGGGCATGACCGCCCACTGGACGATCGGTTCGAACGCCTCGATGCTACGCCCTTCTGGCGAGAACCCGCCGGTCGGCAGCGTCGTGAGCGCGTGTGCAACGGCATTGTAAAAGGTCATGTTCGGGGCCAGCCCGGTGAGATGGAGGGCGTAGTAAACCACCACCGCGGCGAGCGTGAACCACGCATAGATCAGCCAGAGCGCTCGCGCGGTCTGCCTGATCCGCGGCGTCAGCTTTTCGACCTGAATACCCGGCGCTTCCTCCCGGATGAGCTGTGTCCCTCCAACGGAGAGCTCCGAGAGGATCGCGACCATCAATACGAGGATCCCCATCCCGCCGAGCCACTGAGTGAGCTGTCGCCACAGCATGATCGACCGCGAGTGGGTCTCGACGGAGATCTCGCCCATGACCGTCGCTCCGGTCGTCGTAAACCCGCTCATGCTCTCGAAGAGTGCGTTGACGGGATGCGCGAGCGTTCCCGTTCCCGCGACGAGGTACGGAATTGTCCCGACGATCGGGAGAACCAGCCACGTCAGTGCGACCAGCAGGAACGCCTCGCGGTGCTCGAGGGACGGCTCCGTCTCGAGGCGCTCGAGGCCGGCCCCGACGGCGACGGCGACGACGAGTGCGACGAGAAACGGGAGCGGGCTCTCCCGGTAGTACAGCGCGACCACGGTCGGAACGAGCAGCGTCAGGGAGAGATACTTCAGGACCGTCCCGAGGAGGCTACAACTGGACCGGACGTCGACGTGAATCCTACCTATCATACGTATTCGAGTGCGTACCGAACCGCGGACGAATCGGGTTCCGACTCCACGCGACTATCTACTCAGATTGGTAGCACCGCAATAAAAACTGTGTTGTCGCCGTCCCGAAACGGGCGATATCAACCGATTCGCGGGGTTTCACCGCTCCGGATCGCGGACGCGCTCACCGTCGGCCGTCTCGGGGAAAATCTTCCCCGGATTGAGCGTATCGGTTGGGTCCAGCGCCCGCTTGATCGTCCGCATGGCCTCGACCGCGCCGGCCCCGTGTTCCGGCTCGAGGTATTTCTGTTTCCCCTCGCCGATGCCGTGTTCCCCTGTCGCGGTCCCACCCAGGTCGATCGCGAGTTCGACGATTTCCCGATACAGTTCCTCACCGCGCTCGACCTGCTCGGGATTGTCGGGGTCGGCGAGCACGCTGTAGTGGAGGTTGCCGTCACCCGCGTGACCGAAACAGGGGACGAGTAGGTCGGACTCGTTGGCGAGGCGCTTCGTCTCGCGGACAACCTCGGGATAGTAACTGATCGGTACCGTCACGTCGCCAGGATGGAGCGGCTCGAGGTCCGGATCGTATGTCGAGACGGCGTAAGCCATCTCCCGGCGGGCCTGCCAGAGGTCCTCCATCTCCGCGTCATCGTCGCTCATCTCGAAGCGGGCGACGTCGTGATCCGCGAAGATCGTTCTGCAGAGGTCGATCTCCGCTTCGATATCATGATTCGCGTGGAATTCGAGGAAGACCATCGGCGCGTCGGGCAGGTCGCTGCCGAGATACCCGTTTGCCATCGTCGCGCTCAGTCCGTCGACGAGTTCGATTTTGGCAACGCCGACGTCGGTCCGAACCGCGTCGAAGACGGCCGCCGCCGCGTCGGCGAGCGTCTCGAAGATAGCTCGACCGCCGCGGATCTGGTCCGGCCGACCGGCGAGTTCGAGCGTCGCCTCGGTGACGACGGCCAGCGTTCCCTCGTTGCCGATGACGAGATCGGTCAAGTTGTAGCCGCTCGAGGTCTTGATCGCCCGTGACCCGGTCAGGATGACGGTGCCGTCGGCCAGTACCGCCTCGAGGCCGAGCACCCAGTCAGCAATCTCGCCGTATCGGACCGTCTGCATGCCGCTGGCATCGGTCGCGATCATCCCACCGACCGTCGAGATGTCGCCGGAGGAGGGCAGCGGTGGGAAGAAGAGGCCGTCGCTGGCGACGTACTCGTCTACGTCGGAGCCGATGATCCCCGGACCGACGTCAATCTGGAAGTCCTCAGGCCGGTAGTTGGCGACGGCGTCCATCCGCGTGAGATCGAGGCTGATCCCGCCGTAGGCCGGGACGGCGTTGCCCTCGAGACCCGTCCCCGCGGCGTAGGGCGTCACCGGGACACCGTGGTCGGTCGCGGCGGCCAGCACCGCCGATACGTCGGCCGTGCACTCCGGCCAGACGACGGCGTCCGGGAGCACGCCACCGTCGGCATCGTTTCGCTCCGCCCCATAGTCGGCGGCGTGCGATTCCCGTCGGCCATCCGCGAAGGAAACCTGACCATCCCCGAGGTCGAGGGCCTCGAGGAACGAGCAGTCGTGTGTCATACAATAACATTGTCAACGAACAGTATCAACGTTTTCCACTGGTTTGCACGGTGAGCGCGTCCTCGGTGAACAGAAACTCCAGCGTGTAGATCACGACGAGCGTCGCCGAATCCCAGCCCACTGGAGAAGGCCGACGAGCAGAATCAGGTTTGCGAGAAAGATTGGGGCGAATCCCAGAGGTGTCGGAAGGCGCTCGAGGCGGATCGGGGAGGACATCGCCGATATCTTTTCAACCAATTTAATGAGAGTGCTGAACGAACCCAATCAAGATCGTTCGCATGCTTCGACGTCATGGCTGCAGCAGAGACGAGGGATCCTACTGATTCCCCGTCGTATCGGTTGATGTCATCCACCTGACCAAGCGAGGTGTATCGCTGATTTCGGCCCGAGCAGTGTTACCAGCGTCTGTGGTTATCGCGCTGGTCGTTTTTTCGGCTTCAAGGGGGCGGTTCAGCACAGCTTCGAACCTCTCTTCATACTGTCGGACAGAACTAGTTGACTATCGATCGCTGAATTCGTCCGTCTCTACAGTCGACAGACGATCGTTCGCGATCGACTCTGCAGTGACTTCTGTCCGACAGTATCAGTAAGTTCGCATAACCTCCTTCGCGCCAGTTCGATGACGGTATCTGCGAACTACTGATCGCACAAATTGTTCGCTGACGCGCTTGACGATAGCAGAAATCATCACGGTACTCGCGACCGAACACCATCTCGTGACTGATCGATCGACCCCGCCACCCTCGGACGACCTCGAGTCACTCGAGGCCCGAACCCGAGCGCTCGCCCACCGGCTCGAGGCGACCGCCGAACTCCCGATCGACCCGACGACGAACCGCTGGCTCGGCGAGGCCGAGGCGGTGGCCCGCGACGCCGCAACGAGCGATCTCGAGGCCGAGATCGTCCGCGAGCGCGTCAAGAAAGTCAGCGGGCTCCTCGATGAGGCTGACGATCCCGCTCATGACGAGGCACGTGAGCACCTCGAGGCGGCCCGGCGACTGTGTGAGGACATCCTCGAGTGGTGATCGGAGCCGTCTCGTGGTCGGCCACGTCGCGTACATAGACGGAAACGCTACAGTTTATGTGATTGCATAACGCGGTGCATGGTAATGACATCGAAATATGTGACTCGAGCGCCGACGCGGAGGGACTACTGTGAACGCCGAACTGGACTTGCTGGTGCGACTCGGTGACTACGACGAGCCACAGGGAGTCGCCGACCGCGCCGTACAGGCAGAGGAGTTGGGGTTCGATCGGATCACGGTCGGCGAGACGACCGGGTGGAACATCGTCCCGCCGCTGACGCTGGCCGCCGATCGGACCGAGGAACTGGGCATCTCTAACGACGTGATCTCACCGTACGGGCGCACACCGTCGATGCTCGCCCAGACGGCGCTCACGATGCAGGCCGCCGCCGACGGCCGCTTCCGATTCGGCATCGGGCCGAGTTCGCCGGCGATCACCGAGCGCTGGCACGGCCAAGAGTTCGACCGGCCGCTCCGCCGGACCCGCGAAGTGATTGAAATCATGCGCGCGGTCTACGAGGACGGAAACCCCTCATACGACGGCGAGATCTTCGAGATCCCCGGCCTGGACTACGAGCGCGGGCCGAGCGAGAATCCGCCGCCGATCGACGTCGGCACCCTCGGTCCCAAGGCCACCGAGCTGGCCGGCCGCTTCGGCGACGGCTGGGCACCCCAACTGTTCACGAGAGACGGCCTGCGGGACCGACTCGAGGATCTGGAACGCGGTGCCGAACTCAGCGACAAGGAGCTCTCGGACCTGCGGGTGGCCCCGATCGTTCGCGGGGTCGCGATGGAGGACCGCGAGGCAGCGCGCGAGAAAGCCCGCAGTACGGTCGCCTTCCTGCTCGGAGCCTACGGTCCCTATTATGGGAACTCGGTCGCTGAACAGGGCTATCCCGACGTCGTCGACGAGATTCGGGCCGCCTGGGAGGAACGGGATACCGACGCGATGGCCCAAGCCCTGCCCGAAGACGTGCTCGACGAACTGGCCCCCGCAGGCACACCCGAAGAAGTCCGTGAGTGGGTCGAATCGTACAGCGAGATCGAGGGCGTCGATGCCGTTCGAGTCGGATTCGTCAACGGGATGACCGAGGCGGACAAGCGGACGACGATGGAAGCAGTTGCCGAACTGTCCTGATCGATTCTCTCATTGTCCTCGAGAAGCCGCGATATCGGACGCTTCAGAGATCAGGTAGACGGTCTTCTCCTCGTGACACTGGGGGTGGTGTTTCGATCGGACTCACATGTCGTATATATATGCACCGGCCCCTAACGAGGATATGATCCCACTACTGAGTTCGCCCGAGAGCCTCACCGCGTTCGGCGAAAATCGCGCTGACGCCGTCGATACGGCGATGGAGCTGTTGGCGGATCAGCGTAGACGCTCGGTATTGAACTATCTCGAGAAGACCGACGGGACGGCCGCGCTCACGGAGTTAGCAGTGGAGATCGCCGCGCAGGAAGCGGGTACAGAGCCAAACGCGATTTCGGATCACAACATCTCTCCGAGAGACCGCCGGGCCGTCCGCATCTCGCTGCATCACACCCACATCCCGAAGTTGGCCAACGCAGATGTCATCGACTACGACACCGAGACGGAAACGATCACGCTTACCGATCACGGGCGGACGCTGATCGACCGGCAGGACGCGGTCCAGGGACCGGCCTGACCGCTGTCATCGGGCGCTGTGTTTCGGGATTTTCACACGATAGCTCTCGCGTAGCGCCTGCGCCGACCGCTACGGTTCGATGACGAGTTTTCCGAGGACGCTATCGTTCAGGACGGCTCGCTGTGCGTCGGCCGCCTCCTCGAGGTCGTAGGTCCGCGCCACATTAATCGAGAGCCCGCTGGTGTCCATGAGGTGGGCGACCCCGCGCAGCGGCACGCGAAGATCAGGCGTGTTAAACATGCTCATGAACTGGTAGGAGACGTCTTTCGAGCGAGCAGCGCCGTCGTTCGAAAAGCCCGGATCGGGACTGTTCTCGCCGATACCGACGACGCGGGCACCCGTCGCGGCGACGTCCGCGTCGAACTGTAGGTAGTCGTCGAGTCGGTGGTCGAGGATCGCATCGACACCGCCGTCCGAGGCCTCGAGGACGGCGTCGGCCAGATCGTCGCGGCCGTAGTCGAGCACCGTCTCGGCCCCGTAATCGGCGAGTGCGTCGTGGTACTCTTCCGCAGCAGTGGTGATCACCCGCGCGCTCACGGCGGCCGCGATCTGGACGGCCGCGTGGCCGACACCACCCGACCCGCCGTGGACCAGACAGTATTCGGCGGGTTCTACGTCGGCGTGGTCGATCAGCGCGCGCCAGGCGGTGACGGCGGCAACGCCGGCGGCACCCGCTTCGGTCATGTCGACTCCGTCGGGAAGGCGGACGACACGATCGGTGGGGACCGTCGCGTATTCCGCGTAGGCACCCTGAGCAGCGGCACCCCCAATACCGGTACCGTAGACGCGGTCGTCTTCCTCGAAGCCGTCGACGGCGTCTCCAACCTCAGCGACGACGCCCGAGAAATCGACGCCAGGCGTAAACGGGACGTCGACCGGTGTGTACGACCCGTCCCGGAAGTAGGTATCAACGGGGTTGACGCCAGCGGCGGCGACCTCGATCAGCAGTTCGTCCGCGGCGGGTTCGGGACGATCGATCTCGTCTACCTGCAGGACGTCCGCATCACCGTGCTCGTGAAGGCGTACAGTGCGCATATCGTTCGGGAACACGAAGCGGGGCGGCATAAGGGTGTACGTGACGGAAGACGGTCCTCGAGTAAGCCGCGCTAATCGCGGCGTTGCCGGGCCGTTTTGCACCAGCAAGTACAACCCTTGTCCGCACGAGCGCCCTCGCTCTCGATATGAGCGACTCTGACAGCCAGCCGCTCGAGGACGCGATCATCGGACTCTTCCTCGCACCAGAAGGCTCCGAAGAAGTCGAGTTCACCGAACCGAAGCAAACCGTCGCTGACGCCGGCGCGACCGTCGACGTACTCGGTAGCGAGACCGGCGACGCACAGACCGTGAACGACGACCTCGAGTGGAGCGAGAGCTACGAGGTCGAGAAATCGTTCGACGAGGTCTCGGCGGACGACTACGACGCGCTGATCGTCCCCGGCGGAACCGTGGGTGCGGACACGCTCCGAACCGACGAGGACGGTGTGGAACTCCTGCGACAGCACGTAGAGGACGGCAAGCCAGCGGGCGTGATCTGTCACGGCCCGTGGACGCTGGTCGAAGCCGATGTCGTCGACGGGAAGACGCTGACCTCCTACCACAGTCTACAAACCGATATCCGCAACGCCGGCGGCGAATGGGTCGACGAGGAGGTCGTCACCGACGACGGACTAGTGACAAGCCGGAATCCGGGAGACCTCGAGGCGTTCTGCGAGACGATCGTCGACGAATTCGCGTCAGCACAGAGCTAACACTCCCGAACGTATTCTCCGCCGTTTCGCATCGGACGAGTAGTCACTGCGAAAGCATGACGTTCAGTGTAGTTGGACTGCGTATCGCTCCGACCCATTCGATCGGATGCGGTGGCGCGCGCTGACGGCCAGCCGAGCAATAGCGAGAGATGAGCGAACACGCCGGCAGGCGTGAGCGTTAGCGCGGAACCGAAGGTTCCGCGAACCATGCGAACGGGCGCTACGCGCCCGTGAGCAGAAATCGGCTGGGGAGGGCGTGGCGATTCCCTGTTGCCACGATAGCAGAACACTTCATTCCAATCCTACCGATTTTGTCGGTCAGTAAATATGTGAACTAATCATCGACGTAGAAGGAACGAGAATAACGCGGAGCGTCCTGCCCACCCTGGCGGCACGGAGTCACCTCACCCTCCCCAGTCCGATTGCGGTCCTCGCTTCGACGGGTCGCTGCGGTCTGCATCCCTTGCATGGCATCATCAACCGCCCTCGCCAGTGCTCGGTCAGCTGACAGCGCGCGCCACCGCATGGTAGGTGATCGATCGGAGTAACACGTCGACCACCGGAATTTACAGTGACGTTCAGCTGAGAGTTCGAATAACAAAACGGTACTACGATCTACTGCTATCGAACGGCCTTCGTCGCGGCGTCCATAATCTCGAGCGCCTCCTTCAATTCCTCAGTTCCGGTCGCATACGAGAGCCGTGCATATCCCTCGCCGTTCGCACCGAAGGCATCGCCGGGAACGACGACGACGCCGCGCTCGAGCACTTCGTCACACCAGCCCTCGGGCACCTTCGGCATCGCGTAGAAGGCACCTTCTGGGGTGGGCACCTCGAGGCCCGCATCCGTGAGCCCGTTGAGCACGAGATCCCGACGCTCCTCGAAGGTCTCGACCATCTCCTGGACCGGTTCCTGTGGACCCGTCAGGGCGGCTTCAGCGGCGTACTGTGCGGGTGCGGAGGCACAGGCCTGCCCGTACTGGTGGACTCGGAGCATCCGCTCGATGCGGCGGTTAGAGGCGACGACCCAGCCGAGCCGCCACCCCGTCATCGAATAGGTCTTCGAGCAGGCGCTGACGACAACGACGTTGTCCGTCTCGGCGAACTCGAGCGGCGAGTGATGCTTGCCTTCGAAGACGATGTGCTCATAGACCTCGTCGGAGATGCAGAGCACGTCGTGCTCGTCGGCGATGCGGGCGAACTCGCGCATGTCCGCTTTGCTCTGGACGGCCCCCGTCGGGTTCGCGGGGCTGTTGACGACGAACGCCGCCGTCTCGCCGGTGATCGCATCCTCGACTGTCGCGGGATCGAGGGTCAGATCCTCCCGGAGCCCGACGGGGTTCGGCGTCCCGTCGGCGATGTGGGTCAGTGCGTCGTAGGAAACGAAGCCGGGATCGGGGAAGATGACTTCCTCGCCGGGATCGACGTGGGCCTCAAGCACGAGGTGTAGGGCCTCGCTGCCGCCCGACGTCGCGATCACGTCTGCGGGGTCGATCTCGAGGCCGTAGTCGCGGTCGTACTTCGCCGAAATCGCCTCCCGAAGCTGTGGCGTGCCCTTGTTCGAGGTATAGGCGTCGGCCCGCCCGGCCTCGATGGCTTCGATCGCCCCGCGGCGTGCGTGTGCGGGCGTCGGGAAGTCCGGTTGGCCGAGGCCGAGATTAATCGCGTCCTCGCCCGCAGCTTCGAACACTTCGCGGATACCGCTAATCGACACCTGCTCGACTCGATCTGCGAATTCGGTCATGGCTAAACGGGGGGTGTCGACCCCGATAACTCTTGATGTGTTCGTCAGTCCCGATTCGAGTGACCGAATTGTCACGAATTGTCGACGTTCTTGTCTACGAATTTGAAGGATGCACAAGGAATATGCCGCTCTTCTCGAATCAGTGGAATAATGACTCACTCTCGACGATCGCTGCTCGCCGCGGGCGCGACCGGGACGCTCGCGCTGACCGCCGGCTGTCTCGGGTTCGTCCTCGGGAACGAGCCGCTCGAGTTCGACTCCAATCGGGTCGCCCCAGCCAACGAGATGGTTGCGGAGACCGGCTACGAGGAACAGACGGTCGAAGAGCGGACGATGGAGCGATCCGAGGCCATCGGCGGCGTAGAACGCGACTTCGAGGCGTCAATCTGGACCTCGAGCTATTCAAAATCCGTCGACTACATGGGCCAAACCCGGGAGGGAAGCGCCTTCGCGGCCGTCTCGGTTCCGGGAATGGAAGTCGCCGGGCAGTCTGTCAACCCGCTCGACGACATGTCGAACGAGGAGCTACTTACGGAGTTCCTCGACCGGGTCGATAGCAACCGTGGCGATATCGAAAACATTCAGCATCAGGAGTCGTTCGCGCTTGATATCCTCGACGACAGTCGGACCGTCGACACCTTCGTCGGGGAGTCCGAACTCGAGGGGGAACCGATCGACATCGAGATCAAGCTCACATCATTTGACCACGAGGACGACCAGCTCGTATTGTTCGGCATCCTCTCGAAGCGACTTGCTGACGAGTCGGCGAACGTCGAACTACTGATGGAGTCTGCCGAACACCCGGTCGATAACTGAGTCGGTTCGGTCGCCCGACGACGGTCGTTCGTCTCGTTCACTCCTCTCGTCGTCCCGCGGCTCCCCATCGTCTTCATCAGAAACGGGAGAAAGCCGACCGGTGAAACGGCGTTAGTAGAACTCGCGGACGAGGTCCATCGCGTCTTCCGGTGCGCCGTCCGGAATCTCGGACATGTCCTCGGTGACGCCATGCTGTTCGTGGTATGGCACGGAGTTTTCGTTCTGGTACATCACGCCCTGATACTCCTTGTCGCTGTCGAGGATGACTTCCTTGGCGGCCTCGTAGTCGGTCGGATCGTGGTCTTCCTCCTCCTGCAGGTCGACGAGGCTGTCGCGGAAGTAATCGTAGGTGTCGACGTCGTTGAACGTGACGCACGGACTGAAGACGTTGACGAAGCCAAAGCCATCGTGTTCAACGGCCTTCTGGACGATCTCAGCGTGGCGCATTGCGTCCGAGCTGAAGGTTTGGGCGATGAAGGACGCGCCGGAGGCCAGCGCGAGAGCCAGCGGGTTGACCGGCGGCTGTTTGGGTCCTTCAGGGGTTGTCGAGGTCTCGAAGTCCGACCGCGAGGTCGGCGAGGCCTGGCCCTTGGTCAGCCCGTAGATGCGGTTATCCATGACACAGTAGGTCATGTCGACGTTGCGGCGAACGGCGTGGACGAAGTGACCGGCACCGATCGAGTAGCCGTCACCGTCTCCGCCGGCGACCATGACCTCGATGTCGGGACGGGCCATCTTGACGCCGGTCCCGACCGGGAGTGCACGGCCGTGAACCCCGTGGAGGGCGTAGCTGTGCATGTAGGTCCCGATCTTACCGGAACAACCGATCCCGGCCACCACGAAGGTGTTGTCGGGATCGTTGCCGGTGTTCGCGAGGGCTTTCATCATGCCGTTCATCGTCCCGAAGTCGCCGCATCCGGGACACCACGTCGGCTGCTTGTCGGACTTGAAGTCGGTGAATCGTACGTCGGAGCTCATTATGCTGGTACCTCCTCGGTGAGTTTGTCGGTGATATCGTCCGCGAGTTCGTCCGCCTTGAAGCGGACGCCTGTGTACTTGTTAATACGCTTGACACGGGTAAGCACGTCGTGTTCGATCACGTCGGCGAACTGCCCGGTCGCGTTACACTCGACGACGATCGTGTCGGCGGCAGCCTCGATCTCCTCGGTCAGGTTTGGTCGCGGGAAGATGTATGGCACCGAGATGACGCGCACGTCGATACCGTCCTCCTCGAGGTAGTCGAGCGCTTCGATGAGTGCACCTTCGTTCGACCCCCACGAGATGATGAGGTTGTCGGCGTCGGGGTCGCCGAACTCCCGGTAGTCCCAGTCCTCTTCGTTCTGTGCGGTCTCGACCTTGCGGTTTCGCTTGTCGACCTGGTGGACGCGCTCGTCCTCTTCCTCCGTCCGACGGCCGAGCTCGTCGTGCTCGAGGCCGGTGGACATGTGGGCGGCGTCGGTCGTGCCGGGGATGGCACGCGGGCTGACACCGTCCTCGGTGACGGCGTGAGCGCGGAAGTGACCCTGTGCGTCGAGCCACTCGTCGACCTCGTCGTCCTCGACGAGCTTGCCGCGATCGATCTCGACCTCGTCCATGTCGAAGGCCTCCGGCGGGAACGTCTGCTCGGTGACCGACATCGCCAGGTCAGAGACCAGGAAGACCGGCGTCTGGTACTTCTCGGCGAGATTGAACGCCTCGACAGTCTTCCAGAAACACTCGGTGATCGACGTGGGGGCGACGACAAACCGCGGGACCTCGCCGTGGCCGCCGTACAGCGCCATATTAAGGTCGCCCTGTTCCTGCTTCGTCGGCATCCCCGTGGATGGACCGGAGCGCTGGACGTCGGCGATGACCAGTGGCGTCTCGCTGGTCGCGACCAGACCGAAGGTCTCGGTCATGAGGTCGATTCCGGCTCCCGACGTCGCGGTCATCGATCGGGCACCGGCACGCGCGGCCCCGAGTGACATGTTGACCGCTGATAACTCGTCTTCCGCCTGAACGACGTGGCCACCGTAGTCCTCGATACGCTCCGTCAGATACTCCATGATCGACGTTGCGGGCGTGATCGGGTAGCCGGCATAGAACCGACAGCCAGCCGCGAGTGCGCCCATCCCGATCGCCTCGTTGCCGTTGAGTAAGACGTAATCGTTGTCGGTCGTGTCGATGTTGTAGCCGAGGTGATCCAGGTCGTAGTTCTCCTGGACGTACTCCTGACCCGCCCGGGCGGCCTCCTTGTTGTTCTCGACGATCTTCGAGCCCTTGCCACCGAAGCGCTTCTCGAGGGCTTCGTCGAGGTACTCGACGTCGAAGCCGGTGATCTCACACGCGGCACCGAGCGCGACGATGTTTCGCATAATCGCGCCGCCGGCTTCCTCAGCCAGCGACTTCAGCGGGACGTCGACGGCGGTCATCTCGTCGGGAATTTCGGCATCCCAGGAGCGCTCGCCGTCGTAGATGATTGCACTGCCCTCGTGGAGCTCGTCTAAGTTCTCGTCAATCGTGCGCTGGGTGAGCGCGACCAGAATGTCGAGTCGATCGACAACACTCTGGACCTTGTTGACGGAGGTGCGGATCTTGTAAGCTGTGTAGCCACCGCGGATCCGCGACGCGAAGTCTTTCGAGGTGAATACGTGCCGTCCGGCTCGGGCGAGTGCCTGAGCGAAGATCTTACCCGTGGAGTCGATGCCGTCCCCGGCTTCGCCTCCGACCGCCCAGTTGAGGTCCTCAGCCATGTTATGCTGAGCCTTGCCCCCCATAAATGAAAAGGCTTCTGAAACCCCAACCTGCCACCGCAACAGTGGCTGATATGTTCGGTATAGAGAAAAACAGCTGGCCGGTGTTATTAATTGTGGAGACTCGGTTATCGGGGGAAAGAAACCGACAACGGAGCGAACGTATGACCGAGCCGAGAGATAGTTTTCGCGCGTTCCGGATCTGAAGTCGAACCGGCGTCGTAGACGGAACGGAACGCCTTTTCAATCAGCCGCCGAACGGATTCGTCATGGAAGGGACGCCAGTCACCGTCGAATCGGTCAGCGAAGTCGGTCCTGATACCGTCGCGATCGCACTCGAGACGCCAGACGGGTTCGACGCCCAACCGGGTCAGTTCGTCTTGCTTCGAGCAGCACCCGACGACGAGGTACTCTCGCGCCACTACACGCTCTCGTCGCCGTCCGTCGGCGAGACGTTCGAACTCACCGTGGGCGTGGATCCCGACGGCGACCTCTCGCCGTGGCTCGCCGAACTCGAGGGCGGCGAGACCGTTCATATCGAGGGGCCGTTCGGTCGAATCGCCTACGACGGCGAGGACGATATCGTCGCAGTCGCCGGCGGCCCGGGGATCGGCCCATCGGTCGCAGTCGCTGAAGCGGCCCACGACGCAGGCCACGACGCCGTGGTAATCTATCAGGCCGACGAACCAGCCCACACCGATCGGCTCGAGGCGCTCACGGACGCAGGCGCGACGGTCGTATTCGTCGACCAGGACGCTGACGACGACCTGGCGGACGCGATCGCGACCCACCGCGAGGCGGGCCAGCTCTACGCGTTCGGCTTCGACGGCTTCGTCACGTTCGTCGCCGATGCGATCGAGGACGCTGGCGGCGATTCCGATGAGGCGCTAATTGAGAACTTCGGCTGACGCTCGAACTGATCGGCGAAACTGGACCGTGCTCAAGTCGCTGACCGAATGGATTCACTCCCGGGAATTCTGGGATCGGCCCAGTTGCAGGAAGGCGAGCGCCGCTCCCAGCAACGCGGTGTTCTTCGAAAACTCGATGATCTGCTGTTGTTTCTCTTCGGGATCGTCCACGTTCCAGAAGTCGTGCATCAGGGGCGTGACGCCCGCGAAAAATGACGCGACCGCAGCGGCAGACGCGGCGGGAACGCGCCACAGTGCGATCCCGAGACTCCCAAACAGGAGACCACCGCTGATCGCCGGAACTGACAGCGACGGGACCGGCGCGTTCTTCGACTCGGCGTACTGGATTCGCCCCTCGAGGTTCCGAAGGTTGTCAGTCGCCATGAACGCGAGGACGGCACCGAACAGGACGCGTGCGAGCCGAAACACTCCGCTTGCGACGATCGATCCCTCGTCCGTCTCCGATCGACGGAGCGGTTCGCTGTCGCTACTGCGCTGGTTCTCCCGCTGCAATAGGCTACTCATAAACCGACGTAGACGCGCGACGGGTTCAGTAAAGCCGTGACATTTGCCTGCCCCGGAATCCCTGATAGTCTCGACTAAATACAGGTTAGAGCGCCTGACAAAGGTGTTTATTCCCCATCGTGGTGGAATCTCGTATGCGACGACGCGACCTCCTCGCCGGCACCACCGGCGCGCTCTGTGGACTAGCCGGCTGTACAGGTTCGACGTTCGAGCGCCTCCAGACGGACCGTTCCGGGACCGACGATGACGACGCTGGTGCCAACTCGAGCGACGGGACCGATCAGAGAGACACTGGATCGGAATCGGCGGACGCGATCACGGTCGGCGATCCGGACGAGGTTCCGTTCCTTCCCGCACATCCCCCACACGAACTTGAGCTCCGCAACGAAGGCGAAACGGACCGAACGATTTCCGTCGCGATCACGACTGACGAAGACATCGAGGACGACGGAGACAGTGAGGACGACGGAGACAGTGAGGACGACGGAGACGGTGATGCCGCTGAAAGCGGCGATGGGGGAACGCTACTCGAGCGGGATCTCGACCTTGCGGCGGGCGAGGGGATCACGATCGTCCTCGTCGAGCCGCGGTCGTACGCGGTCACCGTCACGACCAGCAGTGATGACGGCACGAGCGAGTCGACCGTTGCCGACAGCGTCAGCCGGCGGCCGTTCGACTGCACCCGATCCCAAATGAACATCACGCTCCGCGAGACCGGCATCGGGACGGAGTCGACCTCAACCACGATTTCCTGTCCGGTTCCTGACGTTGTCGACGCATCGCTCGCGGTCGACGAGGGGCAGTGTGCAGACCGAACGGACGGCGACCGAGCCAGCGTCGAATTCACGGGCGAAACCGTCGTCGTAGCGGGCGATATCGGAACGCCGACGCCCTGTCACGACCTCTCGCTTGCTGAGACGGCCTACGACGAGGGTCGCGATCGTCTCACAGTCACCGTCGCCGTCGGCGAACAGGACGCCGACAACTGCGTCGACTGTCTCGGCACCGTCAGCTACAACGCGCAAATCGATCTCGAGGGGCGATATCCAGACACCGTCGCGGTCCGCCACGAGACCCGTGACGAGATACGGCAAATAACTACGGCCGAGTCTCCGGCGAGCGAGTAGGCGACGCGCCGGTCAGTGTTCGACGAGTTCGATCAGGATTCCGCCTGTGTCCTTCGGATGGAGGAACGCCACTGAGTGGCCCCACGCCCCCGGTCGCGGCTCCTCGTCGATCAGCGCCACGTCGCGGTCGCGGACCGTCTCGAGAGCACCCTCGATGTCGTCGGTCGCGAGCGCGAGGTGGTGGATTCCCGCCCCGTTGTCCTCGATGTATCGCGAAATCGTGCCCTCCTCGAGCGGCTCGAGCAGTTCGAGATATCCGTCGCCACAGTCGAGGAAAACGACGTGCATGCCATCGAACTCCTCCTCGTGGGCGACCTCAAGGCCGAAGAGGTCGCTGTACAGTGCTGCGAGGTCCGCCGCGTCGTCGGTCGCAATCCCGGCGTGATCGAAATGCATCGGGTTATACTGCTCGGGGCGGCCGTGTTACTGTTATGATTTTTCGTGGTGTTCGAATCGCGCTCGCGATGAGCGACTCACTACTGCGTAGCCGTCACGCTATAGTAGCCGCTGAAAGTCACTGCACATCTGATCGAATGACAGCTGTGCGATCAGTGTATAAATCGTTTCAGCGGCTACTATAGTCCCATCTGCGCGGCCAGCCGATCTGAAAGCCCACCGTTGAGTTCGAACACCGCGCGCATCTCCTCTGCCGAGAGTTCGAAGTCGAAAACGTCCGCGTTCGCCTCGATGTGTTCCCGACTCGCCGCCTTCGGGATCGCCGCGACGTAGGGGTGCTGGATCAGCCATCGCAGGGCCACCTGTGCGGCTGACTTGCCGTACGGCTCGCCGATCGACGCCAACCGTTCGTCACCGACGACGGACCCCTCCGCGAGCGGGCTGTACGCCGTCAGGAGGATCTCGTTCTCGAGACAGTACGCGATGAGGTCGTCCGGCTGATGGTACGGATGATACTTCACCTGATTCGTGACGATCGGCGTCTCGGAACAGTCAATCGCGTCCTCGAGTCCCTCGATCCCGAAATTGCTGATCCCGATGTGGTCGACCAGCCCGTCGTGCTGGCAGTCGTTCATCGCACCGATGGTCGCCGCGAGCGGTGCCTCGTCGCTTGGCCCATGTAACAGGAGCAGGTCGATGGTCTGGAGTTCGAGCCGCTCGAGGCTTCGTTCTGTGGATTCACACACGTCAGCGGGAGCGGCGTCGTCGGGATGGACCTTCGTCACGACGAAGACGTCCTCGCGGTCGACCTCGCTCTCGGCGATCCCTCGGCCGACCGCAGCCTCGTTGTCGTACAGCTGGGCGGTGTCGATATGGCGGTAGCCGACCGCGAGCGCGGTTTCGACGGCCCGCTGACAGTCGCCGCCGGACATGCCTGCGGTACCGAGTCCGAGCGCCGGTATCTCGGCCCCCTGTGCGATGATGGTTCCGGTCGTCGTATTCGTGCTCATAGACGGGGATTCGCTGTCATCCAGCATCAAGGTCGGGCCGGCGAGAAACGACTGTCAGAGACCGGCACTCCTCGGCGGGGTTCCGAACCGGCCGCTGTGGAATCGCCGTAAACGCTCTCTCGAGTGCAAGTCGCCAAACCCGTCGATGGCACGGAAAATCGCCGATAGCACGAGTGAATCGCGTTCCACTCGAGGGTGGAGACTCGAGCTGTTACGCGCCGTCGGTCGCGTTGTCGTCGGTTGCGTTGTCGTTCATCTCGGTTTCGTTGTCCGCGGTCTCGTTGCCCTCGTCGATCGGCTCGTCCTGAGTGTCTTCCGTCGCGTTCTCGTCGGTTTCCTGCTCCTCGGGGGCGGCTTCGCCGCCTCCGCCGGGCATCGAGAGGGAGTCTCCCTCGCCCGGTGGGACGATCTGCATGACTGTACCCGTGTCACCCGTCGGAGTTCCTTCCCGGTTTGCGAGCACGTACACGTTCCCCTCGTCGTCCTGGCCGAACATTCGGACGAAGTAGGGGAAGGATCCATCTTCGGTGCCCGCGACCTGCAGTTCTTCCATGTCCCAGAGATCATCTCGCGGGACCACCTGTTCCTCGCCCCCTCCGCCCGCGTCGGGTGCCGTTTCGTTTCCGGCGGTTGTTTCGTTCCCACCGGCTGTCTCGTTCATGTCGACCGTTTCGTTCCCACCGGCTGTCTCGTTCATGTCGGTCGTTTCGTTCCCACCGGCTGTCTCGTTCATGTCGGCCGTCTCGTTCCCGCCGCCCTCGCCATCCATCGGTTCGGCCCCGCCACCGTCGGAATCCGAGGCGGCGAGGAGTCGGCCTGCCGGCTCTTCGCGGGACGGATCGGACGTCCAGTCACCGAAAATGTACTTTCCATCCAGACCCCCGACCTGCCCGGCTTCGTAGACGTGACCGCCGACGATCACGATACCGACCATTTCCTCTTGGTAGATGTGTGGATACTCGACGATCGGGTCCTGAAGCTCCTGGCCGTCGTACGGCGGCTCATCGGGAGCCGAGTCCGGACAGTCCTCCGGCGGCTGGCTCGGGCTGTCCGTGCTGAAGCAGTGGGTTCCTTCCTTGACGTTCCAGCCGTAGTTGCCGCCCGACTCGACGGTGTTTGCTTCTTCGAACAAGTCCTGACCGGCATCGGCGACGAACAGTCGGTCCTCGCTGTCGAACGAGATGCCGAACGGGTTACGGAAGCCCCACGCGTAGTGTTCGTCGAGCCCCTCGTCAGAATCGACCAGCGGATTGTCCTCGGGAATCCCGTACGGCTGGTCCTCACCCTCACTGTCGACGTCGACGCGAAGAACGCTTCCCAACAGATTTTCGCTGACGTCCTGCCCGTTCCCACCTTCGTTGCCATCGTACCAGTCGTCGACGTGGCCCTCCATATTGTCGTTCGCGCCGCCACCGTCGCCCATCGGAACGTAGAGGTAGCCGTCGGGCCCGAACGCCATCGGCCCGGAGTCGTGGTTGTACTGGGGCTTCTGGAACTCCATCAGGACTCGCTCCGACTCGGGATCGCCCTGACTCATATCGTCGGTCGCCTGGAACTCGGAGACGACTTCAACGTGGCTCCAGCCATCCGGCGTCTCATCGTTCGGCGGTGCGCTGTAGTGGACATAGAACTGTCCGTTCTCCGAGAACTCGGGGTGGAACTCGATCCCAAGCAGCCCTCGCTCGTCGTAGTCCTGGTTCTGGTCGGCATAGTCGCCTGCGAACGTCCCGAGCTCGACCAGCCGATCGCTGACGTCGAGGAACGGCTCGTCCTGTAGCCCGTCGTCGGTGACGACCCAGAGCTCGCCAGTCTGGTCAGTGACGAAGTAGCGATTCTGATCCTCGTCGGCGACCGCCATATCCGTCGGCGCGGTCATTCCCTCCGCGATGGTCTGGACGCCGATTTCCGTCCCCGACTGGAAGAAACCCTGTGCTTGGCCGTCTGCCGGCTCCTCTTGTGCCCCACCTCCGTTGCCGCCGCCGATCGAGATATCCCCTCGCATCGTCGCCCGGTGCGGTTCACAGTAGTACTCCGCCATCTCGCTCGTCGCCTCGAACTCGAGCGTCTGGGTCTCGCCCTGCTCACTCATGAGCTCCGTCCGCTCGAGTTCCCCACCCTCGCTATCGACGATGACGAAGTTGTGCGCAGCACCGTCGAGATTCTCCCACGTGACTTCGTACGTGGTCCCCTCTTCGAGTTCCAGCGTCGGGTTCGTCTCGCCCGCGATGGCGTCGGGTGCGACGCCTTGCCAACCGCTTGTTTCGCCGCCGAGTTCTATCGTCTGAGTCTCCTGAGCGAGTGCAATGTTGCCCAGACCGACGACTCCGCCCGCGGCTACAGCGGCCTGTAACACGCGACGGCGGGATGCCGATGGATAGTTGTCGGACGACTCTGTTATCGGGGTCGATTGCTCGTCGGGTTGCTCGCTCATGTTGTGCTCACGACAGCGCCGTCTCCCGATATGAGGATAAACAGGTCCGACCGTTCCCCCGAATTCCCTTCTCAATAGCGAGTTGTCTTCGAATCGCTGGACGGGAGCGGGTGTAATATCGGATTATGCGAGCGGAATCGACGGTATTATCCGAACAAATTTGGCGTTCAGTCGCTCACATCGCGCCGCCGGGCTGGTATTCCCCGAACTCGTCGCGCATAACGTTACAGATCTCGCCGACCGTCGCGTACGCTTTGACCGCGTCGATAATGTACGGCATCAGATTCTGGTCGCTCCGTGCCGCGTCGCGAAGCGCCTCGAGGGCCGCATCGACCGCCTCGTCGTCGCGCTCCTCGCGGGTCCCCTCGAGGCTATCGATCTGGCGCTGCTGGTCTTCCTCGGTGACTCCCTCGACGTCCATCTGTGGGTCTTCGTCGACTTCGAACTCGTTAACGCCGACGATGATCCGCTCTTTGTCCTCGATCTCCTTCTGTCGGTCGAAGGCCGTGTCCTGAATCTGGCGCTGGACCCACTGTTGCTCGACGGCCTCGAGCATGCCGCCGCGGTCGTCGACCTCGTCCATGATCTCGTAGGCCTCTTCCTCGACGTCGTCAGTTAGGGATTCGACGTAGTAACTGCCTGCGAGCGGGTCGATTGTGTCAGCAGCGCCGGACTCGTGGCCGAGGATCTGCTGGGTCCGTAGCGCCGTCCGGACGGACTCCTCGGTCGGCAGGGCAAGTGCCTCGTCTTTCCCGTTCGTATGCAGACTCTGGGTGCCGCCGAGGACGGCCGCCAACGCCTGGTAGGCGACGCGGACGACGTTGTTCTCGATCTGCTGGGCGGTCAGCATCGAGCCAGCGGTCTGGGTGTGGAACTTGAGCTGTTTGGACTTCGGATCATCCGCATCGAAGCGCTCGTCGATGATGTCGTGCCACATCCGGCGGGCCGCACGGAACTTGGCGACCTCCTCGAAGATGTTGTTGTGGCCGTTGAAGAAGAAAGAGAGCTGTGGCGCGAAATCGTCGACGTCGAGGCCGGCCTCGATCGCCGTCTCGACGTATTCGATCCCGTCTCCCAGCGTGAAGGCGAGTTCCTGTGCGGCCGTCGAGCCGGCCTCGCGGATGTGATAGCCCGAGATCGAGATGGTGTTGAATTTGGGCGTTTCCTCGGCGCAGAACTCGAAGATGTCGGTGATGATCCGCATCGACGATTCCGGCGGGTAGATGTAGGTATTGCGTGCGATGTATTCCTTCAGGATATCGTTCTGGATCGTCCCCCGAAGTTCCTCCCGGTCGACACCCTGCTGGTCCCCGACCGCGATGTACATCGCCAGCAGCACCGACGCCGGCGCGTTGATCGTCATCGACGTGGAGACCTCGTCCAGCGGAATACCATCGAAGACGGTCTCCATGTCGGAGAGCGAGTCGATCGCGACGCCGGCCTTCCCCACCTCGCCTGCGGCCATGGAGGCGTCGGAGTCGTACCCCATCTGAGTCGGCAGGTCGAAGGCCATCGAGAGCCCGGTCTGCCCCTCGTCGAGCAGGTAGTGATAGCGCTCGTTGGTGTCCTCCGGCGTCGAGAAGCCGGCGTACTGGCGCATCGTCCAGAGCCGACCGCGGTACCCCGTTGAGTAGACGCCGCGCGTGTACGGCGGTTCGCCCGGATTACCCAGATCCTCCTCGTAGTCGAGATCGCCCACATCGTCGGGCGTATAGAGCCGATCGACCTCCTGACCGCCCGTATCGGTTGTGAACGTTTCCTTGCGCTCACCGAACCGATCGAGCACCGGTTCGACTTTCGCCTCGTGCCACTCCTCCTTGCTGGCACGGATCTCCTCGAGTTCGTCGGGATCGAACATTATAGTTATCGTGGACCGGCCGGGGCTTGAACTTTGATGAACACGTCAAGCGTCCGCGGCCAAGTCGATGGTCATTCGAGTTTCTAGACGCTGTCGGCCGGATCATGTTGCTCCGCCATCCGCGATGCTTCCTCCGCGTAGCGCTCCCGAGTCGTCGGATCGTCGACGGTCCCAAGCGCATCGGGTGAGACGCGTAAGCCGGCACTCGTTTCTCGAGCGGGGCCGGTAAAGCTGGTCAACGCGCGCTCGCGACGGTGGTACCGCTGGCCGTCCTCAGTGGCGTAGACGAGGATGATGAGGTTGAGTTCGTCGTCACCGTACGTTCGCTCGACGAGCCAGACGGGAATCTCCTCGTCCGCGGTGGTATCGCTGGCATCGGACTCGCTGTCGCCGGAATCGGTACGGTCGGCCGTCGAATCGGATCGGTTCGCGTTCATGAGTGTTCTCGGAATCGGCACAACTGCTTATGTCTCGCGGGGTTGACGGCTCGGATATGTCCAGCGAGCCGTCGGAGTCGCCGTTGTCGACCGACGAGACGGGCGATCGTCGCCGAGCGGCCCGCTACGTCGCGCCGTTTCTCGCGATCGGGCTGGTGAATCTCGGACTCTTGCTCCGCTGGGGGCTGGACCCGCTGTGGGCGTTCGCCGTCCTCCCGCCGATGCTGTTTCTCTCTGGGATCGGCTGGGTCGCGTTCCGACACGGCTTCGACGAGCGACCCGCCGGCCCGGGATCGAATCGGTGACTCGAGCCGGCGTCTCGTTCCCATCGCTGTCATCTACCGACCCGTATCGTACTTGTACGTCGCCGAGTCCGGATCGATGCCGAAGTCCTCGGGGGACTCCTCGTCGTCTGCCTCGTCGCGTCCTTCAGGAGCGCGCTTGAACGCTTCTCGGAGCTCCTCGGGCATTCGGAACTCCGCGACATCGATCGCCAAGGGCACTGCGTCGGGATCGACCCCTTCACGCTTGTCCTCGAGGCGCTCCCGAAGGGCCGCCGGCAGGTTGGACTCCTCGATCCGCTGGAAGCCGAACTGAGCGAGGTAGGCACCCTCGCTGGTCAGGACGTAGACGGTATCGAATCCCTCGTCGCTGGCGTACTCCACGAGCCGTTCGATGATGTGGGCTCCGACGCCCTGCCCGCGCCAGCCCTCGAGGACGCCGATACTGGTCAGTTCGCAGACATTCGCTGAGTCCTCGTCGGTCTTGTGAATCCGAATGCGGCCGAAACCGGCCTTCTCGCCGGACTCCTCGTCGATTGCGACGACGTAGTCACGGGAGCGAAACGCCGTCTCGTCGAGTCCCATCGACTCGATGTGATCCAGCAACCAGACCTCTTCCCTGTTTTTCGCGTCCCGCACGTACATAGGTCGACATAGGAGGTGTGAAGCCAAAAGCGTTTGTGGATTGCCAGTATTTCGTTCAGTATCACGCTGCCATTATAGTAGCCGCTGGAACGATTTACACACTGATCGCACAGCTTTCATGCGATCAGGTGTGCAGTGACTTTCAGTGGCTACTATAGTTTGCGGCGTCTCCAATTCGTTCGAAAATACTCTGGACATCCAGACATATATACGTGCTAAATCAGCTTATGTGTCACTTATACTGTCGGACAGAAGTCACTGCAGAGTCGATCGCGAACGATCGTCTGTCGACTGTAGAGACGGACGAATTCAGCGATCGATAGTCAACTAGTTCTGTCCGACAGTTTACAAACCCGTTATAAATCTATTATACCTGTGTTAGAGGGATGCTCTCCACGTAATAGCTCATATGGGCAAGTCTTTTCAATACGAATGTTAGCACATATCACACAACAGCCGAATGTGATCGTCGTGGCGACGAGGGAGTTCGACACCTCACGCATCGAGCCCGGACCGAAACGATGACCCATAGACGGATCCGACGCGTCTGTCCGACCTGTCATCCGTCCCTGCCGACCTCGAGCGAGACGATTCCAGTCGTCGAAACGGATCGTCGCAGACGGCGAGACTCGTGGCGCTCACTGTCGTCTGCTTGAGATCACCGTCGCCGATGACGGCTCGTACACGTGCGTCGATTGCGGCTGGACCGGCATGCAGTAGGAGCCGAACACCGCCACGGCTTACCGTTCTCGAGTCCGACTGCGGGCGGTTCGCGCCCGTTCGAGCAACCGCTCGATCCGGTCATCCGTCGAGGGGTGCGTCGAGAGCAACCGCTGCCACGTCTCGTCGTCATCGGTGTGAACGTACAGGGGAGCGAGCAACCCCGCCGACGGTTCCGCGGTGCATTGGATCGTCCAGAGCGCGCGGGCGAGCGCGACCGGCCGTCCGGTGACGGCGGCGGCCCGATCGTCGGCGGCGTACTCCCGCCGTCGCGAGTGGGCTCGGACGACCAGTGTCACGAGGAGAAAGCAGACTACGACGCCGCCTTCGATGAGCTTCAGTAGTCGGCCGAGGGCCGTCCGCGACCACGACTGTGGGTCACCACGGATCCACGCGATCGCTCGAGCGACCCCCGCGATCGGTAACAGCAGTGGCGTCAGTAGCAGGAAGACGAGTCCGGCCACGGTCCGGAAGACGCTGTAGGCGAGCGTCTGCACGAACGCGTCGTAGCGCTCGAGATGGGCGAGTTCGTGCGCCACGAGCGCCTCGAGTTCGTCGAGCGACAGGAGCCCAAAGAGCGACCGATCGAGCACGACGACGCCGTCGCGTCGACTGCCCAGCGCAAAGGCGTTGGGCATCGGCAGTCGCGCGATCACGACGGTTGGCGAGTCGACGCCCATTCGCGACTCGAGGTCGTCGAGTCGCCGGTAGAATCCGGGCGCGTGCGATCGCGGCAATTCGACCGCATCGAGCCTCGATAGCAACTGTTTCGTCCCAAACAGGTAGCTCAGATAGCCGCCGATGAGACCGATCCCGGCGACCACTAGAAGCGTCGTCGCGGGGCCGGGTGCGGAAATCCGGAGCACGGACAGCGCCCAGTAGCTGAGCGCTGCCAGCCCGAGATACCACAGCAGTAGCAGGCAGCCGATCAGCGCCATCAGGAGGCGCGTTCCGGTTCCGCGTCGACGAGTGCGCATTCGTTCTCGATCCGGGCTACGGACGGACGACTGAAACGAATATCGAACGAGCGAGTCACTGCTGAGGCGGACTACTCGTGGCTACCAGTCTGACGGCCCGCTGTCCGATCGTCCGCTGTCCGATCGTCTGCTGTCCGACCGCCGGGTTCGAAGTCGACTCGAGCGTGCCACCCGCCCCCAGACGGCGTATCCGCTAATCGCACTGAGCGAGGTGAGGAGCAGAAACGAGCAGAAGTACCACGGTTTCGACTGAACCACGATCAGTCCCCTCGTGGGAACGGGCGCAATACCGAGTGCTAACAGATAGAACCCAGTGAGGAGAGCGAGTGATGACCGGCGGTACCCGTGCCAGTAGAGGATGCCGACGAGAACGCCCGAAAGCAGTCCGAGCTGGCCGGAGTGGAGCTC
Organism: Natrinema sp. SYSU A 869; assembly: GCF_019879105.1. Classification (NCBI taxonomy): domain Archaea; kingdom Methanobacteriati; phylum Methanobacteriota; class Halobacteria; order Halobacteriales; family Natrialbaceae; genus Natrinema; species Natrinema sp. SYSU A 869. The sequence continues at coordinate 3,857,631 of NZ_CP082249.1, read as the reverse complement.
GGGAATCGTACTGAAAATCGACGAGAGGACGGTCTCGATAGTCGCCATGCGTCCGGTTCTCTGCCGGAGAGCCGTCGTATGTGTTCCCCTGTAACTGGACAGCCACTATAGCGGATCGAGCACTATAGCGGATCGAGCCGTACGATGGCAGTGGCGTCACAAACGCTGTCGGTGATATGATCGGCGACAGCCCGTCGAGCGGCTACCCGGCGGACAGCGCCTCTTCGATCCGGTTCTCGATGTCGTCGAGTTCCTCCCGTAGGTCCTCGCCCTCGGTGCCCTCGAGGTCGTCGATCCGATCGGCGATCCCCTGCAGTCGTGAGTACTTCTCGTCCTCGTCGACGCCGGTCTTCTGGACATAGACGTCCTCATCGACGTCGTAGACCTCGCTCTCCTCGAGGTCGGTCACCGCGAGGACGACGTCTACCTTGTCTCGGTCGACGCCCGTGACCCACTCGCGGGGGATCCCGTAGTCGTCGAGGGCGGCGAAGATTGTCTCCGCGTCCTTTGGCTTGCGACGCTCCCGCGTCGTCCGCCGGACGGTGCCGTACCGCCCGTGGAGCTCCTGGTCGGGACCGAGTCGCTCGAGCAGGGGGTCCCGAGCCGATCGACGGACTCGATTGGAGCCGTGTTGGACGTCCGACGCGAGCACGTAGAGATCGGTCAGCGAGTCGGTGTCGAGGGCCGCGGGATCGTCGGTGTCGAGGGCCTCGAGCAGTGCCGCCAGCAACAGGGCGTCGTCGTGGACCCGTTCTGGCTGGTCCCGCGCGGCCGCCGGGGGAACGAGAAACGGGCTCTCGCCGCCGCCAGCGTCGGGATCGTAGCTGATCATCTCCTCGTCGGCGGTGTACTCGTCGGCGAGCGTCACGACGCTCGCGTACGGCTCGACGCCCGGCTGGAGGTGCTCGATAGAGACCGCCCCCTCGTTGAGTTGCTCGAGGAAGACGACGAACTGTTCGCGCCAGAGCGGCCGCGTCTCGCCACTGTCGCCGAACCGGACGACGATCCGGTCGTCATCGGCCTGTTCGATCTCGAACGGGCGCTCGGAGACGGGCGTCACCAGTTCGGCACCCGGCTCGAGGGTCTCGCACTGCTGACGGAGGGTCGTCCAGGTGTCGTCGGGTTCCATACGCCGAGTACGGCGAGCGGGCGGAAAAAGCGCGGCCACGAATCTGCCATGGGGCCCTCATTCGCACTGTCGGGTCAGCCCTCTCTCGCCGGTACCGAGAGTCGATCCGCTCACTCGAGGACCGAGGGAAGCCCTGAGAGCGACGGGAGGCGGTAGGTCGGGTCCACGTCCTCGTCGATCCCTCCGTCCCCGGACCGCGAGAGCAACACTGAATCGATGCCCGCGTTGTCGGCCGCCCGGATGTCGACGGCTCGGTCGCCGACGTACAGCGCGTCGTCCGCCTCGAGGGAGTCCATCGCGGCCTCGATGTTCGTCGGATCGGGCTTCCGTCGGGATAGCCCGTCGGGGGTCAACGGACAGCCATATATGGTCTCGAACAGCGATCGGAGCCCGAACCGATCGAGTAGCGTCGAGACGACGGTTGGGTGGTTGTCGCTGACGATGCCGAGTGGCCGGTCGAGCGACCGCACCGCGGTGACATCGTCGTATGCCGACCGCAACCCGCGTTCTACCTCTTCGCGTTGGGTGCGGACCATCTCGCGGGCGGCCTGGGCACAGAACACGTCCGTTTCGATACCGAGGCCGTGACAGCGGTCGGCGATCGACTCGAAGTCGCCGCACATGAGTTCCTGAAGCGTCTCGGCGGCCGGCCCGGACCGGTCGAGTTTCTCGTACGTTCGGCCGAGGGCGTCGGAGAGCCGCTTGGACGACGGGGTCTCGACCACGACCCCGTCGAAGTCGAACAGGACCGCCTCGTACATCATTGCCGAGGGATATTCACTCGAAGAGTATAATGCTGTTGCGGTGACCGATCACGCTGCGAATGCGAGTGAGAGGACAGAAACGGGCCACAGAGCGGTGTTAGAGGTATTTTCGGAGAGCATGCTACACGGCCCGCAGGCCGCTGCTCGCCGCCGAGAGCGTGAGCGAACTGCTCGCCGATGTCCGGTCGAAATCGCGTGAACAGTGCAGGGAGACGGCTGACAGTCGTCCGTCTTCGTATACAGGTATCTTCCATGGCCACCCGGTTAGTCACGTGGGACTCTCGGTCTCGGTCGAGGCCCACGAGGACGGCTGGCCGCGGGTCTACGACTGGCTCGCGGAACGATCAGAACTGATCGACAGCGCCGAGAAGAACGATTAGCGCTCGAGGAACGAGCGAACCCGTGAATCGAACGTCAGTTTTCGTTCGTGGAAGGCGGCGTGTTTCGCGCCTGGCACGAGCGTCAGCTCTCCGTCGGGGATCCGATCTGCGGTCTCGCGCGCGATCGATGGCGTGAAGAACGGATCGCGGTCGCCGCCGAATACGAGCGTCGGCCGCTCGATCTCGTCGAGGCGATCGCAGCTATCGAACTCGAGGATGAACTCGAGCGACCGCCATACGTCGGCGGGGTCGGCGGGTCGTGGCTGGAGAAATCGACCGACGGTCTGGACGGTTAGCGGGTACGTGACTGCGCGGCCGTCCGAGAACATCGCGGCAGCGAGCGCCGATCTGATCGACGCCCAATCGTGCTCTCGGGCATATTTTTCGAAGCGACGGATCGTCGAGTGAGCGTCGGCGTCGAGGCGACAGCCGCTGTTCGCGAGTACGAGGTGGCCGACCAGTTCGGGGCGCCAGCGGGCCAGTTCTTGGCCGATCAGCCCGCCCATCGAAATGCCGATGACGTCGATTGCCTTGCTTTCGTCCGCGATCGACTCGAGCGCTCGGCGGTGGGTCGCGACGGCGTCGTCCGCGTCATACCCCGCCGGAAGTCCGCGCTGCCGGCTGAGCAGGTACACGGTATACTCGTCGAGGTAGCGAGCGAAGTACGTCGCGAGTGCCCAGCCCGAAAACGGCGGATACGCTCCGGAAAACATCGCGTCACCAATGCCCGGAATGACTACGAGCGCTCGCGAACCGTGTCCAGTGCCGGCGCTCACGTAGGGATGAGAACCGGGGAGATCCCCGGTATCGGTACGTAACACAGCTTACGACGGCGTCAGCCGATCCCACAGCGACTTCATATCCTTCGCCGTCGCCAGCGTCTCGAGTTCGCGGAAGGCGGATTTCTCCTCGTCGTAGTTCGACTCGAGCGGTCGCTGGACGTCGTTGCCGAGTTCGAGCTGTTCCGCGATCGTCGTCAGCCCCTCATAGGCCGTCATCTCGACGCGCTCGGTCATCATCCCCGCATTTAGGTAGACCATGTTCAACATCTCGTCGTCTTCGATCTCGGCCTCGAGTTCGCGCCGGTCTTCCTCGAGGCCGTCGAGGATGGCGCAGTCTCGCGCTTCCGCGGGTCGGTCGAGCGCCGCGAAGACGTCCTCGAGGCGCTGGATCTGCGTTTGAGTCTCGTCGCGGTGGTCGGCAAAGCCCTGGCTCATCCGGTCGTTGGTCGTGTTTCGAGCCATCTCGTCGAGCGTCTCGACGAGTTCCTGTTCGATGTAGTACTGTTGTGCGAGCTTGTGGACGAACAGCTGGTGAAGATCGTTCATTACCATAGATGAACTATCACCGAGTAGTCGCTTAGTCACACCCCCCGAACACGCAGGCGTGGCGCTGTCGGCCGTTTTCACCGTTCGAATGCGGACGAAATCCGAATCGGTTCCGCCGCTCGCTCCGTTCGATCACGGCACGTCGTCGGGCACGTCGAAATCGTGGAAGTGCTCGCCCTTCTCCTTGCTGAGGATGTCCAGCGCCGCCGACGCGCCGTCGCCCGCGGCGATGACGGCCTGCCACTCCTCGTCCCGGACCATCGCACCCGTCGCGTACAGGTCGTCGATGCTCGTCTCCGTGTCCAGGTCGACGTCAACGGTGCCGTCGTCGTCGAACTCGACCGCGAGGTCCTCGGCCATGGAGCGATCGGCACCGGTCGCGAGCACGACGTAGTCGGCGTCGTACTCGCCATCGTCGGTTTCGACTCGGAACCCGTCGTCGCCTGGATCGACATCGGTCACTTCCTCGCCGACGCGCACGTCGGCACCGCGGTCGCGGACCTGGCCACGCATGAGTTCCATGAGCTCGCTCCCGCTGATGCTTCGAATTCCGGGGTAGTTGAACAGGTGGGCCTTGTGCATCCACGTCTCGTCAGTGTCGAAGACGACCGTCTCGAGGCCGTTCTTCGCGGTGAACAGCGCTGCGCTCAGGCCGGCGGCACCGCCGCCGACGATTGCGACGTCTGGCATAGCCGAAGCGACCACGAACGGCAGGATAAACAATTCCGACGGGGAGCGTGACTGTCTCGAGTCACTGCCTGTCTCGAGAGCGTTGCCGTCGGTATCGATCACCCCCGACCCCTTTTTCCTCGAGTGTGGATAGCACGACTCGCTGATCCCAATGTCGGACGATAACACACTCGAATCGGACTCCCCGCGACAGGAGTCGCTGTGGCTCGCTACGACCCCGACGACCGACTACGACCCCTTCGAGGGCGGCCTTGACGTCGATGTCGCGGTCATCGGCGGGGGCATCACTGGATTGAGCGCGGCGATCAATCTGCAAGAGGCCGGTCGGACCGTCGCGGTCCTCGAGTTGGATCGGATCGTCGAGAGCACCACTGGCCACACGACGGCCAAACTCACCTCCCAGCATGGGCTGCTCTACGACACGCTCGTTTCCCAGTTCGGAGCGGGGAAGGCGAGACAGTACGCCGAAGCGAACGAGGCGGCGATCGACGAAGTCGAGCGGCGCGTCGAAGACGGGAGCATCGACTGCGACTTCCAGCGCACGGAAGCCTACACCTACGCGGCCTCGGCCGACGACATCTCGCAGGTCCGCGACGAGGTCGACGCGGCCCAACGACTCGGGCTCCCCGCCTCGTACGTCGAAGAAACCCCGCTTCCCTACGACGTCGACGGTGCGGTCCGATTCGACGAACAGGCGGCGTTTCACCCGCGGAAGTACCTCCTTTCGATCGCAGAACAAATTCACGGCGACGACAGCTACGTGTTCGAGGAGACGCGCGCGCTCGATATCGAGCCCGGCTCCCCGTGTCGCGTCGAAACGGAACGCGGTGATGTCGTCGCCGACGACGTCGTCGTCGCGACACACTTCCCCGTTTTCGACCGCGCCGGCTACTTCGCGCGGATGCATCCCCACCGCGCGTACCTGCTCGCGGTCCGCATCGACGGGACGCCCCCGGAGGGGATGTACTACAACACCGCCTCGCCCCCGGCGACGATACGGCGGTATCCGGTAACTGAGGGGAGCACAGACGACGAGGACGAGGAACTCCTGATCGTCGGCGGACAGAGCCACAAGCCGAGCGTCGACGGCGTACCGACCTCCGAGCGGTATCGGCGCTGCGAGGCGTTCGCTCGCGAGCACTTCGATGTTGAATCGATCGAATACCGCTGGTCGACGATGGACTACTCGCCGGTCGATCACGTGCCCTTCATCGGACGGATCGATCCGCTGGCCGAGAACGTCTACGTCGGCACCGGGTTCAAAGGCTGGGGGATGACGAACGGCACCGCTGCGGGGATGATCCTCGCCGATCTGATCGTTGAGGGATCGAACCCCTGGGCCGACGTGTTCGATCCCCAGCGGCTCACGCCCGGCGCGTCAGCGAAGAGTTTCCTCGAGGAAAACGCCAAAGTCGGCGGCAGTTTCGTCGGCGACCGAATCAAGTCGCTGCTGGCGTCGCTCGGAAGCGACGAGACGGCTGACCTTCCTCGCGGCGACGCGCGCGTCGTCCGGCGCGCGAGCCAGCCAGTGGGCCTCTACCGCGACGAAGACGGGACGACCCACGCCGTCTCAGCCACCTGTCCGCACATGGGCTGTCTCGTCCGGTGGAACGACGCTGAGGAGACATGGGACTGCCCCTGCCACGGCTCGCGGTTCACCCACGATGGCGAGGTTCTGTCGGGACCCGCCGTCGACGGGCTGCTGTACCGAGAGCTCTGATCGGGACTGTGGAAATCGGCGAGAACCGGCCGCCGTCAGGGGAGCGACACCGCGTCGAGGTCGATCCGATTCGGTTCGGGAACCGACTCGACGGATGCGCTCGAGACGGCATAGGTCCCTCGTTCGTCCCCACTCTCGTCTGCGTTGTCCGGAAGCACGATCACGCCTCTGGCCAGCAACGGCGCGATCACGCCAGCCGCGACGGTCCGAGGGTCCGACAGCGGCGCGCGAACGACAACGCGATCGTCCGCCTCGAGATCGGTCTCTGTGACGACCTCGCGTGCGGCTTCAAGCACTCCCTCGTGCGTGACGGTCCGATCGCCGTCGGTCAGGATGATCGTCTCGGGGTCGATTGACAGCGGGGGGAACGAGGGGTTCTCGCTCCAGAGGCCCGCGTCGAAGTGGTGGACGCCCGGTGCGTCGGGTTCGTCACCGTAGCCGACGCGCTGTGCGCCCCGTGGTAACTCGTAGCCCTCGAGTTCATCGACAGCTGCGACGAGGGTCCGGAAGTCGTCCTCGTCAGTGAGATCGGTCGGCGGCTCGAACCGGGTGGTCCCCTCGAGCAATGTCGTGCCGAAGAAGGCGAGCAGTGCGAGGGGGCCGTCACCAACGACACCGACGGTAACGCCGTTGCGAACGCCCGCATGGCGCAGGAAGTTGCCGGCCTTCCAGGCGGTCGTACACAGCCAGTGGTAGTCGTACTCCCGGCCCGTCGCGTCGACGAGTCCGATCCGATCGTCGCGGAGCTCACGGGTGAGCAGGTCGTCGACCGTCGCTGCGTTCATACTCGAGACTGGGGACCGGGGCGGAAAAAGCGCGCCGACTCGCGTCGCCGGTGTCACCGTCGTGAGCCGCCATACGACGGGACTCGCGGGCGGTCATTCGCGGCCGCCAGTTCAGTCGTCCGCGGTCGCCGGTTCGGCGTGGTCGATGTCCGTCCCGAGACACTCGAGGAATTCGGCGAGCCACTCGGGATGGTCCGGCCACGCCTGCCCCGTCACGAGGTTGCCGTCGCGCGTGACTTCCTCGGCCCAGTCGCCGCCAGAAATCCGTACGTCCGTCTCGAGTGCCGGATAGCCCGTACAGGTCCGACCCTCGAGGACGTCCGCGGCGGCGAGGATCTGAACGCCGTGACACAGCGCCGCGACGGGTTTGTCCGCCTCGAAGAAGTGGCGAACGTACTCGAGGACCTCGTCGTAGGTCCGGAGATACTCGGGTGCGCGACCGCCCGGCACGACCAGCGCGTCGTACTCAGACGGGTCGACGGCGTCGAAGTCATGATTCAGTTCGAAATTGTGCCCCGGCTTCTCGGTATAGGTCTGGTCGCCCTCGAAGTCGTGAATTGCGGTCGGACAGGTGTCGCCGGCCTCCTTCTCGGGGCAGACGGCGTGGACCTCGTGGCCGACCATCTCGAGCGCCTGAAACGGGACCATGATCTCGTAGTCCTCGACGAAGTCACCGGCGAGGAGCAGGATTTGATTCCCTTGCATGATAGTACCACGCTAGTGTACGCTGTCACTCGTGAAACCTGTATTGGGTGTTTCCGTGACAGTCGCCCGATCAAATACAACCCCCTCCGGCTTAGAGGACGCCGTGATTCCGGTAGAATCGTCGCGTTCGGGCATCGGCCAGCAGCGGTCGGTGAACCTGTAACGAGGCGACGCCCGGATAGCTGTTGGCCTCGATGATCTGGAACTCACCCTCGTCGGTGACGACCAGATCCCAGCCGACATAGGGGACGTGAGAGAGCGTTTCTGCGATCTCGAGCAGCCGATCGCGAATCCCTTCCCAGCCCGGAATCGTCGTCCCCTCGATGCGAGCGCCGGTCCCAGGGTGGGTTTCGTGCCAGTCGACGGCCCCGTCGTGGGGATACTCGGCACCTTCACCGAGACTGCCGGTCTCGCGGTCAATCAGGGCACTTAGCCCGCCGTTCGAGAAGTTGTCCACTGGCGCGGAGTCCTGCGTTCCGATCCGGTGAATCGCGATCGGGATAAACGCCTCCCCTTCCCGTTCGTCGTACATCGTCAGGACCCGGAGCGTGTTCGCCGCGTCGGGGAACAACTCGGCCGCGTAGTCGGCCTGTTCGACGAACTCGCAGACGAGGTAGTTCTCGAGGCCCGCGAGCGTCTCGGCGAGATCGGACTCGGTCGTCGGCTCGCCGTCGAACAGGTACTCACCGTCAGCTCGCTCGAGGAAGTGAACGTTGTTCCCGCCGCCGCCGCTGAACCACTTCAACACGAGCCGGTCTCCCTCCGAGAGGGTCTCGTCGATCCAGTCGATCGGCGTCCCAGTCGGCGGCCCGGTCATCGTCTCGGATGAGTGCTCGAGTTCGATCCCCCCGTCAGTCAGCGCTGCCTGCTCGTCGGCGGGATCGAACGTGTGGAAGCGCCCGTCAGCGAGCAGTCCGTACACCGCCGGTCGGTGGTCGGGAAACTCGCCGAGCACCCGGTGGAAGGCGAGTTTGTTGTCGATCAGCGCGTTCCAGTGGCCGTTGATCCGTTTCGTCCCGACGAACCGTTGGTAGTCCGAGAGGTATGCGTTGGGATTGTTCGACTCGAAGTCGTAGAGCACGCCGGACTTACTCAGAAGCCGCGGCGATACAGCCGGAGCCGCCGCCGGGGTGAGAGGTCGAACGACGATCCGGTCTGTCGTTCCGACCGGAGTAGCTTGCGCATCTGGTTCGTCGACCGGTACGTTCGAGCGATGTCCATCGACGATGACTCCGAGGGCGTGCCCCATACTTATCGACGAGGTAACGCCCCGTCCGCTATCGAGAACTGTTTCGCTCGTTAAAACGCCCGCTTGATCTTCTCGAAGAATCCTTCCTTCACCTCGATCTCGTCGCCGCCGGCTTCGGCGAACGCCTCGAGCGCCTCGCGTTGCTCCTCGTTGAGACTCTCGGGGGTGACGACCCGGACCTGCACGTAGAGGTCACCCTGACCGCGGCCGCGCAGACGCGGCATCCCCTTCCCCTTGAGCCGGAAGGTCTCGCCGCTCTGGGTCCCCGTCGGGATCTCGAACTCGGCTGCGCCCTCGAGCGTCGGGACTTCCACGGTGTCGCCGAACGTGGCCTGGGGGAATGAGACCGGTAGCCGGTACTGGAGGTCGTCGCCCTCGCGTTCGAACTCCTCGTGCTCGCGGATCGAAACGTCGATCAGCAGGTCACCGTGTGGACCGCCCTCGGGGCTGGGCGCACCTTCGCCTTCCATCCGGAGAGTCTGGCCTTCCTGAATGCCGGCCGGGACTTCGACAGTCAGCGTCGCCTCGTTTCGGACGTAGCCCTCACCGCGACACTCGCCGCAGGTCTCGGAGTACAGCGTCCCCTCGCCCTCACAACGGGGACAGGCCGTCGTCTGCTGGACGCGACCGAGCGGCGTCTGCTGGACCTGGGTCACCTGCCCGCGGCCCTGACACTGCGGACAGGTCTCGGCGTCCGCCTCCGGCGGATGGCCCTCGCCCGCACAGACATCACATTCCTCGGGACGGTCGACGGTGAACTGTTTTTCCGCGCCGTCGTAGGCCTCCTCGAGATCGATCTCGAGTTCGGTTCGCAGGTCTCGCCCTTTGCGGGGCCGACGACGGCCACGTCCACCGCCACCACCGCCGCTGAAGACCTGTTCGAAGAGGTCGCCGAGACCGCCGCCACCCATACCGCCGCCCATTCCGCCACCGCCCATGCCGCCGAACGGGCCACCGCCCATTCCGCCGGCACCGCCGGATTCGCTGGCGTCGAAGCCGTGTTTTTCGGCTTGTTCGTAGCGGTCGTGACCCATCCGATCGTAGGCGTCGCGCTTCTCCTCGTCGGTCAGCACCTGCTTTGCCTTCTGGATCTTCTTAAACTTCTCCTCGGCATTGGGGTCGTCGCTGACGTCTGGGTGGTACTCGGTGGCCTTCGACCGATACGCCTGTTTGATCTCTTCGGCAGACGCGTCTGGGCTCACGTCGAGAACGTCATAGAAGTCCTCGCTCATTCGTTGTTCACCCGATACTCGGTTGAGACACTTGAAACGAACGTTCCAGACGTACCTTTTTCCGCCTCGGGATTCCTCACTTCGTTCGGAACCGCTCGGCGCAAAAATCTACGCTAAAAGACCGCTCGCTCACTCCGTTCGCTCGCGGGTACTGTGCTTACACCCCCAACCGCAGCCGTACCGTCTCCGTCTTCACTGTTTCCGCATCGTCTGACGGGCCGAAGACCCGTTACTCGTCGTCTTCGTCCTCGTCGAAGTCGACGTCCTCGAAGTCGGCGTCGACGAACTCCTCGTCCTCGTCACCGGCAGCGCTGGCGTCGGGACCGGGGTTCGGACCGCCGCCCATGCCACCGGGGCCCGCACCTGCACCGGCCGCACCGCCAGCACCTGCCGCTCCAGCACCCGCTGCGCCACCGGCGGCACCGGCATCCGCGGCATCGGCTTCCTGGTAGATCTGCTTGCCGATCTCCTGGAGTTCCTCGCTCAGGGCCTCGGTCGCGGACTCGATGTCCTCGGCGTCGGCATCATCGTCGTCGATCGTCTCCTCTAAGTCCTCGATTTCACTCTCGATGTCCGCGCGGAGATCGTCGTCGACCTGCTCGTCGTTCTCCTCGAGCAGCGTCTCGGCGCGCTGGATCGTCGCCTCGGCGGCGTTCCGAGCCTCGATGCGCGCGCGCTTTTGCTGGTCTTCCTCGGCGTGTTTCTCGGCCTCTTCTTGCATCTCCTCGATCTGGTCGTCGGAGAGACCGGCACCGCCCTCGATGGTGATCTCCTCGGTGGTGCCGCTGCCCTTGTCCTCCGCACTCACGTTGACGATCCCGTTCTCGTCGATCGAGAAGGAGACCTCGATCTGTGGCGTGCCCGCGGGGGCCGGCGGGATGCCGGTCAGGTGGAACTCGCCGAGCAGTTCGTTCTCCTCGGCCAGTTCGCGCTCACCCTGGAAGACCCGGACCTGCACCGTGGTCTGGTTGGCCGCCGCGGTAGTGAACACCTTCGACTCCTCGGTCGGAATCGTCGTGTTCTTCTCGATGAGTCGCTCGAAGAGACCGCCCTTGACCTCGATACCGAGCGAGAGCGGGGTGACGTCCAGCAGAACGATATCGTCGACCTCGCCGCCGAGGACACCGCCCTGAATCGCGGCCCCGAGCGAGACAGCCTCGTCGGGGTTGACGTTCTTTTGGGGATCCTTGCCCGTCAGCTCCTCGACCTTCTCTGCGACCTGTGGCATCCGAGTCGAACCGCCGACCAGGAGGACTTCGTCGATCCCGTCCTCGTCGTAGCCCGCGTCCTCGAGCGCCTGCTCGGTCGGCTCGACGGTGCGGTCGATCAGATCCTGCGTGAGCGACTCGAACTTGGCCTGGGTCATCGACTCCTCTAAGTGGATCGGGCCGTCGTCGGTCGCCGTGATGAAGGGCAGGTTGATCTCGGTCTCTTTTCGACTACTGAGTTCGATCTTGGCCTCCTCGGCGGCGTCTTTGAGCCGCTGGAGGGCCTGCCGATCGTCGCGGAGGTCGATGCCGTGTTCCGCTTCGAACTCGTCTGCGAGCCAGTCGATGATGGCCTGGTCCCAGTCGTCGCCACCGAGGTCGTTGTCACCGTTAGTCGCGACAACCTCGTAGACGCCGCCGCCGAGATCGAGAATAGAGACGTCGAAGGTGCCGCCACCGAGGTCATAGACGAGCACGGTCTGGTCGGAGTCGTCGTCGAGGCCGTAGGCCATCGACGCAGCGGTCGGCTCGTTGATGATGCGCTCGACCTCGAAGCCGGCGATCTCGCCGGCGTCTTTGGTCGCCTGGCGCTGTCGGTCGGAGAAGTAGGCGGGGACCGTGATAACAGCCTTCTCGACCTCGTCGCCGAGATAGTCCTCGGCGTCGCGTTTGATCTTCTGGAGGATCATTGCCGAAATCTCTTCGGGCGTATACTCCTCGCCCTCGATCTCGACGGTATAGTCATCCTCACCGATGTGGCGCTTGATCGAGGCAATCGTCTTTTCGGGGTTCTGAATCGCCTGGTTCTTCGCCGGTTTCCCGACGAGTCGCTCGTCGTCGGTAAAGGCGACGACGGAGGGCGTCGTCCGCTCGCCTTCGGCGTTAACGATGATCTCCGGATCGCCACCTTCCATCACCGCGAACGCGCTGTTCGTCGTCCCCAGGTCGATTCCGAGAATTTTGTTGCTCGCCATCGTGGACGGGTATTGTGCGCACTTTGTTTTAAAGGTTACTAGCTGAGCAGCAGAGCCGAATAAAATCCGGGCACGCCGCTCTAGAGCCGCGCTCGCGACAGTTGAATCAGAGTGAAAACCAGTGTCAATCCGGTGCTCTCTCGAGCCGTCGCCGGGGCCACGAGCGTCGACGGCTCGACAAATTCCGTTCGCGTTACTCGTCAGCTTCGTCCGCTGGGGCGTCCTCGCGGTCGTCGTCAACTTCGCCGCCGAGTTCGATCGCTTCGCCGTCCTCGGCGTCGGCATCCGACGAGTCGTCGTCGGCCCCGTCGGTCTCGTTACTGTCAGATTCGTCGCCCTGTCCGGCCGATTCTGCGGGGCCATCGCCGTCGGTCTCGGCGAGTTCGCCGTTCGAGACCGTCACCTGAGCGTTCTGAATGACCTTGTCACCCATCTCGTAGCCGGGCGTGTAGACGTCGGCGACGGTCCCCTCTGGCTGGTCACTGTCGACCTGCATCATGACCTCGTGACGCTGTGGATCGGTCTCGGTGCCGGGTTCGGGCTCGATCTCGGAGACGTTCTCGTCCTCGAGAATCCGGTCGAACTCCCGAAGCGTCATCTCGACGCCATCTTGGAGCGTCTCGACATCGTCGCTGTCCTCCTTGAGTGCCCGCTTTAAGTTGTCTCGGACGCCGATGAGCCGCTCGACGAGGTCCTCAGTGGCGCGGTCTTTCATCTGCTGTTGGCGCTTCTTGGCGCGTTTCTTGTAGTTCTGGAAGTCCGCCTGCTTTCGCTTGAGCCGGCTCTCGAGGTTCTCGATCTCCTCTTCGTGCTCCTCGAGTTGGGCGTCGCGTTCGTCTATCGCCTGCTCGTATTCGTCCAGTTCGTCCTGAAGGTCACCGATGGTCTCGGCCTGGGATTCAATGCGCTCCGTGAGGTCCTCGAGTTCCTCGCGCTGGTGTTTGACGGTCCCGTTGAGATCGCGGGCCTCCTCGACGATGGAACTGACCTTGCGGGCGAGTTCGTCGTCGTACTCCGTAACCCGATCGAGCACCTGCTGGATGTCCGCGCTCGTTTCGGGTGCTTCCCGGGGCGCGTCCTCGGTGTCCGCAGTCGTCTCGACATCTGGATCCGCGTTAGCCGCTCCCTCGGACGTATCGACGTCCGCGTTCGCAGATGCTGCTCTCGAGTCGTCTGACTCCGGAGTTGGTTCCGATTCCCCATCCGTCGACGCCGCGGGATCCACGTCGGCCGTCTCGCCGTCGTCGGATTCCTCCGCGGACGGGACACCCTGGGCTGACGTGTCCGTGCCCTCGTCTTCGCTCATATGCCAGTCAACGAACAGCGGTAATAAAAGGGTTGAGGTACCCGGATCCGTGATCAAGTTGCTGAGCAGAGCGGTCACTACACATGCCTCCTGATTCCTGCGGATGGTCCCCATTACGGAGGGGCTCTGTATGCCGTAGTGATACTGTCGGACAGAGGTCACTGCAGATTCGACTGCGAAAGATCGTCCGTCGACTTTAGAGACAGACGAATTCAGCGATCGATAGTCAACTAGTTCTGTCCGACAGTATGAATACGGAGCGGGAATTCAGCACGCTTCGACGCTCACTCATCGAAGAGCGGATATCGGTCACTATCGTGAACAGATCGACAAGGACAGAAATCGCGGGATGGACGTCTGTTATTCCGAGACACGCGTGTTGATCCGCTCAGATATCCGTTCGCCAGGGCGGCGGAGGGCGTCGCTTTCGACTTCATAGATGTAGCCGTGGACGGAGACCTCGTCTGGAGTGACATCCTCCCGCGCCTAAAGACGCGGGCCTCCCACCCGGTGTTGGCCGGGCAGGTCAATCCTGACGGTTGGGAGTCTACGGTTTGCGACCGACGGCGCTGGCTCTGCCACGAAGCCGTTACTCCTACCGCGTTGACGGCTCGGAGGTGTCTTGTTTTGTGTCGGTCGGCGCGGTCGGCTCACTTGTTTGATTTCGGCTCGCGCCGTGGCAAACACCGAGTCAACTGCCAGTTCTCCGCGCACAAGAGGTGTATAGTGGGGTCGAACAATCAAGCTTACGGCGCGTATTCACGGCCTGAAGGCCGTGGTATTGCGCCTGTTCATCAGTATAAGCGGATGGTCCTCGAGATAGTCGATTTGGGCCTGGCACGCCTCATCAATGTCGTCGGTCATCGAGACCCACTCGGCGATCGAGGCATCACCAATATCTAAACTGGGGAGTGCGGGATTGAGATCGATATCGTCGAGGCTACCGCCAGCGGCGGCCTCGAGCCCTTCGGCGACAGCCTCGTCCAGTGCGCTCATCATCCCGCAATCCGTGTGATTGACGACGATGATTTCCGTCGTGTCGAAGAAGTTCGTGGTCAGCGCGGCGCTTCGGATGACATCGTCAGTCACCTTCCCGCCGGCATTTCGGAATATTTGGGCGTCACCCAGGGAAATACCGAGTGCATCTTCGACAGGGATTCGTTCGTCCATGCACGCAATGACGAGTAACTGCTTATCCGTGGGAAGCTCTTTTCGACGGCGGCGTGCCCAGTCGTCCCGCTGATCGACTCGCTCTTCAATCGACTCGAACACCTGTCCAGTGTCTGGGTCGGATTGGTCAGTCGGCTCCACCATGTTCGGTGTGTTATACCGTGCCAGCAATCATGATTGGCGTTACGGCAACCACCGCCACCATCTATGACGGGAGTAGCCCGCCGGAAGACGGCGGGAGCCTCACGCGATAGAATCGATCAACACGGACAGCGACGGACAACCTGAACCCTATCCCGAAGCCGATCGTCCTCGGGTAGTCGACGCAAGTGAAGCCACGCTATAGTAGCCGCTGAAAGTCAATGCACACCTGATCGAATGACAGCTGTGCGATCAGTGTGTGAATCGTTTCAGCGGCTACTATAGTAGTCGCCACGGACGCTGCCCTGAGTCGGTGCCGACCGACGGCAGTCAGCGGCTGCGACAGCCTTCTCGAGCCGCCGAATATCCGACCGTATATGTACGTCCTCCCCTGATTGTGTCCCGTGACGCGGGCTTCAGCCGACGAATCAACGACGATCGAACTCCGGTATGAGGACGGGACGATTCGGATCGATGGCCTCGAGAACACATCCGTCTCGCCGTCGTCGATCCGAACGTCGGTCCCGGATCTCGAGGCTGATCCACGGACCGATGGCTGGCGCGTCCCGGCCGGCAGATATGCCGACCTGCGAGCAGCACTACTGACGACAGCGGCCGCGGTCGACGATCGCGTCCTCGACCTCGAGTCCGTCTCGGATCTCCGGTCGGCGTACGAACTCCGCGACTATCAGGCGACGGCGCTCGAGGCCTGGCTCGAAACGGATCGGTGGGCCGACAGCCCCGCTCTCGAGTCCGTCGAGCGAGCGCCTGCCGGCGTCCTCGAACTCCCGACCGGCAGCGGGAAGACGGTTATCGCGTTGAAAGCGATCGAGCGGCTCTCGGTCCCGACGCTCGTCGTCGTCCCGACGATCGACCTACTCGAGCAGTGGGAACGCGAACTCGAGCGCGAGTTTGGAAACCCGATCGGCCGCTTCGGTGGCGGGGAACAGCGCCTCGAGCCAATCACCGTCTCGACGTACGATTCAGCGTATCTCAAAGCGGATTCGGTCGGCGACCGGTTCGGTTGCGTCGTCTTCGACGAGGTCCACCACCTCGGCGGCGAGGGGTATCGCGAGATCGCGCGGCTGCTCGCTGTGCCGGCACGGCTCGGGCTGACCGCGACGTTCGAGCGGCCCGATGGGGCACACGAGGTCGTCGAGGAGATTGTTGGACCGCTGGTCCACCGGATCGACGTGGACGAACTCGCAGGCGATCACCTCGCAAACTACGACGTTAAGCGACTCGCGGTCTCACTCACTCCCGAAGAGCGCGAGGAGTACGAGCGAAATCAGAAAATCTTCACGGATTACCTCGCGAAGTCGGGTATCGACATGCGCAGCGGCTCGGACTACCAGGAACTCGTCAAGCGATCCGGCAACGACCCCGAGGCCCGCAAGGCACTGCTCGCCCGCCAGCGCGCACGAGAGCTCATGCTCGGCAGTGAGAACAAGCTCGAGGCGCTCACGGACATCCTCGACGACCATCGCGGCGAGCGGACGATCGTCTTTACGGCCCACAACGACCTCGCGTACGACGTCAGCGAGCGGTTTCTGATCCCGACGATCACCCATCAGACCGGTGCCGCGGAGCGACGGGAGATCTTGGAGCGCTTCCGCGAGGGGACCTACACCCGGATCGCGACCTCGAACGTGCTCGACGAGGGCGTCGACGTACCCGATGCAAACGTCGCAATCGTACTCTCGGGCAGCGGCAGCGAACGCGAGTTCACGCAGCGACTCGGGCGAATCTTGCGGCCGACCGCTGACGGCGGGCGCGCGCTGCTCTACGAGGTTGTGAGCCAGGAGACCGGAGAGGAGCGCGTTGCCGATAGACGACGGTAACGAACCACCGAACCGGCGTCTCCTGGGAGACGGTCGGCCGACGGTTCGGATAGATTCGATCGATCGCTACCGCGCGGGGCGGTCGTACCGTAGTCGACTGCGGCGCTGTTCAGTCCGAGATCGGCTGAATATCGGCTTGGTCGGAGTGGGAGGCGACGTAGCGGGCGACTTCGACGTGAGAGTGGTTCTCGACGAGGTGATCCTCGAGCGTCCGGTCGAGTTCGAGCACGTCACAGCAGATCGGACACTTGACCGGCGGTTTGAATGCCATCTGTTCTTCACCCTCCGCCTGGTTGAGGGAAATCGATACAGCATGCATATGCCCGCGGATGATCCGTCTCGTGTGGACTCGAGCGGTACGGACTCGTAGCGTCGAGATGATCGACGCGTTGCGAGCGGTCGGTCGGCGAGACGTCGGCGACCCTGGTATGCCGCCGCTCAAGTCGATGACTGACTGTTGAGATCGACACTGGAACTCGACTGCTGGTACGGTCATGTATCGGATGAGACGGCGGAATACGCAGCGAAAAGGTGTTTCCTTAAGATGGTCGTAGCCCCCCGCGATGACAGATCAGCCGTCGACTGACTGGGAGTTCAAGACAGTGTTCGCGGACGCGCTCGAGGCGGTACCGGACGACCAGTTCGATCCCGACCGATTCGTTCCAGGCATCGGACCGCTGTCGGCAGACGTGATGCTCATCGGCGAGGCCCCGGGCAAGCAGGAGGTCAATCAGGGCGAACCCTTCGTCGGACAAGCCGGACAACAATTGGACCGCGCGCTCGAGGCGATCGGCTACGACCGGCGGGACCTGTACATCACCAACCTGGTCAAGGTGCGGCCGCCGGAGAACCGCGATCCCCACGTCGACGAGATCGAGGCCTGGTGGCCGGTCCTCGAGGCCGAGATCGAGCGCGTCGATCCGGCCGTGCTCGTCCCGCTGGGGAGTTTCGCGACGGACGAACTACTCGAGACCGGCGAGACGATCACCGACCTGCACGGCCGGGAATTCGAGCGCGAGGGGCGGACCGTCGTGCCGGCGTTTCACCCGGCCGCGGCGCTATACGATCGCAGCAAGGTCGACACCGTTAAGTCGGATCTCGGGACCGCCCTCGAGTTGGCGTAGCGCTCCGAACTCCGGCTCCGTCCTGTTCCCCAGCATCCTCTCACCATCATCCAGACGGTGTGCCGGTTCGTCGACGGCGACGGGCACGCAAGAGACAGGGCACTGAAACCGATGCCAACGACGATCACGGGACCGACTCGATATCGCTCCGAGACGGTCCGTCGGTACTCGAGAGCGGTACCGCGGTCCTCGCTCCCGCCGTTAGCCGTAGTGTTCCTCGAGATAGTCGACGATATCGTCGCTCTCGTAGAGCGCCTCCTGCCGATCAGTGTCGATGAGATACGGGATCTGATCCTGCCCGCCGAGTTCCGTCAGTTCCGCGTGGGTCTGCTCGTTGCGCACCTCGCCGCTGACCAGTCGCGGGTTATGGATGGTGTAGGAAACGCCGAGGTCGGTAAGTTTCTCTCGGACCTTCCCGGAATGTGGACAGCCTTCGGCCTGATATAGCTCGAGCATTCCGGTGACGACTCCACCGGCGGGGCCCGTAAACGTTGGTGGGTATCCCTCGGATGCGGTCCACTGATTGATGGCACTGCCATACGTATCGTACCCCGATGCCCGATGAGTGAAACACACACCGCGGTTCTCGACCGTATCGTCGACGGGGAGACAGCGGTTCTCCTGCTCGAAGCGGACGGGGACGTGATCGGCGAGCGGATCGTCACCATCGAGACGCTGCCCGAGGACGGCCGACACGAGGGTGCAGTCTTCGAGGTAACCGTCGACGAGGAAACCCTACTCGAGGCCACCTATCGCGAGGAGGTCGAACGCGAGCGTCGGGAGTTGACGCGGGAACGGTTCGATCGACTCTCGGAACGACTGTCCGACGTCGATCGGGACGAGGAGTAGGCTCGAACGGCCCGGAACCAAGAAGCGAAAGGGGGATACCGAACCGGGGGAGTGGTTCGGGGTGGGGGTAGGGGATGACACGGCGGCAACTGGTGTCCGTCTGGACGGTAGTATGCCGCCAGCACCATATTTTCGGGGCTGGGTATTAGCCATAGTGCCAAAGTGTGTTGGTTGTAGTAAGTAGTATGTTCGAGTCTGTTTGGCATAGTAAATAACTTGTTCAACCGAAACTCGAGCCAGTTCGGTGCGAACAGCGTCGGTTCCGATAGGCACCTTCAAGACGGTTCTCGAGCCAGAAACGGCTATGCTACGATCGTTCGACGGGATGGAACCGCAGATAGCCGACTCCGCGTACGTCGACGACGCTGCAGTCGTCATCGGCGACGTCGTCATCGAGGCGGACGCCAGCGTCTGGCCGAACACGACGCTGCGTGGCGATCACGGGACGATCGTCGTCGGCGAGGGAGCCAACGTCCAAGATAACGCCGTCCTCCACGAGACGGCCGAACTCGCGCCGTACTCGACGGTCGGCCACAGCGCCATCATCCACGACGCCACCGTCGCCGAGCGCGCGCTGGTCGGGATGAGCGCGGTCGTCCTCGACGGCGCTCACGTCGGTGAGGGCGCGGTCGTCGCTGCCGGCAGCGTCGTCACCGAGGGCACCGAGGTCCCCGAGTCCACGCTCGTCGCCGGCACGCCTGCGGAACCGAAGACGGAGATCGACGACCCCCATCTCGAGGCGACGGCCGACCGATACGTCGAACTCTCACGGGAACACGCGGAGACGTCCGAGCGACTCGACTGACGCCGGCCTGAGCCGACGTTAGCTCGCGCTCTCGTCGACGTCCGCGCCGGAGACGACCTCGCGAACGTCGTCGACCCCCGCTCGGCGAACCACGGCCCGGACCGGGTCCCGCGCGCCAATGAGGTTGTCCGAGTCGCCGCCGAGGACCAACAGGCGGGCCTCCCGTCCGGGTTCGATCAGGCCGTACTCGAGGTCGGCGATCTCGGCACCGTTTACCGTCGCCATTCGGAGGATTTCTGTAGCCGGTAGCTCCGAGAGCTTTGCCAGGAACTCCATCTCCCGGAACATCGACGGCGAGTTGAGCATCACGTTGTCCGTCCCGAGCGCGAGCGTCGTCCGCTCGTGTAGTTCCTCGTAGGGCGACAGTCCGACGTCGGTCACGAGATTCGAACGCGGACAGACGACGATCGGAATCTCGCTGTCCGCGATTCGCTCTAGGTGAACCTGTTCGGGGTGGACCATGTGCACCAGAAAGTCCGGATCGAGGTCCAGCGCCGGGTTGATATCGCTCTCATCGACCTCGCCGGCGTGGATGCCGAACGGCTTGCCCGCCTCGCGGGTCGCCGTCCGTTCCTGATCGAAGTTGTCGTCGTTCGCGCCGCTCGCGCCAAACCCGTTGCCGGCGTGCATCGCGTCGACGGAGCCGCGAGCGAACGAGAGCGCGTCGATCGCGAGGTCGTCCGCGGCGTCCTCGAGCATGCGAACGCCCTCGACGCCACCCTCGCGGAAGTCCAGACAGGCGGCCGTCCCCGCTTGCTGCATGAATCGCAGCGACTGCTCCATCGCGGTCACGAGTTCGTTTCGAGAAGCGTCCCGGAGTAGCCGATGTTTCAGGCCGTCCGGCGGCGCGACGAGTTCCTCGAGCGAGAGGCCACCGCCGGCCTCCTTGGCGATCGAATCACCGATGTGAGTGTGGGCGTTGACGAACGCCGGGAGGATGATATCGTCGCTCTCGACCGGGGTTTCCTCGATGGCCTCGATGCAACCGTCGTCGTCGATGACGACCCGTCCCTCGACGGGTTCGAACTCGCGGCCGCGGAGAATCGTTCCCGTTCGTTCCATACGCGTCAGTTCTCGGTCAGCGCCTTCAACGGTTCGGGGTCCGACCGGCACCGATTCAGTTCGATTCGTCCTCGATCTCGAGCGGTTCGTACAGGACGGCGATCAGTCCGGAGAGAACGAGGAGGGAGAGCCCGACGATCACGGCGGAGCGCGACCGGCCGAACGCTTCGACGGTGAGAAATCCGCCAGCCCAGCCGACCAGTGCCACGGCGACCGCGGTCGCTACGACGAGCAGGATCGAAAGACGACTCACAAATTCACTCATCGCGTCGTTCTCTCCATCGAATGGGGATAAGGAGCGAGCCTGAATCGGCTACCCTGAACTGCTCCGGTCCGATTGGCTGCCCCGACCACCTCGTCTGAGAAATCGGCTATTACAGCCGCCGAGAACCGCTAGTCGACGAACTGATCCAACGTCGCGTCCATCCCGTCCCGGACGTCGCTGACCAGCGCACCGTTGATGTCCAGGCCGAGCACGTCCACTGCGGCCCGGCCAACTCGATCGCGCAGATCGGTCGGCGAGTAGACGCCGAGTCGCCATTGGGAGTACTGAGCTGCACGCAGCGCCTCCACGAGTGGCGACTGCTGGCCCAGCTGACGGATCTCACCGTTGACCATCACGCGGGTCGTCGACTCCGTCATCGACGGGCGACTCGGCACGTCGAGGATGACGTGTGCCGGATCGACCTCCGCTCGATCGCTGATCTCGCGCTCGAACTCGCGAATCGCCGCGTGATCGGCCTCGATGATCCCGCCCGGCACGTCGTCCATCTCGGCCCACACCGCCCGTTTGAACAGATCCCGCTGGTCCAGCCGACGAGAAAATTCGCTCGTCTCCACACACGAGCGCAGGGCGACGGTCAGATCGTGATCGTCCATCCGCTGGAGGGTCTCGGCGTCGATGTCCGTCTCGGGAGCCTTGAGCAGCCGTTCGGCCGCCCGGCGGAGCATCGCCTTGCTGATCCGGGCGACGCTGTGACTGTAGACGGTCGGGTTCATCAGCGCCCGCGCGACCAGCAGGCTCTCGGCCGTCTGGACGTTGCCCTCGTCGAGGACGAGTTCGCCGTTGGCGAAGGTCAGTTCCCGGACGAGCCGGCCGTGATCGATCGTCCCGTAGGGAACGCCGGTGTGGTGGGCGTCACGCACCAGATAGTCCATCCGATCCACGTCGAGCTCGCCCGAGACAAGCTGGCCGAACCGGCCCTCGCCGGCGACCAAGTCCGCAACCGTCTCGGGCTCGAGGTCGTGGTCTCGCAGCACGTCCCCGATAGCCCCGTCCGCGAGCAGATCGTGGACGTCGTCGTGGTATCGCCCCGTTCGGCGGTAGGTTAGCATCTCGATATTGTGACTGAACGGCCCGTGGCCGACGTCGTGGAGCAAGGCCGCAGCGTGGACTCGCGCCGCTTGCTGCCCCTCGACGCCGAGTCGCTCGAGGGCCTCGCAGGCGAGGTGGTAGACCCCGAGACTATGCTCGAAGCGAGTGTGGTTAGCCGAGGGGTAAACCAGGGAGACGGTTCCGAGTTGACTAATGTGGCGCAACCGCTGTACCGCCGGCGTGTCCAGCAGGTCGCGGGCGATGCCGTCGACCTGAATGTGGTCGTGGACGCTGTCCTTGATGATCTTCATTGATCGCCGTTGGGCCCGTTCGTACAAAACGGTTGTCCGAGCACAGCAGCCTCGAGTTGCGAATACCTGCTGAACTACTACCGGCGTGGCCGTGCTACGGTCAACCGGCCATGACTGACCTGACGATTCCCCCGGACGCCGATACGGAACAGACCAAAGCACTCGTTCAGGATCACTTCGAGATCGGCGAGACCATCGAGGTTCGCAGCGAGGAGCGGACGGAAGATCACCAGACGGATATCACCGGTGAACTGACGGACTTCGAACCGGGCTATCTCGAGATCGACGGGCAACCACTGGGCGAGGGTAGTGTCCGGTACGACGAGATTCACACGGTCAGCAAAATCGAATCGGTGTAGCCGACTGGCGATTCGTCCCGGCGGCGTCGACCGTGCGGTCTCGAGTTGGCTCCAGTCGAACAGCCGTGACGCCCAGTCGGTCAGCCATGACGCCCGGTCGGCCGAAACGGAGCGCTCACTCGTTGACCAGCAACAGTTTGCCGCGGAAGTCACCGTTCTCGCCGCGACGGTGTGCAGCCGCGGCCTCGTCGAAAGCGAAGCGATCGTCGATGGATGGCTCGATGGCACCATCGTCGACCAGCGCCGCGATGTCCGCGAGTTCCTCGCCGATCCAGTCCTGATGCTCGCCGAGTAGCACGGGGAGGATGACGAGCACGACGCCCAACTCGAGCGAGTTCGCGTGCATGGGCCCGAGATCCAGCTCCTGAGCCGCACTCGACTCAGTCGTCACGACGGTACCGTAGGGCCGGACCGCTTCGAAGGCCGTCTCGAGATGCTCGTCGCCGATCGGATCGACGACGACGTCGAAGCCGTTGCCGCCGGCGTGTTCGTCGACGTACGTCTCGACATCAGTCTCGGTGTAATCGACGGTCGCGTCGGCACCGAGTTTCTCTGCGAGGTTGCGCTTTTCCTCGCTCGAGCCCGTGGCGGTGACGTCCGCGCCAAACCAGTGGGCCAGTTGGACCGCGATGTGGCCCACCCCGCCGCTACCGCCGTAGATGAGCACGTCATCGCCGATGTCGACGCTCGTCTTGTCGGCAAGCAACTCCCAGGCGGTGAGCGCAACGACCGGCAGCGCCGCGCTCTCCTCGAGCGGGATCGAGTCGGGCGCGCGGGCGAACGTTCCGGCGTGGCCGACGACGTAGTCGGCGAGCGAGCCCTGTCGGCCAGCGCCACCGGGCATGCCGTAGACTTTGTCACCCGCTTCGAAAGCATCGACGTTCTCCCCGACCGCGTTGACGACGCCTGACACGTCGCAGTGGAGGATCGCCGGGAACTCGGGGGCGAAGTCGGGCAGCGCACCCTGACGGATCTTGTAATCCACGGGGTTGAGACTGGACGCAGCGACTTCGACGCGGATCTCGTCTGGCCCGGGTTCGGGGACCTCGCGGGTCGTCTCCGTGAAGACGTCCGGGTCGCCGTACTCCTCGATAACATAGGCAGTCATCTCCGCAGCCATAACGAGTCATCGTTGGATCGCCAGCCGGGAATACTCGACGCCTCCGGCGATCAGCGAGTGCGAGTGGTGTCGTCGCCGAGGGTCCCGCAGTTAGCGGTCCTGTTCCCGCTCGCGATCGCGCTCGAGCGGTTCGGTCCGAGTCGCGTCGTCCGGCGTCTCATCGACTATTGCAGCGTCCGTCGGCTCGTCGACCGGCCCGGAACCGATCGCGTCGTCCGGAATCTCGTCGACCGCCACGAGTCGCTCGAGCCGGCGTTCGAACTCCGCGTCGTCGATCTCCCCCGCCGCGTAGCGGCGTTTCAGTTCCTCGAGCGGATCCGATCCGGCATCCGTCTCGGTGTTGCGCCTCGTCGTCCTCGAGCAACAACGCGACCTCCTCGCCCCAGAACAGCAGGATCGGCGTCAACAGGAACCACCCGACGATCGAGATCGCGCCCGCGAGCGCTCCGAGGCCGGCGACTCCGGCAATACTCGTCAGTGCGAACGTCAGGATCGCCACCAGTAGCCAGCTCTCGTTGGCGATGAATTTTCGAATCCTGTCGTCCATTCCCACCGAGATATTCTTAGCGGAGCTACAAAAAATCCTGTCAGGCACCGGGCGTCAGTCGGGCGTCGGAACGGGTCGTATCGTGTGCCGCCACGGTGACTCCCGCTCTCGACGAATGCGCCGGTCCGTCTGGGAGGAATGTCACCGCTCGAGTCGATGGGTGCGCCGGCCGACCATCCGCTCCATACCAGCTGTCGATCCGATGCAGTGGCGCGTGCTGTTCCGCGATGAACAACAGTGAATCGCGGGATGAACTCGCGCGAGCGAATGGTTAGAAAGGACGTGATAACTCCCTGCTGCCAGTATGAGCAGAGCGCTCGTTTTGTCAGTGTCTTACACACTGTTACTGGCGACGAGGCGGACCACAGCTCCCGCAACTGATTCGCTCACTCTCGTTCGGCCGGGTCGACAGCGCGCCACCGTCTGGCGTGTCGGATTTCGGATCGAAGACTCGAGTCACATCCGAGAGCAATTCGACGATTCGGGCGAAGCGCTCTGGATCTGGAACGCCATCGATCTCGGCCTACTCGAGGCTGACCCACTTGCCCTGCTCGTCGCTTCGGTCGATCGCGTCGAGCACCTGCTGGGCGGCGAGGCCATCGTCGAAGTTCGGTTCGAACTCGTCGCCGTTTGCGACCGCGCTGAGGAACTCGTAGTTCTCGTGGACGAAGGTGTGCTCCCAGCCCAGCACGTGGCCCGGCGGCCACCAGTGATCGACGTAGGGATCGTCCTCATCGGTGACCAGGATCGTCTCGTAGCCGCGGTTGTCCTCGCGGAGCACCTCGAGTTCGTTCAGGCGCTCGAGCGAGAACGTCAGACTCCCCTTCGAGCCGTGGATCTCGATCGTGTGGTCGTTCTTGTGGCCCGTCGCGAACCGCGAGGCCTCGATCGTTCCCATGGCACCGTTTTCGAACTCGAGTTGCGCGGAGTAGGCGTCGTCGACCGTAACCGGTCTCGTCTCACCATCTTCGCCCTCCAGTGGCCGCTCGTCGACGAACGTCTGCAGGTGGCCGCTGAGCCGTTCGATATCGCCCGCGAGGGCGTCGTCCCCCACGAGAAATCGAAGCAGGTCGACCGTGTGTGCGCCGAGATCGCCCAGCGCACCCGACCCCGCGAGTTCCTCGTCGTTGCGCCACGACCACGGTGCCTCGGGATCGACCAGCCAGTCCTGTAAATAGCGTCCACGGACGTGGCGGATTTCGCCGAGTTCACCCGCTTCGAGCAATCGCTTCGCATACCGGATCGCCGGCACGAAGCGGTAGTTGAACGCGCAGCCGGCGGGTACGTCGTCACCCGCTGCGCGCGCCGTCTCGGCCATCACGTCGGCTTCCTCGAGCGTCGGCGCGAGCGGTTTCTCACAGAAGACCGGCGTCCCGGCCTCGAGTGCGGCGATCGACGGTTCGCGGTGGACGTGATTGGGGCCGAGATTGTAGAAAACGTCTACATCGTCGACGACATCGGCCCAGTCGGTCGAAACCGACTCGAATCCGAGCCGATCGGCGGCATCCGACAGCGCTGACTCGTCGCGACCGACGAGGACGCTGCGTTCGATCTCGGGCGCGTCCGGGAAGAACATCGGCAGCCGCGCCATCGCGTTCGCGTGTGCTTTGCCCATGAACCGATAGCCGAGCACGCCGACCTCGAGTGTCATGGCTATTCATTCACAAGAGGAGTTGTTAGAACTTTCCGTCAGGGCGATCGCGCTGCGCCGACGCGGTAGGGGCAGCGGGGCCGAGGTCGTGTCGGATTACGGCCCCACGACGGTTACTCGGCCCAGTACGCGTCGCCCGGTCGCTCCCGGAAGATCGCCCGCTCGAGGAGGTCGACCGCTTTCTCGAGGCCTTCCCGAGAACCGGTCAGCGAGTCCTCGTGTTCGATACTTAGGGCACCGTCGTAGCCGACCATCCGGAGCGTCGAGACGATGTCCTTCCAATGAGATTCGTCGTGGCCGTATCCCACGGAGCGGAAGAGCCACGACCGGTTCGCCTCGTCGTCATACGGCGTCGTATCCAGGACTCCCTTCTCACGGGCCTGCTCCTCGTAGATCTTAGTATCCTTGGCGTGAACGTGGTGGATCGCCTCGCGCTCGCCCAGATAGCGGATCGCGTCGGTGATCGAGATGCCCTGCCAGTAGAGGTGCGAGGGGTCGACGTTCGCCCCCACGCGGTCGTTCGTTTCCTCGCGCAACCGCGCCATCCCGTGGGGTTCATACACCAGCATGTTCGGATGCATCTCGATGGCCAAGTCAACGCCGTGGTCGTCCGCGTACTCGGCGAGGTCCCTCCAGTACTCGAGGGCGACCTCCCACTGGTACTCGTGGGCCTCGGCGTGTTCGGACGGCCATGGCGCGGTGATCCAGTTGGGCGTCTCGTCGGTCGGACTCCCCGCTGGCAGTCCCGAGAAGCAGGTCACGGTTCCGACCTCGAGTTGGGCGGCCAGTCGGATCGCCTCGCGGAGTTCGGTATCGGCCTCCTCGGCCCGCTCCTCGTCGGGATGAAGCGGGTTGTTATGCGTCGCGAGTGCGCTGATCCGCGTGTCGTACTCCGCGAGCAGTTGTTGCAATTCGGCCTGCGCGTCCTCGTCGTCGAGGTACGCCCGACGGTCGAGGTGGTCGTCGCCGGGATAGCCACCGACGCCGGGTTCGATTGCGTCGACGCCGACGTCGGAGAGGTATGCGAGCGCGTCCTCGACCGATTCGTTCGCGAGCGGTGGCGTGTGTACTCCGATATCCATACGGTTCGGACAAGTCGCCCACAACCAATAAATTTCACGGTCGTAATAAATTAAAATAAACGTGCTGGCCGCTATCCATGCCGATGTAAGCCGTTCCGACGGGGAACGCTCGACATTCCTCCACGGCTATCGATCGCTGCTCATCGAACGCCGGACGGCGCTATAGTAGCCACTGAAACGATTTACATACTGATCGCAACGCTGTCGTGCGATCAGATGTGCAATGACTTTCAGTGGCTACTATAGTCCGACCGTTCGCGGTTGCCCTGCGGGTCAGGTTTCCCGTCGCCCAGTGAGACGGTGTATCCGCCCTCGCTCGAGCGATAGATGCCATCGATGATCCGCTGGACGGTCAGCGCGTCCTCGATGCCGCCGCCGCTATCGCGGCTAGTCGTGACGGCATCGAAGAACGCCCGCTGTTCGTCCGTGTGGGTGTCGTTCTCGCGGGTTTCGATGGTCGTATCGAGCAGGTGATCGGGGCCGTCCGCGCTCGCCGAGTGGATCGTGAGATCGCCCTCAAGGAGATCGAATCGGGCGGCGGCTTTGGTCCCGCGGACGACGAACTCGTGGGTCGCCGGCCGGTTGGTCGCCCACGCGACCTCGAGCGAGACCGTGCGGTCGCCCGCACAGCGGACGAACGCGCTCGCGGAGTCGTCGACGTCGAACCCGTCCGGACCGCTGTCTCCGCCCCACATCTCGAGGTAGGCGTAGTCATCTCGATCGCCGAACTCCGACCGGGTGACCCCGGAGACTTCCTCGACGGCCGGATAGCCCAGCAGGTACATCGAGAGATCGATCGCGTGGACGCCGAGATCGATGAGCGCGCCGCCGCCGGAGACCGATCGGCGCGTGAACCACGAGCCGCGGCTGGGCACGCCGCGCCGACGGACGTAGTTGGCTTCGATGTGCGTGATTTCGCCGAATTCGCCGCGCTCGGCCCGGTTTCTGATGAGTTTGACGGCGTTCAGGAACCGGTTGTTGAACCCAATCTTGAGCGTTCCCTTGGCGGTCGCCGCCGCGTCAGCGATCCGCTCCGCGCTCTCGATCGTGTGCGCAAGGGGTTTCTCGAGGAGGACGTGGAGATCGCGCTCGAGGGCGGCAACGGCGTACTCCTCATGGAACTTATTCGGTGTCGTGATGACGACGGCATCAACAGCGTCGTAGAGGTCGTGATAGTCGTCGTAGACTTCGACACCGTATCGGTCGGCGAACCGGGTGCGCGCGTCGGGCTCGATGTCCATCCCGCCGACGAGGGGGACGCCGAGGTCGACGAGCCGATCGGCGTGGTGTTGCCCGATGTTTCCGAGACCGACGATACCGGTTCGAACGGACGCGTACTCGCCGGTCATCGATCGGCCCTCCTTCGGTCGCTGCCTCGGACGACTGGGGCTCGTCTGCGCTCAGTACAACTGCTCTTCTTTGGTGGAACGTTCATCATTCTGTGTTCGTTTTTCGTCGCGTCGTTTTCGTCCGCGGCGATACCGCTGGATTCCGGGTACGATCTTGTTCTTCAGGTCGAGACCGAACGAGACGATCCCGTAGATCCAGAAGAAGTAGAGCACGAGCAGGCCGCCGTAGTAGACGACCGGGACGAGATCACTCATGGGTGCCTCCCGAGTCCGCTTCGGCTCGCGCGCTCTCCGCCTCCGGTCCCGGCAGGTCGGCCGAGTCCGACAACTCGGCGACCCCGTGGGCGATCGCGTCGCCCGACGCCGTCTCGAAGAGGTGCACCTTCGACCGATCGAGTTCGACCCTGACCCGATCGTCCTCCGCGATCGTCGAGTCGGGGTTGACGCTCATCAGCAGTTGATTCGACGCGGTCGAGGCCTCGCCGCTCGTCATCATCCCCCCGCTCGAGCCGTCGAGCGAGAGATAGACGAAGATCTCGTCGCCCATCGGCTCGAGGACATCGGTAGTCACGTCGATGGCTGCCGATGCGCTGGCCGGCGAGTCGGCGGTGCTCACGGGGTAGATGTCCTCGGGACGGACGCCCATCGTGACGGCGTCGTCGGAAGCGGCCTCGAGGCCGTCGACGTCGAACTCGACGTCGAAATGGGGGGTCTCCAGCCCGTCCTCGGTCAGCTCACCCTCGACGAAGTTCATGGAGGGCGAGCCGATGAAGCCAGCGACGAACCGGTTGGCCGGCTCGTTGTAACAGGTCAGCGGCGGATCGATCTGCTGGAGTTCGCCACCGTTGATGACGGCGATCCGATCCGACATGGTCATCGCCTCGGCCTGATCGTGGGTGACGTAGATGATCGTCGTGTCGAGTTGCTTGTGCAGCCGCTGGAGTTCGGTCCGCATGTGGACGCGAAGCTTCGCGTCCAAGTTCGCCAGCGGCTCATCCATCAGGAAGACGGCCGGTTCGCGGACGATCGCACGGGCGATCGCCACCCGCTGTTGTTGTCCGCCTGAGAGCTCGTCGGGCATCCGGTCGAGCATTCCCTCGAGCTGGACGACGTCGGAGGCGCGATCAACGCGCCGGTCGATCTCCTCCGTGTCGTACTTCCGGAGCCGCAGCCCGAAGGAAATGTTGTCGTAGACGTCCATATGCGGGAACAGCGCGATGTTCTGGAAGACCATCGCGACGCCCCGGTCTTTCGGGGGGAGTCTGGTGACGTCGGTGTCGCCGATGCGGATCGTTCCCTCCGTCGGTTTGGTGAGGCCGGCGATGGTCTCCATCGTCGTCGATTTCCCGCATCCCGAGGGACCGACGAGGCAGACGAATTCGCCGTCCTCGATCTCGAGGTTCATGTCGTCGACGGCGACGATGTCTTCGTAGCGTTTCGTGACGTTGTCGAGTCGTACTCGTGCCATAGTTACTCCTTGAGTGCTCCGTCGGTCAGTCCGCTGACAATCTTTTCCTGTGCAACGATGACGATGATCAACATCGGCAGGACGCCGACGATGCTGGCGGCTGCCATGAGGTTGAAATCCGTCGTGTACTGGGTCTGGTAGCTCAGAATGCCGCCAACCAGTGGCGACCACTGGGTAGGCTCGTCTTGCAGCGACATGATCGAGCTGAAGAAGTACTCGTTGTAGACCGCGATGAACGTCAGCACGGCCGCGGTCACGACGCCGGGTGCCGACAGCGGCATGATCACGCGGAACAGCGCGCCCAGCCGCGTCGTTCCCTCGACGCGCGCCGCGTCCTCGAGCCCGTCCGGGATCTGCGAGTAGAAGGTGGTGAGAATGAAGATCGACAGCGGGAGGAACAGCGCGCTGAAGGGCATGATCATCGCGCCCGGCGTGTTGACCAGCCGCGGCGGCTCGAACAGTTCGACGCCGAGGAACGGGACCACGACCGGGTTCCCGAGGAACGCCTCGAACAGTGGGATCAGAAACGCCGCCGGCGGGAAGTACGAGACCGCCAGGATGGCAAGCATCATCGCGCCGCGGCCCGGGAACTCCAGACGCCCGAAGACGTAGCCCGCGAGACTCGCGAGGACGATGACGATGATCGTCGTCGCCGTCGCGAGCACGAAGCTGTTGAACACGTAGAGGTGGAACGGCACCTGCTGGAATACCTCCACGAAGGCGGCGACGTTGAACCCCTGCGGCGTCGGGAACGGTACCTCTCCGAGAAGGGGGACGGACACGTCCCAGCCGCCCCGCGTGATCTCGCTGCTCGGCGTCAGCGCCAGTACTAGAAGCCAGTAGAACGGGAACAGCGTCGTCACGAGGAAGAACGCGGTGACGACGTAGAACAGCGCCCTGTAGAGCCGCCCGCGCTTGTCCGGGTCGCTGATGACGCCGCTGGTCCAGCGCTCGAGCGGTCCCGCATTTTCGTCGTCCATCTCCGTCGGTTCCGGCGCGGGATCGGTCGTCGTTGCCATTTCAGAATCCCTCCTTGTACTGCTGGTAGATCACGCCCAGCACGGCGATGGCGATGATTCCCGCCGTGACGAACGCGATCGCGGCTGCCATGCCGCGGTTCGTGTTGAACGTCGAGACGACCATACACGACAACGACGGCACCGTCGTACAGCCCGACACCGAGTCGATGAGGCCGAAGATCCGCATCGCATCGATCGTCCGGAACAGAATCGCGATGCCGAGCGTCGGCAACACCAGCGGGAACGTGATCAGCTTGAACTGCTGCCACTTGCTGGCACCGGCGACCTCCGCGACATCGTAGAGGCCACGGTCGATGCTCTGGAGCCCGGCGAGGATGAGCAACGCCATGAACGCCGACGTCTTCCAGATGTCCGCGGCCGTGATGATGAACAGCGAACTGACGGGATCGTTGAGGGTGTTGTCCAGTTGGACGAGTCCCAGATTAGCGAGCGGTTCGGTCAGGAACCCGGCCGAGGGATGGAACATCAGGAAGAACATCATCCCCTGGATGACGATCGGGATGGCCCACGGGATGATGATCGCGGCGCGGACCCATCGGCGGCCGCGGAAGTCTTGGTCGAGCACCAGCGCCTGTCCGAAGCCGATGAGCGTCTCGAAGAAGACGCTCACGACAGTGAAGATGATCGTCACCGCGAGCGCGCTCCGGAGCAGCCCGTCGAAGTGGACGAACGGGAAGCTCCCGCTGGTGCTGACGCCGGGGAGGAACGTAGTCGTCCCGGGGAACTGCGGGTCAGCCTTGCCGGTGAACAACTGCACGTAGTTCTCGATCCCGATGAACTCCGAATCTGTGAGCACGTTCTGATACAGCGACAGCTCGAACGTCCGCAAGAGCGGATACAGCGCGACCGCACCCAACAGGAGAAACACCGGCGCTAACAGCAGGTACGCGAACCCGGTCTCGCCGAGGTTCTCCATCCAGCGCGTGATCGCGACGATCGGTCCCGAGCGGTTCGATCGCCTCGCGGGACCAGTCGTCTGGTCTTCGGTGCTCATCCTTGCGCTTCGATGTCCTCGAGTCCGTCCTGAAGGTCAGCGGCGGCCTGATCCGGCACCTTGTCCCCGGCGACGGCGAGGTTGACTTCTTCGGCGATGCGACTCGACTGGTTCGTCCAGACGGTCGTCACGGGACGCGGCATCGCGCTCTCACCAGCGACGCGGAGCGTGTCCATGTAATTGCCCATCGGCTCGGCCTGTTCGACCTCGTCGGCGTCGAACAGGGCCGGCTTCGGCGGGATCCAGCCCCAGAGGTCGAACATGCCGAGGTTGAACTCGTCGGTCATCGTGGCGCGGATGACCTCGAGCGCCTCCTCCTTGCGTTCGGAGTTGGGGTTGAGTACGAGGTGCCAGCCGCCGAGCGCGGCCGTCGTCCCGCCGGTGCCGGGCTGGGCGGCCTCGTCCTCGGTCACGCCGTAGGGGATCGGCATCGCGCCGTAGTCTTCGACAGGGACCGGGTCGTCGGCCTCGTCGACGTTCATGTTGATGGCGTACGGCCAGTTGCGCTGCATGACCGCTTCGCCCTCGAGGATGGCCTCGCGGGCGTCCTCTTCCGTCCAAGAGGTGATATCCGACGTGGCGAGCCCGAGCGGGTACTCATCCTCGAGCGTGTGTTCGTCCGCTTCGTCGGCGACGAACGTGCGCATCATCCGCAGCCCCTCGACGAACTCCGGTTCGTCGACGGTAACGTCTCGTTCGCCGACCGTTCCGAACAGGTTGTCCCGCCCACCGAAGTACGCGCCGCCGAACGAGGACATGACCTCGTTCCACGTACAACAGGCCGTGCCCTCGTACTGATCCCACTGGGTCGCGAGCCCGTAGCTCGCATCGGAGGCCGTGACGATCTCCTCGGTGACCTCGGCCCACTCCTGCCAGGTCATCGGCTCGGTCGCCCACTGGTCGAAGTCGCTCTCGTCGTAGCCGGCCGCCCGCGCGTAGTCCTTGCGGTACTGCATCGTCGGGTAGTCCGGGAACATCGGAACGCCGTACAGATCGTCGGTACCCGGGTCGCGAGCCGTCGCGGTGAACGACTCGAAGTACTCGTCCTCGACCGTCGAGAGTTCGTCATCGTCAAGTTCATCGCTCAGGTTCGCGACGTACCCGCGCTGGATGAAGACGTTCACCCACCCGTTGTCCATCAGGAACAGGTCGGGTTGGGTCTCGTCGGCCCCCAGCAGGTTCGTGTACGTGTCCCGTCGAGCACCCGTGTCCTCGTCGCCGGCTCGCAGGTCGATGTCGACCCCGTCGGCCCCGCTCTCCTGGACCAGATCGACGATCTCGTCGCCGACCGCGTCCGCGGCGTTCGGGTCGAAGCCCCAGACGACGGCGTCCGAAGACGCCTCGTCGCCGTAGATACACCCGGCGAGTCCGACCGTCGCCCCGCTCGCACCCGCTGCTTTGACGAACGTCCGCCGCGAGACGCTCGAGTTGGTACCGTCACCCGAATGTGAGTGGTTATCACTCATATCATGAGATATGATATTCATTCATAATATAATTAATGGTGGTATACAACAGGTGTTGTTAATTTTGAGAGAGCGCCGAGAACGGCCGATTAGCGCCACGAGAAGGATTCGAGATCGTCTCAGTGCAATCACTACTGGAGTCCCCGAACGAAGGAAACGCGCGAAACGTCGGAAGCGGGGAACCGGCCGACTCAGTCGAGCGCTTCGATTGTGATCCGCGTCGCTTCGTAGTCCTCGAGCATCGCACCCCAGCCCCCGACGGTGTACGTTCCGTCGTCGGTCGCGAGCGTCAGCGAGGCCTTTCCCGCGAGGTGGAAGAGCGGCGTCTCCTGCTCCTCGCCCGTCGAGTGACCCGTATAAGTGACATCGGTGATCGTTCCCCGCTGTGTCACCTCGCGGCCCGTGTCCGTCTCGAACCCGTAGACGGTGGCTTCAATCGTCACCCCGTCCTTGAGCAGCGGTTCGACGTCCCGGAGACACTGTCGGAGGTCGACGTACGTGATCGGTGGCTCGTCCCCTCGAGCCGAGTATATCGAGTCGTGGATCTCCCAGAGACAAGTGAGGAAGTACCAGTGGAAGACGTACGTGTGCGTTCGATCGTTGACGATGACGCCGTACTCGTTCGTCGAGTCGCCGTGGGGAGAAAAGCAGGTCCACGAGCGGTCGATGAGTGCCACGAGCGGCGAGGGAAGTGTTCGATACCGCGCTTCGGTGCAGGTGCTTGCCAGTTCCTCCGCCGACGGAATGTCGGGGTCCGTGGCCATCTCCGGAAACAGACAGATCTTGACATCGACACCCGACTCGTGGGCCGACGTCAACGCGTCCGAGAGGTCACGGAACTGCGCGGGCGTCAGCCCGATCTGAACCTGATTATCGGCCGCACGGATCAACTCGTCGGCCCGCGTCAGGACCGTATCGAGGCGCTTGACAATGCTCACCTTGTGCTCCTCGAGATCCGGTCGACTCCAACGGTCCTCGATTTCGTCGGCCGCCGTCTCGAAGCGGTTCGCCCGCGACCGGAGGTCGGCCAGCACGTCCGCCGGATCGTGTGCGCGAGCATGGAGGCTGTCCTGCTCGTAGGTCTCGATGTACCCCTTCTCCTCGAGCCCCCGCAGGACGTCGTAGATCCGCGGATCGGGGACGTCACTGGCCCCCGCGATGTCGGTCGCTGATGCCGACCCGAGCCCCAGCAGGGTGACGAACGCGTCTGCTTGATACGGTGAGAGTCCCGCATCCTCGAGAATCGCAGTCAGTTCGTCACCGTCCATGATCGCTCACCGCGAGTACTCGTTCGATCGACTCCGTCCGCGTCGGCGCACTAGCCAGTACCTCCCATTGGCGGATCGACTGCAACCGATCGGATCGGGCCGACAGTGGTTGAGTATCCGTCGATCGGGTATCCGTTCTACCTGTAGTCATCTCGGTTGAGTATAACACCCGTTGTAAAAAAGCGTGACTGTGGTAGCCATATTCAAGGTAACTGCCCGGAAACCGATCCTGTATGATCGACACGACGGAATGGATCCGACGGCCGGAGTACACCGGTGACAATCGGTGCTGGCCATGTACGGTCACGAACGGCGTCCTGCTGACGATCGGCGTCGGCGTCCTGACGATCGCCGGTCGCCGGACCGTCGCCGCGGCAGTCGCCGTCATCGGTATCGTCGCGATTTGGCTGCGCGGGTACCTCGTACCGTACACGCCCCGGTTCGCGCCGCGACTGGTCACCGCGCTCCCCTTCGGGTTCGTCGACCATGGCGACCACACCGGTCGCGACGCCGGCTCGCTGTCGGATACCGGCATCGCGACCGACGAGACGGCCGAGACAGACGTACCGACCGGCGAAGCGGTCGTCACCGCCCTGCTCGAGGTGGGCGTAGTCGTCCCCGCTGGTGAGGAACTCGCCCTCGACGAATCGTTCCGGGACGAGTGGCATCGAAAAATGGCCCGTCTCCGCGATCTCGGCTTCGCGGGGCTCGCCGCCGAAGCGAACGACCTGACCGACCCGTCGATCGACGTGCGGGTCGGTCGGGACTGGCGCGGTCGAGACTCGGCCATCCGTCTCGAGGGCGACGGAGGTCGGAGTGTCTCGTTCGGTGAAGCGGTGGCCGTCGCCGAACTCGCCGCCGCCCGCGCCCTCGAGTCCCGGATCGACGACGAAGCCATCCGTCTCGCCGCCGGCCGCCCGTTGCGGTCGCTGCTCGATCGATGTCCCCGCTGCGACGGCGACCTGACCGTCTCGCGGTCGACCTGCTGTGGCGAGGTGACGCCAATCGGATCTACGCCTGCCGAGAGGTTGATCTGTCCCGACTGCGACGTTCGACTGTTCACGTACGACTGACCCGCGAATCGGAGCCGAGACCACTGATCTCGAGTGCCACGGGCGGTCGTTCACCGGCCTGGTCGGTAGCGCTTCGCAGTGTACCATCGTAGACCGTTTCCGCGCAGTTACCGGGCTATACGATACCATTTCACGCGCTCGGCCCCTATCGTCACGTACCGAGGGGATCGGATGACTGTGACAATCACTCTCGACGAGAACGAGAATATCGATCTGACCGACACTGATATCGAGAACCGAGCGCCCGATCGGCTCGCAGTCACCATCGAGGGACAGCTGACAGTGACCGACGCATTGCTCGCCGAGTTCGAGGGGGCGGCGCTGGATCCCGTCCGCATCACGGTAGCAGTCGAGGACGCGGAACCGATAGCAATCGATCTGATGGGGCCGGCATCGCTTCGCCTCGAGAACGTCGATGTCGGCGTCGCAACGCCGGACGAGGACGCTATCGGAGACGGGCTCGATGCGCTCGAATCGGTCGCAGGGGACAGCTCGGAATCGAGCGATACACGACCTGACGTGATCGCGTTTACCGTCGACGGCGTGATCCGAGACGTCCCGGCGACGACGATCGAGGCGATCGCGGGCGGCGATCCGACGCTCGAGTCGCTCACGTTCGCCGTCGAGGAATCGCTCGAAAGCGACGGTGGGTCGGGAAGCGACGTACTCTTCGAACTCGCCCTGCTCGGGTACGGCATCGTCGTCCACCGCGACGGGACGATCGTCGTCGACAGCGGCGGACGGTCGGTCAGTATCGACCGTGCCTGACGGCCGTGTTTGGCGGTGACGACCGTTCAGCGGTACGTTCGCGGAGAGGAACGCTTCCCGGCGTCACCGCGTCGTTTGAGCCGGCGGTAGAGTGTCATGACGTCCTCGAAGTCCTCGCTGCCGTTTCCGTCGATGTCGTACCGGCCGGGGACCGGCTCAGGGTCCGTGATCGACGCCGTGTTCGCGACGGTCAGTGTCGTCGTCTCGTCGCCGACCGAGAGTTCGTACCCACCGGCTTCGACCACTTTGGCCCGGTTTCCGGGTACGTCGCCGGGGACGACCTCGAGCGTCGAGAGGTCGAGTTCGATGTCGACGGTCGAAGATTCACCGGCACGGAGATCGACTCGCTCGAAGCCCATCAGCCGGCGCTGGGGCTGAAGCACCGACCCGTAGAACTCGGTGTTGTACACTTCGACGATGTGTTCGCCGGCCATCTCGCCGGTGTTCTCGACGGTAACTCGAGCCGTAACGGACGGGTTCCGAGCGGGATTGCCGACAGTGTCCCGCGAGAGCGAGAGCTCCGAGTACTCCCAACCGGTGTAAGAGAGGCCGTGTCCGAACTCGTACTGGACCATCCCACCCGCCGCACCGATGGACTGGCGCGGCGGATAGTCGTCATAGAAGAGGGGGACATGGCCGACGTTGGCTTCCCAGGTGAACGGGAGCCGTCCCGAGGGGTTGTAGTCGCCGAACAGCGTGTCAGTGACCGCGACGCCGGTGTCGCTGCCGGGCTGGCCGGCGAACAGGGCGGCGTCGAGGCGGTCGAACGTCTCGTCGGTCCCGCGCGGACTCCCGGCGACGATCACACCGACGAGCGGAACGTCGTCGTCGGTTTCCTCGGCGACCAGTTCCACGAGGTCCCGCTGTGCCTCGGGGAGACGCATCTTGTCGCGATCGCCGAAGCCCTCGTTGTGCGGGCCCTCGCCGAGTACGACGACGACGGCGTCGGCCGCGTCGGCAGCGTCGACGACCGCCGCTTTCTGCTCGTCAGTGACGTCGAAGAACCCGTTATCGAAGTTCTCGTAGATGCTCTCGTAGGGCGCGGCCTCGAACTCAGTCGGCACGTGGGTGAACTGCTCGCCGAGTCGATCCGAGAGCTCGCCTGCGATCGTGTTCTGACGCGGCCGCGGCCCGTCTTCGGTCAGGGTACCGTCCTCGATCCCTTGCCAGCCGAGCGTCCAGCCCCCGTGTTGCATCAGGAATCGATTCGGCGTCCCCTCCTCGACTCCGGGGCCGGTCAACAGCACATCGTCCGACCCCTCGAGCGGCAGAACGTCGTCCTCGTTCTCCAACAGGACTAGCGATTCCTTGGCGAGTCGCTCGGAGACGTCCCGTGAACCGCCGACGAGATCACTGATCTCGTCCTCGGGGACGTAGGGCCGAGCGAACAGACCGAGGTCGCGCTTAAGCTCGAGAATGCGACGGACCGACTCATCAATGCGTTCCTCGGCGATCTCGCCGCTCACGACGAGATCGATCGTCGTCTCGATGAAGTCTGTCGGCGGCGTCTCCCCGCCACACATGTGCATATCGATACCGGCCTCGAGTCCCTGCTTGACCGCCTCGCGCCAGCCCTCCGCCGTATCGGGCAGGTACTCGTGGTTGGAGAGCAGTCGATCGAAGTCGTCCCAGTCGGTGAGGACGACGCCATCGAACCCGTATCGCTCCCGCAGCACCTGCGTCAGCAGCCACTGCGAGACGTGAGCGGGTTTTCCGTTGACCGCCCCACTGTTGACCATCACCGTCTCGGCTTCCTCGAGTGCTCGCTCGTAGGCCGGAAGCTGTCTGGTGCGGAAATCGCGCATCGACGTGCGGGCGTGAGCGCGATCCTTGCCGGTGTTGGGCGTCCCGTAGCCGGCGAAGTGTTTAACCGTCGCGGCGACGCGACCAGTCCGCTGGAACCCACGCGCTCGCGCCTTCCCCAGTTCACCCAACAGCATCGAGTCCTCGCTGTGGCCCTCGAAGTACCGCCCCCAGCGCATGTCGCGGAGCACGTCAACCGTCGGTCCAAAGATCCAATGCCCACCCATTGCCGCGATCTCATTCCCGGTATGGGTCGCCGCCGCCTCGACCAGATCGACGTCGCGGGTCGCACCCATGTTGAGCCGCTGTGGGAAGCTCGTACAGCCGTCGAGCAAGGTGTTCCCGTGGAGTGCGTCGCCACCCCAGAGGAACGGAATTCCGTGGTCCGTGTTCTCAACGGCGTACTGCTGGAGCCCGTTGAGTCCCGCGACGAACTCCTCGCCGTCCCACGTCGGGCCCGACGCGCCCCCGTTGATGATCGAGCCGAGATGGTACTCCGTGAACAGCTCGCCGATGGTATCGACGTCATCGTGAGTGGTGTACGGATCGTCCGGATCGAACCCCTCCTCCGGTTCGTCGATCGCAACCTGGGTCATCTGTCCTACCTTCTGCTCGAGGGTCAGGTTCTCGATCATATCGTCGACGTCCGTCCCGTTGCGGTCGGCCGCGACGGCCGTTGTGCCGACGCCGACCGCGGACGCCGCCGTCGCTGCCCCAGTCGCCTTCATGAACGTCCGCCGCGATTCGTCGACTGTTCCCGATTCTGATTTCGATGGTCTATCGCCAGACATGCGATAACACATAACAACTCGGAATTTAATAAATATTCCTTCACGAGATCCTAAATACGATATGTATGGGGAGAGAAACGAAAATGGAGTCCTACACCAGCCAATAGAGCCGCGCCATCTCGGGAAGAAACGGGTCCCGATTACGGAACAAGACTGACCGATTCGAATCGACGACTCGAGCCGACCGTGACCTGACGGGTTCGACGGAAGCGCAACGTCGCAGAACCGCCGAACCGCGTAGATCTTCCAGAAGTAGTTGTAGTGTAGTCTCGAGCGATCGGATCGCAGGACAGCGGCTTACTCGAAGCCGCCGCGGTGGAGGGTTTCCGCGAGCGGTTTGCGGTCACTCGGCTGCTCGCGTTCTTGAAGTTCCTCGGGAAGTGTTTCGGGCGGTGCGCGCTCGCCGATCGCGACCATTGCTTCGACCGCGAACCCGTCGGGAACGTCGAGTTCCTCGGCCGCGCGCTCGTAATCGAAGCCGGCCATCCCGTGGACAGCCAAGTCACGGCGTGCGCCCTCGAGTGCGAGGTTCTCCCAGGCCGCACCGGTGTCGAAGGAGTGGACGGGGGCCGGTTCGCCGTTGTGGTCGAACGTCGTCTTGGAGACGATGACTGTGAGAACGGCTGCGTCGGTCGCCCATGCCTGGTTCCCTTCACCCAGGAGGTCAACGAAGGTGTCCCACTCGTCGTCCTCACGGCTCGCATAGCAAAACCGCCAGTGCTGATTGTTGAACGCGGAGGGTGCCCAGCGGGCAGCCTCGAACAGCGGGAGGTACTCCTCCTCATCGAGCGGTTCGCCGGTCATTGCACGCGGCGACCATCGATTGACGAACAGCGGATCGATGTCGTGGTCTGGTTCGCGATGCTCGGCGACGTCGTCGCGCAGTTCATGTCGGGCCTCGAGAGAATCTTGCATCGACCGTTTCTTCGAACTCGACCCATGTATATATTATCGGACAGGAAGGTTACCAGGTAACACTTGTGTCCAACTCCTGTTTCTTGATTCAACAGTGTCTTCGGACGTAATATGCGTGTGACCGTCTCCCACGAGGCACAGACGGATGCGGCCGTCGAAACGGAAATCGTAGAGCAGAAAACTCAGATGAGACCTCAGCTGGCAACGAACCGCCGGATAAACGTAACGACGTGGCGAACCGCGTCAGTCGTCGGCCGGCGTCGGCGCACCGCGCTCGACGTCGATGTTGCCCGCGTCGAGGTCTTCCTCGACGTTTCGGGCCGCCTGCACCATGTTCGCCATCTTGCCGTAGGCGACCTCGCGGGGCAGCAGCTTCACGCCGCAGTCCGGCGAGACGACGAGCTGTTCCGGCGGCACGACCTCGAGACCCTTTTTGATGTTCTCTTCGATCTGCTCGACTGACTCGACTTCGGCGATGTGAGCGTCACAGACGCCGAGTGCGAGATCCTTGCTGAACTCGGGATCTTTGAAGACATCCAGCTGCTCGTAGTCACCGTTGGCGAGTTCGAGGTCGAACTCGTCGACCGGGAACTCGAGGATCTCGGGGTAGATGCGGGAGTAATCGCCGTAACAGACGTGGAGACCAATGCGGACCTCCTCGGGGATATCGGCGACAATGTGCTCTAAGGCCTCGCCGACGATGGCGTGGTCGTCGGGCGTGGTCGCGAGTGCGGGCTCGTCGATCTGGATGTAGCGAGCGCCGGCGTCGACGAGCTTCTCGATCTCCTCGTTGACGAGGTCGGCGAGCTCCAAGGTGAGTTCGTCGTCATCCTCGTAGGCCTCGTTGAACGACCAGTTCGCGAGGGTATAGGGGCCCGTGATCGGGACCTTTACTGGGCGGTTACTCGCTTCAGCGGTGAACTCGTACTCGTCGACCAGCCAATTCTCGTCGTACTCGACCTCGCTGACGACGCTGGGCTTGTCGAAGTAGTTGTGTCCCCAGACCTTGACGGGGCCGTTAAACTCGTAGCCCTCGATTCGGTGGGCGAAAAACTCGACCATCTCGTTGCGCCGCATCTCGCCGTCGACAACGACGTCGAGGCCGGCGCGCTCGTGCTCGTTCGTGATGAGGCGGGCCGCGTCGTTCTTGGCTTCCTGATAGTCGTCCTCATCGAAACCGTGGTCCTCGTCCTGATAGAGCTCCTTCGCACGGTTGAGCCACTTGGGCTTGGGATAACTGCCGACGACGGTCGTCAGCAGGAAGTTATCGTTCTCGTGATCTGCGGGTCGGAACTGATCTTTGTTTTCGTTCGTGCTCATGCTGCTTTCACCTCCGCGAGGTCCGCGGCTTCGGCTAGAACTTCGAGTTTCTCCACGTACTTGCCGTAGGGTAGGTAGAACGTCTCGGTGTTCGTCGTCAGGTAGACCGTCTCGAAGTCGGTGACGCCGAGCTGGCCTTCGACCCACTCGACTCGGTCACGGATCGCTTCGGGATCCTCGACGAGGGTGTTCTGGCCGTCCGCGAGGCCCAGTGCGACGTCGTCCGTCGCGCCGTACTCCTGAAGGTTGTAGATATTGTCGTCCTGATTCGCGACGAAGTCGAAGCCGACCGCGTCGATGTCCGCGTCGAGCAGGTGCGCGTAGACCTTCTCCTCGAGCGCGCCCCAGTAGGGCTGAACGACGACGTCCGCGTCGGTCGCGCTCGCGACTCGGTCAATTGCCTCACTCGCTCGCTCGTCTTCGCCGTCCGCGGGTACGTTCTCGACCAGCGAGGGCTCGAGCAGGAACAGCGTTTCGACGTCGGGGAAGGCGTTGACCTCGCCCTCGAGGAACTCCGCGATTGCGCCGAGGAACTCGGCGTCGTCGCCGTAGTGTTCGTCAGTTGCGAGGTCCGCGAGCGAGTACGGGCCGGGGAGGACGGCCTGCAGATCGTCGCCCTGGGCCAGTTCGGCGGTCGTTTCGAGCTCCGACGCGACATCGCCAGTAGGCTCGAGGTCGGCCTGGACGACTGGCTCTCGGTAGAAGTTGTTGTTGTCGTAGTAGCGGACGATACCACGCGTTTCGACGGCGTCGGCGACGGCCAGCGGGTGGGCGAGCATGTCGTCCCAACGCAGTTGGCCCTCGACGACGCGGTCGAGGCCGGCGTCCTGCTGGACGCCGATCACTTCTTCGCGAGCCTCCTCGTAGGCCGCGGTAATTCCTCACCCTCGTCGCCGCTGATGAGATCGTGTTTCTGGTGACCTTTGAGGTCCGAGAGGTCGTCTTTCGCCCAGTCCGGGAGCGGATACAGCCCCGGTGTGGTCGAAACGTACTCAGTCATCGTAGGCCCGGATAGGCTATACCGACGCTTAATATTTTCCATCCAAACTAATACATTGGAGTAATTTTTGCGGAGTTCGGCCGATTCCGTGGTCCGGTTTCGAGACGGACGTGAACACGTGCCACGTGGCGGCTACCCGAGGAATGACCGTCGGAAACGGGACCGAGACGGTCCCCTATCAAGCAGCGAACCAACTCGAGTCTGAGGATCGCAACGTGAGTTCACGGTATCACTTCAGTGCCAATAGGGCGTACGTCTCGTCGTCGACCTGCGCGACGACGTAGATCGTGCCGTCGTCGAGAACCGGTCCAGGGCCGACGCGTCCAGCGAACTCTCGCTCGAACCGGACTGCAGGGCCGCCGCCTGGACTGTCTCCCGGTGTCGGGTCCAGAGCGTGGAGGCGATCGCCGCCGACGAAGACAGTGTCGCGACCGTACGCCGGTGCGGTGTGTCGCCAGTCACCGATGTCGTATTCCCAGTGCCGCTCTCCGGATTCGGTATCGACGGCCTGAAGCTCCTGCCCGTTTGCGACGAGGACGAGATCGTCGGCCACAGCGATCCCGCGGTCGGCCCAGCCGGTATCGACCCGCCAGTTGATCCCCGAGTCCGAGAGCCCAACCCCATCGCCCATCAACGTGTACGTAGTTCCGTTTCTGCAGTTGACGTAGACCGAGTCAGTGTCCGCGCTGGGCGGCGCCGTCGGCTCGGCAGGTAGTTGCCACCGTCGTCCGCCCATTCCGTCCCTGTCCAACAGATACACCATCCCGGCTTGAGTAGCGATTACGAACCAGTGTACCATGAAGACGGCAGGATGGTCCTGGACCTGTCCGAAGACCTCGCGGTCCCACTGGATCGTCCCGTCGTCGGGCTCGAGCGCGACGACTCGTTCCCCCGCGCCGCAGACGAGTTGCTCTCCGGCGCGCGTCGAGGGCACCGTCACTCGCCCGGGTGTCTCGAGTTCCCGTTCCCACAGTTGCTCGCCGGTGTCGGCCTCGAGCGCGCGAATCGCGGCCCCGGTCGAAACGTAGGCGACATCGTTCCAGATCAGCGGCACTGTCCCGACGCCCTCGACCGTCCACAGTTCCGTTCCCTCGGCGGCGTCGAGGACCCGGAGCGTGTCCGCGTCGGGTTGATAGACGCGCCCGCCGGCGACGACGGGTGCCTGATGGGTGAATTGTGGGACCTCTACGCGCCAGCGCTCGGTGACGCCATCGACCGGGGCCTCGCCATCACCGACCTCGCGGGTGTTAGCCGCGTTGCAGCCGAACGTCGACCAGTCGCCAGTGGCCCCGCGAGCGCTGTTCCCGGGATCCGGTAGACGGTCGACGCCCGACGGCGGCGGCTCATCTGGTCCCCTGAGTCGCGAGAGCTGTGAACAGCCCGCCAACGCGACGCTCGCACCGGTCGCGCCGACGCACCGCAGCAGCGTCCGTCGAGTGGAGGGCATCCCCCGAAACCTATCACCCGTTCGAAAAGAATCTTCTGATGACGTATCTCGCCGCTCGAATCTCGGCCGCTATCGGAGCAACTCGAGCACCGTCAGCGTCTCGAAGGGGAACGACTCGTCGGCGATGGCCACGGCGCTGAACCCGTGTTCGCCGGCTTCTTCGACCACTTTGTCGGCCCCCGTCAGACTGCTCACGAGCAGGTAAACGCTCCCGTCGGGCGCAAGCACGCGACCGACGCGCTCGAGGAAGGGATCGATGACGGCCCGGCCGTCCTCGCCGCCCGACAGCGCGCGCTCCATCCAGTCGTCCCACTCGTTTTCGGGATCGGTCGGCAGATAGGGCGGATTGAAGGCGACCGCGTCGAACGCCCCGTCTCGGAACGGCGAGACGAGATCCGCTCGTACCGTCTCGACGCCCTCGGCGCTGGCCTGGCGGACGGCGTGGGGGTTCAGATCCGATGCAATGACGCGAACGTCCGTCTCATCGGCGATTTGTTTGGCGACGTAGCCCGACCCGGTGCCGACCTCGAGGACCGTCTCGCCCCCCGAAAGGCGCTCGCAGGCCGCCTCGGCCAGCAGGTGAGAGTCCTCGGCGGGCTGGTAGACGTCCGGTTCCTCGTCGCGTCGATCCTCGAGCGTCATTCGTCTTTCTCCAGTGTCGTCATGCGGTGTTCTCGTGATTTGCCGTCGGTATCTTCGGACGATGTCGTCGTTCCCTCGTCGGCGATCCGGAACCCGCCTGTCTCGGCCCGCCCGGAGAGTTCGCGCTGTGGGAACGGGATTTTGATGTCTTCGGCTTCGAAGGCTCGCTTGATCGCATCGATCGCAGCGGTCCGGGCCGTCCAGTAGCGTCTGGCGCTCGGTTTGTCGATCCAGAACCGCACACCGAGCAGGACCGCAGAGTCACCGAAGGACTTGCCAACCACCTGCGGCGACGGCGCGGACAGCACCTCGTCTATGTCGTCGAGTGCGTCCTCCACGAGGTCGGCAGCCCGTTCCACGTCGGTTCCGTAGTCGACGCCAACCTCGACCTCGAGTCGCAGTCGGCCCCGCTTCGAGCGATTGGTCACCATGCTCGAGGCGATGACGTCGTTGGGGATCATGATGTACTC
Organism: Natrinema sp. SYSU A 869; assembly: GCF_019879105.1. NCBI lineage: Archaea > Methanobacteriati > Methanobacteriota > Halobacteria > Halobacteriales > Natrialbaceae > Natrinema > Natrinema sp. SYSU A 869. The sequence goes on along the minus strand of NZ_CP082249.1, from coordinate 3,812,970 downwards.
CCCGTCGAACGACCGGATACGCGTGTTGATGATCGAGATGTCGGTGACGATCCCCTCGTCGTCCTCGATTTCGATCCAATCACCGATCTCGAAGGGGCGGGCGAACATCAGGACGAACCCCGCGAGCACGGTTCCGAGCGTCTGCCTGGCGGCCATCCCGAGGACGATCCCGAGGAAGCCGGCCCCGACGAGCAGGCTGCCGAGATCTTCGATCCAGATGCCTAAAATGACGACGAGCGAGACCGACCAGATGATGACCTGCGAGAGGCGGTGGGTGACCTGCCGCTGGTGTTCGGTGACAACCGCAGTCGAGTCCATCACCTCCTCGATTACCCGGCGGACGAACCGCGCCACGATGACCGTCAGCACGAGCAGAATGAACGAAAAGATCGCGCGCGGAACGGTGTTTCCGCTCGGGTCGTCCAGATAGAGCTGCTGGATCTCGTCGGTTCGACCCCAAACGCCCGTGACGACGGCGGTACTGACCGCACACGCGCTGATGAGAAGGGCCATCGAAACGACATCGGCGTACAGCGGCCTCACTCGCTCGGCCATCCATGCATGAACCCGCTGATAGGCGAGCAACACGGCGACAATGAGTCCGACTGCGACGAACGACACCGCGAGTTTTAGCGGCGTCGTTGGGAACAGCTCCGACAGCCAGTTGAGCCGCGTCAGGAATCCGAGCATGCGTTCGTCTCTCGAGTTCGTCGTCCGCGCAGCTTTGAGTATCCGTTGGTTGGGTCGTTCTCCGCGGTATACCTACACGACTCGAGCGGAGCGGCCGACCCGCCTTGCCGGCGGTCGGGATCAGCCGTCAGTAGGCTCGCCGACGTCTCTCGCAAGCTGGGCCAGCGCGGCGAACTCAGCCGGAGCCATCGCACCGGCCCGCTTTCTCAGCACGTCCTCGTCCGCCGCATCGACGACCGCTTCAGGCTCCGCAAGCCCGGAAATGTGCGCCGTGTTCCGGATCGCGTTGCGGATCGTCTTCCGGCGCTGGGTGAACAGCGCCTTGACGAACCGCAGGAAGAACTCCTCATCCTCGACCGCGTAATCGGGATCGCGCGGAATCGCTCGAATCACCGCGCTCTGGACCGCCGGCGGCGGCGAAAACGCTTCCTTGGGAATCGACTCGACGAGTTCGATATCCGCGTAGTGCTGACTCGAGACCGAGAGCCGACCGTACTCGCTCGTTCCCGACTCTGCGACCATCCGCTCGGCGAACTCCTGTTGAAACATCAAAATGAGCGGTTTCTTTTCTGGAAACAGCCGGAACGCGATCTCGCTCGAGACGCCGTAGGGAAGGTTCGACACCGACGCCGAGAAGTCGGGGAGTTCGACCTCGAGAGCATCGCCCTCGATCACGGTTAACTCGCCGGCGTCGATCTCCTCGGCGAACTCCTCGCGCAGGAACGCGGCGAGTTCGCGGTCGCGCTCGACGACGGTCACCTCATCGCCGACCGCAAGCAACCGGTCAGTCAGCGCGCCCGTTCCGCCGCCAATCTCGAGCAGGTGGCTCGTATCGGCATCGATCTCCTCGAGATAGGTCGGCAGCCGGTCCAGCACGCGATCGTCGACGAGGAAGTGCTGGTCGCGGTCCGGATCGCCGCGGACGCCGGCCCGGGCGATCAGTCCGTCTGGATCTCTCATTGCCGGCGCTTTGGCTGGGGCAGGTGTAAACGCACCGTCTCGCAGTCCCCTTTCGCTACGGGTTCTCGCTTCCGACGGTCGCTCGAATCACTCGCAAAAAAGTCCGCGCGCTCTCTCTCTCTCATTGACGGAAAGCGGGGAAAACTCGCGACCACATTCGAGCGAGCCGCGCTACTGGTTCTGTTCCTGTTCGCGCCGACCCACGAACGTCTGATACTTCAGGTCGTCGTCGCGCAGTTCCTCGAGAATGCGATCGACGAGGATTTCATCGGGGTCGTGGAGCCCGGAGACGCGATCGGACAGCTCCTCGAAACTCTCGAAGGGTTTGCGCTTTCGCTCGTCTAAGATGCCGTTGCGGAGCTTCTTGCCGATCCCCGGCAGCAGGTTTAGCTGGTGTAGTCGCAGCGTGATCGGCTGGGCATCGTTGTAGAAGTCGACGAACCGCTCTTCGTTCTCCTCGACGAGGTCGGCAACGACGTACTCGAGTTCCGACTGGGCACCTGAGGAGAGGTCCTCGTACTCGACGCGGTGACACTCGGTAACGATGTCGCGTTCGGCCGGCGGTTCGACGACGACTTCGCTGCCGATCGTGAGCCGCTCGTCCTCGTCGAACGCGACCTGATAGAGCTGGAAGTCATCGATGCCGACAGCGTAGCCTGCCGGTGACTTTGCGTACTGCGGTCGGCCGTCGTCCGACAGACCGTGTGCGAGGTAGTCCAACACAACCGCGCGCCGAACGTCCGTCTCGTCGCCATCGGCTTCGCTCATTGGTTTACAATACGGTGACGGCGTACTTAAAGAGTCGGCTCGCTTTCAGGCGACCGGACAACGAAGGGTTTCGGGCGATCCGCACCCTTGAGACGCCGATATCGTTCCGGCCGACCGTCTCAGGCGTACTGCGCGACGACGTTGAGAATCTCGTCGAGTTCGTCCCCCGACAGCGAGTACCGCTGCTGTGCGTACACCGACCGGAGTTCGTCCCGGTCCTGTGGCAGCAGGTTAGCGATCTTGTAGGCCGTCGGCTCGTCAACCTTCTCGATGTCCAGCAGGTCGTCGACGAGCGTCTGGGCCTCCTCGGGCTCGAGGACGGCGAATCGGTTCGCGTGTTCGATCGCTCGCGCGAGCTCGTAGCGCAGCTCGCGATCCTCGTCCATCGCACGTTCGGCTTCGATGTCGGCGAGCAGCTCCTTCGTCTCCGAGACCGTCAGGAACTCCTCGTCGACGATCTCTTTGAAGATCGTCATCCTGCGGTTATATCCGGCTCTTTTCCTGGTTCTGTGCGCGCATGTGGGCGGCGGTCACGAGCAGCGTTTTCTCCTTGCTGCCGTCGACGATCTCAACCTTGAAGGCGTCGCCCTGTTTGCCGATGACTTCACCGGTGCGACCGTCGAATCGCGGGTGGAAGCGACCATCCGGGATGCTTGGGTCGATCTTTAGGTGGACTTTCTCCCCCTCCTCATACTCCTGAATCGCACGCTGTGGCGGCGAGGTACCGCGGTCTCGAGGATCGTTCGCGAGCTTTCTTCGGGTTCCCTGACGAGGGCCATTAGATTTCGGCATAGTCGTACGACCGCTTTGTCCGGTGACGGTTATAAAACACACGTATTCCGCCTCCCTTTTTCTCAATGTTCTCGGACGGCGTCGCCAGCCGCGAACCCTGACGAGAACTCGATCCGTCGAGATCGAATTCTTGCGCTGTATGGCATCTCAACGGTGGTCAGTGCGCCTGCGTCTGCCTGGGAACTGCAATGAATTCGGTGGTCGTCGGACGGCCAGTTTCGGACGACAACCGTCTGTGTGAGATTGCCGTCTCGAAGGAGACACGTCACCGAGACGGTCTGAGTCGGCATATCAGGCGTGCAGGAAACTCATCGCGTAGAACAGCGACCGTTCGTAGATGTCCGGTTCGATCGAGAAACCGAGATGGGAACCGATGTAGGCGTTGTTGAAGTGGCCGTACCGCGGCCCCTTCAGAATTCGCAGCGTCAGCCGGGGGTCCATCTCCATCCGAACTCGCCGCCGGTCGGTTCGTTCCGGTAGGCCCTCAACAATCTCGTGTCCGCCGCCGTCGGCCGTAAACCGCATGTAGTGGTCGTCGACCAGCGAGAGGACGACCTCCGTCTCCGATTCGAACCCGATCCCGCGGCGCTTCGCGTCGAAGTTCTCGTAGGCCGCCGGCACGTACTCCCGAAACGCCTCGAGCGTCGGCATCGGATCCGACTCGTAGGTGAACTCCCGGTCCGCGAGTTCGGTCTCGATGTATTCCTGCCGTTCGTCGGGATCGACGGGCTCGTAGGGGACAGACTGCTCGCCAGCAGCGACATCGAACCAGTCGCCGCTATTGAGGAGGACGCACTCGGCGTCGTCGTCGACCCGATCCTCGTCTGCGAAGTAGTCTCGCGCCTGCGTTCGCGTCGACCGGGCGACGTACTCGTTTCTATCTGCTAGATCGCCCGCGAGCGTGTAACTCCCCGCGAAGGGCATATAGTAGTCGGGCTCGAGTAGTTCGAGGAACCCGACGGCGTTCTCTAGAGACTGGAGCCGGCGGTCGTCGCGTTCCTCGAGCAGTTTCTCGTGAGAGTAGTCGATCCGCCCCTGCGGGTAGCCGCCGGCGAACGTGTACTGCAACATGGCCAGGTCGATCTTGCCGTACTGCTGTTTCACTCGGCCGGCGGCGTGTCGGGACATCGGCCAGCGACAGTCGTTCAGATTGAGCACGGTGTGCTCGCCGTCGTCGAAGACGGCCATGGAATCGATCTGGGTCGAGCCGTCGACGCCTTGTGTGCTGGCGTCTTCAGCCATCCACGCGCAGGCGAAGTGATTGCCACAGACCTCTGGATCGCAGTCATCCGACGCGAGCACGTTCACGTGCAGGTCACCGCCAAGGTGAATCCGCTCGTCGTGGGGCAGTTCGCGAACGTCGAATCCGGCGGCCTCGATGTTGTGTCTGAGAAAGTCCCAGTTGTAGTCGTGGATCAGGACCGGAATGTCGGAGTCGAGCCGCTCGAGCGTCTCCCGGTGGCAGTGATCCGGATGGATATGCGAAATGTAGATATAGTCGACGTCGAAGTCTTCGGGCTCGAGTTTGACCGGCGGGTAGTGGGCCCAAGCACCGTAGAACGCACCGTCGAGGATCCAAGGATCACAGAGGATCGATGTGTCTCCCGATTCGACAAGGACCGTTGACGACTTGACGTGTCGAACGCGCATACGGAATGAAATAACAATCCACCAAATATACTCTCTCGAGAATCACACAGCGTGAGAACAGAGCGGTTATCGAGAACGTGCGGATCCGGGGCGCGGTCGGCAGGGCCGTCGATGACCTGCCCGCCGGAGCAAGAGTAACCCCGTTCGATCCCCTTGGGGACGGTATGGACGACGACTCTGACCGTCGGATCGAGACCAGATCGATCCACGCCGGCCAGGAACCGGACGACGAGACCGGCGCACTGATGACGCCGATCCACGCGAACACCACGTATAAACAGGATGCTCCGGGCGACCACCGCGGCTACGAATACTCCCGAACCGGGAACCCGACCCGGACGGACCTCGAGGCGAACCTCGCGAGCCTGGAGAACGCCGATCACGGCCGCGCCTTCGCCAGCGGGATGGCTTCGATCAACACCGTGCTCAACCTGCTCGAGGCCGGCGACCACGTCGTCACCGGCAACGATGTCTACGGCGGCACCCACCGCATCTTCACGCAAGTCTACGAGGACTACGACATCGACTTTTCCTTCGTCGATATGACCGACCTCAACGAGATCGAGGCGGCGTTCCGCGAGGAGACGGCACTCCTGTGGCTCGAGACCCCCACCAACCCGCTCATGTCGATCGTCGACATCGAGGGGGCGGCAGAGATCGCCCACGCCCGCGACGCGCTGTGTGCGATCGACAACACGTTCGCGACGCCATACCTCCAGCGGCCGCTCGATCTGGGCGCGGACATCGTCTCGCACTCGCTGACCAAGTACCTCGGCGGCCACTCGGACGTGGTCGGTGGAGCCCTCCTGACGAACGATGCAGACCTCGACGAGCGACTGGGCTTCTACCAGAACTCCGTCGGCGCGACGCCCGGTCCCTTCGAGTCCTTCCTCGTCCTTCGAGGTACCAAGACGCTGCCCGTCCGGATGGATCGACACTGCGAGAACGCCTGCGCCGTTGCCGACTTCCTCAACGATCACCCCGACGTCGAGCGGGTTTACTATCCGGGTCTCGAGTCCCATCCCGGCCACGAGATCGCCGCCGAGCAGATGGACGACTTCGGCGGCATGCTGAGCTTCGAACTCGACGCGAGCCTCGAGGAGGCGAGCGAGGTCGTCTCGAATACCGAGGTGTTCACGCTCGCAGAGAGCCTCGGCGGAGTCGAGAGCCTGATCGAACAGCCCGCACCGATGACTCACGCCGCGATTCCCCGCGAGGAGCGCATCGAAGCTGGGCTCTCGGACAGCCTGATCCGGGCGAGCGTCGGCATCGAGCACGTCGACGACTTGATCGACGACCTCGAGGGGGCAATCGACGCTGTGCTCACATAGTCGACTCGCCGACGCTATACGTGCGTAACTGACGCGAGCGACGCCACACCGCCGGACGCCCTTACGCCGACGGTCGCCGCGCGAGTTGCGAGCGGAAGATCGGCTCGAACCCCTCGAGGTAGGCGCGGACGTCGATGGACTCAATCTCGTCACAGTACTCGGTGGCCGCCTCGTACTCGCGACACCACCGGTCGACGAACTCGGCTTCGATTCCGGAATCGCGAATCCGGTCGACCACCGGGTCGACGGTCGCGTCGGTCGTCGCCGTTCGGATCGCTCGGAGCTCCTTGTGGGAAACGACCTCCGACTCGAGGGCACGAATCACGACGCCCGAACTGTAATCGCCTTCGGCGAGTTCCCGCTCCCAAGTGGCGATCCAGTTGCCGATACGCGCCATTCGCTGGCCGTGAGCGACGACGTCCCGAACGGTCGAGAGCTCCCGGGGCTCGAACGCGAGGGCGTTGGCGAAGTCGATATCAGCGAACGGAAAGAGCATCATGTTGTAGACGTCATACGTCCGGAGCTCGCGTTCGCCCGCGAGGCCGGGATACTGGGCCAGCAGTGCCGAGTAGTCGACCGACTGCAGTGCCTGCCGGACATCGAACCGGAACAGGTCCGCGAACTCGTCTGCGCGTGGACTCGCCGCGTAACACTCCAGCAGCGCGTCCCAGAGTTCCTGCTGGAATCGAACGTACGTCCCGTCGACGCCCTTTCGAGTCGGATCGGCAGGTCGGGAATCGAACGGGACCAACAGCAGTTCCTTGAGGGTCGCCCGATCGCCGTGGCGTTCGGCGACGTCGTCAATGACAGTGATAAACATCGTGGCAAGCACTTTCGCGTCGCGAACGCGCCGTCCGTACTCGTCATCCACACACGACAGTCGGAATTCGGGTTCGACCGTGTCGAACCACCGCCACGTCGATCGGTCCCTGTCCGCAATCCGTTCGTCGTACGCGTCGGCGAGCGGCCGAACTGTCTCCGAGAGCGTCCGCCGCGGTGCATTCGAAAACGGGTCCGTCTCGACTTCGAGAGTAGGGTACTTCGACTCCGTATTCATTACCTATAGTTCGGACTGGAAAGTAAAAGGTTTTTGTCAGCCCAACATACTAAACCAGTAAACGGTGTAGACGTAGATATCGAAGATAACCGGAACGAAACCGGACGAATACTCCTTTTGTGAGGAGCGTGAACAACTCGAGTATGTCGGCAGACGACGGCGAACGCGACACAGGCGTACACGTGCTCCCGATCACGGTCGAATACGGCGGGAGAACGTTCACAATCACTCCGACGCTCGTCGAAACCGAGCGCGGCCCGGTGCTGATCGACGCTGGCCCGCAGGATTCCCTCGAGGGTATTCGGACCCATCTGCGGTCGCTGGGGTACGAACTCACCGATATCTGGCTTGTCCTCTTGACTCACCACGACGGGGACCACGCCGGCGGCCTCGCGGACCTGCTCGAGCAAGTCGATGCGGTCGTCGCGACCCACCACGACGAAGCGCCGTACATTTCGGGTGAGTTAGACCCGATCAAGGGTGACGGCGAACGGTATCCGCCTGTCGACGTCGATATCGAACTGACGGACGGGGTCCGGTTTCCGACGCTCGCTGGGCCGATGGAGGTCGTCGCGACGCCCGGCCATGCGCCCGGACACGTCTCGCTGTACCTTCCAAACAGCAATCTGCTCATCGCCGGCGACGCGCTCGTCGCAGACGGCGGTGAGGGAACCGACGGTGAGGAACCACTCGCCGGCCCGAAGCCTCGTTTCACGCCAGCAATGGGTCGCGCGATCGAATCGGTCGGGACGCTGGCGGATCTTGAGATCGATCACACCGTCTGCTATCACGGCGGGTACGTGGACCAAGGGACCGAACGGATTCAAGATATTTACGGCCAGTTACGGGAGTGAGTCGGCGGTTCCAGAGTCCCGTTCCAGCAGCCGATCTCCCTTTGACACGACGAGACGCTATGCGAACGCGGGAGAGGAATGGGAACGGAAACGGACGGAAGCGGAATTCTCATCGGTGTCCGGCACTAACCGATGCACAATGCGACTCGAACTCCGCGTCTGTCAGCACTGCCTCGACGGCGATCACGGCAACGAGAAGCGGACCGCCCTCCTCAACGATATGGTCGACTGCGCCGAACAGATCAAGGAGTACAGGGAGGTCATCGACCTTGACGCGGTCCACATCCGCAAAGTCAAGGACGACGAACCAGGGAAGCCAGCGGCACTGCCGGTCGTCTCGGCGACGATTCAGAACGATCAGGTCGTCCTGAACGACACCCAGCTCGTCGCGGAGGGCCAGGACGGAAACATGCTGGTCTACACTAATCCCGACGACGTGTTGACGGTGCTTGCAGGGAACTTAGACGAGATCAGTAAGGCCGTTACCGAAGACGTGACCGTTGATCTCTCCCAGGTCGGCGCGGAGATCGTCTCACAGGCCGATCTGGGCGCAAACCGGGAGCAGTAACCGGAGGCTCCGCTCGACTGAACGCGAGCGACTCGACTATCGAGTCCGACGATCCGTCTCGCACCGCACAGATCAGGATGCGCCGCTCTCGAGTGGTACCAGTGAAACGGCTAAAACCGAACGTCGGGCGGCGTTAGATACGGCCGACGTTCTCGACGCCGACGCTTTCGACGCCCTCGACGTCTGCGAAGCTCTCCTCGACGGTTTCCGTTCCGCCGGAGCCGTCAGGAACGATCACGGTCGGGTAGAGCGCAACGAGACCGAACGCGACTTCGTCGCGTTCGACGCCGTTGATCTTCGCGCCCTCAGGAAGGGCGCTCTCGAGGCGCTCCTGAAGCGCATCGAGGTCGATATCGGGGCTGTCCGGCATGACCTTGATTTTGGCAGCGACTTTTCCCATGGGAGACGTTATGGTCCGGTGAATCCGCAGTCGGGACACTCGTAGAGGTTGCTCTGCTTGCGACACTTGGCACAGCGGTAGATCTGCTGGCCGCAGTCGGGACACTTGAACGCAGCGGCGTTGGTGCCCGCGATGTTGAGCCCGCAGGAGACGCAGGAGCGCGTCTCTCGGTCGTCGGTCGTACTCATACCCCTCCCTTCCCGCCCGCCGTTTTTAACTCTTTTCAAGGCACGGCCGCCCCTGACAGGGAATACCGTGGCACATGTGCGGTTTGCGACACGGGTCGGTTTGGGTGTCCAGACCGAACCCGCACCGATACCTGTCGCCACTGATCGTTACTCGATAGCCGTCGAGTGGGCGAACAAACGGAACCGTCGGGTCGTCGTATTCATCGGTCACAGTATTCTATCGTCCCAATTGAGACGATTCATACGGATATCGTCTGAGACAAGTTCTGAACGTGTGATATGTGGCCGATATACATAACCGAATCCGGGGACTAGAAACGCCAGATAACCCGCAATGCAGTCGTCAGGCGACTTCTTCGAACAAATCGTTGAAACCGTCGGCACCGGAGTCGCGGTCTACGGCTCCGATGGCACGTATAGATACGTCAATCCTGCCTACGCGGCCCTCCTCGAGACGACTCGAGACGCCCTCGAGGAACGACCGATCTGGACGATTAACCCGGAGTTGGATCGAGACCGATTCGACGACTACTGGCACTCCTTCGAGATCGGTGAAACGAGAGTCGCCGAGACGCGCCACGAGGTCGAGGGGACATCGACGCCGGTTATGGTCGTCACGACGTGCAACGAGATCGACGGGACGGTATATCACTATGGGACGATTCAGGATATTACCGACCGAAAACAACGAGAGGAGGCACTCGAGTACCAGCGCTCGGTACTAAAATCCCAACAAGAGGCTACTATCGACGGGATCCTCGTCGTTGACGAGAACCGAGATATCGTCACGTACAACGATCGATTCGCCGAAATTGGTTCCATCTCGACTGCTCTCGTCGAGAGCGGAGATGATACGCCGGTCTTCCAGCGGGTCGTAGAACAAGTGAAATACCCCGACGAGTTCCGAGAGCGGGTCGAATACCTGTATGACCATCCCTCCGAAACGTCGCGGGACGAGATCGAATTCGAAGACGGACGAGTGTTCGACCGCTATTCGACAGCCATCACCGGCAACGGGACGTACTACGGACGGCTGTGGGTATTTCGAGACATCACCGATCGCGTCGAACGCGAACGCCTGCTCCAACGACAGAACGACTCTCTCGAGGAGTTCGCCAGTCTCGTCAGTCATGACCTGCGGAACCCGCTCAACGTGGCGACCGGCCACCTCGAACTGGCTGCGGCGGAGTCCGATAGCGACCACGTCGAAATCGCGATGGAGTCGCTCGATCGGATGGCGGAACTTCTGGAGGACATGCTATCGCTCGCTCGGAACGGCCAGGGCGTCCGCGATATCGACTCGGTTTCCGTCTCGAGCCTGGCTAACCGATGCTGGCAGAACGTGGAGACGGGAGCCGCAACCCTCCGTCTGGACGACGATCTTACCGTTCAGGGGGACGAGAGCCGACTCGCACAACTGTTCGAGAACCTGTTCCGAAACGCTGTCGAACACGGCGACTCGACCGTGACAGTGACCGTCGGCGCGTTACCGGACGGCTTCTACGTCGAGGACGACGGGCCGGGAATTCCGCTGGCCGAACGCGACACGGTTTTCGAGAGCGGTTACTCCACGAACGAGCGCGGAACCGGATTCGGCCTGCGTATCGTCACGGACATCATCGACGGACACGACTGGGAGATTTCCATTACCGACGGGACTGACGGCGGTGCGCGGTTCGAGGTGACGAACGTCGACGTGGGAGACGAGTCGGCCGACCGCCAGTTCCGGGCGTAGTTTCTGAGCCTGAAAACGCCCTTGCAGGTACTTTACGGATCGGGGAGAAGGATGGAATGAGGTTCGGGGGCCCGACGCCCGACCGAACCTCAGCCTCTGACATCTTCCACGGTCGCTGACAGTCACCAACCAGCGTCGCGACCATACTCGGAACTCAACATTCAAAGCCGTCCCCATCCTACGTCGAGTGAATGCGCCTCGACGACTACATCGAGGACTTAGAGCCCGACGAGGAGGCCGAGCGTCGCCGCCTCGCAAAGGAGAAGTCCTACGCAATCACGGACCATCTCGAGGAGTTCGAACGAAAGTTCGACGACGCGCTGAGCGGCGATACCCTCGTCGGTTCGACCTCCCCCTCGATCTTCGTCGGTCGATCGAACTATCCGGACATCCCCGTCGGACTGCTCTCTCCGGTCGGCGACGAGGACGCCGCCGAGGAGTACGTCACCGACGGCGACTGGTACCAGCAGGGGTACGCGATCGACGACGTGCTCCAGCGCCGAACCGGACTCCTGAACTCGAGCAAGCGCGCGAACGTGGACTCGCCGAGCATCGCGAGCCGGATGACGCCGAACGTCGACGACGTCTGGGACGGCTTCGTCGGCGTCCAGCGCGAGGTCGCCATCGCCGACCGGCCGGTGGACCTCGAGATCGGGCTGGACGACAAACCCGACCTCGGCCTCGATGCGGGTACCGACGTGGCGACGCCGCGGGGTCCCCGGGCCAGCGCTCGCGGCGCAGACCTCCGGGAGAACCCCCACGTTCCGCAACCGGTCAAGAAAACCCTCGAGGACGACGACTGGCAGGCCGAAGGGGCAATGACCTACCTCTACCGGCGCGGCTTCGACGTCTACGAGATCAATTCGATTCTCTCTGCGGGCGCGCTCGGACAGACGAAACAGCGCCGGCTGGTCCCGACCCGATGGTCGATCACGGCCGTCGACGACACCGTCGGGAAGTTCCTGCGCGGGGGCATCCGGAACGCGCCCAGCATCGACGAGGTGCAGGTTTGGGCCAACGAGTACGTCGGCAACCGTTACTGGATCGTCCTCGCACCGGGCAACTGGGAGTTCGAACTCGTCGAGATGAAAGCCCCCGGCAGCATCTGGAACCCGGATCCCGAAGACAACCTCTGGATGGCCAGCGCCTCGGAAGGGTATGAGGGCCGCTCGAGCTACGTCGAGGAGACCGCGGGGGCCTACTACGCCGCCCGGCTGGGCGTCCTCGAGTACCTCGAGTCGATCGGCCGGCAGGCGAAGTGTCTCGTTTTGCGGGAAGTGTCGGACGACTACTGGGCCCCGGTTGGCGTCTGGCAGGTCCGCGAGAGCGTTCGAAACGCCTTCGACGGGAGATACGGCGAGTCGGAAACCTTCCACGAAGCGGTTTCTGAGGTCGCGACCCAGCTGCCAGTTTCCTACGCGCGATTGCGGCGCAAATCCGAACTCGCGGCCGGGTTGCAGTCCAATCTGAGTGCCTTCTCTACCCTGGATTGATCCGGGACGGATCGTCCATTGTCGCAGTTACGAACGTGGCCAACAGCGCTTCGGACAGACACCGTTCGGGCCCGCGCTGCTCACTTCACGTCTCGAACCCTGTCTCTCTTGAGAGCCCGGCCGTCTCGGGCCCCAGCCATTTCAAACTATTCGTGAAAGTGACTGTCACTATACCAGTAATATGATCACTGGTACCGCAAAACATACACTAAGGTAATAAAGCGCTCAGTTTTTATGCCCCAAGTGCATACCACCGGTGATGACATTCGACTTTACACCGACGACGGTCGACGATCTCGACCCCGAACGACGGCCATCGTTCGCTCTCGCGCTCGTTCCGGTACTCGCAGTCGTCGTGTTTCTCGCCATCGGGTCGGCCGTACTCGGGCTGGCCCCCACGTTCCGTTGCTCTGGAGTATCGTCTTCGTCGGCGCGTTCGGTCGCTCCCTCGGCTATCGCTGGACCGAACTCTCCGATGGCATCTCTAATGGCCTCCTGATGGGGATACAGGCGCTGCTGATTCTCTTTACGATCTACGCGCTGATCGCCACTTGGGTCGACGCCGGGACGATTCCGGCAATGATGTACTACGGCCTCGAGTTGCTCACTCCGACGGTGTTCCTGCCCGTCACGGCGATCTTGGCGGCGGTCGTCGCGTTCTCGATCGGCTCCTCGTGGACGACGGTCGGGACGCTCGGCGTCGCGTTCGTCGGGATCGGGGCGGGACTCGGCGTCCCCGCGCCGATGACCGTCGGCGCAGTTATCTCGGGTGCCTACGCGGGCGACAAGCAGTCGCCGCTGTCGGACACGACCAACCTTGCGGCCGGTGTGACGAACACGCCGCTGTACGACCACATCCGCCGCATGCGAACGGGCACGGCCGTCGCGTTCGGTCTCACGGTACTGGGATTCGCCGCGCTCGGCCTCCGTTCTGGCGGCGAGATTCCGGTTGGCCGCGTCACCGAAATCCAGACCGCGCTCGCGGGCACGTACGACCTCTCCGTGCTCGTCTTCCTGCCGCTCGTGGTCACGTTCGGCCTCGCACTCTATGGCTACCCCGCGCTTCCGACGCTCGTGGCCGGCGTCTTCGCCGGGGTCTTCACCTCAATTCTGCTTCAGGGCTCCGGCTTCGTCGCCGCCTGGGAGGTCTTCATGAACGGGACCGCGCCCGAAACCGGAGCCGATCTCGTGAACGAACTCCTCGCAACCGGCGGCCTCACCGGTTCGGCCTGGACGATCACCGTCGTCGTCGCCGCGCTCTCGCTGGGTGGCCTCCTCGAGCACACCGGCGTGCTGGCGGTACTCGCCGATCGGCTCTCGCAGGGTGTGCGTAGTTCCGGGGGCCTGATCGCCGGCACCGGCCTCTCCGCGATCCTGATCAACGCGCTCACCGCCCAGCAGTATATGAGCATTGTCCTCCCCGGACTGACCCTCAGGAACCTCTACGAGGAGTTCGGCCTCGATAGCGACGAACTCTCCCGAGCCGTCGAAGCCGCCGGGACCCCCACCGGCGCGCTCATTCCGTGGCACGCCGGCGGCGTCTTCATGGCCTCGGCGACCGGCGTTCCCACTCTCGACTACGCGCCGTTCTACCTGTTCGGGCTGTTGTCGCCGCTCGTGTTGTTCGCGATGACACTGACCGGTCGCGGCGTGCCGACGACCGGACGCGCCGAGCAGGTCCAGACGGCCGACTGAGCGGCAGGCCGATTGCGGTCACACTGGCTCTTACTCCGTTTCGACGAAGGTCTGCTCGCGGTCGATACTGGACTCGGATTCTTCCGGCTCGACCCGCTCGATCCGATTAACAACCGTCACGCAGGCTTTGAACGTCGCGAGTACGACGGGACCGACGAACAGTCCAACCACCCCGAAGAGGTAGATGCCACCGACGACGCCCAGCAGGGCCGTCGCTGGATGCAGACCCGATCCCCGGTCGACGAGGTACGCACGCAGATAGTTATCCGTCACGGTGAGCACGGCGATTCCGTATCCCAACAGGACAACGGCGCGCACGGGATCGCTCGAGACCGCGTGGGCGACGGTGACTGGGCCCCAGACGAGCCAGACGCCGACCGTCGGGAGAACCGCAGCGAACATGAGAACAACCCCCAACGTGGTCGCGTACGGGACGCCGAGCAGTGCGAGTCCCACGCCGCCGAGCACCCCTTGGACGACCGCGACGAACACATGAGTACGAAGGACCGCCCAGGTCACGTCGTGAACCTCCGTGAACAGTTCGTCGAGTACGTCAGCATCGAGCGGTGCAATTTCGCGGAGCCAGGTGACGAACGCGGCACCGTCGACCAACAGATAGTACAGCAGAAAGACGATGACGAGCACTCCGACCGCGACATCCATGCCCGTCGTCACGATATCGATGGTTCGGGCTAGCGTCAGTTCCGCGACGTCCGGAATCGATCCCTCGAGCTCCGATCGCATCACGGACTCGAGTGTGGCGACCGACTCGTCGGCCAGTCCCAGATCGTTTCGAGCGATGTCACGACCGTACGCCACGATCTGGCCCCCGTCGAATGACTCGAGGGTCGAGACGGCGGTACGGAGCACGACCAGCGAGATGAGGAGCAGCGGGACGATGCCGGCGACGACGGCGATGCTGGTACACGCGAGTCCGGCGAACCGCGGGCCAACTTGCGGCTCGAGTCGCTCGTAAGCCGGTCGGAGGACGACTGCGAGCAGACAGGCCGCCAGTACGTACTCCACGAGCGGGAGGACCAGCAGGGCGGCGAGCCCGCAGAGGGCGGCGACGAGGAGGGCGAGAAACGTCGTTCGGACGTCCATATTTCAACGTCTTGAACTGAAACATAAGTGTTGGTATTTATTACTGTTTCTCGGAATTAGAGGACCGGTCCGTCCGACCGAGACTGAGTCGAATCGAGCGACGGCGCGGCCGGACGGCGATCCGGTCCAACGTGGTCGCGGCGAGTAGGTGCCCCGTTAGAGGGTTGCGTACGCTTCGTCGACCATTTCGCTGGTCTCGTCGACGATCCCCTGCCAGTTCTCGTCGTCGGGAGCGATTCCGAGTAGGCGCGCGATTTTCATGATCGAGACGTGGTAGACGACCTGCCGGCCCGGTTCTTCTTCCCAGACGACGACGTTACACGGGAACAGTGCCCCCATCTGTTCGGTCACGTCCAGCACTCGATCCGCCATCTCGGGGTTGCAGGCCCCAAGCACGTAGTAAGGATCGCGGTCCGCGTCGACCTTCTCGTTTAACAGTTCCGAGGGCGAGAACTCGGCCGGCACGCCGAACCCCGCCTCGGTGAACACCTCGCGGGTGTGTTCAATGGCTTCCTCATGGTCCATCTCGAGGACCGCTCGATGTTCGCCGTAGTCCGCCGGATCGATCTTCGTCGGGTCGATGGGAAGTGCCATACGGAAGTGTTGGCTTCCCCGTCCCTTATACGATAGGTGACCCGAAAACCTCGACTGTCGCCATGGGGGCACGAACCGGCCACTGGGACCCGATGAGAGCCGGCAATCGAGAGCCGACTACACCGGGACCGGTAGCCACTTGAGGAATCGCACTACGAGTACCGGATCAAACACCGGGTCGTGGAGGACGAGCCAGTCGAGCAAGACGAGTCCGCCGCCGTGGGCGACGACCGACGGGAGGATCGAGTTCGACTTGTAGTCGACGGCACCGAATAGGACATCCGTCGGCCCCGACAGCAGGAACTCAATGGGCGGTTTCGAGGCGTGGTGGAACATGTAGACGACGGGGCTGATAAATACCGCGACGAACCCGAGTTTCTTGACGCCGACACAGAGCAAGCCCCGGTAGTAGGTCTCGGCGGCCAACGCGAGGACAAAGAGTTTGATCGCGTGTGGGACAAACGCTGCCGGCGCAGCCGACGTCTCCCAGATCGGATAGAACGCGCGGATCGTGGGTAACGTCGAGCCGACGATGTAGAACGGAAGCACGAACGCAGCGAGCAGGATCGTGTTCCGAACCGCGACACGATCGATTCGCCAGCCGAGTCGATTCCCGTGGGAGAGTCCAAGTGCGAGCGGCCCCGCGATCAGGAGGAGACCATCGACGATAACCCGCTGGGTCAGATCAGTGGGAACCAGTCGCATCCATAGCACCGTCAGTACGGCACCCACCAGTAACGACTTCTGAACCCAGGAGAGCCTCATGTGATCGCTGAGCCAACGGCCACGTCGTCCCGACTCGGAGGCCACGTTACTACTCGTCCGCGGTCGGAATCGGTCCGGTCCCGATCACGTCTCGGACGTGACCCTCGAACTCCTGGTGGCGCTGGAAGTACGTCTCGTCGACCGACTTGAGGACGGTCGAGAGCTCCTGTGGCCCGTCGGGCGTTCGAATGACGGCGTCGCCTTCGAGACGGTCGACCTCGCTCTTCTCTTTGGGCCAGGTTAGCCGCGAACTCACGCGGGCGAGCGGTGCACCCTCGACGGGAGTGTGTTCTCCGAGCGAGACTGCCGGCTCCGTGTCCTCGTCCTCGTCGCTCATACCGGGCCGTTTGCGAGGGCGGCGATTCAAGCTTTCGTTTCAGCGAGTCACACCGAACCCAGTGACTGCCGGCCACCGAGATACCTCTCTAATAATCGAGGTGTGTCTGACGTATCGTTTTGTGATGGGATGCCGAACGGCCGGGTATGACAAGCCTGACGGAGGCCTACGATGGGACTGCACCGGGGGTGACGAGTCGCCGACTGTACGCGGGGACGGCGCTCGTGTTGCTCGGTGCATTCATGGCCGTCGTGGCCGTACTCGTGGCGACGACTGACCTCTTCGGCGGGTACGCCGTCGAGCTCTCGGGGGGCATGTCCGCCCAGTTCGCGACCGTCCGGGCCGCGGGCATGTTGGTCGGGTTCAGCGTTCCCATCGTCCTCGTCGGCGTCTTCGTCGTGTTGCCAGCCAGCCGTCGCGTTCAGGCGGCGGCCGCGATCAGCGCGAGCCTCTGCCTACTGGGCGTCGTGCTCTTCTGGCACGCCTACCCCGAACACTGGCGCTACGGCAGCGACCAACTCACGCTCGAGGTCTCCGCAATCTACCTGCTCGGACTCTTGCCCGCAATCTGGTGTCTGTTCAGCGCCGTCGCCACGTTCAAGCAGCGAAACGATCCCGGCGGTAACCTCGAGATGAACGTTACTCGCCACAACAAGACCGTCCTCGAAGTCGACGACTCGAGCGATGCGGGCGGGCTGGGCGGCATCGGCTTTCTCGGGGGCACGCCGGACGGCGATGTCGAAACGCAGACCAACGCGGACGCTGAGGACGACACGAACGGCGGCACGTCGCTTTCGTACGATGGTGACGGGGTGAATAGCCGACCCTCGCAGCGGTCGGCCGCGTCCTCGCGGAGTGGCAGCGACACCGGAACTGGATCGAGTCTCGGTCGGACCGCTGGCGCCGCGACCAGTGACGGCGGGTCCGCGACGAGGGACATCACCTCGCCGCTCGAATCGGGCGATGGCCACGACGCGGAAATCGTCGAGTCGTCGACCGAGACGCCCGACGAGCCGACGGACCGCTACTGTGGAAATTGTACGCATTTCGAGTACGTCCGCTCCTCAGAGGGGATGGTCCCCTACTGCGCCCGCCACGAAACGGCCATGGACGACATGGACGCCTGCGAGGAGTGGACACCGAATCGGGAATAGGATCTCCATCTCGTTCTCCGTCGTTTACGGCTCCTTGCTAGTCTCCGCTTCTAGAACCGCTCGAGACGGGAGTATCCCGCCGCGTGGCCGGACCACACAACCATCGGTTGTAGCCGTCTAGTCACACTATAGCTAAGTGGGAGGATGACGCCCCGTCGGATAGAACGACGAATCATGGCAGAAGAACTGTTCTCCGGTCGATACACCTGGTCGAGTACGACGCCAACCGTTGCTGTCGTCAACGCCATCGCCGGCATCGAAGATGTCGAGCCGACCGATCTGTCGACGGCACTCGGGACGACCATGTACGAGCACATCAATCCAGAGGCGCTCGACACGGTCGTCACCACCGGGACACATCCCGAAATCGCGTTTTCCGTCGACAACTATCGAGTCGAGATCAACGGAAACGAGCTGTCGATCACCGCTGGCGGCGACACCTGACGATCACGTCATGTCGGTCCCGCTCGAGGCGCGTTGCGAGACTGACGGTGACGGTTCGTCCGCGGCGGCCGAGCTAGATCCCGAGTGCCCGCCGTCCTATCTCGAAGCCCCACTGCGGAATCTCGAAGACGATCAGCGCGACGAGGAGGAGTTCGGCGACGGTGACTACCATCATCATCAGATCGGCGCGCTCGCTGCTGACCGCGACGCCGATTGGGAGTCCGAACTCCTCCTTCCAAACAGGATAGAACAGCGCGATTCCGCGCTTGCTCCCTGCGATATCGAGGACGTAATGGGTCAACACGCCGATCCAGACGTACTCGAGGTTATTGAACACGTACGGAAAGGCGAGAAAGCCGACCAGAATCGGCAGGTTATGCAACGTCTTCCGGTGCTTGCCGAAGGCGGTGTCGACGTCCGGAAACAGTGCGCCGAGCGAAACCGGTACACCGATCATGGCGATCGTTCTGAACGTCTCCAAATCGCCTGCTGGCTCGAGTAGATACCCAAGTCCAATACTCAATAAGACGGCATTCAGCACGTGCCCCTTCTTGTTCATCTAGCCCCATCTGGGGAGTCGACGACGGAATAGTTTTCTCTCGAGAGTGTCGGCCGTTTGGGCTTATCTCGACCGGACTCACCGCGCCTCGATCTCGGCGAGCAGATCCTCGAGGGCCCACTCGACGGTCTTCGCGCGAACAGCCGCACGGTCGCCGTCGAAGACGTAGCGGGAGACAGTCGCATACGACCCTTCGCTGCCCCATGGGGCCCCGTAGGAAACTCCGATGTAGACGGTCCCGACCGGGTTCACGTCGGTTCCGCCAGTGGGACCGGCGATCCCGGTCGCCGAGACGCCCCACGTCACGTCCGAGACGTCTCTAACTCCCCGTGCCATCTCGCGGGCGACCGGTTCGGAGACCGCACCGTGCTCGTCGAGTGCCTCGCGACTGACACCGAGGTGGCGGCGCTTGGCATCGTAGGCGTAGGTTGTCAGGCCCGAATCGAAGTAATCACTCGCACCCGGGACGGCAGTGATTGCCGCGCCGATCAGCCCGCCAGTACAGGATTCGGCGACGGCCAGGGTCTCCTCGGCGTCACGCAGTGCGTCGGCGACGTCCATCGGCAGGTTGCGATCGATGTCGTCGTTCATGGCTCGAGCAACGCCCCGATGGGTTGTCAAACCGATGGACGACCGGCATCCGAGAATCGGGTCGCCATCGAAAGGAGACGATCTCTCGATTGATATGGTCCGGAAAATAGTTGAATTATTAATCTTTTATATTGAAGCGACGTGGCCACACCTGTTGGAAAATGAATCAGTTAGGCGGACGATCGAGGCGATCGGTACTGAAACGAGTCGTGGAAGGCGGTATCGTACTGGGTAGTGTCGGCGCTGTGAGCGCGGGCGACCGGTCGGTGCCAGCCGACCAGGAGGTCTATGTCGTCTTGGCAGGCGATTCCGAACTCCGCGGTCGGATCGAACGCGCCGGGTTCGAAATCCTGAACGAACTCGCCGACGGATCGATCTTCATCGTTCAGGGTGCCGCCGAGAAGGCAGCGGAACTTCGGGCGGCGGCGGTCGCGATTGAACTCGTGCCGAACGAAACGTTCGTCCTCGACACGATGGAAGCTGCCGCGACCGACGGGGAATCCGGCGATGAACCGGAACCGCTGTACGAAGACCAGTGGGACAAGCAACTCACACGCGCGCAAGCGGCCCATGATCGCGCGACCGGCGAGGGGGCGACGCTCGCCGTCATCGACTCCGGTGTCAGTCACTCCCATCCGGACCTTGAACCGCGACTCGACGCCGACCGCGGTCGTCTCTTTCGCAACGGACACGTTCACACGGGCGTCGGAGAGGTTACCGTCGCCGAAGAATCGAGTCTGCTCCTCCAGCCGACGAAGACGGCAACCCGACCCGTCGCCGCCGACGTATACGGGCACGGATCTCACGTCGCTGGGATCGCGGCTGCACCGCGTAATGACGCCGGGATCGTCGGTATGGCACCCGATGCGACGATCGTCCCGCTTCGCCCAGCGTTCTATAAGGACGCTACCGACGTGTACGACGAACTGTCCGACATCGACGAGGAATACGGCGTTCTGGTCACGACGATCGCCGACATGCTCCTCGCGATCGACTACGCGGTCGAAATTGGCGTCGATGTAATCAATCTCAGTCTCCGGAAGGTCTGGCCCGGCGACAGCCGGTCGTTCGCAGCGTTTCGACGGATAGCCAGTCATGCGATTGAGCAGGGAACCGTGGTCGTGGCCGCGGCCGGTAACGAGATGGTCGACCTCGATCACGACTCGAGATACTTCCTCCCGGCCGGTATCCCCGATGCGATCACCGTCGCGGCGACTGGCCCGACAGACAAGCGGAGCCACTACTCCAATTACGGCGACGGAACGATCGACGTTGCCGCGCCCGGCGGCGGCTACGAGACGCTCGACAAGACCATGAGCGAAGAGCCGGCGCGCGTCGAGTATCCCGCTCCGACGAACTACGTTCTGTCGTCGGTGCCCGAAGAAATCTACGGTAGACAGTACGAATACTTCTCGGGGACGTCGATGGCCGCACCACAGGTCGCCGGTCTGGCGTGTCTACTCCGCGAACTCGCTCCCGATCTGCATCCGCGCCGCGTCGAACAGGCGATCACGGAGAGCGCGGTCGACCTCTCCGGCGAGTACACGTCGGGGCTCGGAACCGGCCGCATCGACGCGCCGGCCGCGATCGACCGCATCTCGGACCGCGTCTAACGAGGATCGCGGACTGCGATCCGAATCAAACTGCATCGTTTTCGAACGCTCGAAGTCCTATAGTAACAACTGAAACAATTCACACGCCGATCGGGATAGGAAGACCGAAGAGATCGACGACGCATACCTCGCGCATGAACTACGAGACGCCGCTGTTCTTCCGCGTGATGGAGTACGCGGACGCGGCGGACCGCGATGTCATCGACATGGTCAGTGGGAACCCCGACTGGGAGCCCCCCGAGGCGCTCCGCGAGGGCCTGCGGGAGTACGCCGACCTCGAGCCAGATCGGTTCCAATACCCGCCCAGTGAGGGCGTACTCGAGTTGCGCGAGGAGATCGCTGCACGTCGAGGCGTCGACGTCGGTCAGATCGTCGTCACGAACGGGACCGGCGAGGCGAACTACCTCGCGATGGCGCGGGCCCTCGAACGCGAGAGCGGCGACGAAATCCTGCTGACTGATCCAGTTTATCCCTACTACCCGGGAAAGACAACGATGCTCGAGGGGACCCAATCGTACGTCCCGACGGACGACGAGGGGCAACTGGACCCCGATGACGTCCGCGCGGCCGCGAGCGAGGAGACGGCCGCGATCGTCGTGAATACGCCGAACAATCCGATGGGCGCGGTCTACCCCGCTGAGACGATGCGGGAACTAATCAACATTACCGAGGAATACGACGCCGTCCTGATCAGCGATGAGGTGTACGACCACTATGACCTCTCGGGGGAGTTCGCGAGCGCGCTCGAGACCGACTCCGCCCACCGGATCGTCACCAACGGCTTTTCGAAGTCGATGGCGATCACCGGCGTTCGCGTGGGATATGCGATTTTCCCGCCAGAACTCGTCGACGACGCTAAGAGCCGCCACATGCTGGTCAACGTCGCCACCACTCGCCCCGGCCAGTACGCGGTTCTGAAAGCGTTGCGCGAGACGGGCCCAGACTACAACGAGCGCAATCGTGACCGCCTCCGCGAGCGCGTCGAGACGTTCACCGCTGCGCTCGACGCCGCCGGAGCGGAGTACACGCGCCCGGACGGCTCGTTCTACGTGATGGCGCACTTCGACGGCTATCCGGGGACGCTCGAGAACGTCGAGCGGCTGATCGACGAGGCCGGCGTGGCCGGCATGCCCGGCGAGGCCTTCGGAAGTTCGCGGACGGAATGGCTGCGATTCGCTCTCGTCACGCCGCGCGTCGAAGAGGCAGCCCAACGGTTGGCGGCATATTTCGGGTGAGCGGCGAGATCGACAGGGGTCCGTTGTGCCCGGTAACCGAGACCGACGAATACTCGTGTCTGGACGGGGAACCGGCGCGTATGAGCGGCATCGACGTCGAGCCGGTCGACGAGGAAGACGAGACGACGAGCAGGGATAGCGACGACGCACACACGATCGAGGTAACGCCGACGGACTCCGTCGACGACGCGGCGACGGACGAGCGCGAGACCATCGACGTCGAGCCGTCGGACGAGCCGATCGACGGCCCCGACTACGTCCTCTACGGCGGGAAAGGCGGCGTCGGAAAGACGACGATGGCGGCCGCGACCGCCCTCGACAGCGCCCGAGGCGGTACCCGAACGCTGGTCGTTTCGACCGACCCGGCCCACTCGCTCTCGGACACATTCGAGACCGATATCCCGGCCGAACCCGGCCGGATCCGGGACGATATCCCCCTCTACGCGGCCGAGATCGATCCCGAGGCCGCGATCGAAGCGGGAGAGACCCCCTTCGGCGGTCCGGGCGCGGGGGAAGATGGGGAATCGCCCTTCCCCGGCGGTGAGGGCGGCGGGTCCCCATTCCCCGGTGGCGAGGGTGCCGAGGGCGGCCCCCTCGGCGGCCTGGGTGACATGCTCGGCGGCGACTCACCAATGGACGCCCTCTTCGGCGGTGCGATGCCCGGAGCCGACGAGGCCGCCGCGATGCAACTCCTGCTCGAGTACATGGACGACGAGCGCTTCGAGCGTGTGATCGTCGACACGGCTCCGACGGGCCACACGCTTCGATTGCTACAGCTCCCCGAAATTATGGACACGATGATGGGCCGACTAATGAAATTCCGCCAGCGCATCAGTGGGATGCTCGACGGCGTCAAGGGGATGTTCGGCGGTGACGAAGGCACCGACGACAGCGATCTCGAGGACTTAGAGGAACTGCGCGAGCGCATCGAGCGCTTGCGAGCCGCGCTGCGTGATCCAGCGCGGACGGACTTCCGGATCGTCATGGTCCCCGAAGAGATGAGCGTCTTCGAATCAAAGCGGCTGCGCCAGCAGCTTCGAGAGTTCGAAATCCCCGTCGGGACCGTTGTCGTCAACCGCGTGATGGAGCCACTGTCAAACGTCACCGACGACGTCGACGGGCAGTTCCTGCAGCCAAATCTCGAGGACTGCGAGTTCTGTCAGCGCCGCTGGGACGTCCAGCAGGGTGCGCTGGCCGAGGCACAGGACCTCTTCCGCGGTACCGACGTCCGTCGAGTACCGCTGTTTGCCGAGGAGGTCCGCGGCGAGGACATGCTCGAGGTCGTAGCGGCCTGCCTCCGATAGCCCGCCGCGACGGAAGCGCCGTATCCATCTTTGAGACGGGTATTTTATATTGCCTATATTTCTTCAATATGTTGTATGGAACAACATCTCCGACGAAAAGGGTCAATCGGAACCCTCGTCGCGGCGACCGAGTGGCTCCGACGAAATCCGGTTTTGATCGTTATCTTCCTCCTGTACGGGCTTCTGGAGGCGTTCAGTAACAGTCCCGGCACCCTCGGGTTGCTCTTCGCCGTCGCTGCCTTCCTTGCCGTAATATACGTCGACGGTCTCGCTCATGTGATCGGCGAGCAGGAAGCGCGCGGAGCGTCGAGTGATATCGCTCGAGCATCGACTACCGTCCGCCAGCGGTACTTATCGCTGTTCGGTGCGACGGTCGTCTACGTTCTGGCCGTCGCCGCCGGACTGATCTTCTTCGTGCTTCCGGGACTCTATCTCGCCGTTCGACTCTCGCTCGCGTTCCCCGCATGCGTCATCGACGACCAGGACGCGGTCGAGAGCCTCAAGACGAGTTGGACTGTCGCCGATGGAAACCTCGCGAAACTGGTCGGCATCTCCCTCACGTGGCTGTTCGTTTTCCTCGGCGGAATGGTCGTGGCGTTCGTCGCGACCGATCTCAGCGTTACCGATCTCAACGAGGGGTTCTCTCTCACGTACTTCGCCGCCACGGTTGTCCTGACCGCGATCGGCAGTCCGATCGTCCAACTCGCGTATGCTCGTGTCTACCTCGAGAACCGGCCCCACTCCGAGACGGACGCCGGCGAAACCGACCGTCGTGAGCAGCCGTCGTGGGGAGCGACGGATGACGGAACGCAAACGGAGCGCGGGGACGACCGATGGAGAGACGACGACTGACGGCGGGATCGATCGGAACCGCTGACACAGACCGGATCGCTGTCGTTGACTCGCGTTCGTTCAGGTCGCCGGAACGACGGTTACCGGCCGCTCGCTGTCGAGTATCACGGCCTGGGCGACGCTCCCGAAGAGCACCTTGCCGACGGGCGACCGATTCTGGACGCCGATAACGATCACATCGCTATCGTACTCCGCCGCCGCCTCGAGGATCGTCGCTGCGGGATCGCCGGTTGCCGTCCTGATTGTCCACTTGAGGTCGCTCGCGTCCAGTACGTCGACCGCTGCCTCGACCGATTCGGGAAGGGCCTCGTCGTCGGTGACCCGCTCCATCTCGGCAGCGTACTCCTCGGTGAACCCGCCCGCCGCCCACTCAGCATCCGTTCCCGACTCGCCCTCGCGAACGTGAAGCACGTCGACTGAGACGTCCGTCGTCGCGCCCGGAAGGTCGCGGACGACGGTGGCCTGTGCCCGCGCTCGCGGTTCGGATTCGTCGACTGGAAGCAGTACGCGGTACATACGAATCGCTTCGGGAGGGAGACAGATAGTGGTTTCAGCGCTCAGTCGTGTCGCCGATCGAACGGTAACCCGTCGCGACCGGCCCGATAATCGGATCGTCGCTATCAACCCAGCGTCCGGACCGTCGCGTTCAGACTGACAATTGCAACAGCGGCTCGAACCGACAACTGCAACAGCACGCCCGGACCGACAGCCGGGCTTCTATACTTACTCGGAATCGTCGCTCTCGCCGTCCCACTCGCCGCCGACGCGGTCGACGCCCATCATCGCCTCGCCGGGGTGTTCAGTGAAGACGACCTTCATGTTCTCGTCGGGAACGTCGAAGGTATCCCCGGCGTACTCCATGGCAGCGAGCGCGAACGCCCGCTTCCGCTCGAACGATCGGCCGCGGCGGATCTCGGCGTCGAGAAAGAGCAGCGGTCCCTCGACGGCGCGCCCGAGGTGGAGGTCGGCTGCCTCGTGTTCGCGGATCGTCACCGCGACGTGACCCGCTGTCGTCGCCATCTCGGTCGTGTAGTAGTCCGTCACCCGCTCGGCGAAGGCGGTCTTCTCCGCGTCCGACGGCGACAGCGTCGTGTCGAACTGTAACAGGGGCATACCGCGAGTTGTCCGGTCGTTGGCTTGTACGTTCTGCCCGTCGGGCCGACGGGACCGTGTAAGCGACCACTATTTATACGCGTGCTCGTGGGAGAAATCGAGCACATGGTGGCCGAACGCGAGCGGACCGCTCGAGCGGTGACCTGGCGGCTGTGGCGGTACTTGTGGATCGTCAACGCCCGGACGAAGGCATATCTCGCGCTCGACGCACCGGCCATGATCGCAGACATGGACGATCTGACGGCTGAGGAACGACGCCTCGCACAACGGGTGTTTCCCGACGGCGGACGCGATCCGGACGGAGGTGGCGAAACCGATCCCGGCGGTGAGTGGGAGGAGGGCCCTGATGGCGGTTCGGACAGCGACGGGAGTCGCGGGGACGACGGCGGCTCTCCGTTCGACGTCGGCGGCACGTACCGCCTCCGACAGAAGGTCGGCTTCGTCCTCGGCCCGCTCCTGTTCGCGCTCATCTTCCTCTCGCCGACGCCGAGCGGGCTGTCCGCCGCGGGGAAGGCCGTTGCCGCCGTCACGGCCTGGGTCGCCGTCTGGTGGATGTCCGAGGCGATCCCAATCCCAGCGACGTCGCTGTTGCCGATCGTCCTGTTTCCGCTGACCGGCGCGTTGCCCGTCGCAGAGACGACGCCGTCGTACGGCCACCCGCTGATTTTCCTGTTCATGGGTGGGTTCTTCCTCGCGATGGCGATGCAACGGTGGGGATTGCACCGCCGGATCGCGCTGCGGACGATCAAAGCCGTCGGCACCGAACCCTCGAGACTCATCCTCGGGTTCATGCTCGCGACGGCGTTCCTCTCGATGTGGGTCTCGAATAGTGCGACCGTGATGATGATGGTCCCCATCGCGCTCGCGGTCATCTACCAGACCGCAGACCTCGTCGACGAGAGCGACCTCGCAGTCGACACGAGCGAAGGCAATTTCTCCTTCGGCATCGCGCTGATGCTCTGTATCGCCTACGGCGCGTCCGTCGGCGGCGTCTCGACGCTCATCGGAACCCCGCCGAACGTGCTCTTCGCGGGCCAGGCCGACGCGCTCTTCGACCAGTCGGTCTCGTTCGCCGAGTGGATGCTCTACGGCGTTCCCATCTCGGCGATCGGTCTCGTGGCAGTCTACACCTACGTCACGCGGGCAGTGGCACCGCAGTTCGAGGAACTCCCCGCCGGTGCGGACACGATCGACCGCGAACTCGAGCGACTCGGCCCGATGAAGCGACAGGAAAAAATGGTCGCCGTCGTCTTCGTCGGGATGGCCGCGGCCTGGATCGGTGCCAGCCTGATCGATCCGCTCCTCGGTGTCGCACCACCCGAGGACGCCGATACGATCGTTGCGATCGGCGGCGCGATGGTCCTGTTCACGCTCCCGACGACGACCGCAGACGGTAACCACACCTTCCTGCTCGACTGGACCAACGCCGTCGACATCCCGTGGGGCGTCATCCTCCTATTCGGCGGCGGCCTCGCGATCGCCAGTGGCTTCGGCGATACCGGCCTCGCGGAATGGATCGGCGAAGGGCTCGGTCTCCTCGAGGGCGTGCCGATGATCGCCATTCTGTTCGCCGTAGTCCTGATGACGATCTTTCTGACGGAAGTCACGTCGAACACGGCGACGACGGCGATGCTGATGCCCATCCTCGCAGGCGTTGCGGTCGGCATCGGCGTCCATCCGTTCGGATTAATGATCGCGGGCGCGACCGCTGCCTCGTTCGCGTTCATGCTGCCGGTCGCGACGCCGCCGAACGCGATCGTCTTCGGCAGCGGCTACATCACGTTGCCACAGATGGCCAAGATCGGCATCGGTCTGAACGTCATCGGAATTATCTTAATCACGCTCGTCGCGCTCGGCTGGCTGCCGATCGCCTGGGGAATCGATATCGGAACACTCCCGACGGAGTTCGCGGAGGCGTTTCAAGGATGATCTGCACGGGTCATAGTCTGAGAACACCGTTGCATCCGCGAGCGAACGAAAGCGCGGCGCGTAGCGCCGCGGTAAGACGAGCGGCCGATGGCCGCGAGTCAGTGAGCGAGTGGGCCGACGACTGACCCGGTGCGAGTGAAACGAGCAGAGGGGAAGGAGGAGTGCTTTTGATCGAAATTTTGTCGAGCGAGCAAGGCGCGTTGCGCCGCCGCTCGCGCAGAACAAAATTTCGTTAGTCGTCCGCGTGAAGTGGCTGCTCGCCAACGTCGGGACGACTCACGTCGCGGTCGGTCTCTTCGCCCTCGATATCGTAGGGGTACTCCCCCGTTACGCAGCCCAGACAGAGGTCGAGTCGCTCCTTCCCGAGCACCTCGGCGACGGCGTCGGTCGAGAGGTAGGCGAGGCTGTCGGCGGCGATCTCGTCGCGAATCTCGGCGACGGACTTGTCCGAAGCGATCAGTTCCTCGCGAGTGGCCATGTCGATCCCCATGTAGCAGGGGGCGACGATCTCCGGGGCACCGATTCGAACGTGAACCTCTTCGGCCCCGCAGTCCTTCAGGAGCTGGACGAGTTGGGTCGAGGTCGTCCCGCGGACGATCGAGTCGTCGATGACGGTGACGGTCTTGCCCTCGATCGTCGATTTGATCGGGTTGAGTTTGAGCCGCACCGCGCGTTCGCGCTCGTCCTGGGTCGGCATGATGAACGTCCGGCCGACGTAGCGGTTCTTCATCAGTCCCTCGGCAAACTCGACGCCGTCGTCGTCCGCGTCTCGTGGCTCACCGTCGGCGGTCGTCTCGCTTGCGGCGTCGGCGTAACCCGAGGCGAAGGCGCGTCCGGAGTCGGGAACTGGCATCACGACGTCAGTCTCGACGCCGCTTTCTTCCCAGAGTTTGCGGCCCAGATTGCGCCGCGCCTCGTAGACGAGCGTGTCGTCGATGACGCTGTCGGGTCGCGCAAAGTAGACGTGTTCGAAGAAGCAGTGAGCGGTGTTCTCGTTCTCGACGAGTTGGTAGGAATCGAAACCCGCGCCGTCCTCCTGAAGGACGACGAGTTCGCCCGGTCGAACGTCGCGGACGAGGTCCCCATCTAACGTGTCGATCGCTGCCGACTCCGAGGCGAGAATGTAACCGTCCTCGAGTTTCCCGATACAAAGCGGGCGGTTCCCCTGCGGATCGCGTACGCCGAGGATGGTATCGTCGTGGCTGATCGTCAGCGAGTACGAGCCGTGAATTCGCCCCATCGTCCGTTTGACGGCCCGAACGAGGTCCTCCTCTAAGAGGTTGCGCGCGAGGTCGTGGGCGATGACCTCGGTGTCGCCGTCGCTGGTGAAAGCGTGGCCCACAGCGGCGAGTTCGTCGCGGATCTCGTCAGCGTTGACGAGGTTGCCGTTGTGCGAAAGACCCAGCGAGCCGCTCTTGAACGAGACGGAGAACGGCTGTGCACAGCAGGAGTCGACCGAGCCGGCCGTCGGATACCGGACGTGACCCACCCCCGCCGAGCCGTTGAGCATATCGAGGTCGTCCTCGTCGAAGACGTCGCCCACTAGGCCCATCTCGACATGGCTGTGTTGCTGGAAGCCGTCGTGCGTGACGATCCCGGCTGACTCCTGGCCGCGGTGCTGGAGTGCGTAGAGCGCGTAGTACAACGGTCGTGCCGCGTCTCGACCGTCCAGTGAGACGCCGACGACGCCGCACTTTTCGGTCATTCCTGTTCGCCGGGGAGTTTCGCCCCGCCCATCAGTCATGGAAGTCAGTAGGGCACCGAGCCGATAAAAATCCTCGTGTTTGTGCGTCGAATTCCGTCACTGACACACGACATTATACACGTTTGTGGGTATCTTCGATGGTGTCAGTCCGCTTCTCGCTCACGAGGAGACTGCTCGCGCTCCTCCTCGATGGTCGAGGAATCGTCGAATATCCAGTCGTCGGGATCGTCATCCGATTCGTCGCTGGGGTCAGCATCTCCGGCCGGTTCGCCAAACTCCCACTCGTCGGGGACGTCCCGCTCGCTCGCCTCGTCAGTCACGCCTTGGTCGATCGCATCGGATTGCGTATCCGCGGCGTGCCGGTCTGTCGCGTCGATCGGATCGTCCGCGACGACTTCGGTCGCCGATGCCGTTCCAATGGTCGGATCGCTTGTATCCTCACTGCTGGCCACTGCCACGTCGGCCGGCGGTTCGTAGACGTAGCGGACGTCCTCAACGAGGACGACGTACGTTGGCCCGTCGATCTGGATTACCCGCCGGTCCGTATCGATTGCTACGTCCGCGATCGCGGCGAGCGATTCGACCGTCACTCTGGTCCGGTCGTCGTCTTCGGGGACGGTCCCGGCGGAGATCCAGTCGTCGAAGTCCGCGCGGGCTCGTCGATACTCGACTCGAGCACGGTCTGCTGCCGTGACCGCGAACAGGCAGCGATGTCGCCCCCATCCCAAGACCGCCAGACTGGCGATCCCGCCGAGGGCCAGCACCACCCCCCCCCCCCATAGCTCGCGAGCGGCGACGACTCAACCGGGGTCCGGACGCGGTTCGTCGCCTCGTACTGGCGATCATCCGCGAGGTTGGCAGTCACTCGATACGTATTCCCGCCCGGCTCGAGTTCGAGGGTATCGGTCCGGGTATCAACGAAGGACTCGTCACCCGTCGCGGTCTCGATCTCCGTCTCGGCAGTGATTACGACCTCGGTCGTTCCCGGTGAAGCTCCAAGCTCGCCCTCAATAGCGTCGAGACGCCGCTCGAGGGTTGCGACGGATACCGAAAACGGGATCTCCTGCCGCTCGCCCGGCTCGAGGCTGGCAATTCTCGTCGACGCAAGCGGTTCGGTCTCCCGCCAGTGGACCGTCGACTCACCACCTCGATCCTCGACCGCCCGAAGTTCGAGCGCGAGGTCGACGGTGACGGTCGCCGCCTCGACATCGCCGGCGTGGCTCACGACGTAGGTCCCGTCCAGTTCGGGCGCGACGCGGCTGAAGTATATCGGTCGGTTCGTGAGTACGTCGCCGGTCTCGAAGACGGACGACTCGTTCTGGACGGTCGCGCTGTGATCGAAGCCGGTCTCGGGCGTCCATGTCGCGGTCACCTCGCGTTCGGTCCGATACCCGTCGTCCGCGTACGCTCCATATGCGGCGTATCCACCGGTCGCTACCAGGACTACAGAGAGGAGCACCATGACAGTGAAGTACCGCCGGAGGAGGAGTACGGTCCCCGGGTCGAGATCGTCGATCATGATTCTGGGGCGGTAACGGTTACCGCGCGCGTTAGCTCGAGCGAAACGCCGTCGATGTCGGCCGTAACGTCGAGACTGATTGCCGCGTCGGCTCCGCCGGGATCCTCGGTGTTCGTGACCCGGAGGACCGGCGGATCGGACTCGCCCGCCGTCAGGTCGGTGATATTAAAATCAGTTCCGTCGATCGTGAACGTGTAGGTGCCGTTATCGACCGCTTTGGAGAGCGATATCAGTTCTGTATCGCCAGTGATCGCCCCCGTCACGTCGATCATACCCCCGGTGGTCGTGTCGAACTGGACGTCGAGGTCGCCGGTGTACGGCGAATTATTTTCGATCGGCTCTCCGGTCGCGTCGTCGACGATGGTCAGCGACGCCTGGTCGTCCGTCGAGATGCTGAGTGCTACGTCTCGGCCGGCAGTCAGATTCGCGAACCCGGCCGTTCCGAGCGCGGTCACGGACCCGCCGGCGAGCATCAGCCCGAGGGCTGTTCGGCGGGTATACCGCCGACGACGCCAGGGGTCAGGTTTGGTCACGATTAGAGTTCCGGGTGCGGACCGTCGCGTCCGAGCTCGGTGCGGGTGGTCTGCCAGACGTGAGCCGCGGCCGAGAGTAGGAAGACACCGGAGATGAGGGTCGCCCACAGCAGGTCGGGGATCGTCTCGGGATAGATCCCCAACCAGACGCCCCCGGTGACCGCTGCGGCGATGGCCGCCACGCCAAGGTAGTAATGCGCCCACGGGATGGAGTTCGCGGGGACCACGTCCATATACACCCCGATCTCGGAGGCCTGCTCCGTCGGTTCGATTACGCCACGCTCGAACTCGACCACGCCCCACCGGTCCATCTTCGGGAGGTGGGTCTGTTGGAGCGACGTGTACACTCGCCGCCGTTCCTCGGAACTCACCGCCTCGAGAGATTTCTCGTACTCCCAGGCGGCCACCTGTTCGGCGAGATCCGAGAGAGTGATCGTTGACTCGGTCTGCAGACACGCATGCAGCGCGTACCGACGCCGACAACTACTCAGAAGTGTGTACACTTCGTCTTCTGTGAGTGATGTTCCTGTATTCACGTTTGATTGCGGTCTACGGCCGGTTTAGTACTCTTCAGACACCAGTATTATAGTAGTTTTGTCAGATATGACAGACTATATGATTTTATAGTCACGTATTTCACATCTTCGGACAGCAATCCGGGCGGGATCAGAGCGATCCCACCAATGCCGAAAACGGTCCGAAGTGGCGTATGGGTCCCCGTGATCCCGGTTCCAACGCGGTGGGAATCGCTATATGGCACCTCGTGAGGATCTTCACGCAGCCTAATATGATATGGGTGGGGTCTCGAGGGGAGAGGGCGTGGGAAATGGGAAAGGGGGGTCCGTCTCTCCCGCAAGAGAGGACAGAGACCCAATCATGAAGAAAACATCAATCGACGACACGTATTACTCGGAATCGGCGGAACAGCAGCAGCTAGCGGCGCGGTTTTCGGTTCGGGCGCGTTCACACAAGTAGAGGCAAACAGGGATCTTTCGATTAACGTCGACAACGACTCGGCTTCAGCAGCCGGAATCGCACCCGGTGCATCGCCTGACGGTGCTTTTGCCGACATCTCAGAGGACGCCAACGGGGCAGTCGTAATCAACTTCTCGAACGAAACGCTCAACACCGATGCAGTCCTGACAGTCGGAGACAGCACCGTAAGCGCAACTGCTTTGGACAGCAGTCCCACGGCCGAAGCGATTGCATTTGTCATTCAGGACAATTCTGGGTTCACTGACACTAGCACTAATGCGCTCGGTGTGACCGTTGACATTCAGACGGACACAACGCTGAATAAGGTCGCGTTCGACTTTAGCGGTGACAGCGATAATAGTGCGCTTGATCAGACGGCGTCGGGAACGGGCGATGGTGGTACCGACTTCAGTACATTAACGGGATCGACGGCGAGCAGCGGAAGCACAGCGGGGGATCAAGTCGCTGAATTCGTCCTCAACGCTAACAGTCCCGGTAGTGCTTCGCTTTCCGACAGCCACTCTGGCGTTGCAGCTGGAGTGATTACCGTTGATACGGGAAGTGCTAGTGGAACACACAGCCTCAATCTGACTGCGACAGTCACCGCCGAGAGAGTTACCATGTAACTCGGTTTCGGTAGCACGGCAATCAGTATCTGAACTGATACCAATCTACGACTGTTTTGAACACGTTTTTGTATATCGACAGATGGACAATTACCGAATGAGACAACCCTCGCAATAGCAGCGATCCTTTCGGCCCGAATCATTATATCCGACTCGACACTCACTCGAGACGTGACATCGTCACGGGTTCGCCGATGGGCCGAACTCAGCCTCACCGTCGTGGTGATCGCGGCGACGCTAGCCCTGATCGCCGGCCAACTGCTTGGACAGCCGGTTTTTCTGGTGTTCGTCGAGACTGGCAGCATGGAGCCGACCCTTGAGCCCGGGGACGGCTTCGTCGCTATTCCGTCCCAGGTGACCGGTGATCCGGAGCCCGGCGATGTCGTGGTCTTCGAGTCGGTCGAGGTCAATGACGGGCAGCTGACGACCCATCGGGTCGTCGCCGAGACGGCGGACGGTTATCGAACGCAGGGCGACGCCAATCCGTTCGCCGATCAGGACGCCGGCGAGCCGCCGGTGACCGACGACCGAATCGCCGCGACCGCGCTTCAGGTCGGCGGTAGTGTCGTCGTCCTGCCGAAGTTCGGAACGGCCGTCAAGACCGTCCGTGGGGGCGTCGGCTGGGTTCTCGCCCCGATACTGGCCGCTCTCGGCCTCGAGGCCGGTGCCGGAATCGGCAGCGCCGGCCTCGTCCTGTTCGGGGTCGGTCTGATACTGTTCGTCGTTACACTCACTGTCGGGACCAGACGACGGGCTCCGGGTCGGCCCCCTCGTCGCAGGTCGACCGACGCCGATAGTATCGATCCCCGCATCGTCGCACTGATAGTCCTCACGCTCGTGCTGGTGCCGGCCAACGCCGCGATGATCGTACCCAGCGGCGGCTATACGATGTCGGTCGACGCTGACGGCAGCGAGGATATCGAACCCGGTGAGTCGATCACGGCAGAGATCCCGATGCGCAACGGCGGACTTATCACGACGGTGGTCGTCCTCGAGACGGCAACCAACGACGCGTCGATCGAGCCTGGGTCCGTGCCGCTCGCGCCGGGGAGCGAGTCCGCGGCGTCGCTGCGGACGACGGCACCCCCGTCGGGCGAGGAACGGTCGGTCGCGGTGTCGGAGTATCGATACCTCCGGGTACTGCCGACATCGCTACTCCTGCGATTCCATGCGATCGATCCACTGGTCGCGTGGGGGACGATCAACGGTCTATTGGGCGCGAGCGTCCTCGGGTTCGTCGGTGGCCTCCTCGGGTTCAAGCAGATTCGCGTCCGAGACCAGTCCCGTAACGTCCCTCTTAGCGTCCAGCTCCGCCGCTATCTCCGGTAACCGTCGAGACGGCGAACATCGAAGTTTCTCCCTCAGAGACCGGTCGCGCCATCGGAATCGATCCGACTACGCGGACGGATGACACAGTGTTCAAGACGGTTGCCGCGAGTCATCACGTATGCGACTCGAGGAGTACTGGGGGGTCGGCCCGAAGACGCGGGAAACGCTGGTCGAGGAACTGGGTCGGGAACGGGCGATCCGGGCGATTGAGGGTGGAGACGTGCGGACGCTCGCGGACGCTGGACTCGCTCGCGGGCGAGCGACGCGAATCCTTCGTCGGGCGACCGGCGGCGCTGGCATGGCTATTCTCGCGACCAGCGACGCCCGATCGGCGTACAAGGAGTTACTAGATCTCGCGGTCGAACATGCCGTTACCCAGCGCGCGGCAGACCGTATTCGGGTGCTCACACCGCTAGAGAGCCGTGAGGCGATGGACGAGCGCCTCGACGACGTGCTCGCGGCTCGAGACGCTTGGGCCGAACTCGCGGACGATGACCGCACTGCCGTGCTCGAGGCCTACGAGCGCTACGACGACCGCGGCGGGAGCGAGCACGCCGCCGTCGAGGCCGGGCTCGCATTGCTGGCAGCCGGCGTCGATTCCGGACCCTTCGCCGCGATCGCGGATCTCGAGCGCGAGCGGCTCGCAGACGCCGCCGAGGCACTGGCAGCGCTCGACGGCGGCCGGGTCCGGGAGGGTGCTGACGAGGAACTCGACCGCCTCCGGGACGCACTCGGTGCCGTTGAGGACATGGATGCGAACGCGCTCGCGTTGATCGAGGACCTGCGCGCCGAGGGCGTCCACGACGCTGAAGGGTTCCGACAGTCGTTCGAAGACCACCTGCTGACCGAGACGGACGTGACGATCGACCGGGTTCGGGACGCGATGCCCACCGACGCGACGGACGCGACCGACTTCGTCGGCGACACGCTGCGGACGCTCCGGAGCGACCTCACCGACGCGGTCGACGAGCGCGAGCAGGCCGTCGCGAGCGATCTCGAGGAACGGCTCGCGGATGCACGCGATGCGATCGATCGGACCGTCGAGGCGGTCGACGACATCGCCTTGCACCTCTCGCTGGCGCGCTTCGCGCTCGAATACGACTGCACCCGTCCGATTTTCATCGAGGGCGAGGCGCGGAGTACCTCGGAAGACACGAACGAACGAAATGAGCGAGGGAGCGACGAAGCCGCCGTCTCCGTCGTCAACGCGCGCAATATCACGCTCGCTTCGCGCGATGACGAGTCAGTCCAGCCGGTCACCTACGCGCTCGGCGAGCACGGCGTGACGAGTGTTCCGGCCGGCGTCAACGCGGTTCCTGATGAAGAGCGCGTCGCCGTTCTGACGGGTGCCAACAGTGGCGGGAAGACGACCCTGCTCGAGACGCTGTGTCAGGTCGTCCTGCTGGCGACGATGGGACTGCCGGTTCCAGCAGACCGGGCCGAGGTGACACCCGTCGACTCGCTGGTCTTCCATCGCCGCCACGCGAGTTTCAACGCCGGCGTCCTCGAATCCACGCTGCGCTCGATCGTGCCGCCACTCTCGACGGGCGGTCGCACCCTAATGCTGGTCGACGAGTTCGAGGCGATCACGGAACCCGGCAGCGCGGCGGACCTGCTCCACGGGCTCGTCACGCTCTCGGTTGACCGCGAGGCGCTCGGCGTGTTCGTCACACACCTCGCGGATGACTTAGAGCCCCTCCCGCCCGAAGCGCGGGTCGACGGCATCTTCGCGGAGGGACTGAACCCCGACCTCGAGTTACTCGTCGACTATCAGCCCCGGTTCGACACTGTGGGCCGGTCGACGCCGGAGTTCATCGTCTCTCGACTCGTCGCGAACGCGAGCGACCGGAGCGAGCGGACGGGGTTCGAGACGCTGGCGGAAGCAGTCGGCAACGAAGTCGTCCAGCGAACGCTCGCGGACGCTCGCTGGACGACCGGTGAGTGAGTCGGGGCTCCGAGGCCGTCCCTCTCGTTCGTCTCCCCCGCGTTCCGTTCACTCCTCGGATTCGTCTCTATTACTCGTCGTTTCGTTGCTCCCTCGGCGCTCGTCCCCGAGCCAGCGGTCCGGCGTGGGCGTATACGTCGATTCGGCGTCATCGAGCGATTCGCCGTACGTGTAGGGGATGCCGTCTCGCTCCTCGCAGATGCGGGCCTCGAGATACGCCTGTGCGGCCCGTCGCGAGAGCGCCCCCATCTCGATGATGTCGGCTAGGGCGGTCTTGGTTGCGCGAAACCAGACCCTGATCGTACTGCCGTCGTTGGGACGGGACGCGACGATCGCTCCCCGGCCGCCGTCGCGGCCGTCGCCCCACTCGAGCCAGCAGACCCGGTAGGGTTCAACGCCGTAGTCGTCGGCCGGAGCAACGAGATAGAGCGCCTCGTGAACGCAGGGGTCAAGATGGTCCCGCAGGATTCGATCGCGAGAGATCGAGTCTGCCAGCAGCGGCCCCTCGACTGCGCCGTCGGCGAGGGGGGTCGTCGCCGTAATCTCGTCGGCGAGCGACAGCGTCTCGCCGCCCCAATGACTGTATCGCAGGTCGTAGAGGCGATCCGGCCGTTGATAGGCGACGAGCGCCCTATGACCCATCATCCACCCAACTGGAACGACGCGAATCGATCTGTTCGACGCGCGAATGAGAAATCGTCTCGTGGCTCACGACGGGTCTGGCCGCCCGTCCGTACTTGAACCTGCGGACGGGTTCGGCGTTCCGGCAGCGATCGCACCGCTCGGTGCGTCGAGCGAGCGACGGGGACCGGTAGATCTCAATTCTCTCGGTACGTCGACGGGATGGACGTCAACACTGACTGACAATCAGCTCATGAGGAGTGGGTTCACCGACCGGTCCGTCCGCATCGACCGACTGGTCGACGCGATAGATGGTCACCGACTCGACGCCGTCGGGGGCCTGCTCGCAGAAGTACGCCCCCGCCGACTCGAGCGCGGGATCGCCCGCGCCCTGTCCCTTGCGTCCATATCGGTCCCAGAGCGTCGACGAATACCGGTCCGCGGCGTCGGGCGGTCCGTCGAATGTCGCCGATCCCCCATGAATCAGATCGGTCGATTCCCCGGACGCGTCGGTGGCTTCGACGACGTACCAGCTGTCGGTATCGGGCGGATTCGGCGCGAAAAAGGCCCAGCTCGCGCTCTCCAGAACGCTGTCGTCTCCCGCACCCGGGGTATCGACCAGGCCCGCCGCCGTGACCTGCCAGCTCGCTGCAGCGAGAAACACACAGACAAGGAGCACCGACGCGGTGAGTCGCGTCCCGCGTCGAACGCGGGGTGAAATCACGGATGTGGACGACGCCGGTCCCGCCTCGGTTCGCTCGCCGCGTGACGGTGCTGACGGTCGTTCGGTCCCATCCGTTCTATCCACCCCGCCGCTCGTTGCGAGCGCACCGAGGCGGTGCGCGAGCCCGGTCGCCGAGGCGAGGTGCTCGAGACGGTCCCAGACCGGCGGTGGAAGAAAGACCAGTACGGCGGTGACCATGACGAACGGAAAGATACCCAGGCGCATCGTCACCGCCATACTGAGATGTGCACCGACGTAGGCGGCGACGGTCGCGGTTCGGAGCCGGCCCGTCGCGAGCACGAGTAGCACGGCCGAAGAGAGGACGGCGATCCAAAGCCAGTTAATCGCGGTTAAGAGGGTGGGATACTCTGCGACCGTCGGCCCCAAATAGTCGGTAAAGCTCTTGAGTCGGAAGATCCGCTGGACTGCGATGCCGGACAGCCACTCGTCGCTCCGGAACTTGAGAACCGCGTTGATTGCGTAGATGACGACCACATGCGAGAGAAGTATCACGGTCGCCGTCGAAACCACGCGTGGATCGTCTCGAGACTTACGAATAGAGTGGTTTTCGCGGCGGCGAGGGCGGATCGCCCACCGAGCGTCGAGCGGGAGCAACGTCGCGAAAATAAGCAACGAGATGAGGATCGTATCGCCGCCGTTGACCAGATACGGGTTGCGAGCGTACAGCGATGTGAGGAGGAGTGCCGAACCGATGGCCGCGAGACGGTGTCTGTAGCCGACCAGCAAGCACGCCGCGAAAGCGCCGGTGATCGCGAACAAGAGGGCTTGCACCCATACCGAGCCCGACAGAGCGTGTAGCGACCAGCGTGCGAGCGTCGGTGAGAGCTCCTCGAGGGCGGACCGCGGGAGGATGCCCGCGTCCGTATAGAACGTAACCAGCCCCGGGCCCCGGAGGGCGAGCAAATCGAACAAGATGACGAGCCCCAGCCCGATCCGGAACGCACCCAGCGCTCGAGGATCGATTCCGAGACGCGATCGAACGAGCGCCTGAACCGCGGCGAGCGTTGCCACCTCGTTGCCGGTCGCAGTCACGGTCTCGGATTTGGGTGAGGGTCCTGTCATGGGGACCAACGAGTCGGTCCCGAGTTATGAGCCGATATATATGTGTTTTCTCATGAGTGTCGCCGGAAACGGACAGTCGATATCATTGTGAGACCGCTCGAGAAATCCTACTCCGTTCTCGCGGTACCGAGTTCGATGCGGCATAACGCCGAAATCCCTGCACGTTTTACGGAGACCCACATGGCAACTCACACGGCGTACGACGCGGTCATCTTCGACAACGACGGCGTTTTGACGATACCGACGGATCGAGACGTGCTAGTTGAGGCGATGGACGACGCCTTCGAGACCGTCGGCATCACCGACCCATCTGCCGATCACATCGAGACGCTACTCAGCCCGGACGTCTCCTCGCTACGTCGCGTCGCGGCCGATCACGGCGTCGATCCCGATGACCTCTGGGCCGCCCGCGAAGACGCCGCGATCGCGGCCCAACTCGCCGAGCTTCGGACCGGCCGGAAACGACACTATGACGACGTCACAACACTCGAGTCACTGGCCGTCCCGACTGCAATCGTCAGCAACAACCAACACGAGACGATCGGCAACGTCCTCGAGCACTGCGAACTCGCAGTCGACGTCTGGTACGGCCGCGAACCGACGCTCGAGGGGATCGAACGTAAGAAGCCGACGCCGTACTACCTCGAGCAGGCCCTCGCGGACCTCGCGGTCGAGAACCCGCTGTTCGTGGGTGATAGCCGCGTCGACATCGGTGCGGCCGATGCGGCCGGGGTCGACGCCGCGTTTATCCGTCGTGATCACCGCACGGACTACGAGCTCTCAAGCGAGCCAGCACACGAAATCGAGTCGCTCACTGCGCTGACAGAGTTGGTCTGATTACCGGCTCGAACAGGTCTTCTCTTACTCGTCCAGTAGTGAACGCGGTCACGCAGTTGCGCTTGCCCGTCGCTCGGCGCGAGCCGCGATCGCCTCGTTCATCTCGATGAACGCTCGCTCGACGCGAGCTGCGTCGAACACGAGCGAGACGAATGCGCCGCGGACGGTCTCCCGCTGGAGCAATCGCGTGCGCCGGCCGTTGTCGATCGGCTCGAGGTGGAACTCATGGTAGCGGTCGAACGCAAAGGGGACCACGAGCCGGTCGAGCCAGGCGAGTCGCCGATTGGGTTTGACGGTGACGGCCATCGGTCCGTCGAGGAAGCGGGCGGAATCGGACGACACGTCCCCGTTCCGACGCGCCGTGGTATCGACCGCGACTCCCTCGATCGTCCGGCTGATCGGGTCCCACTCGGGATACGTGTCGAAGGCGAGAAGCGCTTCCCAGACGACCGTCGGCGGCGCGTCAATCTCAACGAAGACCTCGACCTGGTTCATGGTAACTAATACCACTCTCAGACGGATGGCTGTACCGGTCGATACGCCAACGGTGACGACAGTACGGGCGAACGGGACTCATTGACCGGAAAACATCCCGTGGCCCGTCAGCTGGCTCTGGACTGCAGGCAGCATGCGAGCCGTGACCGTGCGCCGCGTCGTGGGTCCGCCAGTCGCTCGGAGTCTAGGCGCTGTCGTTGAACCGCCGGTTCGTCGAGAGCGGCGCGTCGCCGGGCTCGCCCCGGATGAAGTGACCGGCCGGATTGGTCTCGCCGTCGCGTTCCATCGAGAGGAGTTCGACAAACCAAGCCTCGTGTTCGATCTCCTCTTGCAGGATGCGCTGGGCCATATCGTAGGTCCGCGGGTCGACGCCGTGGGTCATGTCACAGATTTCAGACCACGTCCGAATGGCACAGCGTTCGGCCTCGAGCAGCACCTCGAGGATGTTCTCGGCGGTCAGGTTCTCGAGGTCGAATCCCTCGGTCTCATAGGGTACCGGCATTTCGGCGTCCGGACAGGACGCGCGGTCGGCGAACTCCCGAATGTCGTTGGGGAGCGCACCGCCGAGTTCGTACACCCGCGGCGCGACCAACTCGAAGTGCGCCCGATCCTCGAGGCGGGCATCTTCGGTGATCTCCTTATAATCCTCGTGGCCGGCGAGGTGCATTCGCAGGTTCGTATAGTAGTAGTAGGTAGTGAACTCGGCCCCGATCGCGTCAAGCAGCTTTTCGCGTAACTCCTCCGGCTCGAGCCCCCGTTCGCGAAGCACAGCCATTCCGACACGTTCGCTCGTGTCCCCTGCGTCGACGTTGCCTGCCGCGTGTGGTTTTTCGTCGGACATCTATCGATCCACTCCCAGCACCCGCTGCATCAATCTTTGCCTGCAATTGCAGCCCGCGAACGTCGAGATTTCGCCGGTCGCGCTCTCGACCCAATCGAGGTGACCGCAATATCCTTACTCGTCACCCCCCGAAGGTTGTGTATGAATGGTTCGGATCGCGGCCTGTCGCGTCGCGCGTTCGTCCGCAGTGCCGTCGCTATCGGCGGTGCGAGCGCACTTTCCGCCTGCCTCCAGCGCGAGGAGACTGCGGACGTGCCACAGGCCGAACTCGCCCCGGACGAGCTTCCAGACCGCCAGCACGCCTGGAACGAGTTCCTCGCAGAAGACGACCACGGGAACGTCGAACCCCCCGAACACCACCTCCTGCTGGCTCTCGAGTACGTCGGT
This sequence comes from Natrinema sp. SYSU A 869, assembly GCF_019879105.1. Classification (NCBI taxonomy): domain Archaea; kingdom Methanobacteriati; phylum Methanobacteriota; class Halobacteria; order Halobacteriales; family Natrialbaceae; genus Natrinema; species Natrinema sp. SYSU A 869. The sequence goes on along the minus strand of NZ_CP082249.1, from coordinate 3,771,575 downwards.
GACGGCCCGGCCGACGTCGAGGACGAACGCGAGCAACTCGAGGCCGCGTTTCGAACCCTCGAAAAGGCCTACAAGCGCGGGAACGAGGGGTTAGCGTTTGCGATCGGCTACGGCCCAACGTACTTCGACCGGTTCGATACCGACCTCCCTGAGGGAGTCGACCTGCCCGACCCCGAAGCGCTCGTGCCGATCGAAGACCCACAGCTCGACGAGTACGACGCGCTCGTCCATCTCGCGAGCGACTACGGCCACGTCACGCTCAGCGCCGAGGAGGCCCTGAAAGGCGAACTCGACGAACTGAACGGCCTCGAGGTCGAGGGCACCCTCAAGGGAAGCTTCGACGTGGCCGAGCGCCGGACGGGATTCATCGGTCGCGGCCTCCCGGCGGACAACCAGTCCGGCGTCAGCGGCATCCCCGACAGCGAACCCGTCCCGGAGGACGCGCCGCTGTTCATGGGGTTCAAATCGGGATTCAGGAAGACACAGGCGAGCGAGGATCGCGTAACGATCGAATCAGGCCCGTTCGCCGGCGGGGCGACGATCCACCTCTCGAAGATCCAGTTGCACCTCCACCAGTGGTACGAACAGGACAGCCGCGACCAGCGCGTCGCCAAGATGTTCTCGCCAACCCACGCCGAGGAGGGACTCGTCGAGGGGGCCGGCCACAATCTCGGCGACTCGAGCGGGGTTGCCGAGGTCGGTGGCGATGCGGCCGCGGACGCCCGCAATCGCGGGACGGTCGGCCACGCCCAGAAGGCCGCTCGCGCCCGCGAGGACGGCGAACCGATCATCCTCCGACGGGACTTCGATTCGACCGACGATGATCGAGCAGCCGTCCACTTCCTCTCCCTGCAGCGCTCGATCGCCGACTTCGTGAAGACGCGAAAAGCGATGACCGGCAGCAACCTCACCGAGGGGTCGGTCAACTCGCGGACGAACAACGGCATCCTCCAGTATATCAGCGTCCGCAACCGGGCGAACTACCTCGTGCCGCCACGGGGACTTCGGGCCCTGCCCGAGCCGAATCCGGGATCGGAGTGAGCGGAGAACCGTAACGTGATGGCCGATTCAGTGTCCGTAGCTCGAGCCGGTCGGCGCGTGCGTCCGATTCCCGCTGGCCGCTAACTCGTCGAACAGCGCCGCGGCGTCGTCGGCCAGCGGGTACGCGTCATGATAGGGATCGATCTCGCAATCGGTTCCCGAGACGAACTGAATGGCGTCCGCGAACCGCTCGTAGTTCTCATCGACGATATCCTGGACGAGCACGGGCATTCCGGCCCGCTCGCACAGTTCGGTTGCAGCGGCCCGGCCTGCCCAAACAGTTTTGGCCTCGGTATCGACGAAAAAGATCGCGAAGGGTGCATCGCCGAACTGGGCCTCGAGGAACTTCTGTGCGACCGGCTCGTCCCACGGAACGACGCCGACGGTCTCGAGTTGGCGCATCGCGGTCGAGGCCGCCGAGCAGAAGGGACAGTCGCCGTCGTAGAGCAAGATGCCGGTGAACTGCGGCTCGGACATATCGTCTCGTACGCTGCGGAGGCGGAAAACGTTCAGTGGGGCAGTTGCCGGGAGTCTCGGTCAAACTTCGCGTCCGCTACCCGAGCTTCGATCGGCCCGGCGGCTTGTCGTGGTCGGCCCGATGCCGGAGCAGTTGATCATACTGCTCGACCTTGATGACGCAGTCCGAGCGAGGGCGAGCGACGCAGGTGAGGACGAAGTTCGCCGCCTCGTCCGACGGGTAGTATCGCTTGGCCTGGCTGTGATCGACGTCGCCCTCGAGGAGTTTCGCGCCACAGGTGATACACCACCCCTGCTGGCAGTCCGCGGACAGCCAGATATCCGCAGCGCGGGCCGCCGCGAGGATCGACTGGTCCTCGCGGACCTCGATCGTTCGGGACTCGTCGGCGGCGTCCAGATCGGCATCCGCGGGCACGCGAAGTTCGACGTCCCATGTAGTGGGGCCTGTCACGGGTACATGTACGGCCGGCCGCGAAAAAGGCCTACGGCCGGATGACCGCAAGCCACGGGGTCGATCGGCACCGACAGACAGGGGCCGAGCAGCGACTTCGGCTCTCTAGCGTCACGTTCCGTGCCGCCTTCCCTAGCATCTTTGCCCTCGAGACTGACTCGCAAACCGATGAAAGCCGCAGCCTTCACCGACTTGATCGGCCCCGAGGGAGTGAGCGTGATCGAGCGAGACGACCCCGAACCCGGCCCCGGCGAGGCGCTGGTCGACGTCGAGGCCTGCGCGATCAACCGCCACGACCTCTGGATCCTCGAGGGGGACTCGGCGATGGTCGACGCCGACGACCTGCCCTTCGTCACGGGCCTCGATGTCGCTGGCGTCGTGAGCGAGGTGGGCGCGGACGTTCGGAGCCTCGAGCCTGGCGACAGAGTCGTCCTCTGTCCGAACGAGACCTGTGGCTCCTGTCGGTTCTGTCGCGAAGGGCCGGAGAACATGTGCGAACGGTTCTCGCTGTTCCACGGCGGGCTGGCAGAGACCGCCCGCGTGCGGGCCGATCGGCTCATCCCGTTGCCCGACGGCGTCAACGCGACGACTGCTGCCGCGATTCCGACGGCGTATATGACCGCGTTCCACATGCTCCGGCGGGCCGAGGTTGGGCCCGGCGATTTCGTCTTCGTTCCCGGTGCGACCGGCGGCGTCGGCGTCGCGACGGTCCAACTCGCATCCATCTTCGGTGCGAAAACGATCGGGACGTCCTCCTCCGCATCGAAACTCGAGCGCGTCCGCGACCTCGGCCTCGATCACAGCATCCAATCGACGGACATCGATGAGATCCGCGAGGAAGTCGAGGAAATCGGCACGCCGGACGCGGTGATCAACCACCTCGGTGGGGAGTTCACCGAACTCGGGCAGTCGGTGCTGCGTCGCGGCGGGACGATGGCGATCTGCGGGCGGACGGCCGGTAACGAGTCGACGATCGATATCGCGAACCTCTTCCTCGGCCACAAGCGCATCATCGGCTCGACGATGGGTACCCAAGACGACCTCCGGCGGCTCGTCGAACTCACGGCCGACGGCGAACTCGCGCCCGAAATCGACGAGACGTACGCGCTCGCGGGCACCGACGCAGCCTTCGCAGCGATGCAAGAGCGCGAGAGCGTCGGCAAAATCGTCGTCGAGCCATAGCACACCCATCCTTGGGCGCGTTTCAGCTCCCCCTCCATTCCACCGTCGGGTGGGACTGAAAGGGGCTTCCGCGCTGGACGAACCCGGACGGCGCAAGCACTGCAGGGAGTGAGCGGAGCGAACGACTGAAGCGCACAGCGAGTCCCGGGAGTCGAGCGCGGAAGGGGCTTTCAAGACGTTGCCGTCGATGGCTGCGATACGGGATCAAAATACAGTGATTCACGCGACTAGCCGGAAGGCGCTGGCCCGACCTATTTCGGCGCAGTTACCGTCCATCCCGTATGCCGAACATCGCTATCACCGGCGCATCGGGGACCGTCGGTCGGGAGGCAATCGACGCTTTTCCGGACGACGATCACGAGCTCACGCTCTTTTCCCACAGCGAGACCGAGGATCTCGAGGCGGACCCCCTCGAGATAACGGACCGCGAGGCGTTCATCGAGGCCCTCGAGGGCCAGGACGTACTGATCCACCTCGCGGCCAACCCGTCGCCGCGGGCCGAGTGGGACGAAGTGCAGGGGCCGAACGTCGATGGCGTCTACAACGCCTTCGAAGCCGCGGCCGAGAACGACCTCGAGCGGGTGGTCTTCGCGAGTTCGAACCATGCAGTCAACATGAAAAACACCGTCTCGGGGATCCGGCCGGAGTCGACGGTCGGCAGCCCCGACATCGTCCGACCCGACGATCCGGCGGATCCCGACACCTACTACGGCGTCACGAAGGTCTTCGGCGAGGCGATGGGGTCGTACTACGCGAAACGCCACGGGTTCGAGGTGGTGAGCCTGCGGATTGGCTGGCTGCTCACCCGCGACGAACTCCGACAGGAGTGTCAGGAACGGGACGGCTCGGGTGAGCGATACGCCCGCGCGATGTGGCTGAGTCCCGACGACTGCCGGCGGGTGCTCAACGCAGCCGCAACGGCGACCCTCGACGGCTCGCCCCTGATCGCTCACGGCATCTCCAACAACTCCAAACGGTTCCTCTCACTGTCCGAGACCATGCTCAGCCTCGGTTACCGACCGCAGGACGACGCCGAGGAGGCGCTGAACGACGATTCGAACGGGCGTGACGGCCTCGAATTGGCCTGAGTCCGCTCGGGAGTCCGCCCCTCGAGACCGAAAGCCCGAATACCGACACGTTCGTACGACCTCATATGTCAGTCAAGGTGTCAGAGTCGTCGGGCTACGGGCCGAACACCCAGATGTCCCTGTTCGGCTATATCATGGCCGCAGTACTCCTGGTCGTTCTCCTCCCGCTGATCCCCGTTCTCGTTCCCGTCTGGATTCTCTGGAAAGTGTTCGTCGCGGATGAAGAGTTCGACCACAGTTTCGAGACCTGGCGTCGCGAATCCGGCCGTACCGGCTCCGATAGTCACGAATCCACCGAATCCGAACCCAAAAACGCCGAATCCGAACCCGAAAACGCCGAACCCGAACCCGCAGACGCCGACGCTGCAGATGCCGAAGCCGAAGACGCCGAGGCCGACCAGACGGCCGCGGAGTCCTAACGCTGAACGCCGCCATCCCGTCAGTCTCCTTCTCTCACACGACTCCCCGTTAGTCGTCCGCGTTCGCTGCTGTGACGAGGTCGGACGGCGGGCCACCCGGAAGTTCGTCGCGGTCGTGGGGGGCCTCGAAGTCCAGATTGGGCCCGCGGGCGACGATCCGGTGTGGATTCACGTCGGGGTGAGTCGTGTAGTAGTGTTCTTTGATGTGGTCTATATCGACCGTATCGGCGACGCCCGTCTCACGGGTCGCTTCGCTCACGGGTCGTTCCTCCCCGTTCGCGTCATCGAGGCGCTCGCTTCGCTCTTGCCTCGCACCGCTCCCCGTTCGTTCATTCGGCGTCCCCTCCCTTCGGTCGGCGACGCCCGTCTGATAGAGGTCCCGCAGATACGGCCAGAGATTGTCGTACTCGCGGATATACTGGGCATTACACATGAAGTGCGTGTGGTAGACGGTATCGAACCTAACGAGCGTCGTGAACATCGCGATGTCGGCTTCGGTCAACCGATCGCCGGCGAGATAGCGCTGGTCCGCGAGCACCTCGTCCCAGTGATCGAGCGCCGAAAAGAGGTCGTCGACCGCCTCGTCGTAGGGACCCTGTTTCGTTGCGAATCCGGCGCGATAGACGCCGTTGTTGATCGGCTCGTAGATCTCGTCGATGATCCGATCGACCTCGTCCCGATACCCCTCGGGATAGAGGTCCACATCTTGAGACGCCACATTGTCGAACGCAGTGTCGAGCATCCGCATGATCTCTTCGGACTCGTTGTTGACGATGGTGACCTCCTGCGTGTCCCACAACACCGGCACCGTCACGCGACAGGTCGCGTCCGGATCCGCCCGCACGTACAATTCTCGAAGGAAATCGGCGTCGTGGACGTGATCGCGCGTACAGCCGTCCTTCTCCGGAGTGAACTGCCAGCCGTCGTCGTCGCGGTAAGGATCGACGACCGAGACGGAGATCGCATCCTCGAGACCTTTCAGCGCCCGCGTCACGAGCGTCCGATGGGCCCACGGGCAGGCGAGGGAGACGTACAGGTGGTACCGGCCGGCCTCAGGCTGGAATCGGGCGTCGGGATCATCCCGAATTTCGTCCCGGAACGGCGTCGTCTGGCGTTCGAACGAGCCGTCATCGTCAGTCGACTCGTACGCGTCGGTCCGCCACTCGCCGTCGACGAGCATATTCATACGTCAATAGACGGTCGCTGGGTTCAAATGATCTCGCTAACACTCACGTCACTGGCGCAACTCACAGTGCTCGAAGACAAGCGTTTAAGCGACTCCCGTGAGCACTCGAGGTATGGCAGACGACGGGGATCGACACCGCCAGAGCCGCTTGTTCACGGACGACGACGGCGAGTTCGACGCAGATCGCGCACGGGAGGAATCCCTGCCGGTCGAAGACGGCGAGGTGATCGACACCGACGATCTGGCCGACCACCAACACTACGTCGAGGATCGAGGGATCTACGACGAGCGCAATCGTGTGAACGACCTCACGGGCAAAGAGTGGAAGTATGCCACGAAATCCGTGATCGCCGAGGGATATCCGCCCGCCGTCCAGCACGACCTGCGCAGCGAACACGGTGGGCAGAAACCCCCGCGGCTCTGTGCCGAGCTGATCGGCCGGTTCAGCAAGGCCGGCGACACCGTCCTCGACCCCTTCGCCGGCGTCGGGGGCACCCTGCTGGGTGCGAGTTTCTGCCAGCACGAGGGGACCGGCCTACGGGAGGCCATCGGCTTCGAGCGAACCGAGCGCTGGGTCGACCTCTACCGAGAGGTCCTCGAGGCGGAAAACAAGGAACGCCGCGAACGGGGCGAACCGCTCCTCGCCGAGCAAGACATGCGCCACGGGGACTGTGCTGATCTAATTAATGATGTCCCCGATGACTCCGTGGACCTCCTGTTAACTGACGTTCCCTACTGGCACATGGACGAACTTGAACAGACGCGCAACGAACGCGAAACGCGCGAGAGCAAGTTGGGGTCGTTCGATGGCGTCGCCGATACCGGCGACGCGAACACCGACATCGATGCGGACGAGAGATCCGACGAGCGACAACCGAAAGCCGAGTGGCTCGCCGACATGGCCGACAAGTTCGACCGATTCACCGACGCCGTCGCGCCGGACGGCCACGTCGTCGTCTTCATCGGCGATATGTACCGCGAGCAGTCCTACGAGTTCCTCTCGGCGGATCTCGCGCGGGCGATCGAGTCGACCGCACCGCTAACGCTTGCAGCGACCCTGATTTGGTACGATCCGACGAAGAACCTCCATGTCTACGGCTACCCCTTCTCGTTCGTTCCCTCGATGGTCCACCAGAACGTCCTCGTCTTCCGTCTCGAGAGCGGGAGCGACGGCGAGAGCTGAGCCTCAATCCAGTCGCTCCCGTCGGCGTCGGCCAGTACGTCCGTTCGATGAGCGGGTGCGATGAACCCATCGGATAGTGGCGGCGAAAGTCACCGTCAGACTCCCGTCGGTCGATCGTCTGACGCGGTTTTATTGGGCCCCGGCGTGACGAAAGGAATAGGCGCGCGGCGGTCTCCCCACCCCTCCCCCATCCACCCGTCTGCGCGCCTGCTCCCGTTCCACTCCTCCCTTTTGACGAGTAGCGAAGCGATGCATCGACGACTGAGCAACCGCTCTCGAGCCGTCGCTCGGCCGATCACGCGTTCGCGGGCAACAGCGTTGACCGAACCGCCTCCGCACGGTCGCTCTCAGTGATAACCGCGACCTCGTCGCCGACTTCGAGTTCGGTGCCCGGCAGCGGGATCGTCAGCGGTTCGCGAGCGCGGCCGTGAGCGTAAATCCGCGCGGATTGGGGCAGTTCGAGTTCGCTCATCCGCTTGCCGACCGCTGGCGACCCCTCGCGAATCTCGAGGACGGTCAACTGGAGATTCGCGGCGAGATCGGCGACGACGTTGAAGTCGCCGCCGAGCAGGGCTGTCTTCGCGCCCGCAGCACCGAGCCGTTCGGGATAAATGATCTCGTCGACTTCCTCAGCGTACTTCTTGTAGATCTCCTCGCGGTAGTCCTCGTCGATCCGCAGGACAGTCCGGCAGCCGTGGTGAGTACCGACCATACAGGCCGCGAAGTTGGCGTTGAGATCGGGCGTGAACGCGCCGATCGCGTCGGCGCTCTCGATGCCGGCGTCGACGAGGACGTCCTCGTCAGCACCGTCGCCCTGGACCGTCTCGAGTCCGTCATCGCTGGCGCGCTCGACGCGGTCCATGTCGTTGTCGACGATGACGACCTCGTGGCCCTCCTCGGCGAGAACCGTTGCCGTCCGCGAGCCGACTCGGCCGTATCCCACGATAACAAACCTCATGCTACCGTGGTACGCGCTCCGAGGTGAAATACGTTGGTCCGGCCATCACTCGTCGCACCCCTGTGGACCCGTCAGAGTAGGACGGGATCTCAAGGGAGCGTGTCCGATTCCTTGTCCGCCACCTATACACAGACGTGGATACATTTACCGCCGATACGGACAAAAACGCTTAACTGACCGGTGTTGTTATGCTCGAGCATCCAATATGGGGGTACTCGAGTCACTTGCAGCGTTCTTCGGATTCGATGAACACGATACCGACCTCGAGACGGAAACGATCGCGGGGCTGACGACGTTCCTGGCAATGTCGTACATCATCGTCGTCAATCCGATCATTCTCGGTGATGCGATCACGATCGAGGGCTACGACTCCGGCGATATCACACAGATGATCACCGTCGCAACGATCCTCGCGTCGGTGGTCGCCATCCTGGTGATGGCGTTTTGGGCGAACAGGCCGTTCGGTCTCGCACCTGGAATGGGACTGAACGCCTTTTTCGCGTACACAGTTGTTCTCGGCCTCGGGGTCCCGTGGCAGGTCGCGCTCGCAGCCGTCTTCGTCGAAGGCATTATCTTCATCGCGTTGACTGCGGTCGGCGCACGACGGTACATCATCGAGCTGTTTCCCGAGCCCGTCAAGTTCGCCGTCGGGGCCGGTATCGGCGTCTACCTGCTCTTCCTGGGGTTACAGGAGATGCAGCTCGTCGTCGCCCATCCGGATACGCTCGTTACCCTTGGGAACGTCGCGACGAGCGCGGTCGCCGCGCTCTCGGTGGCAGGACTCGCGTTGATGCTCATCTTGCACGCCCGCGGGATTCGGGGTTCGATCGTCATCGGGATCATCGCCACCGCCGTCGCCGGGTGGTTGCTAACGGCTGTTGGCGTCGTCTCCCCGGGCACGCTGACGCCGCCCGGGAGATACGAGCAGTTCAGCAACGAGGGGGTCATGGGCCTGCTCGCCAACGTTCAGTACGACTTCACACCATTGGTCGCCGGCTTCGTCGACGGCCTCGGGATGATTACCGACGATCCGATCGTCTTCGTACTGGTCGTCTTCACGTTCTTCTTCGTCGACTTCTTCGACACCGCCGGAACGCTCATCGGCGTCTCACAGATCGGCGGTTTCCTCGACGAGGACGGGAATCTCCCCGAAATCGAAAAGCCGCTGATGGCCGACGCGATCGGAACCAGCATCGGTGCGATGATCGGAACATCGACGGTGACGACGTACATCGAATCCTCGACCGGTGTCGAGGAAGGGGGACGGACCGGCTTCACGGCGCTGGTCGTCGGCCTCCTCTTCTTGCTCTCCTTGCTCCTCGTTCCGGTGATCAGCGCCATCCCGCAGTATGCGTCCTACCTCGCGCTGGTCGTCGTCGGCATCATCATGCTACAGGGCGTCACCGACATCGACTGGCAGCATCCAGCCTGGGCGATCGCCGGCGGACTGACGATCACGGTCATGCCGATGACCGCGTCGATCTCGAACGGGCTCGCCGCTGGGATCATGAGTTACCCAATCGTCAAGGCCGCCATGGGCGAAGCCGACGACGTCCCGCTCGGCCAGTGGGTCCTCGCCGCCGCGTTCGTCGTGTACTTCGCCGTCTTCTTCGCAGTCGATGCCGAGATGTTCGCGTTCTGATAGCGGCCACGGGATTCCGTGGCAGTCACACGTTCTCGAACTGTCCGCACGGCCGGGCGCACGATCCCGGCAACCGTCCGGTCGACCGGTGACCTGATACGTCTTCCGCGGCACTATCCTCATATGGCAGACATCACGATGTACGAGCTTCCCGGCTGTCCGTACTGCGCGAAGGTCCGCTCGAAACTCGACGAACTCGAGCTCGAGTACAACGTCATCGAGGTCCCCCGCTCGCACGGCGAGCGGACGGAAGTCGAGACGGTCAGCGGCCAGACCGGCGTCCCGGTCATCACCGACGAGGCCAACGGCGTCGAGGGCATGAACGAGAGCGACGACATCGTCGAGTATCTCGAGGAAACGTACGGCAGCGGCGCGGCTTGAGTCCTAGAAATCGGTCGCAGTTCGGTCTTCGGTAGTCAGTTCGACAGCGAACTATAGTAGCCACTGAAAGTCACTGCACACCTGATCGCATGACAGCTGTGCGATCAGCGTGTAAATCGTTTCAGTGGCTACTATAGCGATTAGTGGTCCCACCAGAATCGATGAGAAAGCAGGCTGAACAGCGTGAACACGAGATAGCCGATCACGACGGAGACAACAAAGAATAGCGCTGCATCGGCCGCAGTCGTGACGTTCGTTCCGTAGTTAACCCCGATTCCGAGTACTGCGATGAACCCAGCGAGGAGTGCACGGTGTTTGTTGACAATGTCGATGGAAGAATTCGTTTCCATTGGTGACTGTCTCGATCTTTCGTCTCCGCGGTCAGTACATGCGGCCGGATCGCCCCTCTCAGGCCGCTTCTTCGTGCTCGGAGCGCTCCCGGATGACGTCTCGGAGGTCGTCGGCGTTCCGGAACGTCGCGAGTTCGTCGCGCTCGATTAGCGCAGTGCCGTCGACGGACTCCTGTTTCGCCCGGTCGACGACGTAGACGGATCGCGTCCGCGTGACCTGCCCGATCGAACTCATGATCCGGGCGCGTTTCTCCGCGGCCTTCGTAAACTCCGAGTGGCCAGTCAGGACGATTTCGCTGTCGTCTTCGTCCTCGCTGATCGCCGTGAACGGCGACCGAGCCGTCGGGTGGACGCTGTAGCCGGCCCGCGTGAGCACGGCGACGACCTGTTCATCGTCCGGATCCGCTTTGGGATCGTCCGGCGTCGCCTCGCTCTCGTGGACGTCGTCAGCCCCCTCGAGCACGTCGACGGGGCTCGTCAGGGGTGCCTCGAACATCTCCTCTAAAGCCATCGCGATTTCGACAGAAGCGTTCATCCCGTCTTCGTACTTCGAGACAGTTCGCCGGGAGACGCCGAGTTCGCTGGCGAGTTGACCGAGACTCCAGTCGCGGTCCTCGCGCTCGTCGGCCAGCAGGTCGCCGTCGATGTTGACGTAGAGGCCACCGGGGGCCGCGTAGATCAGCGGCGGGACCTCCTCGATGAGCAGGTTGTATGCTGTGTCGGGGCTGAAACCGGGACGCCGTGTCGGAAGTAGACGACATCGGGTTTTAGGTCCTCGTCGCGACTGCGAAGGCCGATAACCAGCGGCGTCGCGTTGAGATAGGTCCCCAAGCGTCGCATCTCGTGGCCAGTCGCCTCGTTGAACGCATCGATGTTCGCGAGAATCTTGACGAGAGTCAGGTCCTCGCCTCGTCGGGCAACGATATCGAAGCTCTTCGGCCGAATCGCACACCGATCACTCACCATGAATCCCGCGTCCTCTAACATCGCGGTTACATTACCGACTAGCGCGGAGCGGGACATACGGGGTTGTAAGCGATTCCTCGTATAAGACGTTTTCCCCGGGATGCCCGTGTGCCGTGTCGCGATTCGGACCTGTATCGGGAGTATACTTATATACTAGTTTTCGCAGTGAGGCGGCGAAAGCGAATCCCGAAAGGGATTCCCCGATCCCCTGCCAAGATCCGCCGATGACCATCGTCGGGATCGACGATACCGATTCGCGCGAGCGGGGGATGTGCACGACCTACGTCGCCGCGACGATCGCCGAACAGCTGTGCCGGGAGAGCGACGCGTCCGTCGCTCGAGTGCTCCTCGTTCGGCTCAATCCCGCTGTCGAGTACAAGACGCGGGGCAACGCCTCGCTAGCGATCCACACCGACTGCGATCCTGACCGCGCGTTCGCGATTGCCCGTGACCGGCTCGAGTCGCTCGCCGAAACCGACGACGAGCGGACGAATCCGGGACTGGTCGTGGCGGACCATGCCCCCGAGGAGGGTGCGATCCCCGCTGACATGAGTCGATTCGCGCGCGCGGCGATCCGCGACCACCTCGAGCCGGCCGATGCCGTGACACTGATCGAGCGCCGCGACTATCGGTCGTGGCACGCCGGCAACGGCCGCGGCCGAATCGGTGCGCTAGCCGCCATCGGGGCCTGGGCAGCGCTCGAGGAGTGGACCCATGAGTACATTTCGTACCGCGAGCCCGACCGCTGGGGAATGCCCCGTGAGGTGGACCACGAGAGCGTCTTCGCCGCGTCTGACTGGGGCTATCCCGCGGTGTGGGACACGGTCGACCGCGGCGAGGATGAGACCGTCTGCGTGCCCCACACGCCCGGGCCTATCCTGTACGGAATCCGCGGCGATGATCCCGATGCGGTTCAAGCGGTCGCCGACCGAATCGAGAGCGAATCCGTCACCGCGAGCCGGCTGTTCGTGACCAATCAGGGGACAGACGTTCATCTCCAGGACGGATCGATCGGCACCGTCGAGAACGACCGGGCCTATCGAGTCGAGGGACGAGTGGCGAGCGACCCCGAAACGCGCCGCGGCGGCCACGTTTTCGTCGATATCGAACCGCCGGCCGCCGCCGACGGGGAAGACGGCGATGAGGAGGACGGCGACCGGTCAGCCGAGCGACTCACCTGTGCGGCATTCGAACCGACGAAGCGGTTCCGCGATCGCGTGCGAGCGCTCCGCGTCGGGGATCTGATCACTGCCTGTGGCGAGGTCGCCAGCGGCACGCTCAAACTCGAGAAGGTTGCCGTCCGCGACCTCGTCCGAACCGAGCGAGTCACGCCGATCTGTCCCGGCTGCGAGCGGACGATGGAGAGCGCCGGCCGGAATCAGGGCTATCGCTGTCGGGATTGCGGGACCAGCGCGGCGGAGAAAGACGAGCGGCCACTCGAGCGCGACCTCGAGATGGGCTGGTACGAGGTACCTCCGTGTGCGCGTCGCCACATCGCGACGCCGCTCGTCCGGGGCGGGTTCGACGCGCCGACGCATCCGGAGCGGTAATACCGAACGGCCGGGCGGCTGTCGTGGTAACTCGACTTAGAAGATACCGCGTTGACCGGGGAACACACTCTGGGTCGTCCGCCGGACGGCCCCTCGGAACTCATCGATACAGCCGACACAGTACTCGTAGCCGAGGTTGTTCACAGTGCCACAGGTATCGCGTATTTCGTCCGAGACGGATACGGATTCTCGAGACTCCTCGCGTTCGATCAGATTTCAGAGAATGGATGCTGGAAAACCGATCGGCCCGCTATCATATGGACGCCGGCGATCAGCGGACGCTGACGCCGTGGCGAGCGAGGAACTCGCTCGCTTCCTTGATTTCGACAGGGCTGCCGATGATCCGGCAGTAATCGTCTCCCTCCGGGAAGACGGTGACCGTGAACTCGTCGTCGAGCTGCGACTCAAGCCCCTTGAGCGTCTCCCGCGGCAGGACGATCTGGGTGCTGTCACGCAGCTGCGACGCGTTTGACATACGTAGAATATCCTCCGCTGGTCGTTTATGTGTATCGAAGTCCTGTTGGTATCGGTAATTTAATTGGGTGGTAGTGTCCGGGAATAGCGCACTATGGCCATAGCGATCGCAGTATAGTTCGACAGTCAAACACTGTCGGGGTGAGGATTACACGGTTCCAGTAGATATCGCCGCCGATCCGAACGATGCTGGCGTTGGCATGCAGCCCAGCTATGGTTGTTGGTGACATACACCAATATGGTCTGCCCCCGAACTCCCGGGTAACTGGCGGCAGCGACAGACGAAATCCCAGTTCGATGGGGCAGGCCCGGCGTCGGATCGTGCTACCGCGAGCGATCACCGAACCGAATCCGTTGACGAACTGACCGCGCTACCGGGTGCGTTCGGCGAGCGTCACCCATTCCGAGGGGATCGCTGACCGACAATACCTTTTCTGTTGCGAAAACGGGTCGACGATGAGAGAAGCGAGCGGACCGTAACGAACTCAACGGTGGGCCACGGCGAAGTTGCTCTCTGTCTCGATTGACTGGACGATCCCCCAGAGGAGGAGGCGAGCCGCCCGCTTATGCTCGGTTTTCTGCCGGTGGAGATGCATCGGTCGAGTGTCTTGATAGTCATACGCGGCGAACGCGTCAGGGGAGGCGTCCCCTCGGTGCTCTATATACGTCCGAATCTCCCGTAGCAACGCGTGGAGATTCATCCATTCATCGTGGCGCATTCCCACGGACCGAAAGTGGACTCTCATCCGTGAATCTTCGGCCTGAAAGCGTACCGTCGAGAGCCGGTATCGATCGGTTCGGGAACGTGATCAGCCTGTTCCGTAGACCGTCACCGTCCGCGTGTCGCTGGCGTGTGGCGACCGCACTACCACCGGGAACACGTCGTCGTTGTTCACGGGATAGGTCTCGTAGCCGAGCGACACCGTTTGCGTCTCGCCGGGAGAAAGACTCACGCTCGTTCCGTCAACGACCTCGGGCGTCCGGCCGACCACGAGTTCGATGTCATGCGTCCCGTCACCGTCACCCACGTTCTCGACGGCGGCGGAGACCGAGAGCCACTGGCCACCGTTGACGGGCGCGGTCGTCCCGGTGATCGAGACCGCGAACGTCGCCTGGCCGCTTCCGCCGTTCCCGTCGCCGCTCCGTCCGTGGACGAGCACCGTCTGGGACGCGGTATCGTCGCCCGTCTGCACGTAGACGGGGAACTCGTCGTCGTTCTCGACCGGGTAGGTCTCATATCCCAGCGACACGGTCGTCGTCTCGCCCGCATCGACGATCACCGCCTGCGTGTCGACGGTCGTCGGATCGTGACCCACGACGAGTTCGACCTCGCGGTCGGCCGGCCCGTCACCCGTGTTCGACAGCGTCGCCGTCACCTCGAGCCGTTCCCCACCCGTCACGGGCGCGTCCGTCTCGAGACCGGTCACCTCGAGGTGACCCTGCGACCCGTCGTCTTCGGTCCCAATGACGGTGACGTCGGTCTCCGAAACGTCGTCTCGCGTTTCGGCGCGGACGGGGAAGGTCTGCGTGTTGCGGACGGTCGCCGTCGTGAACTCGAGTTGCACGGTCTCGGTGTCTCCCGTAAACACCTCGACCGTCTTGCTGTCGACGTGCGTGGGGTTGTGGCCGACGATCAGGTCGGTCTCCACGTTGACGAATCCGTGATACGTGGAACTTCCCTCGGGATCAACTTCGGCCTCGACGAGGAGGTCCTCGCCCGCCCGAACCGGCGCGTTCGTCCCGGTGATCGCGACGTTTCGGAACGCATCGACCGCCGGTCCATCGGTCCGTGCGGCCGTCAGTCGGCCGTCGCGGCAGGCGACCCACGCGATCATCGGATAGCCGCCGATGAACCAGATGGCGTTGCCCCCGGTCGTCGTGTATGTCGTCGTCGCCGTCGACCCCGACAGGTCAGTCCGGTCGACGTACGTGGCGTTGCGTCCCTCCTGCCAGAAGAGTCGATTGAGCCTCCCGGAACCGTCGGCCGCCGATGCGGTCACGTCGACCTCGTCGCGGACCGTGATCGTGGCGTCCGGTCCGGGGTCGCACGTCACGTCGGCGTTCGGGGCTGCCGGTGCGTGCGGCGTAACCTCGACCGTCCAAGAGACGGTTGTCCCGCCGACCGTGACGCTCACGTCGTGGGTTCCCGACTCGTCGAATCGGCCGTACGCGGCCGGATTCCCCGTAATAGAGGTGTAACTCCAGAACGGAGCGTTCGGTGCGATCGCACCCCTGTCCGACCCGTCGACCCGCCAGTCAGCCGCCGGAGAGTCGACGCCCGGCGTCGCCACCACTTCGAAGCCGATTCGATCGCCGGGTCGAACGGCCGTCTCGCTATCCGCCGGGTAGACGCGCTCGAGAGAAGCCGTCTGTGCGGTTCCCACCCCCGTCGTCGCGAGGACACCCACGCTACTCCCCACTGCCGTAACGTACTCGCGTCGTCGCATGTGATGTCATACGTAGTATGGGACGGTATAGCTAACACAACCTTGGCGATACGAACATAGTCGAGGAAACGAGTATCCAGTTCGACTGCAAGACGGTGGCAGATCCGATACCACGATCGCGTGGCCGCGCGTCGACGGCGAGGGAAGCGCGGTCGTTCGGGCTAATCGCGGCGTCGCCAACGTGTGTCTCGAAAGGGTTTTTCGGCCCGACCGGTTGCATACTGACAAATGGGGCTCGAGGATGAAATCGAGGAAATCGAAGACGAAATAGCCAATACGCCCTACAACAAGTCGACTGAGGCCCATATCGGCCGGCTGAAGTCCAAGCTCGCGGAGAAAAAGGAGAAACTCGAGACCCAGCAGTCCGGGTCGGGCGGCGGTGGCGGCTATTCCGTCGAGAAACACGGCGACGCGACCGTCGCCTTAGTCGGGTTTCCGAGCGTCGGCAAGTCGTCGCTGCTGAATTCGCTGACCAACGCCGAGAGCGAGACGGGCTCCTATGAGTTCACGACGCTGGACGTCAACCCGGGGATGCTCAACCACCGTGGCGCGAACATCCAGATGCTGGACGTCCCCGGACTCATCGAGGGCGCGGCGGCGGGCAAAGGCGGCGGCCAGCAGGTGCTGGCGGTCGTCCGCAACGCCGACCTGATCATCTACATGCTGTCGGTGTTCGAACTCGAGCAGTACGACCGGCTCCAGGAAGAACTATACGACATCAACATCCGCGTCGATCAGGAGCCCCCGAAGGTCACGGTCCGCCCGAAAATCAAAGACGGCATCAAGATCACCTCGAGCACCGACCAGGACTTAGACGAGGAGACGATCAAGCAGGTCATCCGCGAGCACGGCTACGTCAACGCCGTCGTCAACCTCCAGGAGAACGTCTCCATCGATCGGCTGGTCGACGGCCTGATGGACAACCGGGAGTACATCCCCTCGATCACCTGCGTTAACAAGGTCGACCTGATCGATCCCGACTACAAGGAGACGGTCGACGAGCAGTTGCGCCAGCGCGACTTAGACCCCGAGGAGGTCACCTTCATCAGCGCCGAGGAGGAGAAGGGCCTCGACGTGTTCAAAGACCGCATCTGGGAGCGACTCGGGCTGATCCGGGTCTACATGGAGAAACCCGGCCGCGGCATCGACTGGGAGGAACCCCTCGTCATTCCGAAGGGGACCACCGTCGGCGAGGCCATCGAGAAACTCGGCGGCGAGATGGAAGAGCGGTTCCGCTTCGCCCGTGTAACCGGCCCTAGTGCGGCCCACGATCAACAGCAAGTCGGAAAGGACCACGTCCTCGAGGACGAGGACGTGTTGAAGCTGATTCTGCGGCGGTAGTACCGGTCGGGTTCGTCGCCCCGCTCTCGAGGCCTCTTGGCCGACAACTCGATCAGCCGTGCCGTCGGTATTCGATGCAGAATAATCATTGGATCGACACTACCCGGATCGGAACGATCAATAATATCCGGCGGCCCGAAGACTAGATAGTTATGGCTACGTACGGGGCGCTCTCGGTGTTGCCGCCGCTGCTCGCGATCGTCCTCGCGATCGTGACCCGCCGGCCGATGCTGGCACTGTTTCTTGGCATCTGGTCAGGCGCGGTCGTCTACACCGAGAGTCTCGGCATCGCACAGACATTCGACTGGATCGTTAGCGCGATCATCGTCGACGAGGGGTTTCACGTCCAAATCCTCGTCTTCACGTTGTTGTTGGGGTCGGGCGTCGCGCTCATCTGGCGGCTCGGCGGCGCGATCGCCGTCCGCCGCTGGGCAACGGATCACCTCGAGAGCCAGCGGACCGTCGGGCTGACCACGTGGGGACTGGGACTCGTCATGTTCTTCGACGACTACGCCAACACGGCCATCGTCGGGAGCACGATGCGTGAGCTCTCCGATGAGCTGCGCATCTCCCGCGAGAAACTCGCCTACATCGTCGACTCGACGGCGGCACCCGTCGCAACGCTGGGCATCTCGAGTTGGGTCGCGTTTCAGCTGTCACTGATCAGTACCGCCTACGACGATATGGGCGTCGCGGGCGAGGCACCGACAGCGTTCGCGACGTTCGTGAGATCGATTCCGTACAACACTTACGCGCTGCTGGCGATCGTCATGGTCGGCATCGTCGTCTACACCGGCCGGGACTACGGCGAGATGCTCGACGCCGAACATCGCGCGCGGACGACGGGGGCGGTCAACCGCGAGGGTGCACAGCCGCTCCAGAAGGTCGAGGAGGACCTGGGCGAACCGATCGACAAACGACCGATGCTTCGGACGTTCTTCGCGCCCGTCGTCGTCCTGATCGGGGTGACGCTCGCGGGCGCGTTCTGGACGGGCTATCAGTCCTGGCTCTCGAGCCAGGCCGAGTCGGGAGCGCCGACAGCGTTCGGTGCCGCCGTGGACGAGGTAGGGTTCACGCAGGTACTGATCGACATCGTCGGCGCGGGCGACTTCGCGACGGCGCTGATCTGGGGCTCGTTCGCCATGGTCGCGACCGCGATTGCGATCGGACTCGCCTATGGCCTGTTCGATATCGGCGACGGCGTCGATACCGTCATCGACGGCTTCGGCATCATGCTGACGGCGGTGACGATCCTCGTGCTCGCGTGGACGATCAGCAGCGTCGCGGAGACGCTCGGCACCGGCCAATACGTCGCCAACGTGGCTGAGCCGTACCTCACGACGGAGTTGCTCCCTGTTCTCATCCTGTTCGTCGCCGCGTTCGTCGCGTTCACCATGGGATCGTCGTGGGCAACGATGGGGCTCGTGACCCCCATCGCCATTCAGGTCGCCTACGAGTTCGGGACCGGATTCGAACTCGTGCCGGTCGCCGTCGGTGCCGTCTTCTCCGGGGCGATCTTCGGCGACCACGCTTCGCCGATCTCCGATACCACGGTGCTCTCCGCGACGTTTTCGGGTGCAGATCTGATCGACCACGTGCGCACGCAACTGCCCTACGCACTGACCGTCTTCCTCGTGGTCGTCGGCTGCTATCTGCTCAACGGCTATCTCGGCATCCCGCCGATCGTCTTCCTGCCGCTGGGCGTCCTCGCTCTCGTCGGTCTCGTCGTCGGCCTCTCGAAACTCGACGCCGACCGAAAGGGGCTCGAGCCGGTCGCGACGACCCCGGCCACCGAGACCCCCGGCCCCGAGGCCGAACTCGACGCGGATTCGCCGGACAGGTCCGAGTAGACCGCCGCCTTCGCCAATTTTTTGGAGCATGCAGGTGTCCGTTCGCGTATGGACGGAACGCTCGATCACACGATGATCCGCGTCGCTGACCTCGAGGAATCGCTCGACTGGTACCAGACGCACCTCGAGTACGAGGAGAAAGATCGCTACGAGGGCGACGGCTTCACCATCGTCTATCTCGGGCCCGAGGAGATGCACGAGGACGGAGCGATGCTCGAGATTACCCACAACGAGGGCGAGGAGCCCGAAGTAGGCGATTCGTGGGGCCACATTGCAGTCCGCGTCCCCGAGGGCGAACTCGAGGACTGCTACCAGCAGCTCATGGACGAGGGCGTCGAGGACTACCGCGACCCCGAGTCCTGTGGCGGGAATTACGCCTTCGTGAAGGATCCCGACGGCCACGAGATCGAGATCGTCCAGCGCGAGACCGGTGCGCTCTGGTCGCTCGACCACACGATGATCCGTGTCGAGGACGCCGACGAGGCGCTGGGCTTCTGGACCCGTAAATTCGAGTACGACGAGGTCGGCCGCTGGGAGGCCGACTCCTTCGCGAACTACTTCGTCGAACCCGCAGACGCCGCCGACGAAGCGATGTCCGTCGAACTCACCTACAACTACGACGGCCGCACGTACGAGATGGGCGACGCTTGGGGCCACCTCTGTATCCGCATCGACGACCTCGAGGATGACTGGGACCAGCTCATGGAACGAGAAGCCGCCGACTACCGTGATCCCGAGAGCTGCGACAATATGTACGCCTTCACTAAAGACCAGGACGGCCACGAAATCGAACTCATCGAGCGCGATCTCGAGGCCGACACGTTGTTCCCGTTCTAAAGCCGTGGCAGCGTCGGTTCGATACCGGTCGCCCGATCACGTGCGCTTCGAGGGAGGCGTCTCGCGCGGCGGGGGCTCGTGGTGGTCGGGCACCGCTGCCGCGTCCTCGAACTCGTTGAGCCCCTCGAGGGTCGCGCGGTTGTTGTACCGATCGGCGGTGTAGTCGTCGAACTCGCCGGCCTCGAACGCGGCCGTGAGCTCCCGACAGTGGTCGCGAACGGTCAGTTCGGGCTCGAATCCGAGCACGTCGCCGATTCTGTCGAAAGACACCCGATAACTTCGGTCGTCCGTCCGGTCGTCGTGGTACTCGATGGCGGACTCGGGGACGCAGTCGGAGACGATCGTCGCGAGTTCGTCGATCCGGTAGTTTTGCCGGTCGGAACCGACGTTGAGGACGGTGTCACCCACGTCATCGATGGGGGCAGTCAAACATTCGACGTACGCACGTGCGACGTCGGCGACGTGGACGTTCGGCCGGTACTGGTCGCCCCCGAACACCGGAATGACGCCCTCGTTGTACGCCTTCGCGGGCAGAACGTTACCGACGAGATCGAATCGCATTCGGGGCGACCGGCCGTAAATCGTCGCCATCCGGAGGATCGTCGGCGAGAAGTTTCCATCCGCGAGATCGCGAAGCGCTTGTTCGGACTGAATCTTCATCCGGGCGTACAGCGAGACCGGGTTGAGTGGCGACGTCTCGTCACAGCGCCCGCTCTCGGTCGCCGCCCGTCCGTAGACGCTGCAGGTCGAGGCGAACAGGAACCGATTAAGCTGGTAATACTTGCAGATCGACGCCAGCAGCTGTGTCGAGTGATAGTTGTACTCGAGGGTCTTCCGCGGATCGAGTTCGGAGGCCGGATCGCCGACAATGCCGCCGAGATGAACGACGGCATCGACGCCTTCGATCGCGTCGACGACGGTCGCCACAGACCGAGCGTCACCGCGGACGAGCGAAAACCGATCCCGATCGAGCAGGGCTGCAACTCCGCCCTCGCCGTACAACACCGGATCGAGCACGCGGACGGTAAATCCGTCCTCGAGGAGTCGTCGACAGAGGACTGATCCCAGATACCCCGCGCCGCCAACGACGAGGACTGTCTCGACGGCAGTCGACTCGCGGTCCGTCTCGCAGATCCGTTCAACCCCGTCGGCTACCGTCGATCCATCGGCAGGAATCCCGTCCACATCGACGACCGGTGTGACCACGGGATCGATTCGATCCGTCTCGGTCTCGAGAGCGTCGCTCGATCGGTCCGTCTCGTCCACCTCGCGGGTGGACGGTTCCTCGTCGATGACGGCCGACAGCGGCGCGTCAACTGCGATGCCCGCCCGCAGTTGTCGTCGCAGCCGTTCGGCCGTCGCGGTACCGACAACCCGATTCTTGCCGTCGATGCGGACGATCCCGCCGGAGCCGGCGCGATCGATCCGGGCCATTGCCTCGCGAATCGACGTCCCGTCGTCTGCTGTGACTGGCCATCTCATGGGTACGTATCGACTTCGACTGCCGCAGGGGTCGGCCCCGTACTGACGCCGACGCGGCGTGGTCACTGCAACCGGACGGTCCCCCTTTGTTATGAGTCGATTTGGACGGCGAGAGAGGGTCTGAAGCGGGCAGTTCGGTTAATCTGAAAAGAAGTGACAGTCGATACGGAGCGACCGGACCGACGGCCATGCGTACGTCCCGTCGCTCAGTTGGATGGCATCCCTCGAGGCCCGATCCGCGAGACGGTCGATCGACCGCGTTCGATCCCGGCTCTGACGCCGGCTGCAATGCGCTCGATCTCGTGGGGCCGCAGTTCGGGATGCATCGGCAACGAAAGCACGCGACCGGTCACGTCTTCAGTGACGGGAAGCGGGTCCGGCTGGGGACCATCCCGGTCGCGGTACGCTCGCGTGCGATGGACGCCGGGCTCCCAATAGATCTTCGACGCGATATCTCGCTCGGCCAGCGCATCGATAACGGCCGCTCGGTCGACGTCCGGTTCGAGGGTGACGGTGTACAGTTGATATACGTGGCGGCCGCGGCCAGCAGCCGTATGCGGTTCGACGCCGCGAACATCGGCCAGCGCAGTCGACAGCTGCTCGGCCGCGTATCGCCGACCCGCGATGAGGTCATCGACCTTCTCGAGTTGGGAACAGCCGATACTGGCGACGAGATCGGACATTCGGATGTTCGTCCCGAGACCAACGTACTCACCGCTATCTGCCGAATTGAAGTACTCGTTGGACGCGCGCCCGTGCGATCGGTACCGTTCGACCCGCCGGGCGATATCGTCGTCGTCCGTCACGACGGCACCGCCCTCGCCCGTCGGGAGAATCTTGTTCTGACAGAAACTCAACGCGGCGGCGTCGCCGATCGTTCCCACCGTTTGGCCTCGATACTCGGCTCCGAACGCTTCGGCCGCGTCCTCGATCAGCGGAATCCCCGCGTCAGTGGCAAGGTCCGCGAGTGCATCGATTTCGCAGGGCGCACCGTAGGGATGGACCGGGAGGATTGCCGCCGTCTCCGTGGAGATGGCATCGGCGACGGCCGCCGGATCGAGCCCGTATGCCTCGCGCTGAATATCGGCGAACACCGGCGTCGCGCCGACGAGCCGAACGGCGTTGGCTGTCGCGATGAACGTAAAGGACGGGACGATCACCTCGTCCCCCTCGCCGACGCCGTAGGCCGTCAGCGCTGCAACCACCGCCGTCGTTCCCGAGTTGACCGTCACCGCGTGGTTGACGCCTAAGTACTCCTCGAGGCCGTCTTCGAACGCCTCGACGTAGGGACCGTTCGCCCAGTAACTGCCCCGTGTGATCGAGTCGACGGCGTTGGCCACGTCCCGCTGGTCCCATGGGATTTCGAACAACGGTATCGAGTCACTCATCAACTATGTTGTTCGTGCACACGTGAATTAAGTAGCAGCTCGTTACCCCCGAAATGGGTACGAGTGGCTGACGTCCGATTGGAGTCCGTGAGCGACCTGACCGCTCGCGAAGCGAGACTGAGAGGACACTGGAGCGTCCCCACACCGCGAGTTCCGTCCGGAATCATGTGGAAACCGATCGACAGCGAACGGGGCGAAGGAGCAAATACTAGTTACTAATACAAGGAGTTATAATAACGTACTTGTGCCACCCTGTTAAAACCTATTCACATGCGAGATCGTCCCCGCAGAACCCTCCTCAACGGCATTGGTTCGGCGTTCGTCGTCACAACCGCCGGCTGTCTCTCGTTTGGAGACGATACCGACGAATCGTCCGTCGATATGAACAGTCCCGACTTCGATGGCTCGTTCGCCGACCTGCTCGCTGCCGTGCCCGGCGACACCGTCGGAGAGCGCACATCGCTCGCGGCAGTAAACGAGTCGCGTTTCCGGGACGCCGGCATCCGGGACCTCGTGGGCGGATTCGACATCACCCATAAAACGAGGATCGCGGACCTGTTCGCCGACGACGCCGTGGTTGTTTCGAAACACGTCACCGTCATGGGCTACGAACCCGAGTCACCGTTTCTTTCGGTTTTCGAACCCGAAGGCGGTGACTTCGACCCGGAACGAGACCTCGACGTTGCCCTCGAGAGCGCACTCGCCACGCGCGAACACGATACCGGGACCGACTACGAGTTCGCGCCGCTCGCGGCCGAGGCCGTGGTCGCGATCACCGACAACATCGTCTTCCTCGCTGACTCGGAATCGACGATCGATGCCGCGCTCGAGGCACACGACGGCGACGGGGACGCGGTTCGGGAAGCAGCTCCCCGCTTCGATGACGCGCTCGCAGCCTTTCCGGACGCCGACGTACGGTCCGTGATAACGGCCGACGAGTGGTCGCGGACCTACGACGAGCTCGAGTCCGAAGACGGCGAGTACATGATCCTGGCGGCGACAGTAGCCGGGCCGGACACGCTCGAGATCCATCACGGTCTCTCGCTCGTCGACGAGTCGCTCGTCACGGACGCGCTGGTCGATCAGTTCGAGGAGACCGTCATGGGGAATCGGGACGTCGACGGCTCCACCGAGGTCAACGGCTCCCTCCTGACGGCCACGGTCCCTCGCGACCTCGAAGCCGAGCGACGCGCTGGGGCACACGAGAGTCCGAGCGGGCTCAGCCCCGGCGAATTGGATAGCGACGCGAAGTACGTCGAGATCGACGTCCTGGAGGGCGATCCGACGCCGGTCGATGAACTCACGCTCGAACTCGACGGTGAACCCTACGACGAGGCGATCTGGGCCGATGGGCAGGCGGAGATCGAAGGCGGCGATACGATACAGGTGGCGACCGAGGACGCCGAACCGAACATGCCGATCACCCTCCGTCACGAGACCGAACACGGCGGCACTGCCGAGACGAAACTGTACAGCCACTTCGAGTTCACGTTCGACTACGATCCGGACGCCAAGGCGGTGTCGGTCCGCTACGAGGATGAGTTCCCGCTCGACGGCGATCACGTCACGCTCGCGCTTCGCGACAGTGACCGCGTGGCCGACCCGGACGCGGAACCGCTCCGGACGACCACGCCGTGGACCGGCTCCGAACTCTCGGCCGGAGACGAGGCGACCGTAGAGCACGTCGACCCCGGGACGTTCGTTATCGTGGGCTGGGACAGCGACACGCTTCAGGGATCGCTCGCCAACGAACGGATCCGACCGCCGGGAGACGTCGCGGTCGACTACGAGTACGAAACGAAGACGGCGACCATCGAACTCACCCTCGCGGACGACCGGACCAGACCGGCCGCGGAGTATACGGTCCTGCGCGACGGTGATCCGGCGGCCGCGCAGTGGCGCGATGCGGATGAGACGGTCTCCGACGGTGACACGGTCGAACTCGAGGGAGTGGCCGTCGGAACGACCATCGAAGTCGTCTGGGGCGAGGACGGCCACCACGTTGGCAGCGGCGTCGCACGACCGTCGGTCACGTTCGATCTCACGGTCGAGAACGGAACGGTAACGCTCGTCCATAACGGCGGCCCGTCGCTTCCCGCGTCCGAACTCGTCGCGGAAGTCCACGTTGACGACGAGGAAACCGATGTCCCGCTTGACGAACGACTGGACGGGACGTTCGCCGTGGACGATACCGTAACGGTCGTCGACGAACTCGAACGATCCGACCCGCCACTGAAGGTTCGGGTTAGGTACGGCGATGAGTACATCGAAGACGCATACAACGGAGAGCTGTGAGTCGGCTCCGGAGTCGACGTTCGACTCCTACAAGTCCGGAATCGGAACGACGACGACCGGCCGGCTCGCGTCAGTGAGGACCTGCTGCGCGCTCGAGCCGAGTTCCCGCGTCGCATCGGGATCACCACTGTGTACACCGATAACGATCTCGTCGACATCGAACTCCCCCGCCGTCTCAAGGAGCACCGTTGCCGGGGACCCCGATCGACGCTCCGTCTCGACGTCACCCGCGGCCGCGAGTCGGACGGGAGCGACGTTCAGCGCTTCGTCGGCGTCTCGACGCGCCGTCGGGTCGTCAGGCGGCGCGACGGCGACAGTGGTCACGGTGTCGCCGGGGGTCACCCGATCGCCGAGATAGTCACAGATCGCCGCTGTCGTGTGGATGGAGTCGGTTCCCACGAGGTAGTGCATAGCGACGCTATGGCGACGATCTCGAAGAACCCTGTGGAACGCGGCGACTGCTAGTCGGCGACGACTGTCGTATTTTCCGACCCAGAAAACGCGCTCGCAGTACTAATACGACGGCCGGGTACGGTACGCACGGGGGACGAGAGAGGCCAGCCCCGCACGCCTTGGTGGTCCCCCGAGCTTCCCCGCATCCGATCATCCCAGGGTCACGACGCCTGCTGCCCCCTACGCCCCCGCGATTCCCCCTCGCGCGGGGGCGTGATGCGTCGTTCGACCCCTTCCTCACTGCCAGCAGAACCGGTGATATCGGGATGGCTTCGGCCCTACACGTTTGCCGATTGTGACGCGTCAGTCAGTGGTGTCCGTACAGCGAGTAGGTAATCGCAACCAGTCCGAACAGTCGGCTCACATTCTCGAGCAGTGCGATGACGATCCGATCCGGGCTGATGAACGTCGTCATCGCGACGTTGACCAGGAAGGGACACAGCGTCAGCAAGAGGAGTCCGACGGCGAGATAGAACATCGACGACGCGTCGTTCCGTCGGTAGCCCCGGTAAGCCTGGTACGCGATAATGGTTCCGAAGAGTGCGACGAGGAAGAGACTGGCAACTGTCAACAACTCGAACAACGTCGCCTCGTCGATCCGGACGATCTTCCGACTCATCGCATCCCCTCCCACATACGAGTGAATTTGTCGGCGACGTCTTCCTCGCGATACGTCAACTCGAGAGTGAACGAGCCATCCTCCAGCGACAGCTCTAGTCGGTCGAGGTTCGCACTGTAGACGCTGTAGTGATTGCCGTCGGAGGCGAGTTCCGTCTCTTCAGTGACGAGGTCACACTCCTCGAGCCGATCGAGCCGCCGATAGATCGTTGGGAGAGACGCGTCACACCGTTCGCTCAATGTACTGGCAGACATGGGTTCGACGCTCGTGTGAGTGAGGATATCCCGTGCGTACTCATCGTCGAGAACCGCGAGCAATGTCGACAGGTCTGTTTCCTCACTCACTGGTATAGCTGTTCGTTTCGGCATGGCTATGAAAAGCGGTCCGGTTTTTCTGAATGAGAAAATACGATCGTGCCGCCGAGAGAATCACTTCAGGAAGTGGAGATCCATCGGTAGCCGACGTTCTCCAGCGAATCACGACGAATGGCCACTGACTGCGAGTCACCTCAAGAGATGCAGCGAGGGCTCAGACCTCGATATTGTAGACGCGACTGAACGTATCGACGCCGCCAGTCTCGTAATCACCGGATCCGTCGGCACACTCGTAGCCGGGTGTCGTTTCACCGGATCCGACCGGACACGCTATCTGGTAGGTCGACGCGAAAATCTCCAGTTCCACGGTAGCGTCCTGTGGCTTCTGGAGCCCCCAATGGAGATACTGGCTGATCTCCGACGTGCCGCCGTTTGTTCGCCCGTCGTCATGTCGAACAAACGACTGGAACATCGGGTCGTCGACCCAGTGGGGCCACGGATCCCATTCGGTGTAGGGCTTCTGCGGCGTCGGCGGGGTCGTACCGAGTGCGGTCACGAGCGAAGCCGCACTCGTTACAGAGAGGGGAACGCTGGAAAAGCTCATCATCGTGCTCAGGCCCCAGCCTAGCACGTCACTGGCTTCTGACGTATCTTCGTCGACGTCCTCCATCGGCCCGCTCGCGTTTCGGACTGCGACGTAGTCGCTCTCTGTGGGGTTACCGATCCACTGGCTGAGATCGCTTTTCGACGCACCGTCGACGTTTCGGACGTTGACAGCGAGGCCATCTGCAGCGATCGTTTCGGAAAGGTCCGTCGTCCGTTCGCCGTCGCCCCACTGTTCGCTTCCCTCCGCGAACGCCTGAGAAGAGATTCGGAATGGGACGATCTCGTCGTCGTTCCCGCGAGTGAACGGGCGGTACTGACCGACGCTGAGTTTGTGCGTAGAGTCGTACCAGGTCGTGTAATCCGAATTCGGCCACGTGCCTTCCTTGTTGATTCCCGCGAGATAACGGTGCCTGTCCTCGAGGTTGTCAGTTGACTGGCTACTGAAGTAGTTTTCAGGGGCCGACGCCGCTGCCATTCCGGTGAGGGTTCCAGCCGCAGTGATACACGTGGCAAGGCCACCGACGCGTTTCAAGACGGATCGTCTCTCACAAGAGTTCGTCTCTTGCATAGTATACCCCATATTATTCTCCAGCAAGTACCCTTATATTAGTTATAAATATAGATATGATATACTCACTTCCAATTACAAACTCCATCTAGGACAACACCGTACTCTAATGGCTACTTGATCGTGGAGAGCGCTCAAACCGAGACAGGTTCGATATATCGGTATATGATTCATACCTCACCGTTTCGATCGGTTAGCCACTCGAGCCAATCGAACAGTCGCTCGAGCAACCGCTCTTCGCCGGCCGTCGAAAACCGGTGGCCTTCGCCCGCAAATCGCTCTACCAGCACGTCGGACTCGAGTCGCTGGGCAGCGGCGAAGCTATCGCCCGGATCGACGACATCGTCGCTGCCGCCGTGGAACATCGCGACCGGAATCTCGATCGACCCGACGACATCGTCGAACGGATACCGATCGAGAGCGTCGAAAAACCGCTCATCGATTCGCTCGCCGGTATCGAACGTCCACTCCCCCTCGCGCTCGACGGCGCTCCGGTACTCGTCGAACGTCCCGTTGGTCGTCACGGGTGCACGCGTGGCGACCGCCTCAACCCGCTCGTCCTCGGCCGCGGCGTGGAAGGCGACTTTCCCGCCGAAACTCGAGCCGAACAGCGCGTAGGAGCCCGGATCGAAGTAATCGACGACGTGGCTGAGGTCGGTGAGTCGTGTTGCGAGTGTCGAGTCGACGAACTCGCCGTCGGACTCGCCACAGCCCCTGGCGTCGAATCGGACGGCATTGTAGCCCGCCTCGCGGGCCTGCTGACACCGGTACTCGTAACTGCCGGATTTGTCGCTTCGAAGGCCGTGACAGAAAACGAGCCAGTCGTCAGAGTCGACCTCATGATGGACGGCGGCGACGTCCGGAGCGGCGTCCGTCGTCGCGTTCGCGACCGGAATGCGGTGTGTCTCGGGCATCTCGTATCTCGATAGATGACTGCTGGGATCTTGATATCGGCGTTTACGCAGAGCGTTGGGTGTTTCCCTCCGTGTCGCTTCCGTCTCGAGCCGACTCGCCTCGCGACCTGAGCCCCGGTCGCTCAAGGACGTTCCAACGCCGAACGCTGAAATAGCGGGCAGTGGGTCCGAAGCGAGCCGAGAGGGAACTTGTGAACAGACAACCCCCGGGTTCGAGGTGGCCAAACGCAGGAACGTTAGCCCGGGAATGGACCACTGATGTCCGTGATTGCAGACGAGATCGTTCGATGGGATTCTCCTGCCGCCGGTATACGAACGAATCGGGAGCGAGTCGACGGCATCCGGTCCGATTCCGTTGCGCGTCGAGCCCGTCTCGAGCGACCGCTCCGATCCGCGACCGGTGAACTCCGGCGAACCGTTTATCGCTCCCCGGCGGGTTGGTTCGTTCATGACCCGCACGACCTACCAATGTCCGTGTGGCGCACACATCGAGTTCAAGCAGGACCTCGAGAAGGAATTCGGCATCCCGACCCCGGACTGGAAATGCAAGGACTGCGGGACGCTAGTCCCGGGGATGACGGCCGAGAAGATCAGACATCAGCACCCCTCCTAAATCGCTGGATTGAAATCACGAGCGACGCTGCTGGCAGTTCATAAATCAAATGTCGGTATATTAAACCCTATCTTCGCGCAGAACGATCGATCCCGAGGCACACGTCGAACTCGAGGGCCCGCCGTCGCCAGGCTACTAGCCGGTTACCAGCCGTGCGGAGATGTATACTGAAATCTATTCGCACGGACAGTCGATCATCTTGCTATACGGGGGAATTATAATTTATTTTATCAGTGGCTCCGGTCTGCCGATCTGCTGATGTCCGAGACACACGACGACGAGCGACGAACCGACCACCCGGATACGTCCAGTTCCGCGCTTCGCCGCCGATCGTTCATCGTTGCGACGGGCGCAGCGGCGACCGGCATGGTCGGCGCTGCGGGGGCAACGCCCGGTCGCGGGAACAGAGACGATACGCCTGGTAAACGGCGACGCGACGAATCGAAGCCGAGCCGTTCCGGCGGTCACGGCGGCAATCCGGACCTGATTGCTCACCGCGGCTTCGCCGGCCTCTATCCCGAAAACACCGTCGGCGCGGTTGAAGCTGCGGCCCGCGGCGGGCAGTCCGCCGTCGCACCCTCGCGCGGCGCCGACATGATCGAGATCGATGTCGTGCCGACAGCCGAAAACGATGTCGTCGTCTTCCACGACGACCGACTCGCCAATCGCGACGGCGGCGAGCGCGGCCTTACCGACACCGAGGGCGTCGTCTGGGAGACGGACACGGCGACCGTCACGAACGCCGAGGTCCTCGCAAGCGGCGAAACCGTCCCCCGATTGCGCTCGGTCCTCGAGGCGATTCCGCCACACGTCGGCATCAACGTCGAACTGAAGAACCCGGGATCGTTCGACGTGGCCTTCGCGGAATCGCTGCCACAAGGGGAACTCGAGAAGCAGAAAGAACACTGGCAGCCCTTCGTCGCGCGAGTGCTCGACATCGTCGACGATTTCCACCACGAGTATCTCTTCTCGTCGTTCTACGAGGCGGCGCTGGCGACGACCCGCGACGCGTCCGACTACGCCGTCGCGCCGTTGCTCTGGAACTCCGTCCGGGACGGTGTCGAAATCGCTCGACGATACGAGTCCGAAGCGATTCACCCGCCCTACCACATGATTCGGGGCACGCCGTTCTACGGCGACCAGCGCTACGAGGAAGGTGCCGGCTGGGCGGACATCGATCTCCTCGAGGTCGCACACGAGGAGGGCCGAGATGTGAACGTCTTCACCCTTGCGACGTGGTATCAGGGAGAACAGCTCGCAGCGGCCGGCGTCGACGGGCTCATCAGCGACCACGCGGACGTGCTCCGGTTCGGCGCGACGAACTGAGTCCGCGGCACTCGGAGACGCCTCGCGTCCGGTCGTGGCCGGGCCATGTTTTTCCCATCCGTGAGACCGAAACACGGATTTAGGATCGTGGAACAGTATTCAACGAGTAATGACCCGTGGCGTTACCCGCACGATTCGTTCTTGCCGCGGTGATACCCACCTCGAGGGGCGAAGCAGCGGCCAAAACGGGGACCCGCGGCCGCCGGCACGTCTCCGTCCGAGACCTGGACGGGTGATCGTGTCGTGACCGAAGTGGCGATCGCCGACGCGGTCGACGCCTATCTCCAGCGAAAGGCCGTCGGGGATCCCGACGGATCAGGCGCGGGAACCTACGCGTCCAACGCGGAATCGATTCTCCGGCGGTGGGCAACTTGGCTCGAGCGGGAACACGACCTCACGTCGCTGTTCAGGCTCGATATCGACCACATGTGTGCGTATGTCGAGGAACTCCGTCGACGGACGGAGCGCGGGGAGTACACCGCCTCGACCGCCGGCACCTACTACGCGGTGGTCCGCGCGTTCCTCTCGTGGTGCGTTCGCGGCAGCGTCCTCGAAACCAATCCTGCCGCAACCGACCGAGCCGAGGCTGCACTGCCGACCGCCGACACGCGGCCGTCCGACGACTCCTGGACGGTCGATCAGCGCCGCGAACTCGAGCGCTACGTCCGCGAACGGGTGCTCGAGGCCGACTCCCAGTCGACGAGCGATCGACGCACCCGACTTCGCGAATACGCAATGGTGGCCGTTCTCGCTCACTCGACGGTCCGCGGGGCGGAGCTGTTCCGGGTATCGGAAGACGACCGGCGCACGGGCGCGACCTGGGACGATGTCGACTTCTATACGGGAACGATCCGCGTGTTGGGGAAGTCCCAACGCCTCGAGGACGTGCCGCTTCCCGCCCGTGCGCGGACGCCGTTGCGGCGCTATCGGGTCGTGCTCGATCCGCCCGCGAACGATTGGCCGCTGTTTCCGACGGGCCACGCGCCCTCGATCGCCGCGCGGGTCCGGTCGGTTCTGGGCGACCGCGGCCACGACGAGAGCGAGATTGAGACGCTGCTCGAGGACGCGACGGCGATGGAACTCGCACGAGAGCGGTCGATCGCCCCGCCGGCGATTACCACCGAGGGAGCACGATCGATCCTGAAGCGACTCTGCGAGGCGGCCGTCGTCGACGTCGACGGGAACTACCTGACGCCGCGGGGCGTCCGCCGAGACCAAGACGAGGTGTACCGGCGCGAGGCGACGGCGTCGAAACCGACCCTGCGTGCGTCGGTCCTCGAGCAGTCGATCGTCGTACAGGAAACGCAGCCGCCGATCGATACGAACGCGAGTCAGCGCGACGAGCAGCCGGACACGGACTGACGGGGCGGCAGAACGGGCAGAACAGGCAGAACGGTGACGCACTGATTCTTCGACAGCGTCCTCAGACGACGAGAAGCCACAGGATCACCGTCAGGACGAGCGTCAACAGCAGGACGGTCGTCCCGATACTGGTCCGGAGATGAATCGTCGACGGGCGACCGCCGTCGGTCGGCTGGCGCTCGTCGACGTCAACCAGCCAGTCGGGCAACTGACCCGCTGCCGCGTCGACGGCGAGAACGGGGTTGTTCCCGATCCAGTAACAGCGTTTGACCGCGCCGACGACGGCCCGGTCGACGGCGGCGTAGGTCTCGGTGACGCCCAGCATCGTCCAGCGACTGACGGCGTAGGTTGCGGGATAGACGAACATCGCCGGATCACCGAGATCGAGCTTCGAGAGCGGCTTCCGGACGAGGACGAAGGTGACGGCCGCGACCCCGTCAGGATACCCGCGGTCTGCAGGTGGCCCGAACTGTAGGGGTGGAGGTGGCTGTGGCCGCCGTAGTACTCGAACTCGAGACCGTGGATCGTCGGCGCGAGATCGGCCAGCCCCTGCCACCAGACGCCGAAGAGGAGACAGGCACCGCCCAGGCCGAGCATCGCGACGGTCTGACCGGGCTTCGCGTCGGCGACCTCGCGGTCGCTCTTGCCGTGGAAGAAGACGTAGTAGCCGAGCTTGATGAAGGACAGCAGGGTCCCGATTGCGCCGATCCAGAGCAGCCAGTACAGCGCCTGATACTCGGGCTGACCGTAGTAGTGGGGATTGGCGGCGTCGAAGAGCATCCCCTTGCTGACGTAGCCGTTGAAGCCCGGAATCGCGGTGATCGAGAGCGCACCAAACCCGAACCCAATCGCGGTCAGAGGCATTTCGCGCCAGAGGCCGCCCAGCTTGTATAGATCCTCTTCGCCAGTGCGATAGATGACGACGCCGACGGCCATGAACAGCAGGCTCTTGAACAGCACGTTGTTGAACAGGTGACTCATCGCGCCGGCGGCGGCGAGATCCGATCCCATCGTGGCCATGCCAATTCCGGCGACGATGTAGCCCAGCTGCGCCTGGATATGGTAGGACAGCAGCGCCCGCATGTCGTGTTGCAGCAGGGCGAAGGTCGCGCCGTAGACGGCCATCAGCCCGCCCATGTACGCGATGTAAATACCCAGATCGCTCCCGGCGTCGACGGGGAACGCGCGGTAGAGCACGAATGCGCTCGTCTTCGTCGTGTAGACGGAGAGGAACACCGAGGCCGCGAAGTGCGGTCGCGGGTAGGTGTCGGGCAGCCAGGTGTGGAAGCCGATGAAGGCGACGTTGACGCCCATCCCGAGCACCGCGAGCAGCGCCGGAATCCCGTTGGCGATACCGGCGTCACTGTAGACGAACGTACCAACCTCGACGTAGTGGACGGCGACCGCCATCATCACGAGCACGCCGCCGGTGCCGTGGAACAACGCGTACCGGAAGCCCGCCCGGACCGCCTCGCTGCCGTAGTGCCAGACCACCAGCGTGCTCGTCACTGCCATCAGCTCCCACATAAACAGGAGGACGAGCCAGTCGCCGGCGAATGCCGCGCCGATCGACGAGGAGACGTAGACCAGCGCGAATGCGACTAGCGTCTTACTGGCCTCGCTCGAGTAGGCGTAGATAACGCTACAGATACCCAAAAAGCCGAGGCCGAGCCCGACCATTCGGGAGAAGTCGTCGACGTAGAACGGGACGACCTTGAAGCCGAGGAAGGTCCCGCCCAGATGCTCACCGCCGGGCGCGACCAGCGAAATCGCCAGCACGGCCGCGAGGCTGAGCGCACCGACGGCGAAGCCGGCGATTCGGGGCAGGACGAGCACGAGCAGCGCCGCCGCGAAGACGATGAGCGGCGGGTAGGCCATCGACAGGAGTTCGACTGCCATCAGTTATTCACCTCCGAAATGAGCTGTTCGAACGGAACGTCGGTCAGGTCCTCGAAGCGCATCCCGAAGACGCCCTCGACGATCCGCATGGCTAACTCGAGGAAGACGGCGTAGTCGGGGCCGATCCCGAGAACGACCGCGCCGGTCGCGATCACGGCAATGGGCGCGAGCATGAGCCATGTACTCTCGGTAAACAGCGAGTGACGCGGCCAGCCACCGGCCGGCGGCCCGCCGGTCAGGTGGTCGTCGTGGTCGCCGTGGTGGTCGACAGTACTGACCTGCTCCCCTTCGGAAATTTCGGCGTCGCTGGGGTACTCGTCGACGGCGTACTCGTAGTTCTCGTCCTCGTCCGCGGCGGGTCGCTCCGCATCGGCCCGATCGGCTTCGCCATCAGTCGGCTGCCCACCGTCGGCGGCGACGTCCTCGTCCGTCCCAGCGGTGTAGGATTCGACCAGTCCGCCCCGCGGGAACTCGAGCAGGGGTTTCGCGTCGTGTCGGTCCTCGCTCTCGAAGAAGGCGGTGTAGACGATCGGCCAGAAGTACGCGACGTTGAGAACGGCTGAGAGCAACAGAGCGCCGGCGAAGAGCCAGTATTCGCCGCTCATGGAGCCAGCGCCGATCAGCATGTAGAACTTGCTGACGAAGCCGGCGATCGGGGGGAGACCGGCCATGCCTGCGGCACCGACGGTAAAGGCGGTCATCGTTAGCGGCATCCGCTTGCCGATACCGGCCATCTCGCTGATGTAGTCGGTGTGGGTCTCGACGTGGATCGTGCCGGCACAGAAGAACAGCGTGAGTTTCGCGAACGCGTGGGCGGGGATGTGAAACAGCGCACCGACCATTGCGTAGGGGTGCAACATCGACAGCCCGAGTACGATGTAGGAGAGTTGGGCCGTCGTCGAGTACGCGAGCCGGCGCTTGAGATGATCCTTCCGCATCGCGATGATGCTCGCCGCGGTCAGGGTGAACGCGGCGACGATGGCAACGGGGATGTTCAATCCGACGTCGCCGATGCCGGGCACATCAAGTGGAAGATCGTGAATGAGCCCGGGGCCGTAGACTTCGAGGATGACACGAGCGATGCCGAACGCGCCGGATTTGACGACCGCGACCGCGTGGAGCAGCCCGGAGACGGGGGTCGGCGCGACCATCGCGTCGGCGAGCCAGGAGTGAAGCGGCATCAGCGCGGCCTTGACGCCGAAACCGGCGATGAGTAGGAAGAAGGCGGCCTGTGCGTAGACCGGTTCGACCTGTGCGGCCGCGGCCAGCGCCTCCATACCGCCCGCTTCGAAGGCGAGGGTCGGCCCTTGGCTGACCAGACTTGTCAGCCAGTAGACAATGGCCGTCCCGGCGAGCAGGAAGACGCCGCCGCCGAAGAACGTGTACGTGAGGTACTTCCGGCCGGCGATCCGTGCTTCGTTGTCCTCATTATGGGCGACTAACGGATACGTCACCAGCGAGAGGAGTTCGT
This sequence comes from Natrinema sp. SYSU A 869, assembly GCF_019879105.1. Lineage (NCBI taxonomy): Archaea > Methanobacteriati > Methanobacteriota > Halobacteria > Halobacteriales > Natrialbaceae > Natrinema > Natrinema sp. SYSU A 869. The sequence goes on along the minus strand of NZ_CP082249.1, from coordinate 3,736,442 downwards.
AGAAGACGAAAATCGTCACCAGATTCGCCGCGAACGCGATCCCGACAGCCGTCGAGAGGCTGGCCGCGAAGGAGGCGAAGAAGCGGGTCTGGGAGTGCTCGTCGAGTCCACGCATGTACCCCGTCGCGTAAAACGACGTGAAGATCCAGAGGAAACTCGCAAGGAGGGCGAAGAAGATCCCCAGTGGATCCGCTCGCAGGGCGAAGTCGATGTGCTCGAGGAACTGGATGCCCGTACTGTCGTAGAGACTCCACCGGAAGACAGTGCCGTCCATGACCGCGGGGAGCATGCTAACGATGATTCCGAACTTCGCGAGGGCGGCCACCACAGACCAGCCCTCCCGAAGGTTCGGTCGGCGATGCGACGCGACGATCAGGACGATGGCGACCGCCGACACCAACACGGCGGCGAGCGGTCGGAGATCTGCAACCATTAGTTGATCACCTCAGTGAGGAACGGATCGAGCAGTTCGGCGATCGTTCCCCCCGCGAAGCCGAGGGCAACAGCGCCGAGCGCGGCGACGACGACGATCGCGATCATACCGGTCGAGACGGGGTCCTGGGAACCCTTGTCGCGGATGGCAGCGATAGCGGCACCAGGCTCGTCGTACGCGGGTTCGGTGTCTTCAGACTCGTCGCGTCCGGCGTCGCCGCCGTCCGCCGCGACCGGGCCCGGCGCATATGGCCGTTCGGCCGACGCGGACGGTGTGAAGTACATCTTCTCGAGCAGGCGGGCGGCGTAGGCGAGGGTGAGCATGGTACTGAGGAAGATCACGGCGGCGACGGGCCAGAGTTGGGCCTGGACGGCTCCGAGACCGATGTACCACTTGCCGACGAAGCCGACTCCGGGCGGGACGCCGACCAGCGAGAGCAGGAGGACGGCCATGGAGCCGGCGACGACCGGCCGCTCCGTAGCGAGCCCGGCGTACTCGTCGACGGTGCGAGCGCCGTAGCTCGCTGCGACGAGCGCGACGCCGAGGAAGAGGCCGGCTTTCAACAGGCCGTGGCCGACGAGGTGGATCGCGGCTCCGGTCAGCGCCGTCCGCGAGCCGTCGGCGATGACGACCCCGTAGGCGGCGATGACCAGCCCGAACTGCGAGACCGACGAGTACGCGAGCATGCGTTTGACCTCGGTTTGAATCACGGCGAGTACCGTGCCGGCGAGGACGCTCACGCAGCCGACGGTGAGGACGACGGGGGCTGCGTTCGGCATGGTGGCGAGATACTCGACCTCGAAGACGGTGACGATCAGTCGGCCGAAGGCGTACGCCGAGGCGGTCGAGACCAGCGCCGCGATCAGCGGCGTCACGCCGTCGGGGGCCTGCTGGTAGGCGCTCGGCTGCCAGGTGTGCAGGGGCCACTGGGCGACCTTGACGGCGAAGCCGACGACGATGAACGCGAAGCCGGCGTGGATCAGCGTCTGGGCTTCCGCCGCCGGAATCGCCGTCGAGAGCTCGACCATGTTGAGCGTTCCCGTCGCCATGAAGACGAACGCGACGCCGATCAGGTACATCGACGCGGCGACGGTCCCCAGGATCAGGTACTTCAGGGAGGCGACCGCTGCCTCGGGGCCGTCGCCGCTGGCGACCAGTGCGTAGGTCGCGAGGCTCGTGATCTCGAGGAAGACGAACAGGTTGAACACGTCGCCGGTCAGCGAGATGCCGAGCAGGCCGCCGACCAGCAGCAGGTAGGCGGTGTAGAACGTGTTCCCGCGCGGCCCGCCCTGGCGTGTGTACGCGAGGACGCCGGTGGCGACTGCGGTCACGACCAGGACGATCAGCATCGAGAACTCGTCGGCAACGAGTTCGATCCCGTACTTGGGGGAGTAGCCACCGAGCGCGTGCGTCACCGTGTCGTCAGTGTAGACGACGCTCGCGAGGGTGATTGCCCCAGCGAAAAGGCCGCTCGTCGTGAGTGCGGCGACGGACCAGCCCGTCCGGTCGAACCAGAGACCCAGCGCGATCGGGAGCGTCGCCGCGAGGATCGGAACGACGATCAGCAGCGGCGGGAGCAGGTCGACGCTACTCATCGGCACGCACCTCCCGAAGGGTGTCCTCGCGGAGCGTCCCGTACTCCGCGTAGATGCGGATAATCAGCGCCAGCCCGACCGCCGTCAGCGCGATGCCGACGACGATGGCGGTCAGCACGATGACCTGGGGAAGGGGGCTCGCAACCATGACCTCCCCAGGCGTCCCCTCATGGGGGACGATCGGTGCCGATCCGCCCTCAATGTATGCCATCGAGATGAAAAACAGGAAGATCGCCGTCTGGAAGAGGTTCACCCCGATCAGCTTCTTCACGAGATTTTCACTGGCGATCACCATGTAGATCCCAAGGCCCAGCAGGACGAAAGTGAGCACGTACGTGTAGTGACTCGTTAGGAGATCAATCATCGTCGCTCACCTCCGCGTTGGGCGAGTCGGGACCCTCGTCGGCGTTTCCGCCGCCGATACCGCCGGTCCCGCTCGGCCGCTCGGGCGTAAAGCCCGCGGCCATCGTAAAGAAGAGGCTAATGATGACTCCCGAGACGATCAGCGAGATGCCGCCGATCTCGACGGCCTCGAGCCCCCACTTCGGTTTGATGTGGAAGACCTCTTTGAGCATGGTAAACTCGAGGAATCTTCCACCGAGGGCGACCATCGCGAGGCCAATGGCCCCGAAGATGACGACGCCACCAGTGACGATACCGGTGATAAAGGAGTTTCTGAGCCACTGCCGGGTCGGTTCGATGCCGAACGCGAAGGCGATCATGAGGACGGTGACGCCGACGATGGTCCCGCCTTGGAAGCCGCCACCGGGGGCGTCGCCCCCGTGGAAGGTCATAAACAGCCCGTAGGTGAGCGTAAACGGTGCGATGATCTTGACGGCGGTCATGATCACCTGACTCTCGGTGTAGGTATCGTCGACGGATCCAGACATTAGGCGAACACCTCGCGTTTCAGGACGAGCAGGGTCGAGACGCCGGCGGCGAAGACGACGACCGCCTCGCCGAAGGTGTCGAACCCACGGTAGGCAGCGAGTACGGACGTGACCGCGTTCTCGACGCCGGTCTCGTGATACGTCTCCGTGATGTAGTGTTGGGTCACGTCAGGGTTCGACCAGACCGGTGTCTTCGTGCCACCGACCGCGTACATTTCGGGCAGGACGGCAGTACAGAGCAGGAGTACGAACGCACCGACGACGACGACCGCCGGGAGGTGGATTCGCTCTCTGAGCCGGTCAGTCGAGGGCCGCGTCGTGCGCGCGATCGTCAGCAACAGCAGCAGCGTCGTGACGCCGGCACCGATCGCGGCCTCGGTCATCGCCACGTCGGGTGCCAGCAGGAACGTGTAGAGGATCGCCATCCCGAGGCTGTAGGCTCCGAAGACGATGATCACCGACAGGATGTCCCGGAACAGCGCCGTCGCGACGGCCGTCGCAAGGATAAAGGCCACGAGGGAGTACGCGAACAGACTCATCGCGATTCACCATCCGTTTCGGCGGCTACCTCGGGTTCATCCGTGTCTCCGCCCTCCTCGGCGAGGACGGGCTCGACGCCCGTCTCCGCAGCCGATCGGGTGATTGCGTGGGCCGCCGTCGGGTTCGTGATGAACACGAAGAACAGCAGGAGGATGGTATAGACCGCCGCGTGCCGCCAGCCGAAGGCTACTGCGACGCCGGCGAGGGCAAACCCAGCTCCGAGCGTATCTGTCTGGGAAGCGGTGTGGGCCCGCGAGTAGACGTCCGGCAGCCGGATGACGCCGATTGCCGAGACGAACGTAAAGAGCACACCTAGTCCGAGCAGGACGACAATCGCCCAGAACCGGACCGTCTCGAGCGTCGCCTGCAGCGGGATCGGTTCGATCACAGCACACCACCCCGCTCGACGGTGAACTTCGAGATGGCGATCGACATCAGGAAGTTCAGCAGGGCGTAGATCAGCGCCACGTCGAGGAACCACGCCTGATCGAGCCCCGCAGCTAACAGGGCGAGGATGACGACTGTGTTCGTCCCGAGGACGTTGACCGCCAGCAGCCGGTCCTGCGTCGTCGGGCCGACGACGGCGCGATAGAACATCGCGATCGCGAGGATGACAAACAGCGCGGCTGCGACGAGGAACACATCCTCGAGCGAAGCCGGCGTCATAGCTCCTCACCCCCGATGATTTCGGCGTCGTCGCGCTCGCGCGGCGAGGCGATCTCCGCCGAGTCGCGGCCGTAGAAGACGAAGCGGATTCCCCGCTCTAAGCCGCCATCGAAGAGGTCGTCGCGGGCCCCCGGGATCAACGTGTGGACGAGCAGTTGCTGGTTGTTAGCCCGAACCGTCAGTGTCCCCGGCGTGAGCGTGATGCTGTTCGCCAGTGCGGTCAGCGGCAGGCCGCTTCGCACGCGAGAGTTGACCCGCGTCAGCGTGGGCTCGATCGGCATCGACGGCCGAAGGATCACGGCCGAAACCGCGATGTTGGCCTTGACGATCTCCCAGAGCAGATACGGGATGTAGATGACGAACCGAACGACTCGGAGCGGCGACTGAACGCGGTCGAGTGGCACGGTAAACGTCACCTGTGCGAGCGAGACGGCGACGATGCCGGCGACCGCCGCGCCGGTAACGAGATCGAACCAGTAGGTCGGATCCCCGAGGACGAGATAGAAGCCGTAGGAGATCAGGAAGGTTGCGAACAGGCGGTCAAAGTCTTCGGAACCGCCGGCGAGACGGCCGCGTCGGGCCGGCCGCTCGACGGGTGCCTCATCGTAGGCCAGCCCGACGTGCTCGAGTTCGCGCTCGAGTGGTTGGAGCATCTGTGCGGTGACGCCGGGCTGGTACTCCGGATCGAGGACGATACGGTCGATCCCGTGTGCCTCGGCGTAGACGTCGAAAATCTCGGCGTAGTCACGGGGACCGAAGAGGTACTCGTCGGCACCAAGCGTCGTCGTCTCGATCGTCACGTCAACCCCGTTGGCATCCTCCTCGACCCAGTTTCGCGCCCGCGAGAGCAGCCCCTCGGCGTCCTCGCTGTACTGGCTGCTCTCGGGCACGTCGGCGTCGTAGGGCATCGCAACGACGAGATGTAATTCGAGGGGATCGGCTGCCTCGAGGCCGGATTGGACGGCGTAGCCGACCGTTTGCCGGACAGTCACTGTGTCCGATAGCGGGACGAGCAGGCGTTCAACCGCCACGGCGTCTCCCTCCTGGCGACCGTCGTTGGACACTCATGACTCTGGTTGTTAGTCGAACCAAGCGGTAGCCGTAGGAAAACGATTTCGTTATTCGCCAGCAGTCACCCGTTCCGACGGGTTCGGTCCGGTCGTTCGTGACAGACGGGCCGTGTTCTCGGCGAACGGTCGAGCGAATGAAAACCCGCAGCCGCCGCTGGCCGATCGGTAGTTTTACAATCGCAGTTTCAGTAGAGAAAACTGACTTGCATGACGACGACTGAAACCGTTCACGATCGAATCGGGACCGCACGCGACGACCTCACAACTGGCCAGCTGCTGGCCGTCTTCGCGTTCGTCGCGGCGCTGACGTTCGCGCTGCTGTTCCTCCAGGAGCCCCTGGCACACGACTCGATGCATAACTTCCGGCACGCTGCCGGCGTCATCTGTCACTGATGCTCGTTGACTACCTCGAGCGGGGCGTGCTCGCCGGGGCGATTGCGGGAATCGCATACGGCGTCTATATGGCGCTCGTCGCGAACCCGCTAATCGGATACATGGAGACGCTCGCCGAGGGCGGCGAGCACGGCGACCACTCTCACGCCGGCGAACACGCCCACGAGGCCGGTGAGCATGCACACGCTGCCGGCGAACACGCCCATGCGGTCAGCGAGGCGACGACCGCCGCCGTGAGCGTCGGCAGCGGCGTCCTCTGGGGGATCCTACTCGGCGGCGTCTTCGCGCTCGCGTTCTACTTCCTCGAGCCGGCGTTGCCCGGTCGGGGGCGGGTCAAGACCTACGTGCTGGCCGGCGCTGGCTTCCTCACAGTCTCAGTTGCGCCCTGGCTGGTGCTTCCGCCGACGACGCCAGGTGCCGAACAGGCGTTCGATCCCACGCTCCGAAGCGCGATCTACGCAGGTATGATGGCTGTCGGCGCGGTCGTCGCCGGCGCGTCGGTCTACGGCTACGGGCGCGTCTCGGCTCGAAGCCGTCCGTTCGGGGTAGCCACAGCAGCGGTCCCGATTGTCGTCCTCGTCGCGATCACGGCGATTGCGGCGCCGACGATCGTCGAGATCGACGGAATGCCGGCCGATCTCGTGGCCGCGTTCCGCGGACTGACCGTGCTGAGTCAGGCCGCGCTCTGGACGCTCGTCGCCGGCTGTTTCGGCTGGCTTCAGACGCGAGCCGGCGTGCGCTCGGTCGCCGACCGACGCGACGACCTCTTGACTAATCCATGAAAGATCGGACCGAAGAGCATCGTGAGCGCCTCGACGCGCACGTTTTCGTCTGTACCAACGACCGCGACGGCGAGCACGCGAGCTGTGGTGCGGTCGGTGCCGAGGAGACGGTCACAGCGGTCAAAGACTGGTTGCGGGAGCGCGACGCCTTCTGGACGGCTGTTTCGGTCAGCGAGACCTCGTGTCTCGGGCTGTGCAGTGAGGGTGGTACCGCGATTTCGATCCAGCCGCGAAACACCTGGTACTCGGACGTAACACCCGAGACCGTCCCCGAGCTGCTCGAGTCAGCGTTCGGTCCGGACGCAGAGCAGATCAGCGACGAGAGCTGAGCGAGTGCGACGGCCAGTAGGCCGACAGACTACCGACCCGCGGGCGGATACCTGTTTTACCGGTCGGCTCTGATATCATGCACGGTATGAAGGCTCACCTGAACAGAGGAGGCCAGTACGAGGAATCACGGCAGTCGAGACGGCTGTCCCCGACCGCCGGGTCGTCGTCTTCGTCGCATTCGACGGAACAAACGCGGACGGTACTTGCGCACAGTCTCGGGCGGGAGCGATGATCTCGAGTCGATCTGAGTCGCGACTGCATGGTGTTCGATCCCGAGCGCTTCGAGACGTTTACCTGTCGGCCGCCCCCACGTCCCGGCAATGACGCTGTATTCGCGGGTTCGCCCCCTCGCGTTCACACTGCCGGCCGAGACGGCACACGATCTCGGTAAACGGACGCTCCGGGCGGCTCAGTCGACGTGGCCGACGCGGACGGCACTGTCCTACGCCTACGGGTACGAAGATCCCGCCCTCGAGGTCGACCTGTTCGACACCACGTTTCCGAACCCGGTCGGTATCGCCGCCGGCTTCGACAAGAACGCCGAAGTAACTCACGCCCTCGAGGCGCTGGGCTTTGGCTTCGTCGAGATTGGAACCGTCACGCCCTATCCGCAGGCGGGCAACGACCGCCCTCGACTCTTCCGGCTGCGCGAGGACGAGGCAATGGTCAACCGAATGGGATTCAATGGCCAGGGGATGGAACGCGTCAAATCGCGGCTCGCAGACGACGGGACTCCCGATTTCCCGCTCGGCGTAAACATCGGCAAGATGAACTCCTCGACCGAACGAGAGGCAATCGAGGACTACCGCCGCGTCTTCGATCGGCTCTCACCGTTTGCCGACTACGTCGTCGTGAACGTCTCCTGTCCAAATACGCCCGATGAGTTCGACGAGGGGTCGTCCGAACACCTCCGCGCGATCTTCGAGATGCTCGAGGTGGAAAACGACCGGAACGTGCCGATCCTGGTGAAGATCGGTCCCGACGAGCCCGAGGTATCCGTGTTCGATCTCGTGGACATCGTTCAGGAGTTCGACCTCGACGGGATCGTCGCGACGAACACCTCGACGAGCCGCGAGGGCCTCGCGTCTCCCAATCAAGAGGAATGGGGCGGGCTCAGCGGGAAGCCCCTCGCGGATCGCTCGACGGCCGTCATCCGATCGCTCGCGGAATATACGGACGGCGAGCTTCCGATCATCGGCGTCGGCGGCGTCGACTCGGCCGAAAACGCCTACGCGAAGATCCGTGCCGGTGCCTCACTCGTCCAGTTGTACACCGGGTTCGTCTACGAGGGGCCGTCGACCGCGACACAGATTAATCGGGGACTGGCGGCGCTGCTCGAGCGCGACGGGTTTTCGTCGGTCGAGGACGCGGTTGGTGCGGACCTCGAGTAACTGGGTTTCAGCCGCAGCGGTGACGCGAGTGGCGATTCTCGTTCTCAATCGAAGTAGAACCGCTCGACGGAGCGGGTCGCATACAATGCTGAAAGGAGTCCGACGACGACTGCGAACGCACACGACGCCACCGTTCCGGCGATACGAATGGTTCCCTGTGAGGGGTTGACCGCCGACGCGATCGCGCCGGCGATAAACGAGCTATGGCCGACGACCGTCGGCGCGGCAATGAGGAAGAGAACCAGCGAGTAGACCGCAAACGCCACCGTACTTGGGACGATAGCCTTGGTGCTCCTGGAGACGCTGACCGCCTCGAACCGGGGAAATATCGCGCCGATTCCGGTCGCGATCGGTCCGGCGGACGCGGCGAGTACAAGCGCGCTCACCGCGAGCGTGGCGACTGCGCCCGCCGAGTGGGAACTCGCCAGTCCGAGGCCGACGGTCGCCGCGACGGCTATCGGACCGACAAGGAGCGCCCCGGCCGCGATGTGTCCGCCAACGAGCGCGCGGCCGGGTGACGCGCCGAGGAGCGTCGCCGGGAGGACAGCCCCCTCGTTCCCAACGACGTTGAGCGCGAACAGCGCGCCGGCGATCCACGGTCCGAAGAGCGCGATCCAGAGCGGAAGCCCTCGGCCGATCGTCCCGGTCTGGACGGCAGTCGAAACCGGACTGATCAACAGGAAGAGCGGATAGATCGCGAACGTCAGCGTGATCGGTGCCCGCCGTGCCCGCTTCCAGTCCGCCGCGACGACGCCGAGGACCGGCTGCGGAAGGACCGCCGAGAGACGATTCGCTCCTGCGGACGAGGACGCGGGCTCGGCTTTGTGTTCGATGTGAACCCCGTCGGCGTACCAGACGCCAGCCGCGAGCCTGGGAAGGACCGCGGCGCTCACAAGGAGGAACGCAGTACTCACAAGAACCGTGCCGACACCCCGGACGAGGGACGCCTCGGACATCGACCCGACGAGCGCGAGGTCGCCGTACCAGCCGATCGGCGTCGGCTCGAGAACCCGATACAGCGGCTCGAGGACGGAGGCGAACGATTGTGTGAAGAGCACGCCGAAGTAGGCGAGGCCGAGAAGTGCGAACAGGACCGACCGGAGCCGCGTGAGCAGTTTCGAGCGGACGCCGGCGTTCCTGACAAGCAACGCGACGATGAATCCCGTCGCGAGCGCCGTCGTCAGCGTGGTGCAGACGGTGAGAAAGAGGAACGGTGCCGACAGAACCGACCCGGTCCCCGCGGCGAACGCGAGCGATCCGAAGACACCGAACGCGACAGCGGGGACGCCCCACATGGTGACCTCCGCAAACAGGAGGCCGGCCAGCAGTTCGCGGTGGGAAACGGTCGTCAGATAGCCGTCGAGCCGGTCCGGACGGAGCGCCGCCGCGTATGTTCGATAGCCCCCGAAGACGGCGACGAACAGCCATCCGTAGACGAAGCCCATTCGAGCCAGCGTCACCGGTGTTTCGATGTCTCCGGACGCGATCCCCGCACCGAATAGGTAGACACCGACCACCGCCACGGGCGCAACGGGAACGAGAAACAGCGCCGAGATAGCGATCGCAATCATCTGGGCCGTGTTCTCCTTCAGCACCCGCCAGCGCCGACTGAGTTCGAGGCGGCCGATCGTGATGACGTGGTCCCGTGCGATCATCGCTGCTGCACCGCCGGACCGTGATCGGTCGTGACTGCGAGGAACACGTCCTCGAGCGTCGAATCGGTCTCGCTTTCGATCTGTCGGGTCAGCGTCTCGGGTGAGCCCTCGGCGACGATTCGGCCGTCAGCGAGGACGCCGACGACGTCCGCGAGTTCCTCGACGACGGAGAGGATGTGCGTCGAGAGAAAGATCGTGTGGCCCTCATCGGCCATCTCCGCGATGGCGTCCATGACCGTCCGGGCGGCCCGCGGGTCGAGTCCGCTCGTTGGTTCGTCGAGAAAGCAGACGTCGGGTTCGTGCAACAGCGCCTGAACGAGTCCGATCTTCTGGCGCATCCCCTTCGAGTACTCCTCGATCCGTTTGTTGGCGTCGCCGGTCAGGTCGAAGCGCTCGAGCCAGGCGTCGATCCGTCGGTCCGCCTCCGAGGCGGGGATGTCACGGAGGCGCGCGAAGTAGGTGAGCTGTTCTCGGCCGGTCAGTTCGTCGAAGACCGGTGGCTCTTCGGGGAGGTAGCCGATCGAGTCGCGGACGGCGTCGCGGTCGGTCACGGGCGCACCGACGATCCGCGCTTCGCCTGCTGACGGCCGAATAAGCGTCGTCAGCATGCGCATCGTGGTCGTCTTTCCTGCCCCGTTCGGGCCGAGAAATCCGTAGACCGTTCCGTGGTCAACGGCGAGGTCAACGCTGTCGACGGCGACCGTGTTCCCGAATCGTTTCCGCAGACCGGTCGCGTCGATCGCAAACTGAGCAGCAGACATCGGATGTATTGGTTATATTTATAATTGTACTGTATTTAAGTTTTGACTACCGAGAGACGTATTTGTACAGGAGAACGCGATCGTCGGCTTGGTACCGACGGACTCGAGAGAATGGGTTTCATCGGGGACCGTCACGATTTGGGAGGGCCCGATCAGACGGGCTCCGGATCGTCGATCGCGTCGTCGAGCCCGTGGTGTTCCGCGGGACCGACGACCTCGTCGCTTCGCTCCTCACGGATTTCTCGTGTACGGGAGTCTTCCTGCTGTGATTCGACGACTGGTTCGGTGTCACCGTCGGTGACGGAGAGGAACACCGACCTGAGCTGCTCGGTCTTGTCCGTCTCAGTCGTCTCGTCCGGTTCGTCTCGCTCGTTCGGTTCGGATGCTGCATCAGTCATGGCGAGCGGTCCTCACCGAGAGCAGACGGATGGCATCCGAATATAAACCAACCGCGACTTTCACGAACTGAAAACCATCGAAGCAACGGTGAGAGAAGCGATTTGTGACAGGAAACGACGTCTGTCCCCGCGATCAGATTGCTGCCAGTCGCGTGAACCCGGACGGGCACTCATACGGACTACTGTAACGATTTACCGGTGCAACCCCAGAGCGGACGGGGTTGCGCCGGCAATGACTTACAGTAGACCGTATCAGTCGACGTCGACGCGCGTTCCGTGTCCCGACTCGCCGACGACTGTCCCATCCTCAGCCACGACCTCGCCGCGGACGACCGTTGCGACCGCTTTCCCGGTAAATGACTCGCCCTCGAACGGCGTCACGCAGTTCTTCGAATGCAGTTCCGTTCGGTCCTCAAGCGTCCACTCCCGGTCGGGGTTGACGATCGTGAAGTCGGCGTCGGTGCCGACCTGCAGCGACCCCTTCTGCGGGTACATTCCCCAGACTTGGGCCGGCCGCGCCGAGTGGCGGCGGACCCACTCCTCGAGCGTGAAGCGGCCCTGATCGACGAAGCTGAGCATGGCTGGGACCTCGGTCTCGAGGCCAACGAACCCTGAAATCGCGTCCCAGGTGTTGCCGAAGGGGTCGTCTACCATCTTCTCCGCGGGCGTATGGGGGGCGTGATCGGTGGCGATACAGTCGATCGCGCCGTCGTCGATGCCGGTCTCCCAGAGTCGCTCGTGTTCCTCGGCGTTCCGAATCGGTGGCTGGACGCGCGCGACGTTGCCCTTCTCGCGCATGACGTCCTCGGTGAACCAGAGGTAGTGAGGCGTCGTCTCGGCGGTGACATCGACGCCGCGAGATTTGCCGCGGGCGACGGCGTCGGCAGCCGAGCCGGAGGAGACGTGGAACATATGGATCTTTGCGCCCGTCTCCTCGGCGAACGTGATCATCCGCTCGACGGCCTCCTGCTCGGCGATCACGGGCCGTGAGTGGGAGTGATCGATGGGTTCGTTTCTCCCCTCGGCTTTGAACTGCTCCGTGTAGTAGTCGATGATCTCGCCGTTCTCCTCGTGGAATCCCAGGCGTTTGCCCGTCTCGCCGATCCGCTCCATTGCCTCGAGAATCTCGCCGTCGTTCGGCGGCGGCACGTCGCCGACCGTTGACCCGAGGAAGATCTTGTAGCCGAGCGCGCCGGTCTCATCGATCTCGGGAATCAGGTCGAGGTTTTCCGAGGTGACGACCGCGTAGCTCTGGAAATCGACGTGGGCCGACGCCTCTCCCCGTTCGAACTTGAGCTCGAGGTGCTCGGGGCTGTCGATAACTGGATCCGTGTTGGGCATCCCGACGACGGTCGTCACGCCGCCGACGGCGGCCGCTCGCGTCGCGGACTCCCAGTCTTCCTTGTACTCGAGGCCGGGTTCACGATTGTGGATGTGACAGTCGACGATGCCGGGGACGAGCACGTTCCCCTCGGCGTCGAAGACGCGGTCCGCCTCGGGAAGCCGGTCGCTCCGGCCGACGGCGACGATGGTTCCGTCCTCGACGGCGACGCCCGCGTCGGGCGTCCGCCCCGCGGGCGTGACGACGGTACAGTTGCGCACGACGAGATCCACGGTCATTGCCGTGGCATTGCCGAGGACGGCGCATATAGCTTCCCCAACTGGCTCGTCTCCGCGCTGATTTGAATGGGTCTGAAACAACGACTATAGTCGCCGACGAATACGCCTCCCCGTCCAACCGTCATCGGTGGCGCGCGCTGTCCGCGAGACACGACTAGTGCGAGACCGCTGGTCTCGCAGACCATTCGCCCGACAACACTGCGCGAAGACGCCGGGAGCGTCTCGGAAGCGAACGGGTAGCGAGGCGCGAACACTGAAAGCACCTCGGAAAGCGAACGGTGACCAACGGGAACCGTGAGCAGCGAGCGAGTCGGCTGGAGAGGATGAGGTAATCCCGTGTTGCCACGGTAGCAGAACGCTCGCAGTTGCTCCCGTCTTCGACGAGACTGGATCAGTAGTTCACACGTACATCGACTAATCCTCTCAAGCAATCCGCCTCGCAAATTCGGACTTCCGTATCACCACTCACTCGAGGTCGCAGTTATATGGTCTCGTGACTACCCTCACGGGAATACGACACGGATCCGGAGACCACGCAATGACGAGAAATCGATGCTCGAGCCCCGCTTGCGGACCGGCCGCCCGAGAACACTGTCGACGGCGATGGTGGTGCGGTGGTGATTCCGATGACAGCGCTGACCGACCGGTTGGCCGCCGAGGGCTCGAGCGCGAGCCCTCAGTTAGTCCTCACGCAGATCTGCGAGCAGGCCGGGCGGAACCGAACAACCGCAGGGACTGACAGATCCGGTATGCGGGCCGGTGGCGACGGAGACCAGGACCGGGTCGCCACAGCGCGGGCAGTCAGGGAGTGAGGACGATTCGTCGCCATTACTCTCTTCATGGTCACTACTCATCGCAATCACTACTTGTCGTCCGTGTCGGACTCGAGTTCGGACTCGTGACTGGTCGTGTCGGGCGATTCCGCCGTCGTGCGGGACGTTTATATCCCGCTAGAATGTACGCAATCATGGCTTGCAAACGGGTCGTGTTTGGAAGCCAAGTCTCGGGTGTCCCTAGCACCCGGGACGTTTGCGAAACGTCCGTTCGAAAGACCGGCTTCCGTTCTATCCGTTGACCTGTTGAGCCTTATATCTACTGGAAGTCAGGTGAAACCAGTCAGCCGAGTCAGTGTTCAGGTGGTCCTGATACGCAGTTCTGACTGACACCAAGGCGCGATAGTCGCGACGTTCCGCGATCGCCGTCATGACGATCAAAAACGCGAGCAACATGGCGGCTATCGGGCTAATCCAATGGTAGGCGGGAATCATCGCCCATCCGTTCCCCTATAGAATCACCGTCCGCGGATACCGGTCGGCCGGAACGAGATACGTGACGACCAGCGTCGTCATCGCCGCCCCGAACGCGAAATGGCCGATCGCGATCGACATCTATCGTCCCTGTCGAGCGGCGTGACTGAGACACTGTCGCGATCGATGCCGACAATCGGGCCTGTAAGCGCTGCCTTCCGCTCGAGCGAGCACCTGATCAACGAGGGTACGAGTGTGATACTAAACAGCGAGGAACTGGTCGTGTCCAGAAATGGACTCGCCAGCGATACGCGACAGCACGATCCTCGTGACCGGCGGTGCGGGCTTTATCGGCAGCCATCTCGTCGAGGCCCTCGTCCCCCACAACGAGGTCAGAGTGCTCGACAACTTCACGACTGGTAACCGCGCCTATCTCCCCGACGACGTGACGATCATCGAGGGCGACGTTCGGGATCCGATCGCCCTCCAGAAGGCGGCCCGCGGCGTCGACATGATCCACCACCACGCCGCACTCGTCAGCGTCACCCAGAGTGTCGACGACCCCCGCCAGAGCAATCGGACGAACCTTGAGGCGGGGCTACTGGTCCTCGAGCAGGCTCGCCAGGAGGACGCGCGGGTCGTCGTCGCCTCGAGTGCGGCCGTCTACGGCCATCCCGAAGAGCTGCCAGTGCCGGAGACAGCACCGACGAAGCCGACATCGCCCTACGGCGTCCAGAAGCTCGCGCTCGATCAGTACGCCCGCCTCTACGAGGAACTGTACGGGCTCGAGACCGTCGCGCTGCGCTATTTCAACGTCTACGGGCCGCGCCAGCGAGGGCCCTACAGCGGCGTCATCTCGACGTTCCTCGAGCAGGCGCGAGCGAACGAGCCAATCACGATCGAGGGCGATGGCCAGCAGAGCCGCGATTTCGTCCACGTCAGCGACGTCATCCGGGCGAACCTGCGGGCGGCGACGACCGACGCGGTCGGCGCAGCGTATAACATCGGCACGGGGCAGCGAACGACGATTCTGGACCTCGCCGAGACGGTCCGCGATGCCGTGGACTCCGCCTCGACGATCGTCCACCGCGATCCTCGCTCCGGCGACATCAGACACAGTGGCGCAGACACGTCGAAAGCGACCCGCGATCTCGGATTCGACGCCAACGTCGGCCTCGAGTCCGGAATCCGGTCGCTGGTCGGCGACAGTCGAACGGAACTGACAGAGACCGAGACCGACACTGCGCTCGAGCCGAACCGAGGCGGTGGGTCGTATAGCTGAGGCGACTCGACTGGGATGATTCGATCGTCGATCGAGTTCACTCGGCGTGTCGGACTGGCAAGATAGCGTGAAACCTGATACAGACGGCGTCGGACCAGCGATACGGTCGGTCGTGTTCGATCGAGAGAGAATCAGGCTAACGTTTTTTTACCAGCTAAATCTGGACTGAATCCGCGCTAACCGTCTCGAACGTCCGGTCGAGTTTATTCAGTCAGTCGATCAAAGGCCGCCTATACCATGACCAGCGAGTGTTTCACCAGTGTACCTTCGAGTCGCCCCCGACTACTCCCGCCACCCAAGGAGGTCGCTACTCCAGACCGGCCTCCGAGGGACGATCCGTCGTTCGCGTTGAACTCACAGTTGTCGTGATTTACCCGTGAAACACTAACAGAATATGTGTTATAAAAAACAATTTGTAGACCGGTCACGACGGTACAGGACATGAATCACGCGACAACAAACCGTTCACAGCCATGAGCAGTCGACGACGGGGTTCCACTCTTCGCGACGCGTACGAGTCGTCGAGCGGTGGTGCGGTCGCGTCCACGGTCACCGCGGGTTCGTGGTCCGGGTTCCTCCCGGGATTCAGCCGGCCGCTCCAACTGGACGGGAGTGCGCATCTCGCGGCCTTCGCCGGAATGGTCGCGCTCGCAGTGCTCGGTGGGATACTCGTCGCTCGCAACCGATACGAGGAACCAGCCTCGCTCGCGAACGAACCGGAGCCGGCCCGGGAGAAGTTCGTGACCGACCGGGAGCGGGTTCGTCAGCTCCTCCGAGAGAACGGGGGGCGGATGAAGCAGTCGAACATCGTCGACTCGGTCGACTGGTCGAAGGCGAAGGTCAGCCGACTGCTCGCCGATCTCGAGGAAGACGGCCAGATTACGAAACTGCGGCTCGGGCGCGAGAACCTGGTCTGTCTGCCGGGTCATGAACCGACGGCGTCGAAGTCGCCCGAACAGGCGAACGACGATTAGTGTCGACGCATCTCCGTCCCGGATTGCTGTGATATCGAGATCGGAAAGCGGTGGTCCGCTCTTCTAGTAATCACTGACAGTCACTGCACACCAGATTGCATGACAGCTGTGCGATCAGCGTGTCACTCGCTTCAGTGGCTCCGATATTTCGGTCGGCGAGAGACGGATACCAGCGCCCGGTCGTTCCTATCAACAATCGTTGTTTTCCGTGACCGGGGACACCACTGCTGGGCCGTAGTACCCAATTTCTTAGCGTAATGGTTCTGCTGGTTTATCCGCCGAAGGCACGACGAGACGGATGCCTTCACGGCAACTATGAACGCACGCAATCAGTTACTCGTCGTACTTACCGCGCTGATGGTCGTCAGCTCTGGCGGGGCGATGGTGGCAGCCGCGACAGCCGGTGACACCGTCGAGCAGAGCGACAACGTTAGCGAGGACGAGTACGATGAAACAGACACCGAATCGGCGGACGAATCAGTAGCCGAGGGTGAGGACAGTACGGACACGGCGACTGAACTCCAGGACAACGAGTCAGACGGAGAGATCACGCCGGATAACGAATCCGACGGAGAGGTCGAGCCGGATAACGAATCCGACGGTCAACAGGCCGCGCACGTGACGTTTACCGACCAGACGGTCGAGAACGACACGGTCGTCGTCGAGAACGCCACGCTCGCGAGCGGTGGCTTCGTGACGATCCACGACAGTAGCCTCCTCGTAGGCAACGTCTTCGAGAGCGTCATCGGTACCTCGGCGTACCTCGAGGCGGGCACGCACGAAAACATCGAGATCACGCTCGACGAGCCGCTCGAGGAAGACGAGACCCTGATCGCGATGCCGCATCGTGACACGAACGACAACGAGACGTACGATTTCGTCGAGACCGAAGGACAGGCTGACGTGCCATACCTCACGGCCGATGATGAGCCAGTGACCGACGATGCGGAAGTCACCATCGATGGGGACGATGAAGACTCCGTTGAGGAAGAGACGGGAGACGAAGAGTCGGTCGATAACGAGACTGAGGAAGAACCGGTTGATGACAATGAGACTAGCGAGCTCCCTGTCGAAGAAGAGCCGGTCGATAACGAGACTGAGGAAGAACCGGTCGATAACGAGACCGACGAAGAACCGGTTGATGATAACGAGACTAGCGAGCTCCCTGTCGAAGAAGAGCCGGTCGATAACGAGACTGAGGAAGAACCGGTCGATAACGAGACTGAGGAAGAACCGGTCGATAATGAGACCGACGAAGAACCGGTTGACGAGGAGCCCGTTGCTGAAGATCCGATGGACCAGATACCCATCGACGCCGATGAGCGTCCGGTCTTCGTCATGGTGGAGGACCTCACTGTCGAAGATCTGAACGTCGAGAACGCGTCCATTTACGTTCTCGTCAGTGAAGATGTCGATACAGAAGAACTTCCGGACGAGATCGACAACATCACCGAGGAACCGATTACGGAAGAACCGGTCGACGATAACGAGACCGACGAAGAGACGTTCGACAACGAAACCGACGACACTGACGAAGAGACGTTCGACGACGATACCGACGACACTGACGAAGAGACGTTCGACAACGAAACTGACGACACTGACGAAGAGACGTTCGACAACGAAACTGACGACACTGACGAAGAGACGTTCGACAACGAAACCGACGACACTGACGAAGAGGAGTTCGACAACGAAACTGACGACACCGAGGAAGAAGTGACGGCCGGTTCCTTCAACGTCAGTGATCTCGAGGCTCCCGAAAGCGCCGCAGTCGGTGAGACCATCACCGTGACGGCGACGATCGAGAACCCGACCGACGAGGAACGCACCGAGACCGTCCAGTTCCGTCTCGATGGTGACCTCGTCGTCGAGCAGAACGTGACCCTTGAGGGCGACGAAAGTGATGACATCGGCTTCGAGGTCGACACGAGCAACCTCCAGGCCGGCTCGTACATCCACATGGTCCTGACCGACCAGTTCGGTGAAGTCGCGATACTCGAGCTGGTCGAGGAGACCGACACCGACACTGACGATATCGAGAACGAAACCGACGACGACACGGACGACGACCTCAACGACACTAACGAGACCGAGGAAGAAGTGACGGCCTAAGCGAGGAGCGACCCAACGGACAGCGCGTCTTTTCGCGCCGTCGCGGCCAACATGGCGGCGGTGCCCTTCGCCCGAACGGCAACCAGTGATCTATTTTGTCAGTGCCCCTCCGACTTCGAACGGGGAGCGGACCAACAGTTCTCAGGAGAGGACTTGCATCACAGTACTCGAGATGTTCGGCCGTCTGCAGGTCCAAGACGAGCCAGCGGTAGCAATTACGACAGGGCCTCAGCCGAGCAGTCGATAGAGACTGCTCGCGGCAACGGCGAGGAAGACGAGTACGCTCGAGAGCACGGGATCGATGCGCGAGACGACCGGGAGGCTGAGTCCGGCCAGCGCGATGATGGCGAGGCCGAGCACGCAGAGTCCGAGGTGGAGTTGCAAGACCTGTGAGTGATCGTCGGAATGACCGTCGACGTACCGGAGGACTTCCTCGAAGTGGTGGCCCGATTGAATGGTCTTCGCGTCGGAATCGTACTCGATGACGGCGTCTTCCTCGAGTTGGGGGAGATGCGTTTGCTGGAGAGAGACGTAGACGCTCTTATAGAGGTTGTTCGGGACGGGTGTCGTGTCGGATTCGGTGGCAGCGATCTCGCTTGCGACATCGGAGACGTCGATCTGTCCGCCCTCCTCTGCGAGTAGTTGGACGATAGCACGACGTCTGTCGTTGCCGAGGATGTGAAACACTTTGCTCTCCGCGAGCGGCTCAGTTCTGTCCGTTTGAACTGACATCGATCAGGGAGAAGGGACGAGAGTTTCGAGGGGCAATCCACCACCAGTGACCATGTATCCCCACTTCACTCACCACTAACTTTAACTTTTGCAGGTTACGTCGTTGGTCGGTTCGAACTGCGAGTGCGAGTAACTTGTCTCTCTCTCTAGGGAGCGGATACAGTCATCAGTGCTGGCTACCTACCTGCAGAGCTACTATTATCGCGCGTGAACAGGTACATCATCGGAACGTGACGAGGTGGGGGCGGATCAATACTTGCAGCTGATAGTACCGTGTCGGTGTCAACCAGAGGGAACAGGTGTTGCGATAGTTGGTCGGTGAAGAAATACTGGAACCCGTTCGGCGCAATGGTGGTACTCAGTCGCCAGGGAGATGACCGCCGGATTGCATCTCCCGATACGTCGTACAGGACGGACAGCCGTGCACGATATCGCCGTTATCACCGAAGACGCGAGCGAACTGCTGTGTTACGTGCGTGCCGCAGTTTCGACAGCGGGCACCAGCTGTCGACGATTCCATGGGCTTCCAGTCGTGTTGTGTGGAGTTCATGGGTTGTGGGGGTGTACTCGGACGAGCCGCGATCGATCATACCGCCGACCGAGGACGATCCGCTCTGCCTGTAGTCCCGGCCGCCAGTGCTGCCGCCGATCCGTCACGATACCCGTCCGGGCATCATCGAATCAAGGGGAGCAAATGCGAATAAAGGACGCAGACCGTTTACCCAGAGCGCTGGTTTGAAAACCGGGAAAGAGCTGCTTTACGGAGGATAGAGGGGCTGATACCGCGTAAAACAGCGTATCCCGGAATCGGTCGATGAGGGACCTCAATCCGAATTTAGTCGTGTTGGGCAGTATTTGGCACTCAAAAATGGAATTGATCCGTTCGATAGCTGGTCGAAAGCTGTTGTTTCCGGATCGAAATACGATCTTACGTCATGCAGCGAGATGGCTGGAAGGGATAAGGTACATCGTTATAAAATACCACTATCGCTTACCGATCTTCGTGTCGGAATGTAATGGTGGTTCGCCCGACAGTGGTGGCCCGACTGCCGCCCGTCTCGTATCGTCACCTCTCACGAAGAGCGAATGGATCCTGCCCGTCCTGGACGGGTGACCACGACTATGTCAACGCAAGCGAGTAACACGCGATCGGAGTCGACTGCCGACCAGACGGCCCAGCTCGACGTCCTCGGGGACGACTGTGCCCGGACGATCCTCATCGCGACGAGCGAGGGCCCGAAGACGGCAAAGGAATTGACTAAACGAACGGATAGCTCGTCGGCGACCGTCTACCGACGAATCAACAACCTCCTCGAGAGCGATCTCGTCGCGGAGTGCGTGCGGTTCGACGACGACGGCTCACATACGACCGCCTACGAGGCGACCGTCGATGTCCTCCGCATCCAAATCGACGCCGACGGAATCGATGTCGCGGTTTCGGATATCGAAGAGTAATCGTCTGCGACAGATCGAAGGAGAGTCATTCGGATCGTCTGGACGGATGCCGGATGATAGCGACTGAGCGCCGCTCGAGCGCGATAATTGCACGTTCGAAATCGCGTGATCGGTCGGAGAACAGTCAGTTTCCCTCGAGTAAGACCGTTTAAATACAATCGAGAGACCCTGTATGATACGGATAACAAATATCTACTCAGTAGAACGGTCAGTGTGATTGAGCAATGCACGATCTGACCGGCTTCCAGCGTGATCTGCTGTACGTGATCGCAGGCGCTGACCGACCGTCAGGCCAGACTGTTAAAGACGAAGTCGAGAAGTACTACAGTTCGGAGATCAATCACGGGCGGCTATATCCGAATCTGGACACGCTCGTCAACAAGGAGCTCGTCGAAAAGGGGCAACTTGACAGACGAACGAATTACTACGCGATCACAGAGTCCGGTCAACAGCGGATCGAAGAGCGCCGGGAGTGGGAGGCACAGTACGTCGACTTCTAGGTGCTCGAGCGGAGATCGGACGGCCACGTGTGGTCCGACATAGCACCCTGCTTCCCGTCTGACCGTGAACCGGGCAGCCAGCCGGCTTCTATCGGTAATACGGCCATAACAAAGAACCGAAGAGTAGTTCGATCCGACGAGAATGCCACTCGTATTGTCCGCATGTGGATCGAACGCCAACCAGCGAACGCTGGTGGATTATCGATGAGCCATGAAATGAGTACCTGGACCCGATTCGGAGTGGTTCGTCGCTACCCGTTCGACCTCGCGGCCGTTTCGGTCGGTGCAGTAGCCGCCTACCTGCTCGTGATATCGTTCGCAAGCGAGAATCCGCTGCGACTCTTCGTAACTGTTCCGCTCGCCCTGTTTCTCCCGGGCTATGCGCTCGTCTCGGTCCTCTTTCCGGCCGGCGAGCGGGACGCACGCGAGACAGCAGCGACGGCCGCCGAGCGCCGGCCTCGTGGGATCGACGGGATCGAACGCGCGGGCCTGGCGTTCGTCCTGTCGCTGGCGGTCGTTCCCCTGGTCGTCTTGCTATTGCCGCTCGGCGGAATCGGACTGACGACGACGTCAATTGCAGCAGCGCTCGGTTTTGTTACGGTTGCCATCGCACAGCTGGGCGTCGTTCGACGGCTCCAAGTCCCAGACGGCGAGCGCTTTACGGTCTCGCCTATCGCGAGTCTCGGCGGTCTCAGCGGTGACAATGCGATCGCAACGGCGTCGTCGGTACTGCTCGTTCTGGCCATCGGGACGGCGGTCAGCGCGTTACTTGTTGCGTTCCTGGTGCCCGCGTCAGCGGGCGGGTTCACCGAACTCGCGCTCTACAGCGAGGACGAGGACGGCGAAGTCGTCGCCGGCGAACTCCCGAGCGAAATCGAGTCAGGCGAGTCGATTCCGCTGACGATCGCCATCGAGAATCAGGAGGGAGCCGATCGAGACTATACGGTCGTCGTGCAGGAACAGACCCTTGAGGACGGTGCAGTCGTCGATCGAACGGAGTTACGACGGATCGACGCGACCGTCTCAGACGGCGCGACGGGAACCGGGGAGCGGACGATCACACCGACGGCGGAGTCGGGCGAAACGGTTCGAATCAGCGTATTGCTCTACGAGGACGAACCGCCGGCGACGCCGACGAACGAGAACGCCGCTGAGGAGACCCACTTCTGGGTATCGGTGACCGGGGAGTGACTCTCTTGTGGGACTGGCAACTGGAGCGTCCCGTCGCGGGTCGGCCTCGACTCGAGGCTGGGTTCGTCGCTCCGACGGGGAACGCCCCGGTGGGTTCGGTAGGGCGATAGTATGCAGTCGGCCGACGACCGCCAGCCCGTCTTGGCGAATCAACTGCCAGCCCCCGACGAATCAACTATGTATTCGAGAGCGACAGGAATCGCATGGAGGACAGGAGGGGACGGCGCTGGCGTATCGAAGGACGGGGGCCTGACTGATACCGTGTAGAGGGCGGCACGAACGGTGTTAGCGGCTCGCACGACCGAACGGGAGATCGATTCCCGGGCGACGTGAGACGTACTGTGTTGCCGAGAGAACGAGGATGACGACACAGATCACCAGTGCAACGACCGGCGCGGTGGCCGTCGTCAGCGGACCGATCGCGAGTGCCGAAAGCCCGAACGCGATGACGCCGACTGTCGCCACGGCCGCGTAGAACTGATGCCACGGCCGCTGATCATCAAGGTGCCGGTCGAGATACGGTTCGAATCGGTCCTCGCTCGGCAGGAGCTCGATCTCGTGACCGTCCGGATCCCAGTCGACAATCCCGTGATCTTCGAGCATCGGCAGGTGGGTCTGATACAGCGAGATGTAGACCCGCCGGCGCTGTGTCCGGGTCACGTCGTCGGGGTTGGTGTCGTTCTCCCAGGCGGCTACCTGCTGGACGAGCGGTGCGAGATCGCAGGAGCCGCCCTGTCGTTTCAGATACTGGACCGTTCGGCGCCTGCGCGCGTTGCTAAATACATCGAACAGTTTCGCTTGCGTGAGTTCGCTATCAGCCATGTGTGCCCTCCTCGGATCGGATCAGATCCCGTTCCCGTCTGACGGGTGTGGTCGGATTCCTCACAGCACACGATGCCAGACTGTACCACTTTACTATCACTCTGCTACCCGTCCGAAAGGGAATTGTACCAGTTAGCGGCCGTGACTGACGCCTAACTCGACGTTTCGCGGATCAAAGCTGGTGCGATTGGTCACTCGCGGGCGCAAGCGGGGGAGTTTCCGGCGAGCATCGGTTGTCCGTCTCGCTGATACTGTAGTTCGCGGCTACGGGACCTGCAGGCCGGGGATAACAAAGCTTCGTTACCGGCTGTTTGAGCACGATTGCCCACGCGGGTATCGATTAACACTATGAAACGAATACGCGACCAACCACGATCTCGAGTAGCGGTCCGAACGGACGCCACGATTCGTCGCGTTCACTCGAGCGAGAACTGGGACGACTCCCGTGCTGACGGAGGTGGCCAGCGATGAGCGAGGCAGTACGCGACATCGTTCACGGCGACTGCTGTACGATCGACGACGACGCGACGGTCGGCTACGGCGAGTTCGACGAGCCGACCAGAATCGGTGACGACGCGACGATCAGAGCTGGCTCGATCGTCTACGGCGACGTGACGATCGGCGACGAGTTCGCAACGGGCCACGACGTTCTGGTCCGCGAAGGGACGGCAATCGGCGACGACGTGCTCGTCGGGACCAAAACGGTTATCGACGGGCAGACGACGATCGGCTCGCACGTCAGCCTCCAGACGAACGTCTACGTCCCGACCGAGACGTCGATCGGCAGCAACGTCTTCGTTGGCCCGGGAGCCGTGCTGACCAACGACGAGTACCCCATCCGAACCGACGATGGTCTCGAGGGGCCGACGATCGAGGACGGCGCGTCGGTCGGCGCGAACGCGACGCTGTTGCCCGGCGTGACGATCGGCGAGAACGCCTTCGTCGCGGCTGGAGCCATCGTCACAGAGGACGTTCCGGCCGATAGTATGGCCGTCGGAACCCCAGCGACAGTTCAGGAGCTACCGGACCCGCTCGAGGGGGCGAACCAGCTCGCATGACTGACACCGAAACGAACCCCGAGTCCGACCGGAGTATCGAGGCCGCCACCAGCACCGGTACGGGGGCCGAGACGGCGGGCGCTGAGACCGAACTCGACCGCGACGACGCGTCGACGCCGGTTCCGATCGCCGATCCTGAGCTCAGTACCGACGCCATCGAGCACGTCGAGTCGGTTCTCGAGGACGGTCGGCTCGCCGATGGGCCGGAAGTGAGGGCCTTCGAAGAGGAATTTGCCGGCTACTGCGGGACGGATGAGGCGGTCGCAACCGCCAACGGGACGACCGCCCTCCACGCAGCGCTTGAGGCCATCGGGATCGAGGAGGGCGACGCGGTGATCACCTCGCCGTTTTCCTTCGTGGCGAGTGCGAACGCGATTCGACTGGCGGGGGGCAACCCCGTCTTCGCTGATATCGATCCCGAGACGTACACGCTGGACCCGGCCGACGTCGAACGTGTCCTCGGCGAGCGGGACGATATCGTCGGGATCCTCCCCGTTCACCTCTATGGTCTCCCAGCAGACATGCCGGCGCTGTGCGAGCTGGCGGACGAACATGACCTGTTCGTCGTCGAGGACGCCTGTCAGGCCCACGGGGCGAAGGTCGACGGCCGACGCGTCGGCGAGTTCGGCGACGCTGCGTGTTTCTCGTTTTACCCGACGAAGAACATGACCACCGGCGAGGGCGGAATGATCGTCACCGATCGCGACGATATCGCCACCCGCACGGCGAGCTACGTCAACCACGGCCGGGACGTGAGCGGGACCGGCGGCTACGAGCATGTCAATCTCGGCCATAACTACCGGATGACGAGCGTCGCGGCGGCGATCGGCCGCGTCCAACTCGAGCGGCTCTCGGAGTTCAACCGCGACAGGCGTGAAACCGCCGCCTACTACGACGATCGGCTCGCCGATCTGTCCCTCGAGACGCCGACGGAGCCGACGAACTCCCGGCACGTCTACCACCAGTATACGGTTCGGACCGACGAACGGGACGCCCTCGAGTCGACTCTCGCCGAGCGGGAGGTCGGGACCGGCATCTACTACGAGACGCCGATCCACCGCCAGCCGGCCTACGAGACGGTCAGCGCGGCCGCGGCGTCGCTGCCGCAGGCCGAACGAGCCGCCGACGAAGTCCTCTCCCTGCCCGTCCATCCCGGCCTGACCGAGCGCGACCGACGGACCGTCGTCGAAGCAGTGCGCGATCACTTTGCTACCCAATGAGTACGGACCACCGAGCGAACGCGACGACCGAGGAACCGATCCGGGCCGGCGTCATCGGCGTCGGCTCCATGGGCGAGAACCACGCACGCGTCTACGGTGAACTGCCGACCGTCGAACTCGCCGGCGTCACCGACCACGACGACGGGATCGCCGAGCGAGTCGCCGAGCGATACGAGACCGATCCGGTTGATCTCGAGACGCTGTGCGAGCGCTGTGACCTCGTGACGGTCGCCGTCCCGACCCACGCCCACTACGAGACGGTCTCGACCTGTCTCGAGGCGGGCGTCCACGTGCTGGTCGAGAAGCCGATTTCGAAGACCGTCGAGCAGGGCTACACGCTGGCCGAGCAGGCCCGCGAGGCAGGGCTTGTTTTGCAGGTCGGCCACATCGAGCGGTTCAACCCGGCGGTACAGACCGTCGAAGAGCTGATCGACGATCTCGACGTGATCAGCGTCGAGGCCGAGCGGCTCGGCCCGCCGATCGATCGGACGGCGCCGGGCAACGTCATCTTTGACCTAATGGTCCACGACGTCGACATCGTCGGCTCGCTGCTTGACGACCGACCCCACTCGGTCGCTGCGATGGGGGTCAACGACGGCCGGTACGCGACCGCGACGATCGAGTACGACGACGCGATCGCGACGGTGACGGCGAGCCGCGTCACCCAGAAGAAAGTGCGAAAGCTCACCGTCACCGCTCGAGAGTGTCTCGTCGAGGTCGACTACCTCGAGCAGTCGGTATTGATCCACCGCGATTCCTATCCCGAGTATCTCACAGACGATGGCCAGTCCCGATACCGCCACGAGAGCGTCGTCGAGCGGCCCCGTGTCGACAGCGGTGAACCGCTCCGCAACGAACTCGAGTCGTTCGTTGAGGCCGTTCGAACCGGGGCGGAGCCGGAAGTCACCGCCGAAGACGGGATCGCGGCCCTCGAGACGGTCCAGTTGATCGATCGGCTCGCAACGGGGCCGTCGGAGGAAACGGACGACGAACCGCCACAGGAGCGGGAGGTCGAGGTCTGATGGCGGAGCGTTCGATCGACACCGAGACGGCCGATGAAACCGGTGGCCCCGACGCTCGGGTGACTGGGGGCTCTACGGTTCGAGTCAGTCCATGGATCGACAGCGCGATCGGCTGACGAGCGGCGAGATACCGGTCGCGGTCTACGGGCTCGGCAAGATGGGGCTCCCGCTGGCGGCGGTGTACGCGGAGACGACGGGCAACGTGACCGGCGTCGACGTCGACCCCGCCGTCGTCGAGACG
Source organism: Natrinema sp. SYSU A 869 (assembly GCF_019879105.1). Taxonomy (NCBI): domain Archaea; kingdom Methanobacteriati; phylum Methanobacteriota; class Halobacteria; order Halobacteriales; family Natrialbaceae; genus Natrinema; species Natrinema sp. SYSU A 869. The sequence continues at coordinate 3,710,059 of NZ_CP082249.1, read as the reverse complement.
ATTAGCGACGGCCAGAGCCACGTCGTCGGCGAGCCTGGCCTCGACGACCTCGTCGCCGACCAGGTCGACGCTGGCCGGCTCGAGGTGACGACCGACGGCGAGACGGCGGCCGAGGCGGCGCAAATTCACGTTGTCATCGTCCCGACGCTGCTGGACGACGAGAACGAGCCGGACTTGACCACCGTCGAGTCGGTCGCCGACGACATCGCGGCCGGGCTCGGCCCCGGCGACCTGGTGATCGCGGAGTCGACGCTCCCGCCGGGGACCTGTCGCGATGTCCTTCGACCCCACCTCACGAGCGAGAGCGGGCTCGCACCTGACGAGTTCGGGCTCGCGTTCTGTCCGGAACGCACGTCCTCGGGGACGGCGCTGCGGGACATTCGCGGCCAGTACCCGAAGGTCGTCGGCGGCGTCGACGCGGAGAGCACTCGCGCCGCGGCGGTCGTCTACGACGAGCTCTCGGAGAACGATGTCCACCCCGTCTCGGACGCGACGACCGCGGAGGCGGTCAAAGTGTTTGAGGGGATCTACCGCGACGTGAACATCAGCTTGGCGAACGAACTCGGCCGACTCGCGGACGAACTCGATATCTCCGTTCGCGAGGCGATCGATACGGCGAACGACCTGCCGATGTGCCAGCTGCACGACCCCGGTCCGGGCGTCGGCGGCCACTGCATCCCGTACTATCCGCACTTCCTGCTCGACCGGACCGAGGAGCCGATGGCCGTGACGGAGATGGCCCGCCGGGTCAACGACGAGATGTCTGCAGTCGTCGTCGACCGACTCGAGCGGGAACTCGAGCGAACGGGGGCCGACCTCGCGGACACCTCGGTCGTCGTCCTCGGGATCACGTATCGACCGGGCGTCGAGGAGACCCGTGCCTCGCCCGCGCTGGGGATCATCAACGGGCTCAGCGATCGCGGGGCGGACGTCGCCGGCGTCGATCCGCTCGTCGATCCGGCCGACTACGGCGCGCGACCGGTCGCGATAGACGATCTGGCCGAGGAGTCGTTCGACGCCGCCGTGATTGTCACGCCCCACGCGGCGTTCGACCGAATCGACTGGCCAGCACTCGAGCCGATGACGGTCGTCGACAGCCGAGACGCAGTCGACCTCTCGGAGACGGCCCATCGAGAGTACGACCTGGCGGGCTCGAGCGACGGACGGCCGCCGCGAGGAGCGCGCGACGGCGACGATACCGAACGCGGCGATTCGATGCCGGTGAACGCGACCGTAGACGGAGGAGACGATGTATAAGGGGGACCAGATCGGCGTCGTCGTGACGGCCTATGACGAGGCGTCGTTTGTCGGCCGCGTCATCGAGACGGTGCCCGACTTCGTCGATCGGATCTACGCCGTCGACGACCGCTCACCCGACGAGAGCTGGGCGGTCATTCAGCGGGTCGCCCGGCAAGTCAACGAAGCGGCAGACGGCGAGACCGCCCCGGAGATTGCGGTGGCCGACGGCGGCGACGACCGACGCGTTGTCCCGATCCGCCACACGGAGAACCGCGGCTACGGTGCGGCGGTCAAGACCGGCTACCGCCGCGCCGCCGAGGACGGGATGGATGTCGTCGCCGTGATGAACGGCGATGGGCAGATGGATCCGGCCATCCTCGATCGGATCATCGACCCGGTCGTCACGGGCGAGGTCGACTACGCTAAGGGCAACCGGCTGCTCCGCCCCGAGGACCGCGAGGACATGTCGACGTTTCGCTTCGTCGGGAACGCGATGCTCACCGGCCTCTCGAAGTTCGCCTCGGGCTACTGGTCGATCGGCGACCCACAGAACGGCTATACCGCCATCTCGCGAGAGGCGATCGAGGAACTCGATCTCGAGATGATCACCGACCAATACGGCTTCCTCAACCACCTGCTGACCGCCCTCAACGTGGCCGGGTTTCGGGTCGCGGACGTTCCCATGTCGGCCGTCTATGGCGAGGAGGAGAGCAGCATCGAGTACGTGTCGTTCGTTCGGTTCGTCTCGCTCCTCTTGCTCCGGAGTTTCTGCTGGCGGCTCGCGAACCGGTACGTGATCCGGTCGTTCAATCCGGCGATCGTCTACTACGGTGCCGGCACGGTGGGCCTGGCCGGTGGGCTGGCAGGGCTCGTCGGCTCGGCCGCTCGGACGGCTCGGGGCGAGGACGGCCTTACGGGGATGATCGCCGCGGTCATCGCTGCTCTACTCGGGCTCCTCTCGCTCGGCACCGCCATCCGGCTCGACGCCGAGGCGAACGAAGACCTCGAGCGCCCGTGTGCCGATCAGGCGAGAGCGGACCGGGATCAGGAGCGCGACGAGCGAGCGCCGGCACAAGGCGACTCGACGTAACCGCCCCTCGAAGACGTCGGACCCACACGAATCCGTCACGTCTTCGGGATGACGGGAAACGGACGATAGCACTTTTCGCTGGCAGAAAGGCGGCATAGCCACTCGAGAGCGGACGTTTAGCGCAGCTACTGGCACAGAAAGCAGTCCCGTTTGCAGTCGGTTCGATCGAGACGATAGCAACGGACCGAACTCGAAGAGTCAGTCGGGACTCTACTCGATCGAATACGTGACGATATCTTCGCCCTCACAGGCGGGACAGCGGGCCGTTTCGGCCGAGACGTTTGTCCCGCAGTCGCGGCACTCGTGGACGACCGTGACAGACGGGACGTTGTCGCCGCCCTCGCGGGGGGTTTCGGGGGAGTCGGTCGCGGACCCCGACTCGGAGAACAGATGACTGAGGAGTGTGGAGAGACTCATAGAACGGGCTAGTCGGCTCTTTTCCAGAGATGAATAAAAGTGTTTTGTGTGCGCCAATACAACATTATCGTTCGTGAAATATAGAGAAGGTGGGAACAGAGACTCGTTACATCGATCGCGAACGGGGCTGTAGGACTCGCTTCGTCGACCGATCGAGTCGCTCGAGTTCACCGCGAGACCGAGCGACATCGACGAGCAAGTCAGTGAGATTCACGAGGTCATCCGTATACTCCCGTCGCCGCGTTTGCCAGCGATCGTTCGCACCGTCGTCGGCGAGGATTTCGAGGGAGCGATCGTGAACCGCATCGTACTCGTCGAACTGTTCGGCCAGGCCAGCGCGCTCGAGTTCCCGGAACTCGCCGTACTCGTGGTCGTCGGTTCCGCGGTAGCGGAAGGCGGGCGTGCCGAGCAGCGCGGCCTCGTTGACCATCGTTCCTGTGTCGGCGACCAGCAGCGAGGCCTCGGCCATGGCGTCGTGAATCAGGGCTGGGTGGAGGTCGTAGGACCGGGCGGGGAGTTCCCGGAGGTCCATCTCGTCGCCCTCGTCGGAGACGAAAACCGTTGCTTCCTCGCTCAGGCGCTTGATCAGGTCCCGGCGCTGTTCGGGACGGAACCCCTCGAGATCGGCGTCGTGGAGCGCGTCGAGGGCGTTGAACCGGACGAGGACGTACGGTTCGTCCGGGTCGACGTCGAGGTACTCGCGGACGTCGTCGTTCGGTTCGAAGACGTCGGGGTGGAGATAGGCACATTCCTTGAACCCGTCGAAGGTGTAGTGAGCGTCGCCAAGATCGCGGCGCGTCACTTTCGGGGAGATAATACAGTCGGCGAACGGTCGCGACACGGTGTGATTGAAGTCTCCGGGTTCGTCGTCGAGGACGAGGACGACCGGCGTCCGCGTGAGCGTGCCGGCGTAGGCCGCGTAGGGCCCTCGGCCGAAAACGATGTCGGGATTGAACCGGACCGCTTCGGCCCCGATCGTCAGGAACTGGCCGCCCAGCTCACGGGCAAACCCCAGTTTCGAGTAGCCCTCCGTTTCGTGGTCGCCATATACCCGGTAGGGCATGTCGAAATAGTCGAGTAGGTCGGTCGTACAGGCGTACTCCCGGGTGAGCACGAGCACGTCGTGTCCCGCTCGCTCGAGGCGGTCGACGGCGTGTCGATACAGATGAACATGTGCGGGCGTATTGGCCAAGACGAGGATCCGCATCGATGCCAGCTACCCCGCGTCGGCCCTTTGTAATAGCATTGCTACGGGGGGATTCGCTCGGAAGCCTCCATATACGGCCCGTTCGTCTAGGTTTACGTGAAGAAAACTCGAGTGGCCTCACGGATAACAAAGCGACCCCGGGCCGTCGAGCCAGTCACCGAGATGCACGTCCTCACGCTCACGACGAACGCCGACGCTCCCTTCATGACCCAGCAGCTAGCGGCGCTCGAGGAGCGGGGCATCTCGTTTACCACGGTATCGGTGGCCGGCGAGGTCGACGCCGACACCGACCGATCGCCGGCGGATTACGTGCGGACCGTCCCGAGGGTCATTAGAGAGGCGGGATCCGGCTACGACCTGATCCACGCCCACTACGGCCTGACGGCACCGATGGCGCTCGCACAGCTCCGGCAGCCGGTCGTCCTCTCGCTGTGGGGGTCTGACGTGCACGGCCCCGTCGCTCCCGTCAGCCGGCTCTCCGCGCCGTTCTGTGAGGAGGTCGTCGTCATGTCCGAAGAGATGCGTGAGGCCCTCGGCCGCGACTGTACGGTGATCCCCGACGGGGTCGACCTTGAGAAGTTCCGGCCGGAGCCACAGGAGAGAGCGAAGAAACGGGTCGGTTGGGACGACGATGAGGACACATACGAGGTACTGTTTCCGTACTCGCCCGCACGCGGAGTAAAAAATTATCCGCGGGCAGAGCGCGTCGTGACCGTCGTCAACAACCTCCTCGAGCGACCGGTGCGGCTCCGGACCGTCTCCGGTGTCGACCACGACGCCGTCTCGGACTACATGAACGCCGCCGACGCGCTCCTGTTGACCTCCGATAGCGAGGGCTCGCCGAACTCGGTGAAGGAGGCCCTGGCCTGCAACCTCCCTATCGTCGCTGTCGACGTGGGCGACGTTCGGGAGCGCCTGGCCGGCGTCAACTCCTCGCACGTCGCAACGAGCGACGAGGACCTGATTCGCGGGTTGATCGACGTCCTCGAGCGCGACGAGCGATCGAACGGCCGCGAGGCCGCTCGCGAGGTCAGTATCGACCGCACGGCCGACCGGATGCTCGCGGTCTACGAACGGGTCGCCGGGACGGTGATCGAGACCGAGGCCGGCAGTGAGACGCGGCGCGTGGAGGGTGCGGCGGGCCGACTCGAGTAACGGCCGTTCCGGTCTTCAGCGGGAGACTCGAGCGAAACGCGATCGAAGCCGAACCGTTCTCCGATCGGGTAGCGCTCGATGAACGTCGTCAGCGAGATCTCGAGGTCGTCACGGTGCTCTTCGAGTCGCGATGCGGCTCGATCACTCGCTCTCTCGTCTGTTATAAAATGAGTCCGTTCTCACCCTCACTCCTTGTGCGGGAGTTTCAGGTTACAGCGGTTCAGCCGTCTGACGAACGTGGTCTTCGAAATGGAGATGAGGATGTTTCTGTTCCCGTATGTCGGTCGGACCGACGATCGGTGACTACCGCACTTCCGTCCGATACCACTCCATCGCCTCGGGCACATGGGCCTCGATCGGCTGGTACTCGTAGCCCAGTTCCTCGCTGGCTTTCCGCGAGGTGTAGAACAGCCGTTGGGTCGCAAGGCGGGCCATCTCTCGATCGAAGGGGAACATCCGTCGGTCAGCGACGGCGTCGACAACCTCGGCCACGGGACCGGCGGCCTGGATCGCCGCAGCTGGGACGCGGATTCGCGCGGGCGAACCGTCGACGGTGTTGGCGATCCGGGAGACGGCACTGTCGTAGGTGAGATTCTCACCGCCGAGGATGTAGTGCTCGCCGCTAGTGCCGTATTCGTACGCCGCCGTGATGCCGTCGACGACGTCCGACACGCCGACGATGCTCAATCCGCCGGGGAGGTGGGCGGGCATCGTCCGGTCGACGCCCATCGAGAGCAGTTGTGCGGTGAAGGCCTCGTCGCCGGGGCCGAAGATAGAGGTCGGATGGACGGTGACGGCGTCCCCGTCCGTATCGGCGTATCGATCGATCAGATCCTCAGCCGCAGCTTTCGACGCCTGATAGGCCCCGATCGGCTCGGCCACGTCCGTCTCGTCCGCAAAGTCGTCGTCGCCCTGCGGACGGCGCGTCCCGGAGGTACTGGTGAACACGACACGGCCCACGTCGCCGTCGCGACAGGCCTCGAGCACCCGATCCGTGCCGTCGCGGTTGACCGCCCAGACGGTCTCGGGGCCGGCACTCCAGAGGCCGACCCCCGCGAGGTGGAAGACGGCGTCGGCCCCGTCGACGAGTTCTCGCAGCGTCTCGACGTCGAAGATATCGCCGACGTACCAGTCGACGCCGTCGAGGTCGCCCCGATCCGAGGTCGGCCGACTGAGCCCGCGAACCGTCCAGCCCTCCTCGAGCAAGCGGTCACAGAGCCGCGAGCCGAGGAACCCGGTCGCGCCGGTGACTGCTGCCGTACGCGTTTCGGTCATCGCGGTCATCGCCCGCCCTCGAGTTGCGGCGGGACAGCGTCGCCGGCCACCGCTGCGTAGACGCGGTAGGCAGTGGAGACGGCGGGATGGGTGTCGTCCGCCGGTGGCAACTCTCCGTCGGGAATTCGCGCTCGAAGCGCCTCGAAGTCGGCGTTGCCCTCGACGGAGATCGGTCCTCGATCCCCGCGAGCGGTCTCAAGCGCCCCGTCGCTCTCGAGCGATCGGCCGAGAAGGGAAGCTGCGACGGCGTCGACGGCGGGTGCCGAGCCCGCAAACAGCGCGTTCCCCGCGACGGGCTCGCCGCCGTACGCGGTCACCGCGTCGAGGACGGCGACCTGGGGGTCAATGACTCGCGTCGCCACAACGGGAGCCCGATCGGACCCCGCGTCGCAGTCGACGAGGTCGGCGAGCGTCCGCATCGCGCCCGCGACCGGCCCGTCCTCAGTCGGCCGGAGCGACGGCATGACGACCACGGCCCCGTCGGCGAGGCGATTCGGTACTGAGAGCGCGACCGGGGCGTCCTCGACCACACAGAGGTCGCCGGTGTGGGGCTCGTCAGCCAGATCGACGAGGGCTGCGTCGAACCGCTCGAGCAGACTCTCGTAGCCGAGATACGCGGCGGTCCGGTCGAACGAAATGTCCTCATCGCTCGCGCCGGCAACCGCGACGTCGGCGTCCGTCTCCCGCTCGAGGCGGGCGACGACCGAGCCGACGACGGCGGGGTCGGTGACCATGCCCGAGGAGGGGTGGAACGGATAGTGTGCGTCCGGGACGACTGTAATTCGGTCGGCCTCGGCGAGCGTCTCGAGGACGGGCTCAAGGATATTCCGAACCGGTGACTGGAGTGTGGCCATGCGGGCGTTGACGTCGGGAATCCAGCCGCCGCGGCGTTCGGCGGTCTCGACGGCGGCCGCGCGGACCGGTGCAGTGCTCATAGGGACACCTCTGGCGTCTCGAGGCCGTCCGGGTCCTCCACGTCCGCCTCCGCTCCTACCGCGGCGAGTTCGTAGGCTGTTTCAGCGAGCTCGAGCGTTCGCCGGCCGTCTTCGCCGTCGACTGGCGGCCGCTCGCCCTCGCGAATCGCGTCACAGAAGTCGGCCAGTGCGTCGTAATGGGCCTGCAGATAGAACGTCGGCCCGAAGACATCCGGCTCGTCGCTCGTCAGCCGGCTCGCGACGTTCGATAGCGCGGACTTCGCCGCGTCGCCGTAGAAGTTCTCCGGCAGATGCTCCTGGTTGCTGATCGTCCCCGTCACGCCCTCGAGGCGCAGCCGGGTGTTGACCTCCGGAAGCTGCTCCCACTGGTAGGTACCACAGTGGAGCGTGATCGTTGTGTCCGTTTCGGGAGCCGCCATGAGCACAGTCGCGGCGTCCTCGGCGTCGGTCTCGAGCGTTCGTCCCATCGACGCGTCTCTGACCTCAAGGTCCCCAAACAACCACTCGAGGACGTCGAAACAGTGGACGCCGAGTTCGACGAGGGAGCCGCCGCCGGCGGCGTCGGGGTCCATGGGCCACTCCGGCGGCGCGTCGCCTGCGGGCGGCCGACCGAGCGGATGGTCGTTGAGCCGCGTGATCGAGGCGTATGGAACGTGGCCCACGCCGCCCTTGTCGTAGGCCTCCTTGACGCCCACCATATCAGGCTGGTAGCGCAGCGTGTGGTCGACGCCGACAGCGATGTTCGCCTCGCGGGCGGTCTCGAGCAGTCGATCGGCTTCCTCAGTCGAGCGAGCGAGCGGTTTCTCGACGAAAACGTCGACGCCAGCCTCGGCGGCCCGTTCGACCGCGTCGGCGTGGAGGAAGGGCGGCAAGGCGACGACCGCCGCGTCCAACTCCTCGGATTCGAGCAGCGTCTCGTAGTCGTCGTATGTGCGAGAAACGCCGGCATTCCGGGCTCGATCGCGGTTCTCGGGAAGGGCGTCGGCGGCCGCGACGACCGCGACGTCCGGCATCGCGACTGCCGATTTCAGGTGTACCATGCCGATGTTACCGACGCCGAGTATCCCCACCGACAGGGCGCTCGAGTCAGTCCATCGATGTAGAAGCGGTAGTGCCATCTACCCGGAGTCGGACCGGCTGTAGGCTTTGTTATCGTCGCCGTATCCTCCCGAGCGGGCGAGTAGCAGGTGCCTTCGGTCGACTACTGGCGAAGTCGACCGGAGCTGGCGATCAGCTCCAGCTCGCCGTCGCCCGTTCGGTACTACTTGGAGGTCCCGTGATACGACGAGCGACGTCGGCAATCGTCTCGACGGTGAGATCGGTCGCCGACCGCTGGCGCTCGAGGTGCGACAGGATTGCCCGCATGCGGCGGTCGTCCCGTTCGCGGGTCAGGTTGTTCGGATGGAGCCACATGTGAAAGAGCCCGTCAGTGCGCGCTGCCTCGTCGATCCCGCGGCGAGCCAGCGCGACCATCGGGTCCTCCCAGATCGACTCGGCGACGGTCCGCGCCGGGCCCTCGAACCCGAAGAGGAACATCGACGCCGGCACGTTGACCAGTCCGTACTCATCGACGACCGGTTCGACCAGCATCGATTGGTCTCGGATCGTCGAGTCGAAGACGCCGCGAACGCCGTCTCTGGTCGGCGATTTCCCCCGATAGGCCGTGACCCCATGGTCGGCCAGTACGTCGCGGTGGCCGACGTCGTTGCGCGGATAGATGAACGAGTCGATCGACTGGTTCCAGTCGGCCGCGAGTTCGTGGCTGCGCTCGAGTTCGGCGTCAGCGAGCTTGCGGTCCGTCTCCGGACGGCCGAACAGGACGTGCGAAAAGGAGTGGCTGGCAAACTCGTGTCCGGCGTCGGACTCGAGAACGTCGGAGACGAGATCGGGGCCAAATCGAAGGTCGGGGCGGTCTCCCCACTCACCCCGTTCGCGCTCGAACCAGCCCTCGGGAGCCGGATGATCGGCATGGGTGCCATCACAGGAATCGAGCATGAGGTGGCCGACGATGGCCCACGTCGCTGGCACGTCGAATTCCTCGAGCAACTCCACCATGACCGACCAGCCGCGGCGGCCGGCCTCGACGCGGTCCGCCGGCGGTTCGGTGAGGTCGTGAAATCCCCACCCGAGTTCGGCATCGAGGGAAATTACGACGCTGCCCACGGATCCCACCACGATTGAATGCGTCTCATATCCGGACGGTCGCGTTTGGGTGGCTTTGTTATGGATGTCTTGTTGGGACGACGGCCGGACATCGAGAGGGACTCGAGCCGAGCGGAGCAAAACGAGAGAGTGACAAACGCTGATCGACGCGTTAACTTGACCGAACAGTCTCGGCAGGAACGAACCCTCCGCTGAAACCTCTCTATAACAAAGCGCTCATCGGGCGATCCACAGGACAACAGGCGTCTTCGACGTCTCATACAATAATCATGAGCGGATCTACGACCCCCTCCGAGCGAGCGTTCGTGCTTGGACTCGACGGCGTGCCGTGGAGACTCATCGAGCAATGGAGCGACGAGGGTGAACTCCCGAACTTCGCCCGGATGCGCGAGGAGGGTGCGTCCGGAACGCTCGACAGCACTCGCCCGCCGACGACGCCTCTTGCCTGGCCATCGATCGCGACGGGGGTATGGCCGGACAAACACGGCATCTACGGCTTTCAGAATCTCTCTTCGGAATACAGCCACGAAATGTACACGAGTCGGAATCTCGCACAGCCGGCCCTCTGGGATCAGCTCGGGCCGGCCCACGTCGGGAACGTCCCGATGACATATCCAGCCCGCGAGATCGACGGCACCATGGTCACGGGGATGATGACGCCCTCGACGGATCGGGAGTTCACGCATCCATCGGATCTGCAAGACGAGATTGACTCCCGGATTCCGGACTATAATATCAGTCTCGACTATCCCGAGTACGCCGATCGGCTGGACGACTTCGAGGTCGCTGTTGACGACATGCTCACAAAACGTCGCGAACTCATGGAGATCCAGATGGATCGCGCCGGCGACGACTGGCAGCTGTTCTTCTTCGTCTACACCGCGCCCGACCGGTTCCAGCACCTTATCTGGGATATGGACCGACTGCTCGCCCATTACAAGAAACTCGACAACATACTCGGCGAGGTCATGGAGTACACGGATGATCACGATGCAGACCTCTATGTCGTCTCCGATCACGGCTTCGGCCCGATCGAGGAACTTGTCTATGTCAACCGTATTCTGGAGCAGGAAGGGTACCTCTTCCGGCGCGAGGACGAGGGAACCCGCGGGGCGCTCGCGAGCCTCGGCATCTCTCGCGAAGCCATTACCGGGGCACTCAATCGGGTTGGTATCACCGAAGAAACCCTCGTCCAGTCGCTGCCTCGGCGGCTGGTCGACTCCGTTGCCGAGCAGATCCCCGGCGATCACGCCCTCTACGACGTCGACTACGACCGGACCGTCGCGTTCGTCCACGACACCGGCAACTGCTATATCAACGACACCGAGCGCTTCGACAGCGGCGTCGTCTCGCCGAGCGAAGTGTCCGAAATAAAGGCCGATATTAGAGCCACGTTCGAGTCAGCGACCGACGACGACGGCGATTCCCTCTTGGTCGTCCACGACGGGGACGACCTGTTTCCGACGGATGAGGACTCGCCTGATCTCGTGGTCGGCGGCCGCGGCGTCTACGAGTCCCGAAGCGGGATGTCAGACGAGATACGCGGCGATACGGGGACCTACGACGCGAGCCACCGCAGCGAGGGGATCGTTCTCTGTCGCGGCCCGTCGATCGCACCCGGCGCGACCCTGCGCGGGGCTCGAGTAGTCGACATCGCGCCGACGCTGCTGCACGGAATCGGCGAGCCCGTGCCGGAAAACGCCGACGGGCGGGTCCTCTTCGACGCCTTCGATGAGGAGGGGACGCCGGCGGCGACCAAAGTCGAGCGGACGGCGGTGGGCCGGATCGAGAACGGTGAGGAGGTCGACGAGGACTTCGACGACGTGGAGGATCGGCTGAAGGGACTCGGCTACATGGAGTGACCGACCCGACGGTCCGTCGGTCGGTTCGCTCACCGACCGAGACTGGTCGTCGTGAGCGAACCGATCAGGACTGGCCGCGCGGGAGCGACACGGTGATCGTATTCCCGTTCTCGGACCGTTCGAAGGAGATTTGGCCGTCCGAGAGGTCGACGGTCCAGTAGATGAGCCACAGCCCCAGTCCGGACGTGTGATAGATATCGTCCATCTTCCAGTCACCGGTCAGAACGCGAAACTCGACCTCCGGAATCGGCGGACAGTTGTCCTGGATGACGATATCGACAGTTTCCGCGCCTGAACGGACAGTAACCGATACGTCCGGCAGTCCGTCAGGCTCGTGTCGGACGGCGTTCTCGAGGAGTTCCGTCACGGCCAACTCGATCTCGTGGAGGGTGCTCGCGGTCGCAGACGCCGGTAGCGTCGTTTCGATCGTCACGTTCGGGTACTTCTCTCCGATCGCATCGACCGCGTTAGCGACGACTGCGACGAGATCGATCGACGCCGGCACCCCATGGTCCGTGAGCAGATCGATGATCTCGCGCTGTTTGTCCGCGCTCTCGAGGAGTTCCCGTCCCTGTTGTCGAATGATCTCTGCGCGCTCGCGAGATGGATCGTCGGCCTCCTGGGCGATACACTCGGCGTTCCCGAGGACGACGGCCATGTCGTTTCGCAGGTTGTGTCGGAGCAGGTTGTCCATGACCGCCAGCTGGCGTTCGCGCCGTCGACGACCGGTGATATCTCGAGAGAACCCGACGATGCGGACGACCTCACCGTCCTCGACGATCGGTTCGGCTCGGACCCAGACCCAGCGGTTGTACTCCGCGTTCGGGTTGACGCGATACTCGATGTCGACGGATTCGCCGCTCGAGGCGCGATCCATGGCCTTCCGGACGCAGGCGGCGTCGTCGGGGTGGACGGCTTCGAGAAAGTTCTGGGGGTTTGCCTCGAGATCGGCGACGGACTGGCCGAAGACGTCCTCATAGGCCGGATTGACGAACAGCAGTTCGCTCCAGTCGCCGTTGAACATCCACAGGACGTCGCCGACGGTGCCGGCGATCGTCCGTAGTCGGCTCTCGGCGTCGCGGCGTTCCCGTTCCGCAGTCACCTGATCGGAGATATCCCGCGAGCTGACGACGTAGCCGTCGAGAGTATCGTCCGGGAGGTTCGTCACGCGGCTCTCCAGCCACACCCATTCGCCGTCCGCGGTCGCGTGGCGATAGCGGACCGTCACCGACGACTCCGCCGACGAACGGACCTGCTCGAACCGATCCGCGACTGCCCGCCTGTCATCCGGATGAACGTACTCCTGAGACCGCTCGCCGACGAGCTGGTCTGGTTCGTAGCCGAGAATGGGATCGCTCGCCGCGTTGACGTAGACGTACGTGCCACCCTCATCGACGATAGCGAGTTTGTCTTGGGCATACTCGAGCAGGACCGAGTCCAAGTCGTCGATTTCGACGGTCATCGCGATACTATGCTACCGTTTCCTGTACCGGGAGAAAAGCGTGGTGGGCAGTATACAGGCTCGGACCGTCGGAAACGATCGACCGACGGGACGAGGGTGGCCCTCCGAGCGAGACGACGGAGCCAACGGCTATCGATCCGTCCGGATGTGCCGTAGTCCGGTTTTCGCCGTGACCCAGGCCGGGTAGACGGTGTTATAGACGGGAGCGGGGGCGTTTCTCGCGCCGGCACGGAGCAGTCGGTCGGTGAGCGGTGGTTCAGACTCCGAAATCAGGTCGTCCAAGTCGACGCCCTCGAGCCACTCGAAGAAGGTCTGCTCGGCCGGCGTGGCGGGTTCTGTCTCCCGAGCGCGCTCGCGGATATCCGCCCACATGTGGCGCTCATCCTGACCGAGCACCCAGTCACCGCGCTCGAGGGAGCGCCGGAGCCGACGGTAGTCCGAGTCGGCGAACGGATAGCCATGATTGGCCGGCTCGAGGCCCGAGAGACGAAGCCCGACGGCAGTGCGGTAGCACTTTTCACACTCACCGCAGTTGCCGTCCATCTGATCGTTACAGGTCTGGAGTTGCAGTGTCGGCTCCTCGTTGCGGACGTAGTCGGCGATGCGGTCGATACGTTCCTGGCGGTGAGTTCGTAGCCGTCGTGGTGACACTGCGTCCCGGTCCACCGAACGTGATCATCGATGTCGGGACGCGAGCCCCACTCGAGGTCGATTCCGTCCCAGTGGGTCGCGGCGACATAGAGAGTAGTCATCCCGCGCGCGTAGGCCATCGGTGCACAGAGACCGAGCAGTCCCAGCCCGTGGCCGACGGAGCTGTACCAGCCGCCGTCGACGTGACGCTTGTAGTGGGCCAGCAACATGGGATGGTCGAGAAACGAAAGCATGTTCGACTCGACAAATGCGGTCTCGCAGTCGTGGTCGTCGGCGAACCGCGAGACGCGCGTTCGCAGCGCGTCCCACTTCCCGTCGTCGGCGGAGTTCGGGGTGATCGTCCAGCCCCGGATGCTGACCAGCGTCGGCGACTCCTCGCGGTGGCGGACGTACGAACACGTCGAGTCAACGCCGCCGGTAAAGAGGAGCCCGCTCTCGTCGCTCGGCTCTGGCTCCGGATCGATCGTCCAACGCGCATAGAGGGTTCCACCCTCGAGGAAGTCGTGCATCTCGCACAGCGACGTTTTCACGTCCTCGAGAGCCTGTGCAAAGGTTGCGTCGACCTCGTCGACGTAGACGTCGGCCCCGTTGGCCCACGCGACCGGACAGATCTGTGCGAGGACCGGAATCGCCAGCACGCCGTCGGGAACGTCCTCGATCGAGACGTCATACTCTGTTCGGAACGATTCGTCGGTGAAGAACCGCTCGAGGTCGGCCGTGGATCGAATCGAACACTCGAGGGTTCCGCCGTCGGCAGTCAGCCGATCAATGATAATTGATGACATGATGAAGGACGTGTCGCTCTCGAGTGAGCGGACCACGACGGGCTACAAAAACCACCAGAACCGTTGATCAATCAGCACTCGAGAAAGCAATCCATAGCTGACTGTCCGGGACCGATAGGGGCAGCATACTTCGACTGCGGGGACCGCAGTCGGTCCCGCTCACCCGCGATCGGAGAGTGGATCGCTCGCTCGAGGTGTGCGGTCGGCGGGGACGACAATTGGGACGGTATCGGAGCCCGTAATCGTGTGACCGACGCTCACACCTAGTTTCGAGGGTAGGAGCTGTATAACAAACCACGCCAGCGCCGACGACTTGGGCAAGACATGCGTATCGAGACTGGCCCGGACGAACGCGGTGAGATGATATGAGACGGTCGACGCTCAACGTGACGGTCGCGGCCGGATTTCTCGCAGTCGCGATCGGAATTCTGGTCGCGAGAGCGAACCCGGCGGCCGCCTACGAGTCCTCAGTCTACGTGGGATCGCCGACGATCACCTGGGCCGTGTTCGCACTCGCGCTCGCCGTCGCAGTCGGGACGACCCTGTCCTGTCGCGGTCGCCAACAGGGGTACGGGATTGCACTCGGCGGGACGACGGTGACGGCCATCGTGAGCCTCCCCGTGATCCGGAACTATCGCTTCGCCGGGATGGGCGACGCGATGACACACCTGGGCTGGACGCGAGATATCGTCTCCGGGGGAACCGCGCCCCACGAACTGTTCTATCCCGGATTACACGCCATCGCAACAGTGTTTCACTTCGTCGGTGGCATCCCGATCGAACGCGGGCTCCTGATCGGTATGGTCGTTCTCTTCGTTCCGTTCGTTATCTTCGTCCCGCTCGCCGTCCGCGATATGGCCGGCAGCGGACTGGCGGTCGGGCTCGCCGCCATCGTCTCTTGGATGATATTGCCGGTCAACAACATCGCGACGTTCATGGGCGTCCACACCAACTCGAACGCACTCTTTCTCGTTCCACCCGTGGTCTTCGCTATCGTCGCCTATCTCCGACGGCGGTCGACGGTCGAACGGCTCCCGCTCGGGCTATCGCCGTTCAGCGCGCTCATCTATCTCACCAGTCTCGCACTCCTGTTGGTCCATCCTCAGCAGATGTTCAATATCATCGTCTTCGTCGGCGCGATCAGCGGCGTCCAGTTCCTCGCCCGCCGACGATTCGACGAGCACCCGATGCTCGAGCATCCGACGACGTACGCGCACACGCTCGTCCTCGGTGGGATGTTCGGACTCTGGGCGCTCGGCAACGAACGGTTCAGAAGCGCTGCGTCCGGACTCATCTCCGGGCTGCTCGCCCAGGACATCGGTGCCGGGACCGAGGTCGATCAGCGAGGATCGTCGCTGACCGATATCGGCGGGAGCCTCGCCGAACTCTTCGTGAAGATGTTTCTCGACGCGGCGATCATCGGGCTCCTCGTCGGCTTGCTCATCTTGGCCGTCTGGCTCGGGCGGACGAGTCTCGACGCCGAGAGCAGATCCTTCGTCAACTACGTCGGATTCGGATTCATCCCGCTCGGTGGCCTGTTCGCGGTCTACTTCGTCGGGACCCCGACGATGGCGTTCCGACAGATCGGCTTCATCTACGTTCTCATCACGATCCTTGCCGGAATCGCGCTGGCACAGTTCACGGGCGGCCTCTCGAGACTGCTCACGAGACCGGGAGCGAACGCGGTCACGGCCCTGATACTCGGCTGCTGTCTGGTGCTCGGTCTGATAACGGTGTTCGCGTCACCGCTGATCTACAACCCGGGCCAGCACGTGACCCCCGAAATGATGAGCGGCTACGAGAACGGCTTAGATCACGGGGCCGAGGACGTTCCCTACGCGGGCATGGGTTATGATCCCTACCGGTACGATCACGCGATCAACGGTATCTCCGGCGGCGGCGATACCATCGGTGGCGCGTCGGCGTCCACCGGAACCGTCAACGCGAGCGTCTTCTCGTCAGGCAACTACAGCGGGGCCTATCCGACCGACGAGTACTACTTCGTCGTCACGGAGTGGGACAGGACGAAAGAGATCGACATCTATCAAGAACTCAACTACCGCAACGCCGCACTCGAGGGGCTCGACACCGAACCGGGCGCGAACAAGGTCGTCTCGAACGACGAGTTCAAGATGTACGCTATCAGTAGCGAGCCGTAGCTTGACCTCCTCCACGCCCTGAAGGACGTGGAATCCGACCATCGGATTTCCGCCGAGTGCGACGTTCGAGGTTCCAACCCGCACTCAAGGGGAACTCTCGTTTCCTCCCCTGTATAGGGCTGTGGCCCGGTCAAATAGGCCCCATCGAATACCATGTCATCGCCGTGTGAGGAACAGACCGCGCTCCTCACCATCCCTTGTCTGTTCGGGAACGGCCTCTCACGGTATTCGTAGCACCCTATGTTACGTGCTATCACACTAAAACGATTACGATGGAAATCCGTCCCGATCACCGGCTGCGGGTGACACGCTGCGCCTACCGCTCGACCTGCGCCTGAAGACGCAGGTATGCGCTCGAAATTCGTATCAGTCCCGTTCGACGGTCCGCTTTCCCAGCGCTGGCCAAACTGACTCTACTCGCTGGGGACCGCCCACGGTTCGAGTCGAGGGCTCATATTTCTATGCGCACTCGCGTCCGCGAGCTCGTTCGCACTCCCAAGGTTTGCATCGTTTGCCCGAGACGTCCATCGACGTCCCTCGCTCGAGACCCTGCGCTCCTGTTGTGATCCTCTCCTTCCCTCGCTGCCGGAGCCCCGAAACGGCTCGAAACGGCCGGTAATAGAGTATTACGACTCGAGAAAGACAATACTGCCCGCTCGAAACAGTGTCGTCGATACGGACGGCTGGTCCGAGTGTCACTGCCGGATTTAGGGTCGAGATCGGTTTGCTGCACGATATGCTCTCGTTTCCTCGGAAAAGAGCTGGTTACGACCACGGCAACTGTCATCAATTCGTTCGTATATTCGTGAATGAATACCGGTAGATTGTGACCTAATCAACAGTGTTAGAAATATATTCTGTAAATTTAAGCCATAGCTCCAAGAAAAAGTTTATGAGTGTAAAGCGATGTTACGGACATGTATGGCGCAGAATCCCCGTACGTCCGAGACGGAATCTACTCCGACTGCAGGCCGTAATAGCGACTTAACCCGCCGTAACTACGTTCGCTCGCTCGCCGCCGTGGCGACTGCGGCGACTGCGATCGGTGGAGCTGGCACGGCAGCCGCCCAGGACGACTACGAGGTCATTGAAGCAGAAGGACAGACGATCACCATCGATGCCGGTGAGACGTGGGAGAACAAGCTCATCGACATGACGACCGGCCAGGACATCATCATCACCGCCCACAGCAGTGACTGGACGATCCGAAACATCGGCTTCAAGGGCGAGAACACCTCCGGCACCGGGTCCGCTACGTTCGGTATCTCCGATACGGGCAACGGCACTAGCACCATCGAGAACGTCTACCTCGGTGACGGCTCGAGCGCCGGTAACGGCAATCCGAACGGCCACGGGCAGACGGCCTTCTGGGTCGCTCCGGACCACAACGGTCACATCGACTTCGAGAACGTCAACATCCAGAACTTCGCGGACAACGCGATCTACGGCTCTGCCCCCGGGAACAAGGGCGGCGGGACGATCCACATCGACAGCACCTTCGCCGCGAACTGTTACGTCTCGCACTTCCGACTGGCCACCGAAGGGAGCAAGGTCACGAACTCGAGCGTCTACGTCGACAGCAGTCACGGCTACGTCGGCCGCGGTATCTGGGGCTGGGCCCCAGGGACGATCGAGGTCGAGGGCTGCCAGATCGAGATGAACGGGCAGAACACCGCCATCGACGCCGGCGCGAACGGAAGTCCGACTGAGATCAACGTCACGGACTCCGATTACGACGAACAAGCCGGCGTCGCGAAACACGCCGGTTCGACCGTCCAGCTCGGCGACAGCGTCGGCACCGACCCCAAGGCGTTCATCCCGCAGGGCGTCCCGACGAGTCCCGAAGAAGCAGCATCCGGTTCGCAGAACTGACGACGCGACCCGCTCTCGAGGAACCCCGACCCGTTGACGCGAACGCATCCCTCCCCCGCTGACGCAGCCCTCCCCACCCCACCACGCACACATCGTTGCGGTCCCGTTGACGCAATTTTCGCGTATGGCCTCGATACGCGGCAGCCACTATACGCGACCGTTTTTCACGTCTCGTTTTTCGCAACTCGTTCCGAAACAGGAGCACCGACAACTGTATCGTTTCTCTCCTCGACCGGCCACCGGTATCGACTGCGAACGTGCGACGGTTCCGTTCGACGCTATTGGCCCAGCGAGCGGCCGGCAATCCGTGGCCATGCTCGAGAACGCCAGTCGTCGTTCGATCCCAGCTTGATCGACCGGCTGCAATCGATGGCCGCCAGACCCGGGAAGTGAACCACACGAGCTGATGACAAACAGTATCGCAGAGTAGCAGCGAAGCGGTAATACCGTATTACTCGCTGAATTACCCGGATCTCGACGGCGAGTGCGTAGTTCGCGTGAACAGCGGTTCCGTCTGCGGATCTCTCGAGCGCTCGAGACGCTTCCGAGACGCCGGGGAACCGTGATTGAACGGCTCTCGAGTGCTGTAAATCGAATGAGAACGAGTAAAACGAGCGCGAGTCGGGCCGATCACTGATACCGCATCGCAACGTATCGATGCCGCGTCAGTTACGACGTTGTCTATTGTTCGCGCGCGTTGTATTGAACGTCGACCGTCGCGTCACCGAGGATCGTGAAGTCCTCGATATCGCCGTCGAACCAGTAGGCGTCGAGCCAGTTGCCGACGCCACCGCGGACCGTCGTCTCCTCGACGATGTCGTTCTCATCGACCGACGCGTCGCGGTACTCGGCCTGAATGACCTTTCCGTCGATGCGGAACGAATACGTGCTCGGCTTGGACGCTTCGGTACCGTCGAAGACGATCGCGTGGGGCAGCAGTTCGGGATCGCCATACTCCTCGAGGTCGATCTCTTCGCCGTCGACCGTGATGGTTGGCGTCCCATTGGTCAGCGTCACGTCGGTCAGCGTTCCGGAGAAGCGAAAGCGGATGCTGTCGTCGGTGACGGAGCTCTGGACCGTCGATCCGGAGATCGTCGTCGCTTCGTCTTCGGGCTCCTCGTCGGAAGCGAGTTCGATCGTCCCGTCGACCGTGATCTCGAATCCGACCGGGTCCCCCGACCCCTCTACCTCGAGGACGTGCGGGAGGTCGTCGCCGAAGTCCGAGGGATCGATCTGCTCACCGTTGACTGAAACCGTTCCCGGCCCGTCGACGGTCAGCTCTTCGATCTCACCGCTGAACAGGAACGCGTCCTTCCAGTCGGCAACGCCGCCGTAGATGGTGCCGTCCTCAATGGCATCCTCGTCGTCGATCGAAGCGCCGTCGTAGCTGCTCCGTTCGGCCTCACCGCTGACGGTGAACTCGTAGCGGGTCGCGTCCTCGTCGCTCCCATTGATAACGACGATATTGTCCAGAATGTCGTCGATGTTTGCGGGGTCGATCTCGACGCCGTTGACCCGGACGGTCGCGTCGCCGTCGACCGACAGGCGCTCGATTTCGCCGTCGAAGCGGAACGCATCGAGGTAGTCGGCGACGGTACCGCTGGCGCGGGTGCCGTCGACCGAGGCCGCCTGGTCGATTGTCGCGTTTTCGTCAGTGCTCGCTTCGACCGCCTCGCTGACGATGAACTCGTAGCTCGTGGCGTCCGACGTGCCGTTCCCATCGAAAACGATCGTATTCGCCAGTGATGAGTCGTTGGGATCGTCTTTCGTGGGTTCGTCGGTGGGCGGGCTACTGGACGAACCGCCGCTCGCGGCCTCCTCTGCGGAGGTCGGAACGCCCTCGGGCATCGAGAGATCGGGGTTCGAGCCGAGCCCGCTCCCGCGATTGAGCCGGATGTCACCGCGCTGGCTGATGCCGTCGAACTGTGTATCCTTGACGCTGATCCGCGTCGTCTCGCCGTTCCGACCGAGGTGGATCGCGTCGTTGTACGAGCCGGAACTGAAGTCACAGCCCGAGACCTCCATCTGTCCGGGGTTCCAGCCCCAGAAACACCGGCCGTTGTAGCGGCCGTTGCCGTCGTTGTACGCGACGGAGTCCGTACATTTCGAGCCGTCGGAGCTCAGCCGGTAGCTCGAGACGTAGTTGTTCGCCGCGTAGCAGCGATCGATGTGGACCGTGCCGCCGTTGCCGTTGTATCCGGGTGCGGACCCGTAAATCCCGTTGTTGGGCCAGTCCTGAACGTTGCAGTGTCGAATATCGATGTGACCGCTGTGCTCCGGAGCGACCCAGATCCCACACTGACCGTGGGAGCTGTAGCTGCTCGGGCGCACGCAGCCGTCACCCATGTAGACGTTTTCGATCGTCGACGTGTTGCCGTCGACGTCGGCCACCGCGATCGCGTGCTTGTCGTGGCTGTGGGTTCCGACGAAGCCGACGTTCCGGATCGTCCAGTTCGTCGACTCTCGAGCGTAAAGCCCGAACCAGTTACCGTTTGAAAAGTCGATGATCTTGTTCTCGAAGACCTCGCCGTCGTCGATGTTGTACCACTCGTTGGAGGCCTCGATGACCTCGTACTCCTCTGCGGCGGCCGCGGTGCCGGTCGCGAAACCGCCACCGACCACGGACGCCGCACCCGTCAGCTTCAGGTACGAGCGACGGTCGAGTAATTTGTTATTACCGGTCGTATCCCCGTTTTTGGGGATATTACCCGCAGAATCGTCGTCATCCAATACCGAATTGTCGCGTGCCATGCATTCGGTTAAGGATAATATGCCACCATAAACTTTCCGCTTATATCTGTATAAATAAACAGAATTCAGGCGTTCATCGATATTTGTTGTTTAATATATTGAATTGGAGTATGGATGTCTTATATTGGAACCGCGGTACTGCGGCGTGGTAATAGCTAGTTAGCGACGTTTCCTCCGTATACACTGACACTCTCGGCTGTCGATCAGTCAAGAATTACTGGCAACAAACATATCTCGGTTTAAGGCGACTATCAATAGTCGAACTATCAAAATTGTCTGTATATTCGCTCCAGATAACTATCAGTCTTTGAGGGCAAAGACAGATCCATCGCTTTCGAGATACGACAGTGGGCGCTGCTACGGGACAGCAAGTGACGACTCGCCGGACGACTTGAGCGCCTCCGATCGAACCGGGCATGAAAGCGGCAGAAAATCGAATCACCGTCGCCGAGAGCCAGCGAGACAGCTCAGATATGGGCCGTGAGCTCGTAGATATCGATCAGACCGCTCGCGACGGAGAGCACTGCCCAGACTGCGACGCCGGCGGCGATGACGGCGAGCAGGGTGATGAGTCCGGTGACGAACGGCTGCAACACGACGACGGCGGCGATCATCGCGACCGTCACGCCGCCGGCCGCCACGATTGATGTAGCGAGTCGCCGCCAGTGCAATTCGAGTTCCTGATCGATGAGATAGACGTTGTAGCACACCATGAGGCCATAACAGAGCGCCGTCGATGTCGCCGCGCCGACGACACCGATTGCCGGGATCAACACGAGGTTCAGCCCGAAGTTCAGCGCGCCGGTGAGACCCTTCCCGAGCGCGCGTTCGGTCGCCCGACCCAGGTAATCGAGGCTATCGTTGGTGATCTTGTCGATCGCCTGGAACAGGACGAAGGCGCTGAACACCTGCAGGACGGGTGCGGCACCGGTGTACTCGTTACCGAAGACGAACCGAACTCCGGGTTCCGCCAGGAGAACGATCCCAGCGACCGCCGGCAGGTACAATAGGAGGACGTACTCGAGCGACTGTTCGTACACTCGAGCGGCGCGCTCGAGTTGCTCGGACGATTTGTGCTCGCCGAACGTCGGCGCGACGGTAAAGCCGAGTGAGTCGGCGGGTGCGATCACGAACGTCGAGATCTGTTTGGCGAGTTCGTAGAAGCCGACCGCGACCGGCGTCAGGAAGAACCCGACCATTAGTGTGTCGACGCGCTTGTACAGTACGTTTGCGCCCTGCGAGGCCGTCAGCGGCAGACTGTACCTGCCGATCCGTTTCGAGAGGCCGGGTTCGGCGGACTCGGACGCGGGGTACGACGAGAGGAGCCGATAGAAGAAGTATCCGCCGACGACGACGGACACCAGATAGCCGGCGACGAAGCCGGCCAGCGCACCGTACGCGCCGAATCCGGCGGCCAGAAAGAGCACGATGAAGCCGAGTCGGCCGACGCTCGAGACCGTACTGGTCGCCGCGGTCAGAGTGACCTTGCCAAAACCCTGGAACGCGATCAGCAGGTAGCCGTGAGCGACCTTGACGACGATGAAGACGATCCCGAGCGCCAGCAGCGGCTCTAACCGCGGCTCGCCGTACGCGGCCGCGATCGCGTCGCGAAAGAAGAAGAACAGGACGCAGACGAGTCCGACGGTGACGACGTTGAACGCGATCGACGAGCGGACGATGTAACGGATCTGGGAGTCGTCCGTTTCCCGATACTCCGTGACGAACTTCGCCATCGATTTCGGAATGCCGAGGGTTCCAAAGAGGGTCGCGATCGAGAAAACCGCGATGGCGAGGAAGATGAGGCCGTACTCGTCGGGCGAGAGGAACACCCGCGTGAGTAACAGGGTGATGGCCCCCTGTGCGCCGAGTCGAAGCAGTTCAGCGCCGAACGTGGCTTTGACTCCGCGGACGATACGCTGTGAGAGTGACATTGTAAGCGATGAACAGGTGCGGCTAGCAGCGGTCGGTTAGAAGTCAACCGGGACGGACTCCTCGTCCGTCCCCGTCTCCACTGTTTCGGTTCCGTCCGCCGCGTCGACCGCCGCCGCGTCCCCCTCGTGGTGGAGCTGGGCGGCGTCGCGGATGGTCTCCATGATGCGGATCGTCCACTTCGACTGCTCGAGGGGCACCGGCACGTCGGCGTCGCCCTCGATTGCGTCGACGAACCCGTCGAAGATCGCACAGTGTGAGTTCGTCTCCGTCTCCGCCTCCCAGCTGTCGTCGAACCGGGAGGTGGCGACGGACTTCGCGTTCTCGAGGGTGCTGGTGACCTGGGCAAGCGAGACGTCAAGGCTCTTCTTCGAGCGGGCGATGACCGACGACGTGTAATCCTCGTCGACCTCGTAGAGCGATTGGTTGATCTCGTCGACCACGAGCGACTTTTCGGAGCCGGTGATCACGTGGAGGCGCTGGGGGAGCGTCCCCGAGAGCATCGTCACGTTACAGAGCGCGCCGTCTTCGGAGACGTATTGGGCCTGTGCCTGGTCGTACTCGAAGTCCTCCTCGTAGTGCTCCGAGAGAACGGTCTGTGCGGAGACGTCGTCGTCGCGTTCCGGCCAGCCGCCGATACCGAGAACCGAGTAGATCGGATGCGGAAGTCCTTCCTCAAACTCGCCGCCAGGCAGTTCGAACACCCACGATCCCCGGTTGACTTGATCGGGCGGCGTCAGTCCCGCATAGAGGGTGTCCACGGACTTGACGTGGCCGAGTTCGCCGGCGTCGATCAGCTCCCGGGCCTTGCGGACCGCCGGATAGAACAGGTGGTTGTGAATGACTGTTACGGGCGTCTCATGCTCTCGAGAGAGCGTCTGGAGTTGTTCGACCTCCTCGGCGGTGACGGTAGCGGGTTTCTCGATGATGACGGCGACGCCGGCTTCAATCGCCTGCCGGGCGATGTCGAAGTGCGTCTGGACCGGCGTGCACACGTGCAGACAATCGAGTTCGTCGAGGAGTTCCGTAAAGTCCGTCACTGCCATCGTCCCGAACTCCCTGGCCCGCTCCCTGGCCAGTTCCTCGTCGAGGTCACAGACTGCGACCAGTTCCATCTCAGGGTTGTTCTGCGCTCCCGCGAGGTGGGCCCGCGAGACCGTTCCTGCGCCGACGACTGCGGTTCGAACGACCATGAAAGAGCGGACACTACTTCGGTCATTAGTTTTAGTCCGATTACTTCACGAACGCTAACTCGGTCTCGACGCACCGACCGGGTATGGACCTGTTACCTGGGGTGATGGTCGTCCCTGCCGGTACCGGACGAGACACTGAGCCGGAGTCGGAATACGTGAAATAGCTACCCTAGTCGAGTTGCGACTCGAGGACGAATTCATCCGAGAGCGGAGTATCGACAGCCGAGACGGCACGGTTTGAAAGGCGGCTCCCGCGCCGGGAACAGCTGCTGGCACGCGACTGTTCCGGTATCGGATGACGGTCGTCGGGAGCCAATTGGACGTACGTAACCGGATGATAAAACCTTCTCAGCGATCCGATAGCAGCGGTCGCCGAAATCGGGTGTAACGATCATGTCAATCGTAGAACGCGTGCGTTCGAGTGGCGATCGCACTGACCGTGTGAGATGGTTCTACCGGTGATCGTGTCGGTCACTCGATCGAATCAGCGGTCGATAAACGAAGTGGTACTCGAGGAGACGTGAGCGGACAGCGCGGGCGAGAATAGCCATCAGCGATTAGGACACGGAGCACCGTCCGAATGTCGGGTCACTCGATCCGGGACAGTTTGCCGTCGACGTTGCGTTCCTGCGAACGGTTCTGGACGACATGAGCGATCGAGAGACAGAAAAAGGCGACGACGACGACGCCAGCGAGGCCGAGCATCGGGACGGCCGATAGCAGCGGCGTGCCGAGGGCCGCCGCACCGAGGAGGACAGCGCCGACCACGCTGAGGCCGGCATACCATCGGTCCCACCGGTCCTGGCGGTGGCTGTCCGTGTCGAGATACATCATCAGCAGGTCGGCGTTATCGGCCAGCGAGATCAAGCCTCGGTCCTGGTCGTACTCGACGATACCGGCATCGTCCATCTTCGGCAGGTGGGTCTGGTAGAGGGCGACATAGACGCGTTTCCGTTGATCGGAACTGAGCGCGTTGACCTCGGTATCGTTCTCCCAGGCGGCGATCTGTTCGGCGAGTTCACCGAGAGTGACTGTTTCGTCGGCTTCGAGCAAGTACGCGAGGACTTCTCGGCGACGGCGATTCTTTAAGAGCTCAAAAATGACGTCCTTCGAGAGACGCTCATCCTCGTCTGCGTCGGCGACTGAGGCGATCTCGTCGGGCAGCGACGTATCGATTGAGGACATTACGACGACCCTCCGGTTGTAGAGACTCCATTCGAGCTCGGTGCCCTCCGGACCCGCTCCCCGTCACCGGAGCGTTGTCCCGACGGCGACCGCTGTACGTTCGAACGGCGAGTCGAAATCACGATTGACACACCAGGTTGTACACCAACAGAGATACTCTTAAACACGGCCACGTTTCGCACCGTCTGCAAAGGGGGTACGGAACGACTTCCCGATAGGATCGGCGGGAGACCTGCCCAACGCCGGGGCTGGCGATTACGGTCGCTGTTGAAATCGATCGGTATCTGTCGATTGTATCCGTATATCGATAGCGTACGAGCGACCGACTCGATGGGAGACCAAATACGAGTGTGGTCCCGTGGACTGATTACCAACACAGCACTGGTACCGAAGGTTCGAACCAACCAACATAAAGTCGAACGACAGTTCACAGCCGAACGACGGATTTACTTCATGAACAGGTGATTTACGTCGTCGACTCGTCACAACAATCGCCACGTTTCATGTGGCATGTGTGCATTGGTCACGATGGGTCGAAACGACCGATCCGCGGTCGTTTCACCCGGACACGACCGATGGGACACGGTCTCGGTACGGCCGCCACCCCTGTTTGCTCGAGGCAGCTGGCGGTCGTATCGATCATCTTCCGTTCTCTCTTCGGGCGGTGACAGCCATACCGTCGGCTGTTCTCAGTCGTGTAAGCGGACTCCCGCCGATTCTGGGTATGTGATTCACCGCAAACGGGCCGGCGAACTACCACGCAAACTGACAGCCGGCAGCGTCGTAAGTCGGTGTTTCCCGCGAAACCATGTGAACCCCTTACAGTGCCGGCACGGTTTCTTCCGGCTACTGATGACGCGGTCTATCATCGATCAACACAGCACCGAATCACAGTCCGAGGAGGTGGAGACCGGTCTGTGTCCCGACTGCGAGACCGACACGGTCGTCCACGATCCGGACCGCGGTGAGCAAGTCTGTAAGGAGTGTGGCCTCGTCCTTACCGAGGATCCCATCGATTACGGGCCAGAGTGGCGGGCGTTCAACGCACAGGAGCACGACGAACTGTCGCGCGTCGGCGCGCCACTGACTCAGTCGATGCACGACCGGGGGCTGACGACGACCATCGACTGGCGCAACAAGGACGCCAATGGCCACTCGATGTCGGCCGACAAACACGGCCAACTCCATCGACTCCGGGTCTGGCAGGAGCGAATTCGAACGAAGAACGCGGGCGAACGAAACCTCAAGTACGCCCTCTCGGAAATCGACCGAATGGTAAGCGCGTTAGGCGTCCCCAAGCCCGTCAAGGAGACTGCAAGCGTCATCTACCGACAGGCGCTCGAGCAGGACCTCATCCGGGGCCGGTCGATCGAAGGCGTTGCGACCAGCGCGCTCTACACCGCGTGTCGGAAAGAAGACATTCCGCGCAGTCTCGAGGAAGTAACCGCTGTTTCACGTGTCGATCAGCGTGAGATCGGCCGTACTTACCGGTACATTGCGGACGAACTAGACATTAACCTCGAGCCGACAAACCCCCGGCAGTTCGTCCCGCGGTTCTGTTCGGAACTGGACGTCGACAAGGACGTCGAGACGAAAGCCATCGAGATCATCGACCGAACGACCGAGCAGGGGCTGCACTCAGGGAAATCACCGACCGGGTTCGCCGCCGCGGCCATCTACGCCGCCGGCCTCCTCTGTGACGAGACCATCCCGCAGCGAGCGGTCGCCGACACCGCCCAGACGACCGTCGTCACTGTCCGGAACCGATATCGGGAACAGCTCGAGGCGATCGATCAGCAGCCCGCTACATGATCGACCGCTCGTCCTCGCCCCCGCTCTCGGTGTAGAGGGCTTCGTCGGCCAACGCGTGGAGGTTGGCGTAGGGCACGAACGCAATGAACTCGTCGTCATCGCCGTAGAGTTCGACGCCGTTCTCAGTCTTGTCGTACCGGTCGCATTCGATCTGTCCCTCGGGGAGGATCGCGCGGTACATACTGGCTATCCATGCCGTCCAGTCAGATATAGCTATCCCGGAACGACAGAAGAGATCAACGAAGCGCTTGACGTCGTTCCCGTTGGATGGACAGTGGCGGATCTTCTCCCCCGGATCCCGAGGGAGACGATGGGATTCCACGCGGACGGAGAACCGGTTGATAATCCTGCCGAGCTGTTCGGATCGAGCGTGGGGCTATCCTTCCATAACCTCGACGAGGTGCTACAAGAGTGAAAGAGACTGTACGAAGGTATTTCCGCACCAGTCAGAAAACATACACTGACTATGTCTAAATACCGGCGTGAAGCACTTTGGCACTTCCTCCTATCGTCACCGCCAGCGCCGGCTGCGTGAGCTTCAACGGCGAATCCGACGAGTGGGAACTCGACCGGGAACGGCTCAGGTGGCGATACGAAACCGACGGCCGCGTATCCGCATCGCCAGTTCTCAGTGACGGACATCTCTACGTCGGCAGTCACGACGGGTATCTTCGGTCGCTCAATCCGGCGAGGGGATCTCTCAACTGGAAGTTCGATACTGGCGATCAGATCTGGTCCGCCTCGACAGTCCACGAGAAGGTACTCTATACCGGCAGTGAAGGCGAGGGGCTCTACGCTATC
Source organism: Natrinema sp. SYSU A 869 (assembly GCF_019879105.1). Lineage (NCBI taxonomy): Archaea > Methanobacteriati > Methanobacteriota > Halobacteria > Halobacteriales > Natrialbaceae > Natrinema > Natrinema sp. SYSU A 869. Next base: position 3,682,116 of record NZ_CP082249.1, on the reverse strand, counting down.
GACATCGACGGCCGTGAACGATGGCAGTTTCGGGCAGATGACAGCATCGGATCGACGCCAACAGTAGTGAACGGAATAGTGTACATTGGAAGTTACGATGGGAACGTGTACGCTGTGGATACGGAGACAGCGGTAGAGCAGTGGTCGTATCAAACGGGAGACGGCATCGTCTCCAGACCGACGATACACGACGGAACGGTCTACATCGGGAGTAGAGCCAACTCGCTTTCTGCGCTCAATGCGGACGACGGCACGTTCATCTGGAAGTACGGTACAGGTGACTACGTGTCAGTCGACGCTGCTGTCGACGGTGACCGCATCCTCTTCGGTTCGGCTGACAAACATTTCTACGCAGTAAATCGCCATGACGGAAGTCTCGTCTGGTCACGAGAGGTCGACGGGGGAATCAATTCCTCTCCGGCTATCTCCGATGGTACCGTCTACTTTGGGACGTACGGCAGGACGTTCTACGCGCTCGAGACGGAGACAGGAGATATTCGCTGGACGAGCGACAAACCGATCGGGACGATCAACTGCGATCCGATAGTCGTCGACGGAACTGTCTTCGTCGGGGACCTCCGAGGACATCTCCGCGCGTTCGACGCATCGACGGGCGATCAACTGTGGACGTACCGAACCGGCAACGCAGTCCACTCGACTCCCATCGTCACCGACGACACGATCTACTTCGGCAGTAACGATGGCTACGTCTACGCCATCGAGCGACCGCCCTGATCGAGGGCTATCGATCGAGGGAGACCGCTCGAGTCCGTCCCCCGAGCGAAATCGGTTTATTAGCCCCGCCGCTACGACATGCCAGTGACCGACGAACGTTCTTCGCCGCCCTCCGACGAACAGCGAAGCGATCCCCACGACTCGAGCGACGGGGAGACGGCCGACGCCGACGCGACCTCCGACGAGAACGACGCCGACGCGACCGACGACGCCGACGAGTTCACCATCGCCGACTTCCACGACGCCAGCCAGCACGAGGGGCGGCCAGTGCTCACCGCCGCGGCCGTCTCCCGCGCGCTTGAGATGCCCCACGAGGAAGCGAATGAACACCTCGAGGAACTCGCCGAGCGCGGGGGCCTCGAGCGCCACGCCGTCTCGACGGATCCCGTGGTCTGGTACCCCACCGAACTCGAGGATCTGACCGATCGCGAGCGGGTGATTGTCTTCCCCAAACAGCGCGAGATCATCGTCGATCGACCGGACCAGTTCACCCGCGCACAGCTCTCCCAGTTTGCCCACCTCGCGGACGGGAACGGCGAGCAGGGCTATCGCTACGTCGTCCGGCCGGAGGACGTCTGGGGGACGCCACACGACTCGTTCGAAGACCTCGCCCGGACGATGCGGCAGGCACTCGGCCAGCGCGCCGAGAAACTCGAGGACTGGGTCGAGAGCCAGTGGGATCGCGCCCACCAGTTCCGGCTGGCGACGCACGAGGACGGCTACACCGTTCTCGAGGCCCAGAGCCCGGAGATCATGGGTAACGTCGCCCGCCAGAAGCTCGACGAGGAACACGTCCATGCGCCGATTTCCGAAACCGAAGACTGGGTTCAGGAGGGCTCGGAGGCCGCAATCAAGCGTATCCTCTACGAGGCCGGCTATCCGGTCCAGGATCATCGCGAACTCGAGTCCGGCGAGGAACTGCCGATCGATCTCGAGGTTCGACTGCGGGACTACCAGCGGACCTGGGTCGATCACTTCGCCGAGGCCGGCGAGGGCGTCTTCGTCGGCCCACCCGGAAGTGGGAAGACGGTAGCCGCGATGGGTGCGATGGCCCACGTCGACGGCGAAACACTCGTGCTCGTGCCGAGCCGCGATCTCGCACAGCAGTGGGCCGATACGATTGTCGAGTACACCTCGCTCGAGCCCCACCAGATCGGGCAGTACCACGGCGGCCGGAAGGAGGTGCGGCCAGTGACGATCGCGACCTACCAGATCGCGGGGATGGACCGCCACCGCTCGCTGTTCGACGACCGCGAGTGGGGCTCGTTATTTTCGACGAATGTCAGCACGTCCCCTCGGACGTCTACCGGCGCAGCACGCATCTCCAGTCCAAACACCGACTCGGGCTCTCTGCCAGTCCCATTCGGGAAGATGACCGCCAGAAGGAGATTTTCACCCTCGTCGGGCCGCCGATCGGCACCGACTGGGAGGCGCTGTTCGACGCAGGCCACGTCGCCGAACCCGAACTCGAGATCCGTTACGTGCCGTGGGGCGACGATGAACAAGCGAATGCCTACGGCTCGGCCGACGGCCAGGAGAAGTACCGGATCGCCGCGCGCAACCGGGGCAAGATCGACGAAGTTCGGTACCTGCTGTCGGCCCACCCCGACTCGAAGGCACTCGTCTTCGTCGACTACTTAGAGCAGGGCCGGGAGCTATCCGAAGCGCTCGACGTGCCCTTCCTCAGCGGGGAGACGCCCCACCACGAGCGCCGGCGACTACTCGACGAGTTCCGGCGCAACGAACGCGACCTGTTGCTCATTTCCCGAGTCGGCGACGAGGGGATCGACCTGCCGACGGCCGATCTAGCGATCGTCGCCTCCGGGCTGGGCGGGTCCCGCCGGCAGGGCACGCAGCGAGCCGGCCGAACGATGCGGCCCGCGGGCGGCGCGCTCGTCTACGTGCTCGCGACGCGAGGCACGCGCGAAGAAGACTTCGCCCGGAAACAGCTCCAGCATCTGGGCCGCAAAGGAATGACGATCCGCGAGCAGGCGGTCGACCGCGGCGAGGACTGATCGGACTCGAGGGGAGACGGACCCCCAGAATCCCCCATCACGGCGGATCGGTGGTTTCGGACCGAAATCGAACGCAGGCACGAGGCCAATATTGAAGGTCGCGTATTCGGACTGTACTGATAGTATGAACGAGCCGCGCACCATCGGGGTGGGGAGTCGGTGAGCGACCAGTCCCAGCAGCGTCAGATTCTCGTCGGTGAAACGGACGACGGCGCGGACCTGAGGCTACCCGTCGTCGAACTCCTTACTGGCCGCGGGTTCGTCACCGGCAAGTCCGGGTCGGGGAAGTCGAACACCGCGTCGGTGATCGCCGAGGAACTGCTCGAGGCTGGCTATCCACTCCTCATCGTCGACACGGACGGAGAGTACTACGGGCTGAAAGAGGAGTATGAGATGCTCCACGCCGGAGCCGACGAGGAGTGTGACATCCAGATCGGGCCGGAACACGCCGAACAGATGGCGACGCTGGCCCTCGAGGAGAACGTGCCGGTCATCCTCGACGTCTCGGGGTATCTCGACGAGGACGTGGCGGACGAACTCCTGCGGAAGATCGCTCGCCAGCTCTTTATCAAGGAGAAGAAATTAAAGAAGCCGTTCCTGCTGGTCGTCGAGGAGGTCCACGAGTACATTCCGGAGGGTGGTGGCGTCGGCGAGACCGGGAACCTGCTGATCAAGATCAGCAAGCGCGGCCGCAAACACGGGCTGGGCATCGTCGGCATCAGCCAGCGGCCGGCCGACGTCAAGAAAGACTTCATCACGCAGGCGAACTGGCTGGTCTGGCACCGGCTGACCTGGGACAACGATACGAAGGTCGTTGGCCGGATCATCGACACCGAGTACTCGGAACTCGTCTCGGATCTCGGCGACGGGCAGGCGTTCGTCCAGACGGACTGGACCGAAGTTGACGTCCGGAAGATCCAGTTCCGCCGGAAGCGGACCTTCGACGCCGGGGCGACACCCGGTCTCGACGACTTCGAACGCCCCGAGCTCAAGTCCGTCTCCGATGCCCTAGTCGGCGACCTCCAGGACATCTCCGAGCGCAAGGAGCGCGAACAGGACCGGATCAACGAACTCGAGAACGAACTCGAGAAACGGGAGAAACGGATCGAGACGCTGGAGGACGAACTCGCCTCGGCGCGGGACGTCTCGAGTGCGGCCAGACAGATGGCCGATGCTCTGCAGAACACGGACACGATCCAGTCGGAGCTCCCGGGGTCCGACGAGGACCTGCGCCGACTCCACGAGGAGATTGCAGAACTCGAAGCCGAGCGAGACGACCTCCAAGAGGACCTCGACGCGCGCGACGATCACATCGAGAGCCTCGAGGAGCAACTCGCGGATCGAGCGGCGGAAGTCGATCGGCTCCGAAACGAAACCAAGCAGTTGCGCGAGGTCGTCCGCGACCTCCAACGCGAGGAGCGTACCGAGCAGGTGACCGACGATGTGCCGAGCGGAGACGAGGGAAGCGACGCGGGCGACGAATCGTCGATCATCCAGGCCGGCGGTGACGACATTGAGTTCGGATATACGTCCGTTGACGAGGATGCGGAGTCGGCAACAGACGTCGCGGACGAGCCGGGATTCGTCGTCGCGGACGAGGAACGCGACCTGACGGAACTGCTCGAGACCCCGTGGATCAGCGAGCGGGTTACTCGCGCGTGTGATGGATCACAGTGTTCGACCGAAACGGCCGAGAAGATTCTCGGCGTGTTCGCGCGAAACGGGTCGCTCGAGACGGCGACCGTCGCCGCTCGGGTCGATCGGTCGAGAGTCGCGGTCCAGAGTCTCGTCTCGGAGCTCCGAACGGAAGGGTTGCTCGAGCGGTCCGGCGAACGGGCGTACGTGCTGGCCGACAACGTTCGGTCGGAACTGCCGGCCGTGGCCACGGACGACTAGCGGAGAACGCGGTCCCGATCGGACCGAGACAAGCGGAGGGAGCGGACTCATTTTGGAAGTCGATCGCCGACCGCCTCGATGGCCGACGGCTCGATTCCCTGGTGGACGGGGAGTGCAACGAGGTTGTCAGCGAGCCGGACCGATGTCTCGTAGGTTCCGTCCTCGCGAACGGCCTCGCGAAGGGTCGGCCAGGAGTGGGCACCGACGACGCCCAGATTCCCGAGTTCCGCGCGAAACGAATCCGAATCGGTCGCCCGGACCGGGAACTCGTACGGACTGATTCCCGCTGGAAGGTGCTCGTAGAGCGGGGTCACGTCCTCACGGTCGTCCAGGACGCGCTGCCAGACCCGGAAATTCTCCCGGCGGACGGTTCGGATCGCGTCCGGATCGGCGGCGTCTGCGACGACCGCCGAACACTTCGACATCGGAACTTTGGCCGCTTCGTATCGATTCACGGGATCCACGGACGAGGAGTCGTCGGCCCCGTCGGCGAGGACCGCCTCGACCGATCGATGCAGCGACGGGCTGATCTGGAGGACGCTTTCAGCGACGGAGGTGGCTACGAACCGGCAGTCAGTGGTCGCGATGCGATCCGATCTGCCGGCCAGCGACGAGGGAGAGAACCACTCGTTGACCGTCTCGCCCGTCCGGTAGAGGACGGCACCGTCGGGAACCGGAAGCAGTTTCCGCAACGTCGTGATGCCGAGGTCGCCGTGCGTTCCGAGCAGGGTTCCCTCGTGGACGCTGAGCGGTGAATGCGCGTTGTCGTCGATGTGGTAGCAGTCGTACTCGTCGGTCAGCGCGGCGATCCGATCAAGGCCGGGCTGGGGGAAGCCGAAGTAGTTGACCGACATGACGGCGGCGGTATCGTCGTCGATTCGCGCCTCGAGGTCGTCGAAGTCCGGCGCGAGCGACGCTTCGATGGCGTAGTACCGCGACTCGAGCCCGAGTTCGTGGAGCGGTTCGACGACGGCGGGCGAGAGGTAGGCGGGAACGACGACGTTCTCACCGGGTTCGACGAGTCCGGCAAGGCCGTCCCGGAGCGCGACTTTCCCGGACCCGTAGTACGTGTGCATGGTGCCGGGGGCGTGTCGGTCGACGAACGCGTCGATTCCTGCCCCTGGCTTCGAGAGCGACGCGTCGAACACGGAGGGAGTCGCATCGATCATAGAGAGCGGCGGTGTGGGAAGTCAGTAGTAGAGACGATCATCGACGTAACACGGAAACGGGCGCGGCCTTAGTGATAGGGGCGATACAGCCCGCGATCGGCGGGTCAATCGGGTATTACAGATATCGACAGCGAACGACAGTCACGCTGCCTGAACTACTATTCTGACCGTAGAGCGCCCAGCACGATCTTACAGCACGCCAGTAGTTGCATAACAAAGCACGGGCGAACGGACAACGCCTCCATGGCAGGTTCGACCGACGACAAAGACCTTCGTCTGCTCGTTGTTGGGCTGGACGCCGGCTGTCGGCCGGTGCTCGAGCCGTTGTTCGAGTCGGGCGAACTTCCCACACTCAGGGGCTGTTCGATCGCGGGGCTGCGGGGCCACTCGAGTCCCAGATTCCGCCGTGGACGGCGAGCGCATGGCCATCGCTGTACACTGGCAAGAATCCGGGAAAACACGGCGTCTACGACTTCCTCTCGTTCGACGGCTACGACTGGGACGTCGTCAACGCGACGCACGTCAGGGCGCGACCGGTCTGGGAGCTACTGAGCGAGCACGGGCTCTCGAGCGTCGTCGTCAACGTGCCCGTAACCCATCCCGCCCGGGAGTTCGATGGCGCGTTGATTCCGGGACTGACTGCCCCCGAGGATCCGGGCTGCCATCCCGAGGGAATCCTCGAGGACGTGAAACTCGCCTGCGGTGGCGAGTACTGGGTGTATCCACAGAGCGGGCCGGCACCGGACCGGTCGATCGAGGGGTACGAACGGACGATCGAACTCCGAGGGCAGGCGTTCCGGTACCTCTGTCGCCGAATGGCTCCCGACTTCGGCTTCCTGCAGTTCCAGCAGACCGACTCGGTGTTTCACGAGCGTCCTGGGGACAAACGGGCGATCGAGGCGGTCTACCGCGAGGTCGACCGACAGCTCGAAGCGACCATCGAGCGAACCGAGCCGGAGAACGTCCTGGTCGTCAGCGACCACGGCATGGGGACGGTGACCGGCGACGAATTCCGGGTCAATGAGTTCCTTCGCGAGCGCAACTACGTGCGTGCTCGAAGCGGCGGTGGCGGAATGCCCAACTGGTCGAAATCCTGGGAGAACGATCTCCTCGAGGGACCGAGGCCGGCGATCACGCGCCGAGCCCGCTCGAGCGAGCGATGAACCTCGCCGCGAACGTCGGGCTCACGACCCAGCGGGTCGCGAGTGCACTCGATCACGTCGGCCTGAAAGAACCGATCGGCAAACGGGTACCGAACGACGCGATCCGAGCGGCGAGCGAACAGGTCGACTTCCCGGCGTCGAAAGCATACGTCCGCTCGAAGAGCGAACTCGGTGTCCGGATCAACCTCGCGGGCCGCGAACCGAACGGACAGGTGCCGTCCGCGGAGTACGAGAGCGTCCGCGAGGAACTCATCGAGACGCTGTCGGACGTCCGAACGCCGGACGGCGAACCGATGTTCGACGCGGTCGAACCGAGAGAGACCTATTTCGACGGCCCATACGTCGATGAGGCACCCGACGTCGTGACGGTTCCGAGAGAGTTCGACACCGCGATCGACGCTGGCCTCGGGAAGGCGCAGTTCGGCGAACCGATGGAGCCGTGGAATCACAAGCGAACCGGCGTCGTCGCAGCTGCCGGGCCGGCGTTCGACGAGTCCGCTCCCTCGAGGGAGCGACGATCTTCGATGTCGCACCGACGATCTGTTCGCTCTTCGACATCCCGGTCGACGCCGCGATGGACGGTGACCCGCTCTCGATTATCGGCGGGAACGCGGAGCGAACGTACCCGGCCTACGATCCGAACCAGATCGTAGCGACCGACGATGGGACTGTCGAAGACCGACTGTCCGACTTAGGCTATCTATGAGCGTGGAAATACGCGTCCTCGATTCACGAACCGATGCGGACGAGTGGAACCGCCACGTCGAACGCTCCGACGGAACGAACCCGTTCTTCCGGGCCGAAGCGCTTCGGTTGCAGGCCGAAGATACCGGATCGACACCCCACCTGCTCGCCGGCTTCAAGGGCCAGGAGCCGGTCGGCGTCTTTCCCGTCTTCGAGTACACGAGGGGGCCGGTTACCGGTGCCTTCTCGCCGGCTCCCCACTCGTGGACGTCATACCTCGGCCCCTCGCTGCTGAACGTCGACAAACTCAAACAGCGTAAGGCCGACCGCCGGACGAAGCGGTTCCTCGAGGGCTGTCTCGAGTGGATCGAAGACGAAATCTCGCCGCTGTACAGCAAGTTCGTCACGGCGGAGTTTGACGACATCCGGCCGTTCGTCTGGAACGAGTACGACGTCGAACCCGGCCACACGTACGTCGTCGATCTCGAGGGGACCGAGGAGGAGTTACTGAAACGGTTCAGCAGCGACGCGCGGAGTAACATCCGGAACGCCGACGAAGACGGCTATACGATCGAGGAGGGCGACAATGACGACGTCGCGCGCATCGTCGAGAAAGTCCGCGAACGCTACGAGAGCCAGGGCCAGCCGTTCCAGTTGAGCACCGACTTCGCACAGTCGCTGCACGAGACGCTCCCCGACGGCGCGATTCGGCCCTACGTCTGTCGCGTCGACAGCGAGTTCCTCGGCGGCATTCTGGTCGTCGAGTCCGAGCGGACGCGGTATCGGTGGCAGGGCGGTGTCAAACCGGACGCCGATGTCGATATCGCGATCAACGACCTGCTCGATTGGCACGTCATGCGCGACGGCCTGCACGGCGATATCGATGAGTACGACCTCGTCGGGGCCGGCGTGCCGAGCATCAACCGGTACAAAGCGAAGTTCAACCCGCGTCTCGAGACCCACTACGAGATCACGGCCGGCTCGTTCGGGATCGACCTGCTCGTCGATCGGTATCAGAAACACCGGTAGCGCAGTCCGTCAGCGTCTGACCGTCGACCGTTCGTCGCCGTCCGATGCCGACGTTCGTCACGAGTACCCTACTTCGGGAGCCGATACTTCGACTGACGCGCGTCCTCGAGACAGACGCGACTGGTGACCAGTTCCTGATCCTCGAGTTTCCCCAGCGCGTAGCGGACGGTCCGGGGACAGAGCCTCGACTCGGCCGCAACTCCCTCCTGAGTCAGCGGTGCCTCGTACTCGAGGACCTTGTGGACCAGTTTCGCGCTGGGCGGGAGTTCGGCGAGCACACTGTCACGGTCCCGGTCGTCGCGGCTATCGGTGTGCTCGCTGGTGTCGTCTCGCTCGCTGGTCTCGTCGGTCCCGTCAATTTCGGCGTCCGGTTCAGTCGTACTCATCGGTATCGACCACTGCGTTCGGTCCGTGTGCGATTAGTGCACAGTACTCGAGGCGACGATCGATCAACGCCCGTTGCGTCGGTCGATCGGGGCCGCGTCACGATTCCGTCGACCACCGGAGTCCGTCCGGCGACGGTAGGATCTGCCGGTATCATTCTCACTCGAGCGTACTGGCGCGGCCCATATATACAACACTGACGGTTCAGAAATATAGGGAGGAACTAACGAGTGGTCATCGCTACACAGGTCGATCCGGATCGCCACGAGCGGCCATCGATGAACGACGCTCGAAACGACATCGTAGCGACGATACCGGAACCGGAAGCAGTACGGTCGCCGTCGTTAACACGTGCATAGTAAGGCACTCGACGCCCTCAGGGGAGGGTATGTTCGGAACTAGCGGCATTCGCGGACGGGTTGGGAGCGAGGTGACGGCGGAGTTAGCACTGTCTGTTGGGCGCGCGGTCGCGTCGGAGGGATACGATCGCGTCGTCGTCGGTCGCGACGTCCGTGAGAGCGGATCGATGTTCGTCGACGCGGTCAGCGCGGGGCTGCGTGAGTGCGGGGCGGACGTGATCACGGTCGGCGTCGAGGCGACGCCGACGGTCGCGCGAGCGATTAGCCACCTCGAGGCCGACGCGGGGGTCGTCGTCACGGCATCGCACAATCCGGCAGCGGACAACGGAATCAAGCTCTGGAATCCCTCCGGGAAAGCCTTCGGCCCCGACCAGCGCGAGGCGATCGAGCGGTGGCTCCGCGAGGACGACTACGCGTTGGCCGAGTGGGACGGCGTCGGCGATCGATCACTGCGCAAGGGCGTCCGGGACCATCACGCCGAATCGATCCGGGACACGGTCGACCTAGAGCGGTCGCCGAGCGTCGTCGTCGATATCGGTAACGGTGCCGGCGGCGTGACGGCAGCGGTCCTCGACGATCTCGGTTGTCGGGTTCAGACGCTGAACGGGCAGGAAGACGGCTCGTTCCCCGGGCGGCCCAGCGAGCCGACCGAGGAGACCCTCGAGACTCTGTCGACGCTGGTCGCGGAGACCGACGCCGAGCTGGGAGTCGCACACGATGGCGACGCCGACCGGATGATGGCGGTCGACGAAACGGGATCGTTCGTGCCGAAAGACGCGTTATTCGCCCTCTTCGCCCGGGAAGCGGCGGGCGAGGGTGATCGCGTCGCTGCTCCCGTTGATACCAGTCTCGCCGTCGACGACGTACTGGCCGGTGTCGGCGCGTCGTTGACCCGGACGCAGGTCGGAGACGTCTACGTCGCGGAGCGGACGACCAAATCCGATGTCGTCTTCGGCGGCGAACCGAGCGGTGCCTGGATCTGGCCCGCGGAGACGCGCTGCCCGGACGGCCCGCTGGCGGCCTGCAAGCTGGTCGCACTCGTCGCCGAACGAGGGCCGCTATCTGACCTCGTTGATGGAATCGATCGATACCCGATCCGGCGAACGTCTATCGAAGTTACGGACAAAACGAAGGTTATGGCCGACGTGACCGACCGCGTCGGAACGCGATACGACGAGGTTGACACGCTCGACGGCGTCAGAGTGGAGACCGAAGACGGCTGGTTCCTGCTTCGCGCCAGCGGGACACAGCCACTGATCCGGGTGACCGCAGAGGCGCGGTCGGCGTCGGACGCAGCAGCACTGTTTGAGACTGCACAGGGGCTTGTTACTGAGACGGCTGCGGTGGATGCCTGACGAGACAGACGAACTGTCCTGATTCGTTCTGCAGTGGGACGAAGACATGCAGACGGTGCTCGAGACGACCGATCGGTCACGAACCGGTTATCTGGCTTCCTTGGGAATGAAATCGGAGGTCTTCATCTCGCGGTACGTCGCGCAGTCGGGACAGGCGTGGACGACGTCGCGATTATCACCGAACACGCGGGCGAACTGACGTGTTACCTGATTCCCACAGTTGACACAGCGAGGGGCACTCGTTTGCGATCGGGACGACATCGGCGTCCACTTCGCGGATTGATCCGTCGACATCAACAGCCCGTACCGACAGAACAGTATTTACTATAGACCGCATAATTGACGGGATAGCTGTTAGTCGGTGCTTTCGTTCGAAATGTGCCCGTGAGAAAAACACTCCGGATATCGAGAGAGTCGACACCCCGTCCGCGGGAAATTGGATATTTCGCTCGAGTAATACGATATTATGCGGCCGTGACGCCGAATACCGACCGGAGAATCGGCGGCCTCGAACGAGCGATTCGTTCGGCGACCCTCGACCTCGCACTGTGTCGAGACGGCCGTCGACCCGAGCGTGGGGACTATCGACGGTGGTGTTATATGTCAGGAAATAAACCTGTCAGACCGAGCGAGTGGACGACTCGCGCTCATCAGTGTCACCGACATCGTCGAATGACCACGGAGTCATCGTCGGCACTCGTCACGACGCGCGCGATTATGAATATTCGATGCAACTGTCGACCGGCCGGTGCCGCTCCCGGTCAGCGTCACTCTCGCTCCATCGATGCTGACGCCGTCGCTCATTCTCGACTGTGACTGACGCTGTCGTGTACGTCCACTCGAGCGACGATCCGGTACCGATCGAACGGGCTGCCCGTAGCTATCAGGTGTGCCCTTTATATCACGCGGAATTCCTAGCCTAACTGGAGGGTATCGGTCGATACCCACGAGTCCGGTGATACCATCACCGCGACTCGGTCGCACAGTGACCCTCCACGTTCGATTCCGACATCGTTCGAGTACGGGTCGAGTTACCGACGCCGTGCGGACCAGGGCTACGGGGGTGGTCTCGGGTCCTGCGGCTTCGATGACCCCTACTCGAGTCCGATCGTCGTCCCGACTCACCGCAGTCGGCGCAGAGACGGAGAGCGACTGGTCCATCCGTACTGACGGTTCGTTATCGTGACTCTGCCGTCGCTGGAAGTGAGACCGTCCCCGTCTTTTGTGCGCGAACCAGCGACAGAGTGACTAGCTCGAGCGGAGCACGCTATCGGCGTCACTGACCGAGACTCGCGGCCGGCAAAAGAGATCGAGACTACGATCGACCGACGTCACTCGACGGTGACGCTCTTGGCGAGGTTTCGGGGTTTGTCGATCGGTCGATCGAGGAGGTCGGCGGCGTAGTAGGAGACGAGCTGGAGCTGGACGTTCGCGAGCAGCCCAGCGAGGTCGGGGTCGGTCTCGGGGATCGCGAGGTGCTCGTCGGCGGCCTCGACGGCCGGATGCCCGTCGGGACAGACCGCGATCACGGGCGCGCCGCGGGTCTGGGCCTCCTCGGCGTTTTTCAGCGTCTTCTCGTCCTCCTGGCCAGTGAAGATCGCGAACACGGGCGTCTCGGGCGTGACCAGCGCCAGCGGGCCGTGCTTGAGCTCTCCGGAGGCGAACCCTTCGGCGTGCTCGTAGGTAATCTCCTTGAACTTCAGCGCGCCCTCGAGCGCCACGGGGAAGCCGAGACCGCGCCCGATGAAGAAGTACGACTGGCTCTCGCTGTAGCGCTCGGCGATCACCTCGGCGTCGGACTCGGCGAGCAGGTGGTCGATCTGACTCGGCATTGACTCAAGTTCCGAGAGGAGGGTCTCGAGGTCGGCTGGCGGCTCGCCCCGCAGGTCGCCGGCGATGCGCTGGCCCAGCAGCGTGAGCATGACGGCCTGCGAGGAGAACGTCTTCGTCGCGGCGACGCCGATCTCCGGGCCGGCGCGGATGAAGAGGGTGTCGTCCGCCTCGCGAGCGGCCGTCGACCCGACGACGTTCGTCACCGTCAGCGTGTCCGCGCCCTCGGCCTTGGCCTGCCGGAGCGCGTTGAGCGTGTCGGCCGTCTCACCGCTCTGCGTGACCGCGATCACCAGCGTGTCGTCGTCGATCGGCGGGGCCGAGACGCTGTACTCGTTGGCCAGAAGCGCGGTCGACTGCACGCCGGCCTGATTCAGCGTGAGCGAGCCGTAGAGCGCGGCGTGGTAGGAGGTGCCACAGGCGACAAACTGGACGCTATCGATGTCGTCGAAAGAGCCCGGTTCGAAATCGGACAGGGCGATCCGCCCGTTCGTCGGATCGACCCGCCCTTCGATCGCCTGTGCCAGCGAGGTCGGTTGCTCGGTGATCTCCTTGAGCATGAAGTGATCGTACTCGCCCTTGCCAGCCTGTTCGGGATCCCACTCGACCGTCTCGGACGCTCGTGTGACCGGGTTCCCGTCGAGGTCCGTGAACTCGGCGCCGTCCTCGTCGACGATGACGACGTCGCCGTCCTCGAGGTAGACCACGCTGTCCGTGTACTCGAGGAAGGCCGGCACGTCGCTCGCAAGGAAGTACTCGCCGTCCTCCATGCCGACGACGAGCGGCGAACCCTGTCGTGCGGCGTAGAGGACGTGCTCGCCCGAGACCATCGCGGTGACGGCGTAGCTCCCCTTGAGTTCGTCGATGGCCTGCCGGAACGCCGCCTCGCTGTCGAAGCCGGCATCGAGGTAGTACTGGACGAGATGCGGAATGACTTCGGTATCGGTGTCGCTCGTGAACTCGTAGCCGTTTGCCGCCAGTCGGTCCCTGAGCGCGGCGTAGTTCTCAATGATCCCGTTGTGGACGACCGCGACGTCTTCGCTTTCGTCGGTGTGGGGATGGGCGTTCGCGTCGGTCGGCGGCCCGTGGGTACTCCAGCGGGTGTGGCCGATCCCGACTTCTCCCTGCAGGGGGTCACCGATCGACTCCTTGAGCTCCTCGACCCGCCCGGAGCGTTTCTCGATGTTGATTCCTGATCCGTTCTGAACGGCGACGCCGGCCGAGTCGTAGCCCCGATACTCGAGGTTCTCGAGTCCCGTTAGCAACGGCTCGAGTGCGTTGCCGTCGCCGACGCGGCCGATGATACCACACATCGGTTGCTCACCGACCGTCGGGCCGTTCGATACGTTTGTGTGGCCCGGTCACGGTATCAGTTCCCACGGACGACGCGCCGTCGGCTCGGTCCCCCTCCGACATCAACAGGAGATGCGACGTAGTGTCCTGCTGGTCCATCGCAATTGATCGAGACGGTAGACGGTACGCAACCATGAGAGAAGTCCAACCCTCCCGAACCCATTACTATAGACGGACTACTGAACCCTGTAGTCTGCAGGTACTCGAGCAGTGATTATCGATGACAATGATTTCGAGTATTGTATCCGAACTGTCTATTAAGGGATTATTTCGTACAGCTATCCGAGGAGAGCTGCTCTCTCGTCGGTTTTCTGGGAGAGTGGCGTTTGTCTGAAAAGTATGGTAAACGAACAGCCGATCGTCGCTCTCGCATGGTGCGTCGGACGATCGGTATCGGCTGTCAACAATCGGTAGGAAGGGGAAACAAACGACACTGGTTGCCGCCATGCTGAGCGCGGTCGTTGGCTCTCCAGAACGACTCGAGTTGCATCCGATCGGACCGCGCAGTTCCGTGGGTCGCTGTCGGCTGACTGCCGGCAGTGGAATGAACCGCCACACCTTTTGCAGTGGGGCGGCATGTATGCGTATGGGTTTTGGTAGCTACGACGAATCCGAACAACAAGAGCAGACGACGGATGACGAGGACGTAGAGGCAGTCAACGTCCACGAAAATGACCACCAGGGCGAAATGTCATTCGAGTCTGATGTCTCGACGGACGAACTGGTCGACCAGCTTGGCTCGATGAAAGACGACGAGTCCGAGGAGTAAGGTACCCCGCGAGTTCGGGGTCGAAGTCGATCGGAGAGGCCACCTTCGATCGACACATCTCGAGGCGGCCCCGTCCCGAAGCGGTTCGACTCGGTCGGAGATTTGCTTTTTCGCGCGCGCTTGAAGTTTAGGTAGCTACGACGAATCACGACGGAGTAGTCACGATCAGAACGCACTCCTCGGTGTTCGGCGACTGATACTCGGCGTTCAGTGACTGGGACTCACGTCCGGCAGCCGGAACCCGGTGCGTAGTCGTCGCTACTCGGCGAGTGATCGATAGACGAGCAGGGTCGCACGGTCAGGAGAGCGTCGCGGCACAGAGTTCGCCGATCGCCCGTCGCAGTCGCTGGGAGACCGCCGATTTCGAGACGTCGAGCCGATCCGCGAGTTCGTCCTGCGAGATGCCCCGTGGCACATCGAAGTAGCCCTCCTCGTAGGCGACGGCGAGGAGTTCCTGTTGTTTGTCGGTCAGGGCGACGACGCCGTCTCCCTCGTCGTCGGAGACCCGAAGGTGATCGACCGTGACCGAGATATCTCGCTCGCGACAGTAGTCGTTGAACGCGACGAGCCGCTCGCGGTCGGGGAATCGAAGCTGGACGAGCCAGCCATCACGGGAACTCGAGAGGTCGAGCAGACGACCGCCGACGGCGGCGGTCTCGGCGGTGAACGTAACCGCACGGTCAGTGAGCGTCACGCGGTAGACCCGTCTATCGGGGTAGCGATCGACGAGCACCGGATCGGTGACGGTCGGATCGGCCTCGAGGGCGGTGTCGAAGGTCTCGAACTCGCTTCCGTAGACGGTGACGAACACGAACGGCCGTTCCGGTTCGACGGTGGTCCAGTACTCCGGTTCGACGGTGACATCCGGCGCGTGCTGGAGGGTCGGGCGCAGGAACAGGGCCGAGTGATCGAGTCGGAGCTGGGCAATGATTCCGCCCTCGGCCTGGGATCGGATTCCTTGCTGGTTGTCATCAGTATCGGCGCTGGAAACACGCCCGGTGTCGGCGGTAGTTGCGCCCTCAGTATCGGCCGCATCCTCGGCATCGGTGCTCACAGGGCCATCCGCCATCCGGAGAGACGACCATCGTAATTACTACTTACCTCGAACGCACTCATTGAATAGCCCATTAGGAGCCGAGTACATGATCGTGGACGCTATACACGGAACCCGGCCGGTCTCGGTCTCAATATTGATTCATCCATCAGCCTATTGGGGTCTTCTGCCAGCATGGAAAGATCGAATTACCGGCCCAAAACGGCCTGGTAAGAGCATTATACTGATCGAAACCGTCCGGAAGACACTACTGTCTCAGTCTTCGGCTTCGTCGAACAGCGACGCGAACAGTTTGCGCTGTGCAATCCGGAGATGTCGGCTGAACGTCGGCTGCGAGACGCCAAGTGACTCAGCGACCTCCTCGCCGGTGTGCGTGCGAGGCCACTCGAAGAAACCACTGTGGTAGGCCGCCTCCAGCGTCCGGCGCTGCCGTTCCGATACGGTCTCGGCCAGGGTATCGAACGGCTGGGTCGAACGCGGCGGTCGATCCCGCTCCCGGCGAGCGACCAGTTCCGTTCCCGAGTGAATCGCCTCGAGAGCGTGGAGGAACGAGCGGACGCTGACCGGTTCCCCGAGGTCGATCACGAGTCTGGTCCGATCATCGACCGGCGTGACCGACCGGAGGACGCCGCCGTGGTCCGCGATCGTCCGCGCGATAGATGGCTCAGTAGCGTCAACCAGTCCGATCTCGAGGACAGTTTCGTCGGTCCCGCGGCCGACGATCGAGACCGAGTCGACCGCCGGAAGCGACCCGACGCTATCGTGGATCGCGTCCGCGTCGGACTTGGGGACCGAACAGAACATCGTCGACCCGCCCGACGATCGGGGGATCACGGCCCGAACGTCGATTCGGCAGTCCAGCTGCCCTGCGATCGACGAGAGTGGCTCCGACTCGTCTCGGAGGACGACCTCGAGTTCGGTGACGCGATCGGCGAGGAGAGCGCGTTTCGTCTCGATCGCACCGATCGCCTCGCTGGCGACTGTCGCGAGATGTTCGCAAGCCCGGCGGGTGGCATCGTCGAACGCCGACGGCCGTGCCGCGTACGCGGTCAGCGTTCCGTACCGAAGCGCGCCCGATTCGAGCGGGAGACTCAGCGCGGACTGAAACCCCCGCTCGAGGAGGTGCTGCCGCCACGCTCGCTCCGCGTCGCTACCGTCCGTCCGACCGGCTTCGGTGGTGTCGAGAGCCTCGAGAACGACCGGTTCGCGGGTCGCCGCCGCGTTCGCCGTCGGCGACTCGGTGTGTCGGTCGAGCGAGACTTGAGTCGACTCGAGGAACTCGCCGTCGCGACCGGCCCACGCCTCGGGGACGATCCGCTGACCGCTGTCGTCCGTGCGGCCAACCCAGGCGAGTTCGAGCCCGCTGGCCGACTCGAGGGGAGTCAACGAGACGAGCGCCTCACAGAGCCGTCGTTCGACCGTTTCGCGCGTCGAAGCGTCCAGTAGCGACCGTGCCGCGTCACAGACCCGCTCCGTTCGCTCCACGCGGGTTTGCAGTCGTTCCCGGTCGTGCTGACTCGTGTGGAGGGTATCGGCGCGCTCGAGCCCCTCGAGCGTCAGTACGGCCGCGTCCGACAGGGTTTCGATCGGGTCCGTGTCCAGCCCGTCGAACGCCATCGGCTCCGTACTGGTCGCGAGAACGAGACCGTGATCCCCGATTGGGACGGCCAGGGCCTGTTCGGCCCGGAGTCCGAGACGGGCCAGTCCATCGTCGAGAGCCGCACGCTCGTAGACGGTCGGCTCGCCGCTCTCGAGGCCGTCGGCCAGCGGGGTGTCGCCGAGGTCGATCGCCGGCGGCTCGATCGTTTCCTGCTCGTTTTCGGGTGCTCGTCCCGTTGCCGCCGTTACTGCCGCCGGACGAAGGCGGTCATCGTCGACGAGATACCAAATGGCGACGTCGGCGTCGGCACACTCGCGAACGGCACCGGTGACGGCCGCTCGAACAGGAGCCGGTGTCTCGGCACGGCGGAGGGCCGCGACGGTTTCCCGGATCGTCGACAACGCGGCAGCCCGAGAGCCGCGCCTGTCGCGGACCACACAGAGCGTTCGATCAGGATCGGGCAACGGTGCGACGGAGACGTCGACCGGTCGGGGACGGCCCGCGTCAGTCGCGAGCTCGCCCATCGCGGGCTCCATCCACCTGACGACGGGCGATCGGGCTCGCTCTCGAATCGTCGCGGCGAGGTCATCCTCGAACAAGTCCGCGAGGTCACGACCGACGAGCGCGTCCGCCTCCGAAAGCGCCAGCAGGGCCGTGTTCGCCAGCCGAACCGTCGACCCCTCGAGGACGACGATGCCGTCGTCCAGTGTATCGACGACAGCCTCGAGGAGTTCGAGGCGATCCCGATCCGTCGACGCCACAGGAGCCTCGATATCGGGGGATCGCTCCCTCGTATACACGGAGACGCCCTCATCGCCGGGATGGACGGAGACGGATAGTCGGCTCTCGCGATCGGGCAGTGGCGTCTCGAACTCGACGATCGATCCCGTCGTTTCTGCCTCGCGGATCCGGTCGGCGAGCGCTTCGCCAAGTCGGTCGGGAAGCAGGTCCCAGACGACCGTCCCCGTCGGGACATCGTCATCGATCGGCTGATCGGCGATGTCGGTAACGAGCCGGATCGCCGCTGGATTCGCGTACCGGATCTCGCTCCGCGGACCGAGCGTGAAAAACGCATCCGAGAGCCGGTCGACCCCCGCTCGAGCCCCGTCATCGGTAGCCGACTCGGTCACGGGCGAACTCGTCCGCGTGACGACGATCCCCTCGACGGCCGGATCCTCGAATCGGTTGGTGCAAGTCAGTGCCGCGACCTGCCAGGTGCCGTCGGCGTGACCCAGCCGACCGGTGACCCGTTCGGTCGTCCCGATCGGGGCAGCGGCGACGGCGGCGATCGTCTCGCGAACCGTCTCGCGATCGTCCGGATGGACGAGTCGCGTGATCGTCGTCCGCTCGAGTTCCGTCGGCGTGTACCCCAGTCTGGACTCGACGGCCGGGCTCGCGTACTCGATATCGCCGTCAGCGTCGAGCACCCAGACGACCGCCGCGGCGTGCTCGAGGATCGACCGGTGGCGCGGATCCGCGTTCGCCGCCGCCAGCCGGTACCGCTCTCGCTCGGCGGCGTTCCTGACGCGAGCGGTCAGCACCGCTTCGGACGCATTCCGGCCGACGACGTCGCTCGCGCCGGCCTCGAGGGCTCGGGAAGCGTCCTCATCGTCGACGACAGCCACGATCGGTCGTTCGCCGGTTCGGGCCGCCAACTCCTCGAGCGGCGAGTCGGACGATGACCCGTCGTCTGCGCTCGCGAACGGGCAGACGAGACAGTGGATCTCTCGAGTAGCGAGTCGGTCGAGCGCCCCCTCGAGCGTTCGTTCTCTGAGCAGCGACCCGCCGTCAAACGCTGGAGCGAGTGCGTCCATCGCGTCATCGGCGGGGTCGGAGTCACCGACGACCAGGACACACGGAGCGTCGCTGACGACGGTCGTGGTGCCGTCACTCATCCGAGGACACCTTCGGGGAGGAGTGTGGACCAGGCTAGTGTTGCCCGCTCCAGATATCGGTTCAGCCGACTGGCCACTAGATCGATGAGGGGACGAGCGGGATGAGCGGCCACGATAGGGCTCGAGTCACTCCCTCGCGTGGTAAGTATCGGGTTCGTATCGACGCGTAGCACAGGACTAGGAGTCGAAGCGACCGGAACCGCAATTACGGCTGTTCGCGAACAGTGAGAACCGGAATCGGTGCGTTTCGAACGATTTCCTCGGCGACACTGCCCGAGATCAGGTGGTCGAGCCCAGACCGGCCGGCCGTCCCGACGATGATCATATCGACCGGGTTCGTCTCTGCGAAGTCGACGATCTGTTCCTGGGGGACACCGTGACGGATGTCGGTCGTGACGTCGACGCCCTCGCGCTCCGCTGCCTCTTTGGCGTGTTCGGCGGCCGAAGCGGCCTCTTCTTCCCGATCGGACCGTAACCGGTCCTGTTTTTCCGTGGCCTGCGGGCCGTCTTCGGAGACCGACAGGACGTGTAGTGTCGCATCGAGTTCCCTCGCGAGTTCGACTCCGTGATCGGTCGCTCGACGGGCGGCGTCGCTCCCGTCCGTCGCGAGCAGCAAATCCTGGTACATCGCTTGCATCTACCTTTGGGAGACAGCGGGATAGGTTCCGGACCTGCCGTTGCTTGCCGGATACCGGTTCGGCGTCCGCTCGAGTGACGACTGTCCGGACGCGCTGTGTTGTTACGCGACGCCCGTTTCGAGCTGCGGTCGTCGATGGAAGGGCGACCCGATTCAGAACAGACCGAAGATATCGAGGACAACGACCGCGAGATAGAGCTGTCCGATCCCGGCAATGATCATGACGGCACCCGCAACGCGTTTCAGGACGCCAGTGTAGGCCGCGAGTTGACCGGCGCTTGCGACCAGCCCCATCCCCGTCGCAACGGTCAGCGAGACCATGAGGACGACGAAACTCCCGACGTACGTCCCGAGGAGGACCGCCGCCGAGGTCGCGGGTACCGAGAGCGCACGGCCGACGACGCCGAAAAACACCGGCGCGACGCAGCCGGCCGCCGCCAGGGCGTAGCCCACGCCGAAGATCGCGAACCCGACGACGCTCGAGCGGCGTTTGGGGAGTGCGATCGACGCCGACGGGGCGCGGTCGAAGACGATCAAGAACCCGAACGCGATCAGGACGAGCCCGACGACGACTTCGAACCACGTGATCTTCGACAGGGTCGAGTAGCCGACCCAGAACGTCGCGCCGAGTAATGCACCGAAGGTGACCAACACGCCGAGACCGGCGACCAGCCCCCGGCTCAGCGCGCCGCCGAGCGACGCGCGATCGCCGTCGGTCTGACTGGCGTAAAAGCCAACGTATCCTGGAAGGAGCGGATAGGAACACGGCGAAAAGAAGGTCGCGATTCCCGAGGTAAGCCCAAACGCGATCGAGGTGGCGAGCGTCGTGTCGACCATGTCAGTCCCCGTTCTCGAGGGCGCGTTCGATGCCGTCGACCAGTTCGTCCGCGGACTTTCGACCGCCCTCCGACCATTGGATGCGTCCGTTAGTGTCGATTGCAACGGCGTAGGGAACCCCGCGGATAGAGTACTCAGCGCTCAGTTCGGCTGTCGGATCGATTCCGAGTGACCAGTTCCCGTTGTGATCTTCCCACCAGTCGACGACCTCGGCTTCCGTCACCGATCCCCCGACATCCTCGTTTGTGACCGACATGAACAACACGTCGTCGCCGAGACGCTCGTGGGCCTCGACGAGGGCGGGCATCTGCTTGGAACAGGGGGTACACCACGTTCCGAAAAAATCGACGAACGTCGCTCGATCGGTCGCCGGGACGCGTACCTCGTCGGCCTCGCTGCCCTGAGCAGCGATCGTCTCGACCGTGTGAGGATCGGCGGTCGGTTTCCCGTCGCGTCCCCCGCCGAACGACGGCGTCCCGTGTATCGCTACTGCGCCTGCGCTCCCGATCACGGCTAGGCTGCCGACGCCAGCGAGGACGTCGCGCCGACGCATCTACCCTGTCACCACCGTTTCAAAGTCGTCGACGAGCTGTGGGATATCCACTGTGTGTCCCCTAGCGTATACACGTTCGACGATCCCCTTGTCGTTTACGAGGAAGATGTAGGGGAGATGCGGGAAGGTGTACTCGAGTTTCTCGTACTCGTTTTCGTACTGTTTCTCGAGGCTCTCTTCTGGCAGTCCGTACGTCTCGCTAATAATCGATTGGGCGTCCTCGTACCGTTCGGGCCGCAGGAAGTGCCAGTTGCCGGCGTCGAGATCGACGCCTCGTTCTTCGCCGAAGGTACGCAGTTTCTCTTCGGTATCCCGCTCGGGGTCGAACGTCATCGCGAGGAACGCGGCCTCGTCACCGTACCCGTTCTCGGCGGCAGCCTCCTGTGCACGTCGCAACCGGAGTGTCAATGCGGGACACATCCCGTCGGGACAGCTCGTATAGAGAAAGGTCATCAACACGGTGCGGTCCCCCTCGAACTGGTCAGTCGAGATCATCTCGCCCGACAGGGGGTCTGGCACGCTGATCGCCGGGTATTCGTCGCCGTAGCTCGGATGCGTCGCCTCGCTGAGATCCGTCTCTGGCGGGCCGAGAACGGCGTCAGGATGGCCCGCGTTCTTTTCGTCACCGCCGAGTGCCTCGCCGAGACAGCCGGCAACGCTGGTAAGTCCCCCAATTCCGGCTGCGCCGAGGTATGTTCGCCGGTCCATACGTAAACCGTAGGATGGACCGATCAAAGGTTCGTTGGTTCGGTTGCCGAAGATCTGAATGGGATCACAGATTACCCGTTCGATTGCTGAACCAACAGGCGTTTTGTCGCCGGTGCCCAAGGATTGTCCAATGAATCGCCGGGGTTTCCTCCGCGGAACAGCCACGATCGGAGCCGTCGGGACCGTCGGAACCGCCGGCTGTCTCGAGCGACTCGGGTTCGAAGAAGAGTCCGCGTGGGCGAATCCGCCGCTCGTCGAGAACCGCCCCGACGCCGTCTACCTCCCGTCCTCGCGCGAGGAGATGGGAACTTACGGGATGGCAGCCGACGGCGACTACGCCGTCGCAATTTCCTATACCTTTCCGCATCGGTTTTGGACCGTTGAGGCCACCAGCGACGGGAAACAGCTCGTCGATGTCAACACCGATGACAGCCACCACCTCATGGTCACCCTCTGGGACCGGGAAACCCACACCGTCCTTCCGGTGGACATGCAAGTCGAGATCCTACAGGACGGCTCGCCGGTCGATGCGGGCATCTCGTCGCCGTGGCCGATGCTCTCCCAGCGGATGGGATTTCACTACGGCGACAACGTCCGGCTGCCCAGCGAAGGCGAGTACACGGCCCGCATCCGGGCCGGTCCTGTTTCGCTCGAGCGAACTGGCGCGTTCGAGGGGCGGTTTAAATCGGCGGCCTCGCTCGAGGTCGACTTCGAGTACGCCCGATCGGATGTCAACGACCTCTCTTTCGAGACGATCGAGGAGAGCAAGCGAGGGAACCGTGACGCCTTATCGGTGATGGACCACGGCGAGGGCAGCGGTAACCACGACGGTGATCACAGTGAGGGTAGCGGCGACCACGGCGGTGAACTCGGGCCACCGCCGACAGGACAGGGGCCGCCGATCGCAGACATTCCGGGTGAGTCACTCGGAACTGAGCGCAGCGGCGACGCGGCGATCACCGCGTTCGTGATCGACGCCGACCGGTTCACCGGTGGGGAGTCGTACCTGGCAGTCTGTCCCAGAACGCCGTACAACGACATTATCCTCCCGCTGATGTCCCTGTCCGTCGCCGTCGAACGCGACGGTGACATCGTCCAGGAGGGGGCACTCGCAGAAACGCTCGACGGCGAGATCGGCCATCATTACGGACTCGAGATCGCCGATCTCGCAGCGGACGACCGTGTGACGATTACCGTCAATTCGCCCACACAGGTATCCCGTCACGACGGCTACGAGACGGCGTTTTTCGAGTTCGACGATATCACGTACACCGTTTAGTCGTCGGAGGCGCTGTGCAGTCGAGACACTGTGCAGTCCGAATCACTAGTTACTGTATCGCTTCTCCGCTTCGAGATTACGGACTGTTCGGCCTTTCACCTGCGATGGTGCACACCGGTGCTTTTGACGGTACCGCTCGGGCAATGGGTCCGTCAGTCAGTCGACCACTGCCGGGAGAGCAGATGCCGGTGCTGGAACCGTGTCTGCGGCGAGTCGGGATAGTCATCCGAGATCGGTCACCGAGCTCGGGTCGGAAACAACGGCTTTCGGGTTACCAACGACATCCAAACGGAGTCGAATCGGCGGACGAACGGCCGACGGAATTCCGCACCCGTTTCGGTCGTTTCGCGGCGTAAATCCGACTCTATAGCGATCGAACGATCAGATGGGAGCGACAGCGGTTCCGTACGACTCCGATAACTATTTGGGGCCGTCGACTACGCTCGAGTGATGTCCCGTACAGGTCATGCAGATATGCATATCGGCTGCCCGGAATGCGAGACGATGGTCAACGCGACCGTCCCGCCGGGGCCGGGGATCCACCCGGAGAGCGATTCGAATCCGCTACTGGGGAAAGAAACCCGGTGCCGGAACTGCGGTCACGAACTCGAACTCTACTATTACTGAAACCGACTGCGACTGACGGATCGGCCAGTTGATGGACTGGCCGACTGCGCAGTATTCGATTTGAATACCGAGCGACGAATTCGTGGACCGTCGGGTAACCGATCCGTGGAGGTGACGCGGGCATCCTTCTCGAGGGAGTACACGTATTGGGACCCGCCCCACACCGTGTTTCCGGTGAAATTCATTCGATCGCCAGAGACACGATGTGGGGGCCAGGACGGGGAGACACACCGTGTTTCCGGTGAATCGCATCGGAAACCGAGAGCGAACGAACGGTCGATCAGCCGATTTTCGGTAACACCAGACATTCCCGATAGGAGAGTCAACGACGATCGAGGCTGGAACGACTCGACACACCGTGTTTCCGGTGAAGTTACGAACGATGTCGGCTGTCGAATATCGCGATCGACTCGGTCGTCAGGGGACAGTTCCATTGGATTTGGCCCACACCGTGTTTCCGGTGAAATATTACGGAGTCATCGGAATTACTGAAGGTATCGATCGATGGCGGCCGAAAAATGGGCTACTCAAGATATCTTGATCCGTTGGACACCGGAACAAGTAGAGAACGGGAGCACGTGCCGACAGCAATCGAGATCCCGCAACTGGAGCGAACTCGAGTTCCCGCATCTGGGACGGACTCGAATGCTCATACAGACACACACCATGTTTCCGGTGAAAGCCGTCGAGGACGGTCCCTGCTGTGGACGATGATGTGATGTGGTAGTATTCTCCTCTACTATGGTGAGAATTTCAGTGCCATGCCAATATGTTATAGGAATACATAAATAGTAGATATGAGTATAGTCCACCAAGTGAATCAGTTCATAGTTTTCCAGTGATCGGAAAGGCAACGCACGATACGATACTCGCTTCTCATCTTGCAATTGTCATATAGCGATTGTCGTCAGCGTCGGCCCTCGTTGTCGGTCGTTGGCGACGCTCTCCTCGCAGACATCAGGGTTCCGGGGAACGGAACCCCCGTTTCAACTGGACCGTCCCCACGGCTTCTCCCCGTTTCACCGGAAACACGGTGTGTGTTCGCGGCCGATAAATCATTGAACCGCTTCATCGAGTAGGCCGCCTCGAGCCCGTGCGCCGAATCTGAATCCGTTGTATATCTGGTTCTCAGGGCTGTTCCACCGAATCCCGTTCCGTACTCAAGTCTCCGATGTCAAACGGAAGGGCTATTTCACCGGAAACACGGTGTTCGACTATGTCGAGTTCCGGCGACGACCTGTTCACGCGCGACGACCCGATCTTCGAGAACAAGGAGCTCCTCGAGATCAATCATCTCCCGGCGGAGGGCCGGATCGTTGGCCGGGACGATGAGATTTCGGAACTCGCGAACGCTGTCAATCCCGCGATTTTCGGGCAGAGTCCGAGTAATCTCCTCATCTACGGGAAGACGGGGACGGGCAAGTCCCTCTGTGCGAAGTACATCTCGGAACGGGCCGTCCGTGTCGCGGGGGACGAGGACGTCACCTCCGCGTTCGCCTACGTTGATTGCGCACAGGACAACACGGAGACCCAGGCCGTCCAAACGATCGCCCACTCGCTGAACGAGCCGGCAATCACCGACGTCCGGATCCCTGACAAGGGACTCAGCACCTCGACATACTATAAGCGGCTCTGGACGGTGCTTGACTCCCAGTACGATGTCGTCCTCGTGATCCTCGACGAGGTCGACAAACTCGACGACGACGACATTCTCATGCAACTCTCTCGCGCGGGCGAGGCCGGCAAACTCGAGTCGTGCAAGATCGGCGTGATCGGGATCAGTAACAAGATCAAGTACAAGGACCGCTTGGACGAGCGGGTTAAGTCCAGTCTCTGCGAACGGGAGTTCGTCTTTCCGCCGTACGACGCGAATCAGCTCCGGAACATCATGCAGGCCCGCAGCGACGCGTTCAAGGACGGCGTCCTCGAGCACTCAGTCATTCCGCGAGCCGCGGCGCTGGCCGCCCGCGAACACGGTGACGCACGGAAGGCGATCGATATCCTCCGATACGCCGGCGAGATCGCCCAGTCGAAGGGCAGCGAAACGGTTCGCGAAGAGTTCGTCGTTCAGGCACGAGAGCGAGCCGAAACCGATCGATTTCGGGAACTCATCCGCGGGTCGACGCCTCACTCGCGATACGTCCTGCAGGCACTTGCCGTCCTCTCGCTCAACACGGCCGACGAGGACGGGTTCCGAACGACGAAGATCTACGACGTCTACGAAGAGATCTGTCGGCAGGAGAGCTCCGAACCCCTCTCGCTGCGACGGGTCCGTGATCTGTTGAAAGAACACGCCTTCCTCGATATCCTGGAGCAGACCCGCCGGAGCGGCGGGAGCGCGGAGGGAAGCTATACCGAACACCAGTTGCTCGAGGACCCGGATGTCGTCCGAACGGTGCTCGTCGAAACCGACGAGCCGTAGCCGTGTGCCGGCACTGACAGCGGCCGGACGATCACTGACAGCGGCCGGACGATCACTGACAGCGGACCAGACGATTGCGGACGATCAAGTAGCACGCATCAGTCGGCAGCGCGCCGACATTTCACCGGAAACCCGGTGTCCCCGTTCGACGCGCGTCGGGGTCACCGACCCGATTTGGTGCGCACTCAGCGACCGACGCACTCAACGACCGCTCTCCCTGCCGCGCGGCGTGTCGTTCAGTCGCTCGGCACCGTCGTCAGTCACGGCGACGAGATCCTCGATCCTGACCCCGAACTGTCCCTCGAGATAGATCCCCGGCTCGACGCTGAAGACCATGCCGGGCTCGAGTTCGCGGTCGTTGCCATCGACGATGTAGGGCGGTTCGTGGACCTCGAGACCGACGCCGTGGCCGGTCCGGTGGACGAAGGCGTCACCGTAGCCGGCGTCCTCGATGACTGACCGGGCGGCGCGGTCGATCGCACCGGCTTCGACGCCCGGCTCGATGGCGGCGATCGCGGCCGCCTGTGCCTCCCTGACTGTTTCGTGGACTCGTTCGTACTCCGCAGGCGGGTCACCAACGACGATCGTTCGCGTCTGGTCACCGGGATACCGGCCCGTTCCGCCCTCGAGATCGGCCGCGACGAACGCGCCGAAATCTAAAACGATCGGGTCGCCGGCCTCGATTGCTCGCGAGCTGCTGTGGTGGTGTGGCCGGGCCCCGTTCGGGCCGGCGGCGACGATGGTCTCGAACGCGGGCTCCTCGCCGCCGTCCGCGGTGAGCAGTCGGTTGATCTCGTCCGCCAGCTCCGATTCGGTCATCCCGACGAGGTCGGCCCCGCGCTCGCGAATCTCGAGCGAGATCCGATCCGCGAGCGCGCCGGCCCGCCGGAGCGCGTCGAGTTCGACGGCATCCTTCCGGATTCGCAGCGATTCGAGGACGGTGCTCGCGAGCCCAAACGTGGCGTCCGGCAGCAGCTCTCGAAGGTCCTGCGAAAACGTCGCCCACAGTCGGTCGTCAAGGAGGACGGTCGCCGGGTCGGTTCCACCGAGGGAATACCCCTCGAGTACGTCCGCGATCTCCTCGAGCGGGTCGTCCGCGTCGGTCCAGAGCTGGAGTTTTAGGTCCGCGATCGGCAGTCCGGACAGTTGCGCCTCGTACATCGCCGGTGCGACGAGGGTCGGATCGCCGTTCTCGGGAACGAACAACAGCAGATGGCGCTCCGACGGTGATTCTTCGAATCCGGTCAGATAGGTCAGATTCGGACTCGGGAAGCAGACGGCCAGGTTGGCACCCTCGCGATCGAGTCGGCGTTGACAGGCCGCGATTCGGCGCTCGAACGGCGTTTCCATGGGGGAGGCTTCGCTCGAGCGAGAAATCAACGTTTGGTTGCGGTGACGGTGACACTGATGGCGGCAATTGCGGGAGTGCTTTGCTCGTCCTTCGCGTCCTTCACCGCGGCACACATCATCGTGTTCTGGCGCGTTCGAAGCCCGGCTCGGTCAAAGAAGCAAGTCTCGAGCAGCGACTGTCTCGGTGTTCGAACAGTCGGTATCCTACGATCACTAACGGGAACCTATTAACCCCCAAGCGATCGCAAGCGGCGGAGCAACCCGTCGTGACGCTGTGGTATTTCAGCGAATGCGAGTTACCGAGCGGTTGTCGTCGACGACTGTACGCAATCGACAGCGACGGGCCGACGGCCGCGGACGAGCAGATGATGGGTCTGCGTCTGACGGTCCCAGCTGTCCCGGTTCGTTGATCGTTGTCTCGAACCGGCAACCGTATCGTCACGAGTATGAAGACAAGGACGAGAACGATTCCGTCACACCGTCGGATTCCGGCTCCTCGAGCCCCGACGGAAACGGAACCACGTTGATGGGAGCTGACGGCGGTACCCATTCGACGGCCGAAACGCGATCGATCACGGTCGATGAGCCGACCGGTGGGCTGACCGCCGGTCTCGATCCCGTGGTTCAGCGGACTGATGGCACCTGGATCGCCTGGGGTGACGGCGACGCGGACTTCACCGTCACGGACGAGCGAAACTGCGTGGCCGTGCCGCCCGACGAGGAGGCCTACACGCTCCGCCGGCTCGAGCTCTCCGACGAGGCGGTCGATTCCTACTACTATGGGTTCAGCAACCAAGTGCTCTGGCCGCTTTGTCACGGCTTTCCCGACTTGATCGAGGATCGATCGAACGACTTCGAGTGGTATCGGACGGTCAACGAGCGGTTCGCCGAGGCGGTGGCCGATCACGCGACGGACGATTCAGTAATCTGGATACAGGACTACCACCTCGCGCTCGCGCCGCGGATGGTCCAGGAGTCGGTCCCCGCCGGCGCGACCGTCGCCCACTTCTGGCACATCCCGTGGCCGTCGCCCGAGACATTCCGGCACTGCCCCGCCGGCGGCCGTATTCTCGAGGGACTGCTGGGTAACGACCTGCTCGGTTTCCACGTCGAGCGGTACGCCGATCAGTTCCTGAACTGTGTCGATCGATTCCTCCCGAAGGCGACCGTCGACCGCGCCCGCCGGACGGTCCGCTACGATGGACGAACGACCCGTGTCGTGGCAACGCCGATGGGTGTTGACGCTGAATCGTACGAGCGGGACGCACAGTCGAGCGATCCCGACCAGCTCTCCGATCTGTTCGAGGAGTACGGAATTCCACAGGGAACGACGATCGGTCTCGGTCTGGACCGCCTCGACTACACGAAAGGGATCCCCGAACGGTTAGCGGCGCTCGAGCGCTTCTTCGAGCGAAATCCGGGATGGCGCGGCGAGTTCACGTTCGTCCAGAAAGCAACCCCCTCGCGCACGGAGATCGGCACCTACGAGCAGTACGGTGAACTCGTCCGCAGCGAGGTCCAACGGATCAACCGTCGCTTCGAAACGGACGACTGGCGGCCAATCGTCTATACTGAAGACATGCTGTCTCAGACGGACATCTGTGCACTCTATCGTCGCGCGGACGTGATGGTGGTCAGTCCGCTGATCGACGGCATGAACCTCGTCGCACAGGAGTACGTTGCCGCGAGCATCGACGGCGACAGCGCGCTGGTACTGAGCGACCGGACCGGCGCACACGAACGGCTCGGTTCGCACGCACTGACGATCGATCCGACCGATACCGACGGATTCACGGACCAACTCGAGCACGCGCTCTCGATGTCGCCGTACGAGCGCCGCCGGCGGATGAACACGCTCCGTCAGCGCGTCTTCAACAATGATCTCGAGTCGTGGATGGATACCCAGTTCGACTGGATCCGGCGCGTTCACGGTGACCACCAGCAAACCGAAACGGGTACTGACACTGACTCCGACTCCCGGGAACCGACTCCGCCAGTGTAGCCGATGACAGGGACCGAGACATCACCGCAGCCGCTCGAGGAGTGTTTGCCACGGATCCGGGCGACGCTCGAGGAGGCCACCGGACTGCTGGTCTGTCTGGATTTCGACGGCACGCTCGCCCCGATCGTCGACGACCCGGACGCGGCGGTACCGACCGAGCCGAACCAGCAGGCAGTGACCGCGCTCAGTGAAACGCCGGGCGCGACCACGGCGGTCGTCAGTGGCCGTGCGCTGGCGAACGTCCGCGAGCGGATCGACGGGCCGGTGATCTACGCCGGCAATCACGGACTGGAACTCGCCCGCAATGGATCGATCGCCGTCCACCCGGTCGCTCGAAAACGCACCGCGCGAGTCGAACGGCTCTGTGCGATCCTCGAGACCACGCTATCGTCCGTGCCGAACTGCCGGATCGAAAACAAGCGCCTGACTGCGACGGTCCACCTCAGATCGGTTTCAGCGGCCGCAGAACCGATCGTTCGGCGGGCCACCCACGAGGTCGTCGACCGCTTCGGTGGCGACGACCTTGCGATTTCGACCGGGAAACGGATCCTCGAAATCGGGCCGGACTTCCCGTGGGGGAAGGGAAACGCGGTCGAGTTGATCGCCGCCGACGAGCCACCCGGTACGGCCGTCATCTATATCGGAGACGATGTCACCGACGAATCGGCGTTTCGGGCCGTCGAGCCGGACGGAATCGGTGTCCGAGTCGGTAACGACGACCTCTCGAGTGCGTCCTGTCGGGTCGAGTCACCCGCTGCCGTCGCGTCGTTTCTCTCATGGCTCGAATCGACTCTGGCCGACCGTGTCGATCGAACGAGCACGGCGTCGGCGACACGAATTAGTACTGATAGCGTGCGCAGTCACTATCCAGATCGGTGGTAGCGACGCTGTCGGTTCGCCGGTCCCGTGGGTCTCCGGAAATCGAGGACGGTCGGGATGGGGAGAATCTGGTTCGGGGGTGGGGGGTGGGGGCCGAGTGGGGGAAGGTCCGATCGAGCCCGGCATGGGGGAGCAGAGTAACCTATACTGGCTCGACCCGATTTGGACGGCCGGGGGGCCCGTCCGGAATCGCTCGGCTACCCACTCGGATCATATGAATGCCCACCACTTAATACTATTGATGGCAATAACCAATACGAACATCTTGTTCCGAGCCGAAAGTATTAGTTACCACTGGAAATATAGACCGGTACGAGAGTGAACGAGAGTGAAACTCCGCCAACCAACTGATTTCCTGATTCTCGAGGCGCTCGAGGATAAGGGACGAAACGTCGCAACGAACCTGGCCGCACACACGGAAAAGAGCCGGAAGAACATCAACACCAGACTGCCGGTGCTCGAAGATTACGGTCTCGTCCGCAAGATTGGACCCGCCGAGCGATCCGGTCTCTACGAGATCTCCTCGACGGGGAAAGCAGCGCTGGTGTACCAAGACCAGTACGACGAAGTCGACGACTTCGAAGCGCTCATCGAGGGGCCAAACGCGGGTACGGACCAAGATGGTGAAACGCAAGCCAGTTTCGCCCGCGGTGAGAACGACGACGAAACAGACGAGTAACGTCACGGTCTTCCAGTTCCGTTCGGTTCCGCGTCGGCCGTTCGGTTCTTCGTACCGGTCACAATGCCCGGTAGCGATCGGTTCACGGCTCCGACCGGCGACCTATGAGAAGAGCCCGCCGTCGTACGCCGCGAGTTCGCGGCGGGCACACGACGAAAAAGCGAGACTGAGTTTCTTGTCCAGTTCGTCCGGCGTCGACGGAATCGCCGTGCCACAACGAGAGCGGTCGGCCTCGTACGATGGGTCCCACGCGTAACTGCTGAGCATCGGCGTCGCAATCACGGCACCATCGTAGCGAAACGCAACGCCGTGACCGTGGTCCAACCCGAGTGCGTGTCCGATCTCATGGACGAGAACCTGAATTGTTCGTGTCGATGCCGTGTTCGGAACGATCCGACGCGCGTCGGTGAGTTGCTCGTCGAACGGCTCGAGGTCGGCGATGTGTCGCGCCCCGCCGACCGATGCGATGTATGGAATGCCGTACCCGGTCGGTGCCTCTTCCATCCCCCCATCGGTCACCAGCAGGTTGACGTCCGAGACCGGCTCGAGGTCGCGTCGGCCGAGTCCGCCCGCAGCGACGGCCATCGGCCACTCTCCACGAGTCATAAGCCGAGCAGCGTCCTCGGTCGAGACCGAGACGGTCCCGCCAATAGAGAGGTCGAGCGTCCAGTGCTCGAGTGCGAGTATCTCCGAGAGATACTCTCGAATGCGGTCGGTGACTCCCTCGTAGGTAGCGGCTTGTTCCGAGAGCCAGATTCGAACCGAAAGCGTCTCGTTGGGTTCGCGCGCTTCGTATGCCAGCGTGCCCAGCGAGGCCATCGATCCGACCGCCCGAGGAACACGCGACGCTTCATGAGTGACACCGTCCCGCTGGCCCCCGGTTCCTGCGGATGAACATGACGGTCGTTACCCCTCGTGTGGCGCTGGATCGCTTCGATCACTGTCGGCCGTCGGGACGATCGATGCCATCGAGGAGGGTCTCACTCGAGTATCGGCGATTCGAGCAGAGTTCTCGAAAACGCGAATTTCGATGCCGGCCGGCAATCCGCTCGGCTCAATCGGAGTGAGCAAGAGCAACGCCCCCGCTTCGGTTTCGATCAGCACCCTGTTGGGAGCTCGCTGTCGAATGCAGAGCGACCACACGCCGGTTCGAAGGCGTCGCTCGAGCTGCCAGCCAGTGAAGTACCGCCCATCGGACCCTTCGAAGAGGGACTCAAACGGAGACACGAATCTGACCCCCTGCCACACGCGATGTGGCACCGAATAGCGTTTCTCGAACGGTCGTCGTCATTTCTATCCGACCGATACGCTCCCGAATGCATCGATACTGGGGTTCATATGGGCGACGTTTAAGGAAACATGACAATCAAGTCGGTATTAACATACTACCGAAATCAAACACGTCATCTTCCAGTGGTCCACAGCAGGACTTCGACGAGACGAACGGATTCTGTACTCTCCAGTCGCCGAACACGGCCGATTCCGGCCAGTTCAAGTGTGGCTGCCGCTCTCGAAGAACTCCCCGAGGATCCCCTTGAGCCCCTTTCGAAGGTGCTGGTGCATCGTCGGTGGTGAGATATCCATCGCCTCGGCGATCTCCTCGCCGGTACTTTCGCGCGGCCAGTCGAAGAATCCACCATAGTAGGCGAGTCGCAGCGTCGTGAGTTGACGGTCGGTGAGTTGATCGAGGATCCGGTTTCGGCGTTGGGCCGCCGTTCGAACCGGTCGGTCGACTTCCCGTTTGGCGACGAGTTCGGTATTCTCGTAGACGACGGTCAGTGCCTCCGCGATCTCTCGGACGTCAGCGGTCTGAGAGAGTTCGACCAGACAGGTCCCGACCCCGTTCTCGACCGCGACCTCGCGGATCGTCGCTCCGTGATTCGCGAGCGTCCGAACTCCCGACTTCGCCAGCCGCATCTCGATCGTACAGTTATCCTCGCCATCGTGAATGAGCCGACACTCCTCGATAGAGTCGTGGTCCTGTGCCTCCTTGAGGACCGTCTCGCCGCCCACTCCGTCGATCGTCACATACTGGAAGGTGCGCCCGTTCGCTGTCGTGCCAGCCCACTCGAGGGCGCAGGTACAGTCGTACATCTCGGAGAGATCGAACGAGAACGTATCACCGCCGTCGATCCGGAACTCGAGTTCAACGACGGTATCGGCAAAGAGTAGCTGGCGGTTCTTCACCGCCATGATGGTAAAGCCGATCGTCTCGCCCAGTAGCCTGAATCCTGCCCGTTCGCGCTCGCTGAACGCATCGTCGCGGCTCGCGAGAACGGTGAGCACGCCGTAGGTCGCGTCCTCGTGGGTGATCGGGACGGCGATCGCGGATCTGACGTCGTCTTTGCGTGCGGCCGCTTGGAGCGGTTCGGGGACCGTCTCGTCCTCGAGAATTCGATTCGTCGTTCGGATTTCACCGGTCCGTACTGCCTGTGTGACCGGCCGTTCCTGTTCGACGGAGAGATCGCGGACGCTATCGAGATAGGTCTCGGCCTCCCCTGCGCCGGTCCGATAGGACAGTCGCCCGTCACCGGTCCGTTCGGCGATCCACGATCCACAGTACAGTTCGGAATCAACGAGTTGCTCACAGACCTCGCGTTCGATAGCGTCCCGGGCCGGTGCCTCGACAAGCGTCTCGATTACCTGCCGGACGACCGCGTTGATACGGTTGAGCGTCTCGAGTTGGTCCTGTCGCGATCTGAGTTGCTGTTCGCGCCGGACCCGTTCGGTGATGTCACGGGCCAGCCAGACGACGGCGCTTCGACCCTGAATTTGCTGATCGATCGGCACGACGCGGGCTTCGAATCGCCGGCATCCGTCGGTCGTCTCCGCATCGTACTCGACGGACTGGACATCGTCGTTCCTGATCGCCTGATCGATACAGTCCTGTAGCTTCGCGGCGACCTGGTCGGGGAACGCGTCCTCGAGTCGGGCTCCGGGAAGGTCATCGGCTGCCGTCGAGTACAGGTCGGCCGAGTCAGGCCGGACCTTCGCCTCGAGGTAGGTGCCGTCCTCGCCGATGACGAAGGCTTCGTCGGGCAGTTCGTTGGCGAGAATACGGTGGTATCGGCCGTCGTCGCGGTTCTCCGGCGGCCGCGATCGGGACCGAACCGTTGAAACGATCCGATCGATCGGGTTCTCGTCGCCTTCCGTCGGTACGTATTCGGTCGCATTCGCCCTGAGTGAAACCGTTGCGAGCCGTTCGCATCCCTCTTGGGGTGCGACGATCGTCGGGACAGTCGCCAGCATCGCGTGGACACGCTGGAGGATGGTCTGTATTTCACCGGGACAGTCGAGTTCGAGGACGACGGCGCTCGGGGTAGCCGATTCCGTCTCACTGCCAGTCGAATCGTCAGTGTCCGCCTCGAGAGCGGAATCGAGATCCCCGGTCGCGGGGACCGTTCGAACGTCGTGTTCGGTCGCCCTGCCGAGTCGCGTTCGGAGATCGCTCTCTTCCTCTCGAGCATCCGTCACGACAACGATCGGGCCAGATCGATATGCACCGTTCATCCTGGGTCCTCCCTGTTCCGCATGACTGCAGACGAATTCACCCAACGCCAAACTCCGTTCTATCAAGACAGGTTGTGGAATAAAAGCCTACTGGTCGTCTGCCCTCCGTTCGAGAGATGATACGCGATACCGTCCCCACTCCCTGCAGTCACATTTGGCTTACAGTTCGCCTCGCTCTCGGAGTTCCGCAAGCAGGTCGTCGACGAGTGACTCGACGTCATCGTACGGAAAGTCACCGCCGGAGGTCTTCGTGCTCAACTCCATCGCGGTCATCGAGAAGTCGCCGGACTCGAACTTAGTACCTGGACCGTTCGGAAGCGCCGGGACGAGATCCATTGGACTCGAGACCGGGTAGTCAGCGCCCTCGAAGGCATCGATCAGTTGCGCTCGGAGTTCGGCTTCGTCTGCCATTACATGCCACCGTTCGGCGTCGCAAATGATAAATCTGCAGGTAGTTCCGGGAAACGTGTGTACCTCGAGCGTGTCCGTCCCGGACGCGTGAGCGGCGAACGAACGGAGGAATGACCGGTATCGAACGGACGGAGTCGAGGACAGCGATCGGCTTGCGGAGTTGACGGCAGCGATCGGCTCGAGGTGACGAGAGATTCACAGAGAACACCTCCGGTCGAGAGACATCGTTACATCCCACGTCCGAGCGATCACAGCCCGCCGTGGTACCGATCCCCGTTCGAATCTCGATACGGATACCGTGGAATCGGCCTAGTCGGCGGCCGCGACTCGAGTCGATACCGCCTTCGTCTCCTGCGTTTCGACCGATCGATATCATACCGAATCCGACACATCTACTGAACAGTAGAAACAATAATTAGTCAGCAGCAACCAGTGTTGGGACATGGCGAAGGATACCGTCAGGTACCCCGACGACGTGGTCGAGGAAATCGACTCGCTCGTCGAAGACGGTATGTTCGAGAGTAAGTCCGAGTTCTATCGCTTCTCCGCGGAGTACGTGCTCACCCTGATCGATTCCGACCACAAGGTGAAGACGTTCAACTTCGACGAGATCAAGACGGAACTCGATATCAGCGAGGAAGACCACGCCAAAGCGCTCGGAGCCGACGGTGGCACGTTCTTCCTCGACGCCGTCATCAACGTCCGAAAACACGGCCTGCGCAGCAACTATGAGGCCGCCGAGCGGTTCATCGACACCCACTACGACGAGACCGACCAGGAGTGTATCATCCTTGAGGAACTGCTCGGCACCTACCGCGACGAATCAGCGTAGTCGGTTCCGCGTCGCGTCGCTCCGGCCGATTCCGTCTTTCCTCCTCCGAACGACTCCGCCCGTGTTCTCTCCGCCGGTTTCTCAACCGGATTCGTCAGTTCGATTCGAACGGCTCGCCCAGCGCCGCCAGATCGACGTGTTCGTCGACGAGTCGCGCCGCTCGGTCGTACGGCGTCGGTCCGGTCGCATCCGGTTCCGTCGACGCCACGGATTCTGCATGCGCTGGCCGATCGACGCCCGCCGTCGCAGCGACATGCTCGAGAAACGCCGCTCGAACCGATTCGTTATCGAACAGGCCGTGCAGGTACGTCCCGAGTATCTGCCCGCGGGCTGCACTCGAGTCACCGAGCGGACGGTTCACGTCGTCGAGCGTCGCCGTTCGTCCGGCGTGGATCTCGTAGCCCGAGGCGGGGCCGTTGGCCCCCGAAAGCAGCGGCGACGCAGTTCCGTCGACGGGAACCGCCGTCTGCTTGAGGCGCTTGTCGCCCTCGAATCGCGTCTCGACCGGTAGCAGGCCTAATCCCTCGACAGTGTCGTCCTCACCAGTCCCCTCAAGCGCGGCGTTGGTAATCCGCTCGCCGAGCAGTTGGTAGCCGCCGCAGACGCCGACGATCGGCCCGTCGAAGGCCGCGAGCGCGTCGGGGAACCCGGCCTCCCGCAGCGCTAGGAGGTCATCGACCGTGTTCTTCGTGCCCGGAATGACGACCGCGTCGGCGTCGACGCCCTCGAGAGGAGCAGTGTCGCTGCCGTCGACCGGCACGTACACCACCGAAACGCCGGGTTCGTCGGCCAGCGCCTCGAGGTCGGTCGCGTTCGAGAGTCTGGGAAGCCGAGGAACGGCGATCCGGACGCGTCGATCGGCGGGAACGCCGTCGTCATCGCCAACGATGCCGCGCTCCTCGGTTCCGGGGAGGCCGACGCTGTCCTCCTCGGGGAGCCCCGGGTCGTCGTAGGGCAACACACCCAGAATCGGAACACCGGTCTTGGACTCGATCTCCTCGATGCCGGGCTCGAGCAGGGATCGATCACCGCGGAACTTGGTGATGAGCGCACCGACGATACGATCGCGAAGGTCGTCGGGGACGAGCTCGATCGTGCCGTAGAGACTGGCGAAGGCCCCGCCGCGTTCGATATCGACCAGCAGGAGAATGTCGGCGTCCGCAAACGTAGCGGTCTCGACGTTCGCCAGGTCCCGGTCGTGGAGGTTGATCTCGCCGATGCTGCCGGCACCCTCGGCGATAATCACGTCGTTGTCAGCCGCTAATCTGCGGTAGGACTCCTCGGCGGCCTTGCACGCTCGCTCCCAGTATTCCTCATAGTAGGTTCCGGCAGGGACATGATCGTGAGCCTCCCCCTGTACCACCAGTTGACTCTCGCCGTCGCCGCGCGGTTTGAGCAACACCGGGTTACAGTCCGTGGTCGGCGTGATCCGGGCCGCTCGAGCCTGGACAAACTGGGAGACGCCGATTTCACCCCACTGGTCGCCGTTACTGTCGTCTGACTCGACACGCTGCCGGCCGTCCACATCCGGCTGAACGACGACGCGAGCGTTGTTGCTCATGTTCTGGCCTTTGAATGGCGCGACGTCGATCCCGCGATCGGCGAGCAGCCGACAGAGGCCAGCCGCGACCGTCGACTTACCGACGTGGCTCGCCGTTCCGGCGACGAGAAGCGTTCTGGTCATCCGCGTTGTCGGTACTCGAGTGTCGGGTAGTATCGTCCTATCGGTTCAGTTTGGAGCAGTCCTGTCGTAGCTATCAGGGCAGCGTATCGGTACGGTCACGGAGTTCGTCCTCGGTCTGCCAGACGTACAGTCGGTCAGCGTCCGAGAGCATGTCGAAAATCGCCGTCTGCATCCCGCTGTACGGCTTCTCAAGATCAACGGCCGTATCGACGGCTTCGGGTTCTAAGTCGTCGTATGTCCGTTTGAAGACGTGCGTCTTTTCGAAGTACTCCGGTATGGCAGTGAAATACCCCTGTTCGACGAGGAATCCGCTGCGGTCGTGTTCGGTTACGCCGACGATGAAACCGGCGTAATCGGCGAGGAGGCGGAACTTGAGATAGGTATTCGTTCACTCGCTTCGGATATCGACCATCAGAAACGCGTAGCTACCCGAACGTCGATTGAGTCTGTCCTTGACGAGTTGGAGTCGATGGATCTCCGGCCGTCCGTAGCTGCCCAGAACGAAGTATGTCCGCTCGGTCGTGAGAAGCGGCGAAAGTTCTGCGACGCTGTGTTTGAGCGCTTCGTACTCTTCGGGCGTCAGCGACGACTCGTGGAGGTGTGATTCGGCTTTCTCGGCGAGTTCGTCGACGGTCACCGACTCCTCGGTCATCAGCCGAGCGGACGCAGCTCCGATCCTTCAATTTACCGACTGGATCGGTGGACGTATCGTATATGACCTATTCGCTTTTGAGCGAAACGCTTTTGCACGTATCGCATGAAATGACGGATATGAGCACGCCGGATCGGACGCCGACCGACCTCGAGACCGTTCGCGAGCGGCTGAACGTCGTCACCCAAGAGACACGGTTCGCTCTCGTTCAGGACGTTCTGGGCCATCCCGCGCAACTGCCGACGCTGAAGGAACTGGATTACGTGAGCCCCAGCAAGAGTCGGACGACGATCCGGCAGCACCTGCAGCGACTCATCGAGGCGGGTATTGTCGATGAGCTGACACTCCCGACGGATCGCCGACGGAACGATCTCCCGTACAAGTTCTACGGAATCAGCGAAGAGGGACGGGAGTTCCTCGAGGCACACGATCTCCTGCGAGCGGAAGAGACGCTGCAGTCGATTTACGAACGAGTGGAAACGACCGACGAAATCGAGCGGTACGAAAACGCACCGCGACCCGAACGCTGACTCGAGGACTGACTACTCCCATTCTCTCGGACGGTATGGGAGCGGTGTCCGTTTCAGGGTGGATTGTCGGCCGTATTGAGGATCGAGGGGTCGTTCTGCTCGTAGGCTCGCCGCCACAATTTCGTGACCGCTCGAGCGACCAGACGATGTTCCTCGATGTCGATACACGATCGTGCTGCCGTCTCGGCGGGTGCGTCGGGCGGTTCGTGAAAGTGCTTCTCCGGAGAATGGGGGTTCGGATGGCGGTCGAATCGCCAGTTCACGTCGTTTTCGTCGACGTAATGGAATCGATACGCGCCCGATTTGTACCACGTGATATCCAGTCGGCACCATTCCGCGTCCCCGATCCCGTCTACATATTCGACGCGGATCTCTTGGGGATCGAGAACGTCGTCGAATGCGGCGGTCTCGACGAGCGGTTCCGTC
Source organism: Natrinema sp. SYSU A 869 (assembly GCF_019879105.1). Classification (NCBI taxonomy): domain Archaea; kingdom Methanobacteriati; phylum Methanobacteriota; class Halobacteria; order Halobacteriales; family Natrialbaceae; genus Natrinema; species Natrinema sp. SYSU A 869. The sequence continues at coordinate 3,642,808 of NZ_CP082249.1, read as the reverse complement.
TGCCGGAAGAACTCGCGGAGGCGACGCATCGTCGTGACATCGGGCGCGCCGAGATCGGTCGTTCGTTCTTCGGACGGAATGCCGGCTGACTCGTCACGATCCATCCGTTACGCCGAGAGGTCCCCCGTCTCACCGGCGAACGCGCCTCGAGACGTGTCAGTATCGTCCGATCGCGCCGTTTCGTCGCCGTGTTCACCGTCCGGATCGAAGTCGTACAGCGACAGCGCCGCCTGCGCGATTTTCAGGTTCTCCTCGAGCGCCCGCCAGCGCGAGATCGCAGTCCACCCCTCGCCGTCGTCGGCCTCGAGTTCGAGCGCGAGGTCGTTCGGGTCCATTACGCCGTATTCCTCGCGGTAGGTCTCGATCTTCTCCTTGAGGTCTCGGATGCCGTCGACGAGTTCCGCCTTGGTGAGTTCCGCGTGCAACTCGCGGATCCGACCCATCGCGACCGTTTCGCGCGAGCGTTTGTATCTCGTCCCCCGACCTGTAGCCTCGCGCTCGGCGAGGCCGGCTTCGGCGAGCGTCTGCAGATGCTTGCGGGCGCTGGGCTCGCTAACGCGTGCCCGTTCGGCGATCGCCCCCGCATACTGGGGCGTCGTCGTCGCCAGCAGCACCTCTTTGACCCGATCGAACGGTGACGTTTCGGCCCGCCACTCCTCGATGACGGTTTCGTTTACGTCCCCGTCCCATGGGACACCGATATCACTCATTGCTATCGTATTACGAGATTGGCACAAAATAGTTTGCTATAGCTATTCTATAGCTTGCTGTAGCCGTTCAATACGTCCGAATCAATCCCAGTTCGAACCGCTATTCCGCTCTATATCGCGCGTCCCAGCGCGGTCCGGCGCGACTCGAGAGGACGAGTCCGAGGAACCCCATGCCGATGCCGGCGAGCGCGAGGACGGCGGCGAGTTCCACGGACGGGGGGACGACGACGAAGCCGGCGACCAGCGTCGGCACGAGCGGGACGGCGACGCCGACCGTGAACGTCGCGAAGCGGACGGCGTCGAAGAGGAACTCGTTGGGGTCGAAGCCGGCGATGTAGACGGTCAGGCCGTAGTAGTACAGCGCGTAGCCGGCCAGCAGTATCGCTCCGACGACGGCGTCGACGAGCGTCGCGTCGAACCAGACGACGGCCGCGAGGTAGGGCACGGCGACCGCCGGCGCGCCGACCAGGACGAACGCGATCCGTTTCGCGCGGAAGACGTCCGCGATCGAGACGGGGTAGGTGAGGTAGGCCTCGAGCGAATCGAACTGGGTCAGCCAGTTGTAGGTCGTAAACGCCGAGAGGCCGAGGACGCCGCCGAAGAAGATTCCCGGCGCAGGTGCGATGCCGGTAATCGAGTCGACGACGCCGACGAGCGCGGCCACGAGCGCGAGCAGGATGCTCGCAGAGACGAACGGTTTCCAGACGCCGCCCGAAGAGCGCGCGAGGTCGAGCAGCGACTTCGTGACCAGTGGTGCGTTCTCGAGCGGGAGCACATCACTGAGTCGGGCGAAGCGGTCGGTGGCGGTCCGCGAGGGCCGGCCGTAGGTCGGATCGTAGATCGCGAGCGAGCCCGCCGCGAGGACGAGGGTCCCGACAGCCAGTCCGCCGGCGGTGACTGGAGATCCGGTAATCGGAACGAGAGCAGATTGGAGCGTTCCCAGTCCGCCGACCGCCCAGCCGCCGACGACGGCGAGTCCGATCCCTAGACCGATCGTCCACGGCGGCACGCCGCGCGTGCGGACGGCGATCAGGGCGACGGTCACGGCCATTCCGACGGTGAAAACGAGACAGAGCGAGAGCCAGAACAGGCCGACCGAGAGCGGCGTCGTCGCCGACAGGCCGTCGACCGCGACGTTCCCGAGCGACATGGGCAACACGAACGCGACCGCGTAGAACAGACCGTCCTTCAGGAGGAACGCGCCCAGCAACCGCCGACGCGAGAGCGGCAGCGTCGTCGACGACGAGAGCAACAGCGACAGCCGCCCGAAGACGTTCTCGAGCATGTCCGACCCCGCAAAGCCCGCAGTGCCACTATAGAGCCCGAAGCCGACGGCGAGGACGTGCAGGCCGCCGACGACCGTCCCGGGCGCGGTGCCGGTCTCGACGAGCGCGAGCGACCCGCTCACCGCGAGGACGGCGATCACGAGTGGGAACAGCGCGAACCGCCAGCCGCCGAATAGCTGCGTGTGCAGTCGCCACTCCTCGCGAAAGAGGATTGCGAGCAGCCGCGGCGTCGAGAGCCCGGGACCCGATCGGCTCGAGTCCGTCACGCTCGCGCCGTCGGTCGTACTCGTCCCGGTCATGCGTCAAGTTGCTCGAGCGTGGGCGTGTCTCGCGCGCCTTCGCCCTCAACGCGGTCGAGGAAGAGGTCGAGGAGCGACTCGTCGTCCTCGCCGTCCTCGAGCGAGCGTTCGGTCACGAGCTGGCCGTCGGCGACGATGCCGACGCGAGTACAGATCTCCTCGGCGACGTCGATGTTGTGCGTCGAGACGAAGACGGCGTTGTCACCGGCCGCATAAGAGACGAGAAAGCGCTTGACCTGTTCCTGGACGAGCGGGTCGAGGTTTGCTAGTGGCTCGTCGATGAAGACCACGTCGGGTTCGTGGACGAACGCCTGCGCGATCATCACTTTTTGTTGTTGTCCGCGGGAGAGATCGGTGTGCAGCGTGTCGAGTTTGTTCTCAAATCCGAGCCGTTCGGCCCATATATCGGTCTGCGCCGCGATCCAGTCGGGATCGAGCTCGCGCACTTCACCGACGAACTCGAGGTACTCACGCGGCGTGAGAAAACTCGGCGGCGATTCCTGTTCGGGAAGGATGCCGACCCGCTTGCGCGTCTCGATGGGGTCGGCGACCGGATCGGTTCCGAGGACGCTCACATCGCCCGCATCCGGCTCGATCTGGCCGGTCAGGACCCGAATCGTGGTGGTCTTGCCGGCACCGTTCGGCCCGAGAAAGCCGTACAGCTCTCCCCGATCAACGGCGAACTCCATTCCATCTACAGCGTTGACAGATCCGTAGGACTTTCGCAGCCCGTCTACTCGAATCACACCCATTGGATGACGAGTCTTTCTCAGTATCTGATAATAACTGTGTTGGTAGAAGAATAGTGACAGCCCGGTCGCCGTGCGCGATGGAGCGCGCAGCGAGCCGGTCAGAACTCGGTTCCCTGTCGCGCCCGCTGGCCGTCGTCGATCGGATGTTTCACCTTCCGGACGTTCGTGATCAGGTCCGCACGGTCCGCGAGGTAGTCCGGCTCGGTGTGACTCCCCGACAGCACCAGCTCGAGACCATCCGGCTTCGCATCGATGAGGTCGTGAACGTCCGCCTCCGAGAGCAGGCCCCGATCCGCGGCGTAGAGTACCTCGTCGAGAATCAGCATGTGCATTCCCGCCTCCGGATCCGCGTCGAGATCGATCGGTTCGTCGAGGGCGGTTTCCTCGGCCGCCTCGAGCAACTCGCGGGCGCGCTCGAGGCCAGCCTGTGCCTCGGCCTCGTGGTTGGCCTCGGCGCTCCCGTCTTCCATCCCGTGCCAGCCGTAGTGACCGAGGTTTTCGTAGCTGATTCCCGGCAGCGCGGCGATGGCATTGTACTCGCCACGAACGGCGTCGACGCTCGAGGCCCCGCCTTTCATGAACTGGAGCATGTGGACGCGGTAGCCGTGGCCGGCGGCCCGCATTCCCATGCCGAGTGTAGCCGTCGTCTTCCCCTTCCCGTCGCCCCACCAGACCTGCACGAGGCCGAACTCCTCGGGGGCGGTGGGTTCGATCCGCTCGGCCTCGGGCGTTCGTCCCTGCCCGGGCGTGTTCTCGACCGTGGACTCGGACGTCCGATCGTCGCTCATACCCGTTCTCTCGGGCCGATTGCACATGTAGTTGCCCCATCGATTCCTCGGGCCGCAAATCGATCTATTCCGGTTTACTGACACTCGTAATCAAACGTGTCTTTAATCCTCGCTCCTAATGTCGCTGCACCCAATGTCACTCGAGCTCTCCTCGTCCGGCGAGACTCCCGGTCTCGAGTGCGTCATGGGCGCGCTCGACGACGAGGCCTGCCAGGAGATCATCGCGGTACTCGAGGAGCCGATGACGGTCGAGGACATCGCCGAGGCCACGGATCACCCACTTTCGACGACGTATCGAAAACTCGACTGTCTGACCGAGGCCGGACTCGTCGAGAACGCCGTCGGCGTCCGTAAGGGTCGCCACCGAAAGTCCCGATACGTCGCCAACCTCGACGAAATCTCGATCGACCTTGACGACGACAACGAGTTGCGTGTCGATATCGAGCACTCGACGGAGTTCGGCATCTGGTCGGAGCTCCAGCGAGAGTTCTGAGATAGCGTGCTATTGCTCGTTTAACTCGAGTTCGGTGAGCCGATCCGCGAGTGTCATTCGTTCCGTCCGTCCCGCTACGTTCGTCAGCCACCGCTCGGGCAGCGCGCTCGCGCAGCGCGCTCGCGCCGAATCGCGCCCCGGCGACGGCATCGGTGACCGCGCCGATCGTGTCCGCGTCCCCGCCCTCGTTGACCGCACCGATAACCGCCGTCTCGAGGTCCGACGCCGTTAGCGCGTGATAGAGCGCCGTTCGGAGCGTCTCGATGGCGTCGTTTTCCGGAACAAGCGAATCGGACTCGACACCGTCCGGTATCGGTTCAAGTCGGTCGACCAGTTCGGACGGTGCATCGTCGGAGAGCGCCGCGAGTGCGGTCTCGAGCGGGCGCTCGGCCCCCTCGAGTGCGGCGGCGATCGTCAGGGTGAGTGCGGCGCAGCCGTGGACGCAGCGCGGATCAGCGTGTGTCACGCGCGAGGACTCGCGGCTCACCCGCTCGAGGACTGCCCGGTCGTCGGCGTAGGCGATCGCGAGCGGCGCACAGCGCATCACGCTGCCGTTCGTCGCTTTCTGCCCCGGTGGCTTCACCGCTCTGGCTGCCTCGGCCGCCTCGAGCGGCGGGGTGCCGTCCGCGATTCGGCGGAGTGCTTCGGTCGTCGTGCCGCCGATACCGAACGGCCGGCTCTCGTACCAGTCGACCAACCGCGAGACGAACTCATCCCGGTCGAACCCGTCGCATGCGAGGAGGCTTCGAGCGAGTACCGTCGCGAGTTGCGTGTCGTCGGTGACCGTCCCCGGTGGTTTGCTGTGGGTCCCGTCACCGACGAACGACTCGAGGGTGCCGTACTCGCGGGCGATTCGGTCGGCCGACCAGCCCTCGACGGGACGACCGAGCGCGTCGCCACAGGATAGGCCGAGGAGGACACCCCTAGTACGGTCTCGGTCGACCATACCGGCGGTACGGTCGGCTCCGTCTTCAGCGCTGCCCGGTCGTGACGACGGTGGTACGAGCCGCAGCCGCTAAGCGCTAGTTCCCGACGAGATCGGCATCAGTTGGCCCCTGTCCGTCGAACTCCCGGACGAACGCGTCAAGTCGCTCGGGATCCGACGCGCCCGGCAATCGCTCGTCCGCAGTGGAACAGTCGGTGTCAACCCCGAGCCGGTCGCAGACGAGGTCCGCGGTCGCCTCGGCCATCTGACGGTACGTCGTCAGCTTCCCGCCAACGACGCTACAGCAGTTCGCGACACCCTCATCGGCGTGATCGACGCGGTGAAAGCCCCTCGAGATCCCGCGGCCGCCGCGAGCGGCTTCCTCGGGTTCGTACAGCGGGCGGACGCCCCACCACATCCGAACGCGGGGGGCGTCGGCGACCGGGGGGAGCATTGCCGCGCACTCCCGAACCGTCTCTGCAACTTCCCATTCGGCCTGCTCGTAGTCGTCGGGATCGTCAACCGGCACGCTCGTCGTACCGAGGACGACCTCGTTGTCGTGCGGGACGATGATATCGCCGTCGTCGGGTTCGCGACATCGGTTGAGGACCGGCTCAAGGCCGTCGTATTCGACCGAGACCATGACGCCACGGGTCGGCCGCATTTCGACGGTGAGACCCGCCATGTCGGCGATGTGGCCGGCGTAGGGACCGGTCGCGTTCACGACGTAGTTCGGCCGTACCGTTTCGTCGGCGTCGCCACCGAGCGCGACCGCCGTCACCCGCTCGTCCTCGACGGTCATGGACGTGACCGGTGCGTGCGTGTGGATCCGCGCGCCGTGCTCGCGGGCGTCGGCCGCGTTGGCAGCGACCAGCCGAGAGGGGATAACGACGCCGTCCGGCACCCACATCGCTCGCTCGACGTCGCCAGCAAGGTCCGGAATCGCCTCGCGAGCGGCGTCTCCGCTGACGACTTCGGTCTCAATTCCCACGTCCTCACAGGCGTCGCGCTTCGCCTCGAAGTACGCCGGATCGTCGTCCGCGAGTTGGACGAAGAGGCCCTGTGTTTCTCGGACGCACGCACCGCCGATTCGGCGCAGGATTCGGTTCTCCTCGAGACACTCCCTGGCTTCCGGGCCGTCGGCCTCGGCGTACCGAGCGCCGCTGTGGAGCAGGCCGTGTGAGCGGCCCGATGTTCCCGACGAGAGCCCATCCCGTTCGACCAGCGTGACGTCGACGCCTCTGCGCGCGAGATCTCTGGCGATCCCCGTTCCGGTGGCACCGCCTCCGATCACGAGAGTGTCCATTCGGTTGTCCATAATCGATCGACGGCTCCCAGACGGACGTACCTTTCACCGGTGGCGTTCAGTGGGGAGATCCGTCGGTAAAAACGTGAAAGTCACACGCCGGAGATCACACCGCTGTGCCGCAGTCGGTTCGAAAAGGTGTTCCAGGCGTTACGGATTGTACTCCGGCGACTGGGCTTCGATCGTATCGGCGACGTTCTCGAGTTCCTCGCCGATCGTTGCGACCAAGTCGTCCAGCGTCGCGATGCCCGCTAACTTGCCGTCATCGTCGACGACCGGGAAGCGGCGGACGTTGTTATCGCGGATCGCCTCCGAAATCGTGATCGGATCGTCGTCCTCGTGGACTGTTACCGGGTTTTCTGTCATCACGTCCTCGACTGAGACCGACCCAACGTCGTCGTGGTCGTGGATCGCGAGCGCCGCATCGCGGTCAGTGATCATCCCGATCGGTTCGTCGTCTTCGGTGACGACGATCGAGCCGACGTTTTCCTCCTCGAGCATCGCCGTGATCTCCTCGAGTTGGCTGTCCGGACTGGTCGTGACGACGTCCTGTGGACCGAGTTTGCCAATGGACATGGTTCAGTTTGAACGACTCCCGGACTACTATTCAAATCAGTCCTTTCACACGAAACCGACCGAGTCCAGACCCTTCCGAAATCCGAATGGAAAAACGAGTTTCGCTACCGGTAGCCGAGTACTCGGAGTTTCTCCGTCACCGCATCCTCGTCCATGCGAACGGACTCGACCGGTGCCTCTTCGACGATCCGTCTCCGACCGTCCGCGTCCACAACGTGCCAGGGAACGCGTCGCAGCGACTCGTTCGCCAGATACTCGAAGTGACCGTACTTTCGGCTCGTAAAGGGAAGCAGCCGTTCGCCGAGCAATTCGCCGTGATCGGCGGAGATAACGGACTTCCCGTCTAACTCTCGGATCAATCGGTCGGCGTAGGGAAGGACGATCTCGAGGGTTTCCGCATATGCCTGCCGCAGATCGGTGACGTCGATATCGAACGCATTGTCCTCGATAATCTCGTAGAGTTGCACGTTCAGCGCGCCGAAGCGGTCCCCTCTGCCGCCGCGGGATACCGACGAGAGATCGCGCTGGGACGCGATCCGCTGGTAAATCTCGAGCCCGGTCTCGCCGATGAGCGGGACGTGTGGTTGCAAGAAGTGAACGATCAGCCGCTTGTTGGGGTGTCGGTCGTGGGCCTCGAGTGCCGTCTCGACGACGGTTTCCGGGTCGATCACGGAACTGTCCTCCAGCAGCCGGGGATCGAAGATGTCGGCCGCGTCGACGGCCGCCGACTCCGTGACCGGCTCCGCCGGCACCGGATAGATCGCGTGAAATACGTCGTCGCCGATATCGGCCGTGAAGGCGTTTCCGCTCACGTAGACGGTGTCGTGGTGTTCTCTCTCCGTGAAGTTCGCGTCGATCCATCCCGGGCTGCTCGAGCCGGCGGACAACCGCGACTCGAGGGTCCCGTCGATCCAGTTCATGTCGGCAAAGAAATCGTATCGACAGGCGTCGAGTATGAGGAGCGTGTCCCAGTCCTCGTCCATGACGTCGATACCGCTCCCGTGGCGGAGTTCGAAGAGCTCCCGATGGGCCGACCAGAGGTACTTACAAAGCTCCGTCCAGATGAGTTGCGGCTCTCGGATCCCGTTGCGAACACTCTGTAACGAGTATTTCGTACGCGGCATTTCCACGCTAGACTGTGCCGGGAACGTCACATATAAAATAGGGGCGGGCTGCTGCTGGCGAGAATCCCATCAGGATTGTGAGACGGTTCGCGCGAAAACAGCATCCCTCAGAATCCAGAGCGGAGACCGAACGGAACCAATTCCGGTACTACACCGTCGTCGTTCCATCTGACGGCGTGTGAGCGGCTGTTTTCGTCGCGACGGCGTTTCTACGGCGAGGTCGGGACTGCAACGGCGAACCAGCGACGGTTCACTGCTGTGCGGCGACGATCTCGCCGAATTTCTCGCGGACCTTCTCGACTTTCGGAGCCGCGTGCATCGTACAGTAGGCATCGTTGGGGTTCTTCTCGAAGTAGTCCTGATGCTTTTCCTCGGCGCGATAGAAGGTCTCGAGTCCCTCGAGTTCGGTCACGACATCGTCGTCGTACTCCTGGTCGAGCGCCTCGATGTAGGCCTCGGCCTGTTTTCGTTGGTCCTCATCGTGAGACAAGACGATCGAGCGATACTGCGTTCCCACGTCCGGCCCCTGTCGATTGAGTTGCGTCGGGTCGTGGGTGGCGAAGAACACCTCGAGTAGTTCGTCGTACCCGATCACGTCGGGGTCGTACTCGACCTGAACGACCTCTGCGTGGCCAGTGTTGCCCGAACAGACCTCGCGATAGGATGGGTCCTCGACGTGCCCGCCGGCGTATCCGGACGTAACCGACTCGACGCCCTCGAGTTCCTTCATTGCCGCTTCCGTACACCAGAAACAACCGCCGCCGAACGTGGCTCGTTCCATACCCCATTGTAGGGTGCGACCGAGGAAAGATGTGACGGGTAGGCTCGGTCGGTTCCCGGCGGACATGGCCCGTCCCTGCCTCGCAACCTGAATCGCGTGCAAAGGGATTTGCCGATGGCTGACGAACGCCGCGGTATGTCCTGGGACACAGTCCGACTCGAGTGGGATGGCGACGTCGCGACGATAACCGTCGATCGACCGGATGCGCTCAATGCTCTGAACATTGAGACGCTCGAGGCGATGGGCGAAGCGATCGAGGAGGCCGCGGCGGCGGACGCCCGCACGCTTGTTTTGACGGGCGCGGATAACGCGTTCATCGCCGGTGCCGACATCAAGTATATGCGGGACCTCTCCCCGGAAGCCGCCCAAGAGTGGGGCGAACTCGGCCACGACGTAGCCGACGCGCTCGAGGCCTTCCCCGCGCCGACGATCGCCGCGGTCAACGGCTATGCCTTCGGCGGCGGTTGCGAGATGGCGCTGGCCTGTGACCTGCGCGTCGCGGGCGAGTCGGCATTGATCGGCAACACGGAGATCGATCTCGGGATCATTCCCGGCTGGGGAGCGACGCAACGGCTGCCGCGGCTGGTCGGCGACGAGACGGCGCGACGAATGATCTTCCTCGGGGAACGCCTCGACGCCGACTCCGCCGCGGAGGCAGGCCTGTTCGGTGAGGTCGTCCCTGACGACAACCTCGACGACGTCGTCAGTGAATTGGCCGATCGACTTGCGGCGAAACCAGCCTTTGCGATGCGGACCGCCAAACAGGCGATCAACCAGCGCCACGAGGGTCCGCAGGGAAGCGGCCTCGCATACGAGAAGCGCGCCTTCGCGAGCCTCTTCGGAACGCACGACCAGCGCGAGGGGATGGCGGCGTTCGTCGAGGATCGGGACCCCGAATTCGAGTGAGTGAGTGAGAGTCCCCGCGAGGAGAGATCCGAAGCCATACTCGATCCCACAGCGACAGCCGTGGGCGTCCGCTAGCGATCCCTCAGTCGTTTCGTCCGTGACTCCGCTTTCCGCCGCGGTCGAATCCGACGGCCTGCCCGTCGCGGGTCGGATCGGCCGCGCCGAGTAGTTCGTCGTCGCCGATCTCGATGGCCTGGACGTTTCCGAAGTCACCGCTGGTCTCATCGCTCCAGACCTGCCCGAACACTTCGGTCGCTGCGCGGGCCTGTGCTGGCACGTCCTCCTCCCAACTGATCGGCGGGCACTCGGTGGTGAATACGGTCGGTTCGGAGAGCGCCTCGAGTGGCTCGAGCCCGTAGACGTAGCGGTGGAGGAGCGTCTGTGCGACCGAGGTGATGATCGTCCATCCGCCCGGCGATCCCACGGTGAACTCGGGGACGCCGTCGCGAAGGACGATGGTGGGGCTCATGCTGCTCAGCGGCCGCTTCCACGGTTCGACCATGTTCGGTCCCTCGGGGACGGCGTTGAAATCCGTCAGTTCGTTGTTGAGCATGAAGCCGCGGCCGGGGACCATCATCCCCGAGCCCATGAACTGCTCGATCGTCGAGGTGTACGAGACGGCGTTGCCGTCGGCGTCGATGACGGAGAAGTGGGTCGTCGACCCGTGCTTCGTGTCGGGTGATGGTGCCTGCGAGGGCTCAATACCGGGCGGGCTGCCGGGATCGACACACTCTCCCGCCTCGTAGTCTGCAAGCGTGTCATCGACCCGGACCGTCTCAGCGCGCTCCCTGAGATACGCGTCATCAAGCAGTCCGTCGATCGGAACGTCGACGAACTCGGGGTCGCCCATGTACTCGTTCCGGTCGGCCCAGGCTAGGCTCGTTGCCTCGCTGACCAGGTGATACATTTCTGGCGAGCGTCGGTCGTACTGTCCGATATCGAGGGACTCGAGCAGTTTCAGGATGTACGCTACGGTACTCGGGCCTGAACTCGGGAGTGGTTGGCCGACGATCTCGACGTCGTTCCACTCGGCGCGGACCGGCTCGTCGATCGTGACGTCGTAGGTCGCGAGGTCATCGGTAGTCATGCTACCGCCGGCGTTCCGGACCGTTGCCGCGAGATCCGCTGCGATGGGGCCATCGTAGAAGGCGTCGGCACCGCCTCGCTTGATCGCCTCGAACGTCTCGGCGAGATCGGTATTACTGTGCGTGTCGCCCTCTGTGAGAGGCCGTCCGTTCTCGTCCGAGTAGGCCGCCTTCGCCGCGTCGTTGAACTTGTCCCAGTTCTCCGCGATCTGGTTCGCGAAGACCCTATCGACCGGGAAGCCGTTGCGAGCGAGGTCGATCGCGGGGGTGACGAGCCGCTGACGGGGTCGGGATCCGTGTCGGTCCAGCGCCGTTTCCAGTCCCATCACGGTCCCCGGAACGCCCACGGCCTCGCCCAGCCGGATTCGATCCGCGAATGGGATCGGCTCGCCGTCGTCGTCGAGGAACATGTCCGCGGTCGCACCCTGGGGGGCGCGCTCGCGGCTGTCGATGACGTCGACCTCGTCCGCGTCGGCGTCGTAGATCACCATGAACCCGCCGCCGCCGACCCCCGATCCGTGGGGCTGTGTGACTGCCAGTACGTACTGCAGCGCCACGGCGGCATCGACGGCGTTGCCACCCTCGCGCAGGACACTCGCGGCGACGCCGGAGGCGATCGGATCGACGCTCGAGACCATCCCGTCGCCCGCGGTCACCTGCTGGCCGCACGTGAACTGCGGGCGCTCACACTCGAATCCGTGAACGTCGGTAGTCGACCGTGCGTCGCTCGCCGCGACGGATCCCGTACCGATACCGAGCGCACCGGCAGCAGTTCCGGCTTTCGCCAGAAAGGCGCGTCGCTCGAATCCCGACGGACCGCTCGGACGTGGTGCGCCATCACCGGCTCGGTTCGCATTGGACCGTTTTGTCATATTTCAGAACACCGTCAAACGATAGATATTACCAGTCAAAATACCTTCGGCGGATACGGTGATGATACTGTTTGACCCAGCGACACTGGACGAGTAGTCCTCTCCAACAGACGTTCTAATATCACCGTACTGGCACTGATACTCGCCGGTCGAACGGTTCGGCCGATGAGACGACGGCTCGAGCTTAGCGGTCGTCAGTCTTCCAGATCAGCAAGACGCCGTCATCAAGTCGGTCGATGTCCGCAAGCTCGAGCGTCGGAAACTCGGCGACGAACCCCTCGCCGTCGGCGAGGGTTGGGGCGTCGCGACCGCCAATGATTTTCGGACCGACGAACATCCGTAGCTCGTCGACCAGCCCGGCCTCGAACATCGAGAAGATGAGCTCGCCACCCCCCTCAACCATGACCTGCTCGAGGCCCTGCTCCTGCAGCGTTGCGAACGCCCGAAGGAGGTCGACCCGGTCGTCACCCGCGGTGATCAACTTGGCGTGATCGGCGAGTTCCATGCGCTGATCGACGGGCGCGGCCTCGCTCAGACAGAGGTAGGTCGTCGCCGCGTCGTCGAGGACCGCCGCATCCGTCGGCGTCCGCCCGCTCGAGTCGACGACGACCCGTGCGGGATTCTCTGGTCGACCCGCCTCGAGACGCTGGGCCCGCAAGTCGTCGCCTTTGACGGTCAGATGCGGGTTGTCGGCGAGCACAGTGCCGACACCGACCACGACCGCGTCGCTTTTGGCCCGCAGTCGGTCGACGCGCGCGAAATCGTCCTCGCCACTGATCGCGATCTGTTCGCGGCGACGCGAGGAGAGTTTCCCATCCGCGCTCGCGGCGGCGTTGACGATGACATCCATACCTGTGGTGCAGCATCGCTCCTAAAGAAGTCCCCGTCTCCTGTCCCGTTCTCACGCACTGCAGGCCCAAATCCGGGTCTCGTCCGTGCTATACGCCCCTATATAGCATTCAATACGAAACATATAAACGACTTATCCTGTTTCGATGGACAGTTCTGACGCATAACACGTGACGACCGCCAACTCCGCGTTCGACGACTCAGTATCGTTCGACCACCGGCACATCGACCTTGAGAACCGGGACGACGTCTACGTCATCGGTGACGTCCACGGTTGTCTCGACTCGCTCGAGGCGTTGCTGGGGTCGCTGGAACTCGGCGCGAACGATCTCGCCGTGTTCGTCGGTGATCTGGTTCGAAAGGGACCGGAGAGCAAGGCCGTCCTCGATCGCGTCAGGCGGTCGCCGCGGCTGGTCTCGGTCCGCGGAAACAACGAGCGAAAGCTCCTCGAGGGCGAGGCCTCGCTGCCGGCCCTCGATGCGGTCGACTACCAGTACCTGGAGTCGCTTCCGGCGGCGATTTCGTGGGACGGTGGGATCGTCGTCCACGGTGGGGTCGATCCGAGCCGACCGCTGTCAGCGCACTCGGACGACGACGTGCTGACGATGCGGGCACTGGACGGCGACGGCTACGACGGCCCGTTCTGGTTCGAGAGCTACGAGGGGCCGCCGCGGGTCTTCTTCGGTCACACCGTCCTCGCGGAGCCGATCGAACGGGAATGGGCAGTGGGGCTCGATACCGGCTGTGTCTACGGTGGGAGACTAACAGCGTACAACGTCCGCCGCGGAGAGTCGATTAGCGTGGCCGGGACCAGCCACGTCGAGCGGTCGTCCGAGAAGATCGTCACGGCCGATAGCGAGTGAGATATGAGGGGGGATTCCGGGGTCACCTTCTCCGCCCTAAAGGGCGGAGCTTGTCAGTGGACTTCCGTTCTAGCCGAAACTAGTCGGCAGGCGAATACTCGCTGTTCACGTTCAGCGTCCCCGACTGCAGGGCGAGGTGACGTGTCGCCCCTCCGTGTGGGGACGTTTGCCCCGCACGGAGCATCTTGAACCCGATGTTCTTCGCTGCATTGTAATCCGCATTCACTTCGTAGCCGCACTCCTGGCAGCAGAACTCTGATTGCGACGGGCGATTCTCCCGTAGCGTCGTTCCGCACTTCGAACACCGCTGGCTCGTATACGCTGGATCGATTTGTGTCACGTCGATCCGTTCAGCTTCCGCCTTGTAGGCTACGTAGTCGTAGAGCCGACGGAACGCCCATGCATGGAACTTCTTTGTACCCGGCATCCGGTCGCGGATGTCCGTTAGTTCCTCGAAGGCGATTGTATCGCACCCGTGCGAAACGGCCTCGTGAACGATCGCTTTCGAAACGCGGTGTAGGTAGTCTTCAGCCCACCGTGTTTCGCGGTCGCCCATCTGTTTGATCGTTCGGTGGGTTGATTCGGTACCAGTTGTTGGAGTGTGCCGCGAATCCGCTCGTACTCCCGCCGACGGTGGTTCAGGTAGTCGCCGTTCCAGAACAGTCCGGTCGACGTGACGGCGATCTGTTCGATACCGAGGTCGACGCCGAGGACTGTGCTGTGCTCGGTGTCGCCGTTGTCCGGTATCTCGGACTCCACGTCGGCCTTCGTTCCGATGTGGAGATAAAAGTATCAGTCATGTCGCGGTACTGTAACGTCGCTCCTGTCACCTCGTAGTCGTCGTGGCGGAGGTACTTCGTTTGCGGATTGTCGCCTTCCGGTGGGAGGACGTACTCGGCTTCGATTCGTCCATTGACGGTCGAAAGCGACACCCGGTCGTCGTGGAACGTGGCGCTTCGCTTATCGTAGCGAACCGAGGGCGTCGTAAAGTTCGGTTGCGACGCCATCTTGCTGTTCTTCCACCGGGCGACGACGCTTTTGATAGCTTCAGCGGCCTTGTTTCGTGCCGATTGGACGAGGTTGGCTTGAAGCCGCGTCTGTTCGCGGACATCCGAGTACGTTCGGTCGTGGAGTTTCGTTTTTGAAGTGGGCTTATACTCGTCTTGCCACGCGTCGCGGACGACATAGTTGGCGGCCCACAGATATTCCTCGATGGTGTCGTGGAGGAGAGTCGCGTCGCTGTCGTCTACGTCGAGTTTGACGACAACAGTGCGACGGATCTCCACCATACTTCATATATAGTCTCTTGTATTTATATTAGTACCGTCTTCCATTAGGAAGTCAGCCGGCTGTAACTGCCAGTCGTGGAACAGAGCGTACGCGATTCCTCCCCGTCGTAAACGGCAGGGTTTCCTCGCTGACTGAAGATGACCCGCAACCTCGACAACCGGGTCGAGGCGATCACGCCGATCGACGATTCGCGGCTCCAGTGCCGACTCGATGGTATCCTCGAGACGCTGCTCTCGGACGATCAGAACAGATGGGTGATGCGATCGGACGGAACCTACGACCGGTGTCAGCCAACGGATGACGGTCCGACAACCAACGTCCACGAGACGCTTATGCGATCCGCGTTAGACGACGTCCGGCACAACACCCGTCCGTAGGCGTGGCAACCGGCGAGACGGGACCTGCGTGGTTCGCAGTCCCCGTCCCGTGGGCCGTTCGTTTGGTGACTCTCGGTTCCGTTCCGATACGTCCGCCGTACCGGATGCCATTCGAGGGAAACAACCCATTTCTCGGTGTACGGACACCATTCACATCGGCGGCGGCACCGATACGGAGCAACTATAACCGTATAGATCGCTCAATATCACAATTAGCAGCCGCTTTGTACGTGTCGTCGCTCGATTCGTGTACGGGCGAGGTTTCCAAACTATGAACGGATCCACCGGCGGTTACGGCGATCGGTCACCCCGACAGCGACTGGCCACGGCCACGCAGTACTCGACCGACGAGACCGACCTCGAGTCGATCGTCGTCCGATACGAGGACCGGCCCGATCGGTGTACGATCACGCCGCGGACGTGTTCCGACTCGGAGCGGATGACGACGTGGCTCTCGGCGGACGTCCAAGCCATCGTCGATCTCGCCGACGTCCGATAGCCCGCGGTATCATCGCGGCGCGAGTCGCGCGTCGCTGATACCGTTTGATTTCGGTCGCATAGCGATCGTGACTCGATCGTGACCCATTTCTATATATACCTATATATGGCAACAGTTATCGATGTATATATACTAACCAATAGGGGCCAAAATACATTAGACAGGCCGTCTGCTGGCAGAAGTCGACATTCTCTACCACTCTATAGACTAGTGGATTTATATTGTTGCAGTCGGAAGCGGGTCGTATGGAGACGCGAAAAGTGCAGGTCACAGGTGGGTCGACCTTCACCGTCTCGTTGCCGAAGACCTGGGCGACGGATAACGACGTCAGCAGCGGTACCACAGTCGAATTCTATCCCGAAGGGGACGAACTCCTCTTGACACCCGAACGCGAGACCCGACGCCAAGAAGGGACGCTGGACGTATCGGGGCTTGAGGACGAGGAACTGATGCGGGCCGTGATGACGATGTACGTCAGCGGGTTCGACGTCATCTCGCTCGAGGCAGGACGGATCACGACCGAGCAACGGAGCGCGATCCGCGATGCGACCCAGCGACTCGTCGGTGTCGAAGTGCTCGAGGAGACCAGCGACAGCGTGGTCATTCAGGACCTGCTCGACTCCTCGGAGCTGTCGATCGTCAACGCCGTCACGCGCATGCGCCTGATCGCCCAATCGATGCTCAAGGACGCGGTGACGGCGCTGATCGAGAACGACGACGATATCGCCTACGACGTGATCGATCGCGATGACGACGTCGATCGCCTCTGGCTGGTCGTCTCGCGAATCTTTCGCGCGACGCTGCGATCGCCGCGTGCCGTCGAGGAACTAGGGGTCTCCCGCGAAGCTTGTTTCGACTTTCACTCGAGCGCCCGCCAACTCGAGCGGATCGCCGACCACGCCGTTAAGATCAGTGACATCGCGCTCAAGCTCGATGACCTCCCCGCTGACGTAGCCGACGCCATCCACGGCCTCCACGCCGAAGCCGCGACCGTCTTCGAGCAGTCGATGGACGCGCTGTTCGCCGAGGAAGCTGACGAAGCCAACCGGCTCGGGCACGACGCGCTCGCAGCCGTCGTCGATATCGATGAACATACCCGCCAGATCGACGACATGCTCCGCGATCTCGAGCCCGCACAGGCCCAGTCGCTGGGACTGATCATCGACTCGCTGTCCCGAAGCGCCGACTACGGCGGCAACATCGCCGAGACGGCACTCCAGAAGGCGGCACCGCGGCCCTGATTGACCTCCTCCCGCGCCTGAAGACGCGGGAATCTCGCCACGAGATTTCAGGCCGAGTGCAACGACCCTATGGTTTCAAGACGCATATGTTCCAAACGTCTTCTGCTGGGTTTCAGCATCGGCTTGGCTGTCTTGTGGCGCGGTCAAACGCGCCCCATCCTCAGCCGAGTCATCGTCGTCCGTGTGTTCTCTGAAACGACTCTCTCCGCTGAGGTAGCGGTCTGCGATGTTTATCGCGCCGTTCACGTCCGCTTGGTACTCGCCCATCCAACAGTCGTCGTTCGTGCATTTGAACGTCGCCTGCTTTGGACGATACCCCACTTCACCGCACGAATGGCACTCCTTCGATGTGTTGTACGGATTCACCATTTCGACGGGGATACCCTTCTCGACGGCTTTGTAGCGTATCTGGGCGTGGAGTTTGGCGAATCCCCAACCGTGGAGACGGCGATTCATGTACTCGCCGTAGTCCATCGACTCCCGAATATACGTTAGGTCTTCAAGAACGAGCACGGGATTCTCGACCGCCTCGGCATACTCCACGACTTCGCGGGTCACACGGTGGAACACATCGTCAATCTGCGCCCACAGGTCATCACCGTAGGACTCCACCATACGTTCACTTCCGCGCTCCTGAAGCCGTCGCGCGGCGGTGAAGTGGGTTTTGCGGAGCCGGCGAACGGTCTTCCCCTCGTCAGCCCATAGTTCGGGGCGGGTCGGAGAACCGTGGTCATCACGGTGACACACCGTGACGAGTGACGCTTCCCCGATGTCTATTCCGATAGGCGTCCGTTCTTCGGCGGATTCATCGGAGCGTTCCTCCACGTCACGGGTGGCGGTGACGTGGAGATACCACATCCCGTCCCGCTCGAATAGGCGACTCTCGCCCATCTTGGCGTCTCCCGCGTTCAACGCTTCCAGCCAACCTCGCTGTTCGGGATTCGATTGTGCTGGCATCCAGAGGTGATAGTCTTCGTGATGGGGGATTTTGACGTACCACTCGATAGCGTTCTCGGGCTTGTGGTCGAGGCGCAGTCCTTCGTTGGTGAAGCGAACGGGGTGGTCGTCGTGAAGTTCGCCCGCGTTGTAGGTCGTCGTGAGTTGCGGGACGTACTTCTTGAGTGCGTTCTTCGCGTACCCGCTCAAGTCGTAGTAAACCACTACGTCGTTCGCTTCGGTCTGGGTGGTACAACCAGCGTTGAACGCATCCGCGAGGGCTTGCTGGTAGGCGTCCCGCGTCTCACGGAGTTTCCTCTGCTTGTGGGCGTTCGGGTCGACTAGTTTCAGTTCCAGCGTCTTGGTGAGTTCCGTCATGTGTCACCCTCCTCGTGACGTCCCGAGAAACACGCCGCGTTTCTCGTGGGCCAAACAGAATTCATGAGTTCTGTTGACGCTGGATGTAGTCCTGAACCGTTTCGCTGGAGACGTTCCCCGCCGTCCCTGCGTAGTAGCCTCGCGCCCATCGAATCTTCTCACTCTCGTTATCGGCGTAGCGGTGGTTATATTTCCGCGAGGAAATTCCCTTGAACCAGTTAGCGAGAAGCGAGGGAGCGTGTTTCGGCGGGCTACTGACGAACAGATGGATGTGGTCGGGTTGGACGGTTATGTCGAGTATCTCTACTCCCTTCTCGTCAGCGATTTCGTGGAGGATGTTTCGCACACGGTCAGCGACCTCGTTGACGAATACCGACTGGCGGTACTTCGGCGACCACACGATGTGGTAGTTGAGGTTGTAGGTCGCGTGCCGTGTAGTCTTCATCCGTGTTGCATACTATAGTTCATACCGTCTTAATACCATCGGTGAAGAGTGGGAAATCAAGCAGTAGCGGAGACTCGTGAATTAACACAATGCCTATTGCTTGACCTCCGCCTAAAGACGGAGGTATGCGCTATCGCTCTGTATCACCGCCCAAGACCGGAATCGGCGGACCCGTGACTCGTTTTCATCGTATCAGTGCTCGAGGGACTCCATGGCGGCTTTAACCCGCGTCAGGACGAAGGATGACGGCATGGAGTACACGCGCCTCGGTGAGACGGGACTGGACATCTCTCGGCTCTGCCTCGGCTGTATGAACTTCGGGACCGACCAGCCCTGGATGGTCCACGACCGCGAGCAGGCCCACGCGGTGATCGATCGCGCGCTCGAGCTCGGCATCACCTTCTTCGATACGGCAAACGTCTACTCGAGCGGTGAGAGTGAGGAAATCCTCGGAAACGCCCTCGCCGATGCGGACCGAGACCGGTCGGAACTCGTCGTCGCGACGAAGGTATACGGTCGGATGCATGAGGGACCGAACGGACAGGGCCTCTCCCGTAAACATGTGCTCGAACAGGCCGATGCCAGCCTCGATCGGCTGGGAACCGGCTCCATCGACCTCTATCAGATCCACCGCTGGGACGACGAGACGCCGATCAAGGAGACGCTCTCGGCGCTCGACCGGCTCGTCGAGGTGGGCAAAGTACGGTACGTCGGCGCAAGCACGATGCCGGCCTGGAAACTGATGAAGGCACTGCACGCGGCCGACGTCGACAACTACGAGCGCTTCGTCTCGATGCAGTGTGAGTACAACCTCGTCGACCGCCACGAAGAGGCGAACGTGTTGCCGCTGTGTGCCGACCAAGACATCGGGGTTATTCCGTGGTCGCCGCTGGCCGGCGGCTTCCTGACCGGGAAATACGAACGGGACGAGGAGCCGGACTCAGGCCGTGCCGCGACGGATGAATTCATGCAGAAACGGTTCACCGAGGCGAACTGGGACGTTCTCGAGCAGGTCCGTGATATCGCCGACGCCCACGATGCGACGCCGGCACAAGTGTCGCTCGCCTGGTTGCTCCACAAAGATACCGTCGACGCACCGATCGTCGGCCCGCGGACGATCGCCCACCTCGAGGATACTGCCGGCGCACTCGACGTTACTCTCAGTGATGGGGAACTCGAACGACTGGAGGATCCGATCACGCCCGTCTGGAACCCCGATATTGGGGACGTGTGACACGACGCGAGGCGTGGAGCTACCGACGGCAACAGCAGCGACAGGGATACTACCCGCTATTGAACGACACTGTCACGAATCGCAGTGAACCGAAAACCAGGTCGCGTTAATCGAGGAGTACGGCGTTGACCTGACCGGTCTGTCCGGGACGGGAGGTGACGCGGGCTTGCCCCTCGCTCGTCTCGATGACGGCTCCCTTCGTGATGATGTTCCGGCGGATGTAGTTCGGGTTAGCGTCGTTCTCGACGACGTCCTCGATCTCCGCGGAGACCGTCTCGTCGCCCTTGTTGACGCTCGCGACGTCCGTCGAGAGCGCTCGGGTCTTCGTGACGTTTCCGCGAGCGTCGACGGTCCGGAATCGCTGTTCGCCGACCTCCGTCTCGGTCGGGAGGCGACCGAGTTCGTTCTTGCGTCGTTTTCGAACGTTCTTCAGTCGGCCACCGGTTCGTTTGCGCGTAGAGCGTCCCTGATCTTGCATACCCGATAAAAATCCGGGCGTATACTTGAATGCACTGCTACGACCTTTTGCTCTGCGGGCGCGGCAAAGCCGCGCCCTCGGCAAAACGTCGATGAAAAGCACCCCTCCCTCCGCTCCGGCCCCTTCGGGGCCTCCACATCAGTCGTCGGCCCGCTCACTCAGCCTCCGGCTTCGCTCGCGGTGACTGAAGTAGACCGTACTCATTCATCCGGAACGAGACAGTAGGCGCGGCCGGGCTTCTCAAGCACCGTCTCCTCGTCATCGTCGTAGTAGTTCGAGAAGATGCCGCGCTCGGCGTAGTAGATCCGGTCGCCCTGCGGGATCGCACCGCTGGTGACGTGGCCGCGGTTTTCGACTCGCCAGCGCCGGTCGCCGGTCGCCCGGTCGAGGGCGTACAGGTGCGTATCGTAGGAGCCGACGAGGATCGTCTCGGCCGTCGCGGTTATCGATCCGATGACGCGACCGCCGACGTCCGCCGACCACAGTTCGTCGCCGGTCTCGGTATCGAGCGCGTACACGTGGTGGTCGTCGCTCCCGATGTAGATGACCCCCTGCTGGGGATCGATCGCCGGATTCGACATGACGATATTTCCGGTCTCGAACGACCACTCCTCGCTGCCGTCCGCGAGGTTGAGCCGGTAGAAGTGGCTGTCCCAGGAGCCGACGAACGCCGCGCCGTCGTAGGTCGGGATCGTCCCCTTGATCTGTGCGCCGAGATTGAATCGGCCATCTGCCATCGGTTCGCCGTCGGGGCCGCCCTCGCCGCTGGCCTGAAACGACCAGGCGAACTCGAGGGAGGGGAACTCCCAGCAGTAGACGACGCCGTCGTTCGACCCGGTTACGAGCCGACCGGTCTCGCAGTCGATCGCCGGCGAGGGGTGGGGCATCCCCCAGAGGCGGTCGTCGCTCCAGGTCGGATTCCCGGTCGCGGCGTCGAGCTCCCAGAGCGTGCCGCTGGCGGGATCGCTGTACTCGGCGAGCAGGTACAGGTTGCCGTCGATATAGGCGGGACTCGAGCCGATCGCGATCGCGCCGCCGAACTCGCGCGCGGACGTTCGCCAGATCACGTCGCCGGAGTCGATATCGACGGCGTAGCAATCGCCGTCGTAGCCGCCGATATAGGCGGTGCCGTCGACGATCGCCGGCGTTCCATGAAACCCGAGGCTTCTGGAGGCACCGGTATCGATACGCCAGCGGCGCTCGCCACTCGGTGTGACGGCGTCGATCCGGCCGGTATCGCTCGCGACGAGAATCGTTTCGCCGTCCGGCGTCGGTCGGGGCGTCGACTTGGCCGCCGTGTGTCCGATACGGTTGGTGGGGAACGACCAGTCGACGCGAACGTCGGACGGAACGGTCTCGTCCGGATAGTAGCCGTAGCGGCGCAGTCCGCGCCGAAACATCGAGATGTCCTCGTCCGCGGGCAGCGGGACGTACCCGTCTGCGGTTTCGGCAGCGGCAGCGACGGCGGAACAGTCCGATGGCGACCGATACCGTCGTCCAGCACAGCCGGCGAGACCGATCGTTCCGGCAGTCCCCGCAGCACAGAGCAGCCGCCGTCTGGTAACTCGAGCACCGTCGGTTTCGCGACTGGTGCGATCGGAGTCGGCAACGGAGACGGTGCGCTCGGATCCGTCTTCGCGACGGTCGGCGGCGTGCTCGCTCACGCGTTTACTCCTGTTGGGCGTCGACGACCGCAACGCCGGCCAGGTTCACGATGTCCTTGACCTCGTCGCCCCGCTGGAGGACGTGGACCGGCTCGTCCATCCCGACCAGCATCGGGCCGATGGCGTCGGCACCGCCGAGTCGCTGGAGCAGCTTGTAGCCGATGTTACCCGACTCGAGGTTCGGGAAGACCAGCACGTTCGCGGGCTCCTCGAGTTCGGAGAAGCCGTAGGTGCCCTGGAGAATATCCTCGACGACGGCGGTGTCGGCCTGCATTTCGCCGTCGACCGTGAAGTCGACCTCGGGATCGTCCTGCAGCATGGACGCTGCCTTGCGGGGTTTGCGGGTCCCCTCGTTGTTGACGCTACCGAAGTTCGAATACGAGAGCAAGGCGGCGCGCGGTTCGATGTTGAACCGGCGTGCGAGCTTGCCAGTTTGCTTGGTGACCTCCGCGAGGACCTCCTCGTTGGGATCCTGATTGACCGTCGCGTCGGCCACGAAGATCACGCGATTCTTGAACGTCAGCATATAGACGCCGGCCGCGTAGTCGACATCCTCGTCGGTGCCGACAACCTGCAGCGGCGGTCGGAGCGCCGAGGGTAGTGATGGGAGAGACCGGTTAGTAGAGCGTCAGCATCGCCCTGTTCAACCATTATGCTGCCGAAGTAGTTCGAGTCGCGTTCGATGAGTTCGCCGGCCTCGCTCCGCGTGATACCCTTGCGAGCGCGGAGCTCGTGGAGCCGGTCGGCGTACTCATCGTAGTCGCCGACGGACGGATCGGCGACCGTCGGATCGAAGTCCAGTCCGAGATTCGCAGACGTCCCCCTGATCTCGTCCTCGTCGCCGATCAGGATCGGCAGGGCGATCCCCTGCTCTTGAATCTGGTAGGCCGCGCGGATCATTTTCTCGTTTTCGCCCTCCGCGAGCGCGACCGTCTTGGGATCGCTCTTGGCCTTGTTGAGGACGACCCGCATCATCTCGCGGGACTTGCCGAGGCGGGCCTCGAGTTCCTCTTCGTACGCGTCGATATCGATTTCGGTGCGAGCGGCACCGGACTCCATCGCGGCCTCCGCGATCGCCGGCGCGACGCGGAAGAGCACGCGCGGATCGACGGGCTTCGGGATGATGTAGTCGGCACCGTACTGAATCGGATCGTCGCCGTAGGCCTTGACGACCGCGTCGGGAACGTCCTGTCGGGCGAGTTCGGCCAGCGCCTCGGCGCACGCGACCTTCATGTCCTCGTTGATCTCAGTGGCGCGCACGTCGAGTGCACCCCGGAAGATGAAGGGGAACCCGAGGACGTTGTTGACCTGATTCGGGTAGTCCGAGCGGCCGGTAGCCATGATGACCGTGTCGTCGCGGGCCGCTTTGGCCTCCTCGTAACCGATCTCGGGGTCGGGGTTGGCCATCGCGAAGACGATCGGGTTGTCGGCCATCGACTGCACCATCTCCTGATCGACGATGCCGCCGATCGAGAGGCCGACGAAGACGTCCGCGCCCTTCATCGCGTCCGCGAGACCGCCTTCGGGGAGGTCTCGGGCGAACTGCTGTTTGTACTCGTTGACGTCGCCCTCCTCCGCGCGGGCCTCGGTGATGATCCCCGAGGAGTCACACATCGTGATGTTCTCCTTTCGGACGCCGAGCGACTCGTAGAAGCGGGCCGACGCGATCGCGCTCGCACCGGCGCCGGAGAAGACGACCTCGAGTTCCTCGAGGCTCTTGCCGGCGATGTCGGCTGCGTTGAGCAGCGCGGCGCCGGAGATGATCGCGGTGCCGTGCTGGTCGTCGTGGAAGACCGGGATGTCGATTTCCTCGCGCAGGCGTTCTTCGATGGTGAAACAGCCGGGCGCTTTGATGTCCTCGAGATTGATCCCGCCGAAGGTGGGCTCCATCATCTTGATGGCCTCGACGAGCTTGTGGGGTCCGAGTCATCGAGCTCGAGGTCGAAGACGTCGATATCCGCGAACCGCTTGAACAGGACGCCCTTCCCTTCCATGACCGGCTTCGAGGCCTGTGCACCAATATCGCCGAGGCCGAGCACGGCCGAGCCGTTCGAGACGACGCCGACGAGATTGCCCTTCGCCGTATACTGGTAGGCGTCGGTCTCGTCCTCGTCTATTTCGAGACACGGCGCGGCGACGCCCGGCGAGTACGCGAGCGAGAGGTCGCGCTGCGTGTTCGTCGGTTTCGTGGTCGATATCTCGATCTTTCCTGCCGGATCGGTCCGGTGGTACTCTAATGCGTCCTCGTCTAGTCCCATACCGGGGACACTGCAGGCGACTACTAAAAACAATGTGAAGGGGAGTTTCGACATCTGTCGAAATAGACGGCTATAGAGATATACGCGGCTCCCCGTGAGAAAATATATCGATTCGACCGTTTTATACGCACCGCGAGAATGACGTGGGGTATGGACGTCGCGCTTGGTGGGACCTTCGACCCCGTTCATGACGGCCACCGGCGGCTGTTCGAACGGGCGTTCGAACTCGGAGACGTGACGGTCGGGTTGACCAGCGACGAACTCGCGCCGAAGACACGGGACGTCGACCGACGAGTCCGATCGTACGACGAACGGAAAGCGGACCTCGAGTCCGAACTCGAGACGATCGCGGCTGATCACGACCGCGAGTTCGAAGTCAGGATGCTCGAATCGCCGACGGGAATCGCGACTGAACCGCAGTTCGACTACTTGGTCGTCTCGCCGGAGACCCGCGAGGGCGGCGAGCGGATCAACGAAATCCGCCGCGAACGGGGCCACGATCCGCTCGAGGTCGTCGTCGTTCCGCACGTCCTCGCCGACGACGGCGACATCATCTCGAGTACGCGGGTCGTCAGCGGTGAAATCGACGAACACGGAAACGTCATCGACGACGACTGAAGCGGACGCGAGGTCCCGAGGCGATCACGCCTGGCTTGCGGCAATTTCCGATAGACATCCATTTTGCACCGTTCGTTCTCGTATCGTATACTTATGCCAAATCAGTCCATCACTGGGCGGTGAACAGTCGGATGTACGACGCTGTTACCAGCGTGGCGGCTCGAGGCCGGCCGACTCGAGCAACTCCTTCCAGCGCGATTGGATCGACAGTCGAGAGACGTCTGCAGCCTCGGCGACCGCACCCTGTGTGCGGCCGTCACCGGCGACGAGCGAGCCGGCATAGAGGCTGGCGGCTAGGACCGCTTGCTTCGAGCGATCGGACGAAGGAACGTCAGTGAGGAAGAGATCGACCGCACACGATCGCGCCTCCGTTGAGAGCTCCAGGCGCTCGGCGATCTCGGAGAGATCCTCAAGCCACGGTTCGTACTCGATGCGATCGCGGGCGCTATGCATACTGCCGGGTATCGGGTCGGACGGCATAAACCCACGGTCGCGCCACCACAGCGCATCGCTCAGATGACGCTCTGACGACCGACTCGCCAATGATGCACTACGACTGGCAACGTTCAGATACGAATACCTCGGAAATACGGCCGTTCTCGGCTGATTTCACTAGGAGATAACTACTAAACCATCCGTCGGTCCAAGCGTAGAGACACCCGTCGTTGGGGGCGGTCGTACCTCTCTATGAAAGAGCCAACCTGCAAACTCGTCTGTACCGGCTGCGGGCTCGAGATGCCGTACCGGGAGCGGTCGCTGGCCGAACAGGCCGCGGAGCTGCACCAGCTTCGCGACCCCGAGCACGTGACGTTCATCGTCCCGCCGGACTGGTCACCGGAGGAGCCAGTGAAACACTAGGATCCGCTCGAGTATCGACCGTCGGGTCGAACTCGTGGTTTGGTGGTTCGTCCGGCAGGTCGGAACGGCACTAGCGCGGACCGACAGGTACTTACTCGATTCGTGAAAACGAAGTTGTGAGCGCGGGTAGCCAAGCTAGGCCAACGGCGCAGCGCTTAGGACGCTGTCCCGTAGGGGTCCGCCGGTTCGAATCCGGTCCCGCGCACTAAACGAGTTCTCGAGCGGAGCGAGAAACGAGTGAGGGAGCAGGACTGATTCGAGCCTTGGAAACCGAACGAAGTGAGGTTTCTTCCGGTTCGAATCCGGTCCCGCGCCTTCTCCGCTAATAACTTCGTGAACGAAGGTTGGAGATGAACCGGTGACAGCCGGTGATGGTCGGTGACATTGTCGGCTATTATAATAGAGGAACTTGGTTTCGAGGCAATGTTGTCAGCTACTACGAGATAGTCGGTTAGTTCTGGACATGGTAGTCGATACACTATAGTAGCCACTGGAAGTCAATGCACACCCGATCGCACAACGGCTATGCAATCGGCGTGTAAATCATTTCAGTTGTTACTATAGCGGTACTGGATCGATTTGGAATCTCCGTGCGGAGGACACGCCGATTTGAAATGAACTGCAAGAGGGGATTACAGGGGTTTTTGTGACATCCTCCCGCGCCTAAAGACGCGGGCCTCCCACCCGGTGTTGGCCGGGCAGGTCAATCCTGACGGTTGGGAGTCTACGGTTTGCGACCGACGGCGCTGGCTCTGCCACGAAGCCGTTACTCCTACCGCGTTGACGGCTCGGAGGTGTCTTGTTTTGTGTCGGTCGGCGCGGTCGGCTCACTTGTTTGATTTCGGCTCGCGCCGTGGCAAACACCGAGTCAACTGCCAGTTCTCCGCGCACAAGAGGTGTATAGTGGGGTCGAACAATCAAGCTTACGGCGCGTATTCACGGCCTGAAGGCCGTGGTATTGCGCCTGTTCATCAGTATAAACTGGTCACGGTCTGAGAATTGTGGTCTCTGACCACTGGACGCACGGATGAATTGCGTCTCAAAACAAAAGATGCCACTGGGGTGAGAATCCATCACTCCGAAAGTTAGCGCGGCCTTCGCGACTGGCGGCATTGCCCTGATAGGACAGGGGAATCCAGTTGGCTGGGTGTTCGTCGCCGTCGCGATCGCCGCATCGACCGAGGCACCGCGTGACGAATAACGCTGGCCGCTATGACGGCCGGCGTATTGCCGTTCTTTTATCGCTGATGTAGGCGGTTGGTCATGATACGGTGGGTGCCTACGGATAAGAGTAGTACTACCACCACCAAAAAGTATTGCTATATTTTCTCTACGCGGACTTTCCTAGAGAACTCCTAGTGAGAGCGATCGATCACGCCGTATCTCCGGCGCTAGGGAACGCAGAGTCAAATGCTCAAGACTGCGGGCCTGAGGACGCGGGAGTAACGATGTCTCTGTTTGTGTGCACGTAGAGATACGTGCTGTTATCGATATCTGATTCGAATCCGGTCCTGCGCCTTCTCCACAAGCGGCTTCAGACGGAGGAATCCAGCCTCAACCAGCCGACACCCTCATCACCTCTCGAGCAGTCACGACCGAAACCCGAGAGACAACATCACTCGAGCGACACGATTACACGACCGCGTTCGAGAGCCACCGAGCAGCACTCACCGCGGGGTGTAGCGTAGGCTGCCACCGATTGAAGTCGAATGACGTGCGAAAGACGCACGTCAGACGCTCCATAACGCTTATTCGCGCAGGACCGGGTTGTAGTATCAATGGCCGGGTTAGACGACGTGTTCGGGGATATCTTTGCGAGTGTTGATGCTGTCGTGCTCTTTTCGCCGAGCGGCTCATACTACGAGCGATTCACGGCTGTCGATGATCTCGACGTAGTCGTTGTTGGGACCGAAAACGCAGTCGGCGCGGAGACGTTCGTCGAGCTCCCCCTCGAGTTCGAGGAGATCACCGATCGGATCCGCTTTGGCCTCGAGGGAGCCCTAGAACAGGGCGTGATCGAGGGCGGTGATGACCTCGCGTGTGCGACGAGCGTCTTCAGCGATGGGATCGATACGGTTTCTCGAGTTCGGGCGGACATAGAGACGCAGACGGGAATTTACGATCTGTTCGTCAAATCCCGGGCGGACCCGGAGGTCGTCAAGGCGGTCCTCGAGTTGGCGATCGAACTGGGACAGAAGGGCCAGAAGGGGAAGCCCGTGGGTGCGCTGTTCATCGTCGGCGACGCGGGGAAGGTGATGAACAAGTCCCGTCCACTTTCCTACAACCCTTTCGAGAAGTCCCACGTCCACGTCGGCGATCCGATCGTGAACGTCATGCTGAAGGAGTTCTCACGTCTCGACGGCGCGTTTATCATCTCCGATGCAGGCAAGATCGTCTCGGCGTATCGCTACCTTGAGCCGTCCGCAGAGGGGATCGACATTCCGAAGGGGTTGGGTGCGCGACACATGTCTGGCGCTGCGATCACGCGGGATACGAACGCGATCTCGATCGTCCTCTCCGAGAGTGACGGTCTCGTCCGGGCGTTCAAGGCCGGTGAACTTATCCTGGAGGTCGATCCGGAGGCGTACTGATATGGTAGAGTGGCAGCCGTTCCTCAATGAACCGGCCGTTATAGCGGCGGCGGTACTCGCGCTCGGTCTCGTCGTCGGCTATCTCGTCGGCCGGCTCAACGAAGAATTGCTCTCGGCATCGGGCGTTCCGGAGGCCGTCGAGGGAACCCCCTTCGAGCGGACGGCACAGTCGATCGGTACGTCGACGGTCGAGATCGTCGCGCGGCTGAGTTCGTGGTTTATCTATGGAATCGCAGTGTTGACCGCGATCCACATCGCGCAGTTACTGGACACGGACGCCTTCTGGCTCCGCGTCACGGAGTTCATCCCGCAGCTGTTTATCGCCGTCCTCGTACTCATCCTCGGCTTTATCGTCGCGGACAAGTCCGAACTGATCGTCAGCGAGTATCTGCGGGGCGTCAAGCTCCCCGAGGTGTCGATCATCCCGAAGGTCGTCAAGTACTCCGTTCTCTACGTTACCTTCATCATCGCGCTCGGTCAGGTCGGCGTCCACGTTCTCGCACTGCTGATCCTGCTGACGGTCTACGCCGTGGGTATCGTCATCGTCGGCACCGTCGCCTTCAAGGACTTCCTCGTCTCGAGTGCCGCCGGCATCTACCTGTTGCTCAACCAGCCCTACGGGATCGGTGACGAGATCCGGATCGGGGACCAAACA
The DNA here is from genome assembly GCF_019879105.1 of Natrinema sp. SYSU A 869. Classification (NCBI taxonomy): domain Archaea; kingdom Methanobacteriati; phylum Methanobacteriota; class Halobacteria; order Halobacteriales; family Natrialbaceae; genus Natrinema; species Natrinema sp. SYSU A 869. The sequence continues at coordinate 3,613,671 of NZ_CP082249.1, read as the reverse complement.
GGGATCGTCCAGGAGGTCGACCTGTTCGTTACCAAGATCGAGAACGACTCGGAGGAGTATATCGTCCCGAATCGGAAGGTCTTCGAGGACGGCATCATCCGGATGCGAGACTGATACGGACTACTGTAACGATTTACCGGCGCAACCCGTCCGCTCTGGGGTTGCGCTGGCAATGACTTACAGTAGACCGTATGACGCGACCGGAGACGAACGGCTACTCGAGCGACAAGCCGGCGTGCCAGCGGTCGACGCCGGCCTCGCGTTTGACGGTGTCCATTTTCGCGAGAAGGTGAGTCGCGAGCGTTGCGGTTTCGGCGGCGCGGGACTCGCCTTCAGTACGGAACTCGCCGGTCTCGCGGTTGGCGTAGACGGTACAGACCGCGCCCGCTCGGAGGCCGTACAGGTTCGCGAGCGTTAGGATAGCGCTGGCCTCCATCTCGATGTTTTTGACGTTCGCTGCTTTGAGTTCGTCGACCAGGTCGTCGGCTCCGGCGGCCTCGAACCCGTCGAAGCCGGGTCGTCCCTGGCCGGCGTAGAACGAGTCCGCACTCATCGTGACGCCGGTGTGGTAGTCGTAGCCGAGTCGCTCGGCAGCAGCGACCAGCGCCGAGACGACCTCATGGTCCGCAGCGGCTGGGTAGTCCTCGCGGACGTACTCGTTGCTCGTCCCCTCCTGGCGGACCGCACCAGTGGTGATGACCAGATCGCCGACAGCCATCTCGGGCTGGATCGCGCCACAGGAGCCGACCCGAACGAACGTGTCGACGCCGACACGGGCCAGTTCCTCGACGGCGATCGCAGCGGAGGGACTGCCGATGCCGGTGGAGGTGACTGAGATCGGCGTTCCTTCGTACGATCCCGTCGCCGTCCGATACTCGCGATGGTGAGCCCGGATCTCGTGGTCGTCCCAGAAGGCGACGATTTTCTCGAGGCGTTCGGGATTCCCGGGGAGCAGTACGGTATCCGCTACGTCCTCGGAGCCGACCTCGAGGTGGTATTGGACATCGGAGTTCGGGTCTTCGCTGTCGTCGATATCGTCGCCGGTCATTCGGTCCTGCGGTTCGGTCCGGCGCGGTATATAACTGCAGGGCGCCCGTAGCGAGGGTATGGCCGACGCAGACGAGCACGAGACCGCGGGGGCCGACGAGAGCAACGATATCGTCGGGAACGAGGACGCTGACGGAAGCAGTGGAACCCTCACCGACACCTACGTCGCCGCGATCCAGCACGAATTGGTCGATCTTCCCGCCGATGCAACCCGGGTCGGCGTCGTCCGCAAACCCACGTCGTGGTTTCACGGCACTGTCGACGAGAACCTGCCCGAACTCGGCCCGCCAGCGGACCTGCTCGAGACGTTCCGCCAGCGCGAGGAGGACATGAAGATGCAGGGCCTCTGCGAGGAGGGCGCCCACAACGCCGCGTGGGACGAAGTGGGGTTCGAGGACGCGTATCAGGAGTACCTCGAGGAGTCAGCCGACGCGCAGGCGGCAATCGACGACCTCGAGTCGCGCTTGGCCGCGGGCGAGTCGCTGGCGCTGGTCTGTTTCGAGAACACCGAGAAGAAGCGGTGTCATCGGACGGTTCTCCGGGACGTGCTCTCGGACGGATCTTCGGAGTGATCGCGGCGAGCGGATCGACGGCCGTGTTTATCTGATATGATGAGAAACCGAATCGTATGATCAAGAGCCCGCGGCTTTTCGGCGCATTGTTTCTGCTATTTCTCGGCTACTCCGCCGTCAAATCAGGCTCGGTGGCGCTCATCCTCTTCATCGGACTCATCCCCGCGCTATTTCTGGCGCAGGTGATACTGGACCGTACCGAATCGGACAGCAGCGAGTGACAGCCCCGGTCTCACACTCTCACTCGACTATTCGAGCGTGTCCTGTGAGATCGTGTTCGGCAGGAGTTCGCCGAGAGTGTACTCAGTTACCTCGTCGTCCCCGTCGTCACAGAGCACGACGAGGTCGTCGTCGCAGAACTCGGAGAGGGTCTGGCGGCACATGCCACAGGGAGTGACGCCGTCGCGGCGGTTTGAACTCACGGCGAGTCGCGAGAACTCGCGGTGGCCGTTCTTGACCGCCTCGGCGATTGCGACCTCCTCGGCGTGGAGGCTGTTGCTATAGTTCGCGTTCTCAAGGTTACAGCCGACGAAGACCTCGCCGTCTTCGGTTTCGAGGGCGGCACCGACCCGGTAGTCAGAGTAGGGAACGTGTGCCCGGTCTTGGATGTCGCGAGCGGCGTCGATCAAGTCGTTCATGCGGATCGGTTCGGCGAGGGGCCACCAAAGGATGTCGACTGCTTACCGGCTCCTCTCGACTGCCGTCTCGATGACCGTTCGTGCTTCGGCGACGAGTTCGTCGACCGATTCGCTCTCAGCGTAGAGACGCACATAGGGTTCGGTGCCGCTCGGTCGGACGAGCAGCCACGAAGCGTCCTCGAACTCGAGGCGGACGCCATAATCCGTGTTGACTGTCGCGTCCGGAAACGTCTCGGGGAGGTCCGTCTCGAGGGCGGCCATCGTGTCGACTTTGGCCGCGTCCGGACACTCGACACTGACCTTTCGGTAGGGCCGTTCGGTGACCGGCTCCCGGAGCCGATCGGTGGCGCCGGCGTCGGCGACGAGCGCGGCGACGACTGCGGCGCTGGCGACGCCGTCGATCCAGCCGCCGAAGGCGGTGTGGATGTGCTTCCAGGGTTCGGCGGCGAAGACGATCTCCGTGTCGTCGGTCCCGGCAGCGCGTTCGCGGGCGACTCCCTCGTGGAGCGCTCCCAGCCGGACGCGTTCGACCCGGCCGCCGGCCGCACGGACCCGTTCGTCGATCCGAGCGGAGGCGTTGGGTGTCGTGACGACGACGGGGTCGCCGACATCGCTCGCCGCCGTGTAGTGGGCCGCGACGACTGCGAGGACGGTATCCTCGTGAATGATTTCGCCGTCAGGGCCGAGGACGACGAGTCGATCGGCGTCACCGTCGTGGGCCAGCCCGAGATCGAAGTCGACGCTCGCGGTTTCACCGCCGTCTCGCGGCTCAGCCGCTCGACGGTCCGCGGAACTGCGTTCCGCGCTACTCGCGTGGTTCAAGGCGCGTCGTGCCTCGCTACCCTCCGCGAGAAAGTCGGTGAACTCCGAGAGCGTCTCGGGCGTCGGTTTGCTCCCGCGCCCGGGGAAGTGACCGTCGACGGAGGCATTGACGGCGACAACTGTCCCGCCGAGTCGCTCGAGAATCTGCGGTGTCGCGAGCGCGCCGACGCCGTTCCCGCAGTCGACGGCAATCCGAAGGCCCTCGAGCGGTTCACTTGCTGACGATTGCTCGCCGTCCTGGGTTTGACCGCCGAACTGCTCCCGGACGTACGTCTCGACGGCGGACCAGTACTGATCGAGCACCGAGAGTCCCTCGGCGTCGCCCCACTGGTCCCAGCGGGCGAGCCGGGAATCGTCGCTCGCGACCCGGTCGTCGATGATTCGTTCGGCGTCGCTGTCGTACTCGACGCCGTCCGCGAAGAGTTTGATGCCGTTGTCCTCGGGCGGGTTGTGACTCGCGGTGAGCATCACGCCCCGTCGCCCCTGCGAGGCGAAGGCGAGCGCCGGCGTTGGTACCTGGCCGACGCGGCGGACATCCGCGCCGGCGCTCTCGAGGCCGGCCTCCATCGCCGCTGCGAGTGCCGGGCCCGTCTCCCGGCCGTCGCGACCGACGACGACTGTTTCCCCGGGTTCGCCCGCAGCCTGGCCGACGGAAAGCGCCAGCGATGGCGAGACATCCTCGACCGGGCCACGGATTCCTGCGGTCCCAAAGAGCGTCATATCCACCCGTTCCGTAAGGAACCACTTAGAAACATTGCACTCACCGCTGTGCCGACGAGACTAGCAGCCTCTGGCCGACAGAAACAGCTACTCGGCGGGCAGGTCGTCGATCAGAACGACGGCCTCGCCGTCGATCACGGTCGCATCGTCGTCCTCGTTGCGGACGACCGTCTCGAGTCGATACTGATCGTTGCCGAGGTCTTCGACGATTTCGACACGGGCCGACACCTGGTCGCCGATACCGACGGGCCCACTGAACTCGAGATCCTGCGAGAGGTAGATAGTGAGTCCGGGGAGTCGAGCCAGGGCGGCGCTGATGAGTCCGGAGACGAGGGTGCCGTGGACGATGCGCTCGTCGAAGCGGGTCTCGGACGCGAAGTCATCGTCGAGGTGGAGCCGGTTCGTATCGCCGCTAACCGCGGCGAAGGCCCGGACGTCATCGTCGGTCAGCGCCTTCTCGAACGTGACGGTGTCGCCGACGCTAATCCCCTCGGGATCGTCGACGGTGCGATCGAACTGCCAGTTGAGATCGGAGTGATCAACCGATGGGATTGGCGGAGCGACCCTGTTCGCCTCCGAGTCAGTTTCGCCGTCGTCAGGTGGAAGCATCGCAGAGACGGCGGCACGGTTCGCCGCAGTTGCAGTTCGAAGAAATCCTCGCGTCATAGCCGACCACGCGTTCGTCATGGCAGCGAGGTTGTCTTCGCCAGCGTTCTGGTGGGGCATCTATGGGCGGTAAGTGTGGTGTGTATATGACTTCTTTGACTCTCCCAAGACCGTTTTACCGTGCCAAATATCTGGTAATGGCCTATTAGAGCCTCTATTACGCCCGTTTCTGCCATTCAAATTGGATTGTCGCGTTCACTGTTCGGTCCCGATCGTCGTTCATCCCACCCCGCTCCTCGGTGGATCGATCCAGGGATAACCATCTCATGGCATTAGATGGTATCTAGTGGAAAGGCTTATTATGTCTGCGAGCCAATGTACTGTTGATGACGGACGACACCGACCGGTCGGCCTGGTTCCCGCCTGCGATGTTCACCGAACAGATGCAGGAAGCGGGCGAACAGGTCGCCGAATCCCAGCAGGAGATGATGAAACAGTTGCTGCAGGCCACGTCGGCGAATCCGCTCGAGAACACGTCGGCCTTCGGGCCGATGAATATGGGCACAGCGACGTTCAAGGCCCGCGTCCAGAGCGGCGGTCGGATCAGCATTCCCGGTCCCGAACGGGAAGCCCTCGACATCGAGGAGGGCGATATCGTCCAGACGATCGTCGTTCCCGTCAAACGCAACCGAGAGGACCAATCATGAGCCAGAATCCATTCACCGCAGTACTCAACGCACAGCGCACCGCACTCGAACAGTCCCAGAGCCTGACCCACGACGCCCTCGAGGCCCAGCAGACCTCGATCAGCGCCTTCGCTGACGCCGTCGAGACCTCGAGCTCGTTCGCCGAGTCCAACGCCGAGCTGACCAAGGGCGCAATTCACGCCTACTTCGACGCCCTCGAGGCGTCCCTGCCCGAGGAGGCGGCCGACTTCGGCGAACTCCGCGAGCTCGTCGACGAGGGCTTTGACTCGGCCACCGAGGCCCAGTCGCAGTCGATCGACGCCTACCTCGAGGCGCTCGAGGAGTCGGAAGTCGCCTACGAGGAGTTCACCCAGAGCTACGCCGAAGTCGTCGACACGTCATTCGACGCGGCGCTAGAAGCCCACGAGCAGGTCGAAGAGAATGTCGGCGTCGTCGCCGAAAACGTCGAAGAGGCGGCCGACGAGTTCGACGTCTCGGCGTAAATCCGGGCTCAATTTTTATCGTTCACCGTCAATTTTCACCCATGTCAGATTCACAACCCCCGATGCAAGACTGGAACGCGTTCGCCGAACAGTGGAACGAACAGTTCCTCGAGGCGCTCGAGGACAATATGGAAGCCCAGGCGCAGTTCGTCGAGAGCTGGTCCGAGACCGTCGGCGAGGTCAGCGAGGACAACGAAATCTCCGACGGCGTCGAGGGCTACGCCCGCGCCTATGAGACGTGGATGAACGCCTCTCAGCAGATGGTCGAACGGATGAACGACCAGCTCGAGGGCGAGGACGTCGACGTCGAGGAATTCCGTGACATCTGGCTCAACACGGCCAACGAGGCGTTCAAGGACGTCATGTCGACGACCGCCTTCGCCAAGATGACCGGCGAGACCGTCGGCGATGTCCTCGAGATGCAACAGCAGGCCGACGAGGCCGCCCAGGAGACGCTCCGCTCGCTCGGCTTTGCAACCCAGGACGATGTCGTCGAGATCGGTGACCGCCTCGTCGAACTCGAGCGCCGCCAGCACACCGTCGAGCAGAAACTCGACCGCGTTCTCGATCACCTCGAAGACGAGCAATGAACAATCCCTTCGCAACCACACTGAACATGCAACGGCAGGCCTGGGAGGCGACCGCCGACCTGGCCGAGAAGACGCGGATCGCCCCCGAGCGCACCGAGACCGTCGAAAACATCGACGTCGGACAGACGCCCAGCGAGGTCGTCTATGAGGAGAACAAACTCGAACTCCTCCACTACGAGCCGATGACGGAGGAGCAACACGACATCCCCATCCTCATCGTCTACGCGCTGATCAACAAGCCGTACATTCTCGATCTCCAGCCCGACCGCTCGGTGGTCCAGACGCTGCTCGAGGCCGGCTTCGACGTCTACCTGATCGACTGGGGCGAGCCGTCGAAACTGGATCGTTCGCTCTCCATCGACGACTACGTCAACCGATACATTGACAACTGCGTCGATGTCGTCCGCGAGCGCTCCGGCCAGGACTCGATCAACATCCTTGGCTACTGCATGGGCGGCACGAAGGCGGCCATGTATGCCTCGCTATACCCCGAAAAGGTCGAGAATCTGGCCCTGATGGCCGCCGGTCTCTGTTTCGCCGGCGACGGCGGTGTCCTCGAGCTCTGGGGCGGCGAAGAGTACTATGACCCCGAAGCGGTCACCGAAACGTTCGACAACGTCCCCGCCGGGTTCTTAGACGTCGGATTCGCGCTGATGGATCCCGTCGCGAACAACGTGACGAAGTACGTCCGGTTCTACGACAACATGGAGGATGAGGACTTCGTCGAGAACTTCGCTCGTATGGAGCGCTGGCTCGACGAGGGCATCGACATGGCAGGCGAGGCCTACGAGGAGTTCATCCGCGACATCTACCAGGACAACCAACTCTACGAGAACGAACTCTACCTGGGCGGCGAACACGTCGATATCACCAACATCGACATGCCTGTCCTCCAGATCGTCGCTGAATACGACCACCTCATCCCACCGGAGGCCTCGAAACCGTTCAACGACGTGATCGCCGCCGATGACACCGAGATCCTTGAGTTCGCAACGGGCCATATCGGGATGTCCGTCTCCTCGCGGAGCCACGACGAACTCTGGCCACAGGTTTCCGAGTGGTTCGAGGAGCGATCGAACGGGACCGAGGTCGAATCCGAACCGGAGACGCCCGAATCCGAGGCGGCGGACGCCGCCCTCGCTGAGGACGTCGAAGGCGACGAAACGGGCACCGAAGACCTCGCGGACGGCGGCTCGAGCGTGGAAATAGACTCGAGTCCAGATTCAGACGCGGACCTCGACGTGGAAACCACCGACCGGGCGGACGAGGAAATCGCCGAGCGCGGCGAAGGCGATATTCAGGAAGAACCGGCAGAGCCGGGCGAGATGACCGTCGACGAGGACGTCGTCGAAGAAGTCGCGGGCGAGGAGGCCGCGTCCGAAATCGAGTCCGAGACCAACGATCTCACCGATCTCCGGGGCGTCGGTCAGGCGTACGCCGAAGATCTCACCGCGGCCGGTATCGAGACCTTCGACCAGCTCGCCGCGGCCGACGTCGCCGAACTCGCCACCGAGACCGGCATCTCGCCGAGCCGACTCGAGGACTGGATCGAACAGGCCCGAGAGCGGTAGTGTCGGTTTCGCGACCCAATTGATTGGGTTCCTAGTACCCACTCGAGGGCGGCAGTTCGATCGTTCTGTCACTCGTCGCTATTCGTGCCGGAGACGGCGATTCACTGGTGTGACTGATCCGTAATCGGCTCTCCTGTCTTCAGCCGACTGGCATCCGTCGGGTTATTATCGGCCTAATTGTACTGATAACTAACAGGTCGTTATTTATCACCGGACGTCGAATGTGTGAGTCATGTCCATGGATGGTCGTACCTGCGTTATCACGGGCTCAGCGAAGGGGATCGGTCGTGGTATCGCCGAAAACTTCGGTGAAGAAGGGGCAAACGTCGTTATCAACTACCGGACCTCTGAGGGTCCCGCCTACGAGGCCGTCGACGCCATCGAGTCCGCCGGCGGTTCAGCCGTCGCGGCACAGGCGGATATCTCCGATCGTGCGGACGTCGAGCAGATGGTCGAAGTCTGCCATGAGACCTTCGGCCCAGCGGACGTTCTCGTAAACAATGCCGGCATCACGGCCGATAAGCAGTTTACCGAGATGTCCCGCGAGGAGTGGGACCGCGTGATGGACGTCAACCTCGGCGGCATGTTCAACTGCACCCAACTGTTCTACGACGACATCTGGAACGCCGAGGAGGGCCGGCTGATCAACATCTCGAGCGTCGTCGGCAAACAGGGCAACTACGGCCAGGCCAACTATGCCGCCGCAAAAAGCGGGATGTTCGGCTTCACGCGAACGATCGCACTCGAACTCGCCAAAGGTGGCTCGACGGCCAACTGCGTCGCGCCCGGCTTCACCGCCACAGACATGGTCGAGAGCGTCCCCGACAAGGTCCTCGACCGGATCATTGCAGGTATTCCGCTCGAGCGGCTGGCCGAAGTCGAGGACGTCGCCGCGGTAGTCCGATTCCTCGCGAGCGAGGACTCATCGTACGTGACCGGCGAGGTGATCGACGTCAACGGTGGAATGGACCTCTAAGCCCGACTCAAGCGTCGATCTTTCTTAAAAAATGGCTATACGATGTGAGTTAGTAATAGCGAGCGTCGCGTGAACGCGAGTTACCGTTGTTCGTCGCTCGTTTCGCTGCTCACTTCCTCGGTTCGCGTCTTGTTTTCCGGCGGTTCTGGCGGTTCGAACACTGCGATGAGAAGCTTGACTGCTCGCATCTCGAGGAGGTCTTCGAGACTCCGTCGCGAACGGAGTCCGATAGTCGCCAAGACGGTGGCGGTGAGATGGATTCCGACCAGCAGGAGACTGAGCGACCCGCTGAGTCCGAGCATGATGAGCGAAACCGCGACGGTGGGGAGTACGAAAAAGCTCGTCGCTGCGAGCGGTCGGTCACGAACTGCGTTCCCGACACGAGTCACGACCTTGGTGATGGCAGACGTTGGCATCGCGCCCGTCGCGCCGTCCAGTACGCGATCGAGGATTTCAATAAACGGACCGATCACTTTGGTCTCACGGAGATCGATGACGATAATGTCCGGCTCTGGCTCCGTCGTGAGCCATCGATAGCCGACCGATGATGTCGCATACCGATAGAGTGTCGCTCCGAGGGCTGTGATTCGTGCGTTCGAGGCAACTGTCTGTACTCGCGTACTCGTGGCCGTTATCGCGGATCGAAGTGCCGATCCGCTCGCGATCGTCTCGAGCACTGACGGCGATGGCGTAGCGGTCGTCTCTTCAGATACTGAGACGCGAGAGTCGGTTTGCCAGCGGGATAGTGATCCGAGCCGTGAGCGTTCGATAGCCGTCCGCATTCGATCGGCTATCTTCCGTCCGACCCGGACGACTGCTGATCCATCGCGTGCGTTGGTGCTCATTTGTGATCGCTACTACTCCATCTGTGTGGCCGTTCCGCTGACGGTCGTCGTCCCGAAGTCGAGGACCACGGTATCACCGGTCTGGAGCGAGTCACCGTGGAAGCGTACGCCAGTATCGGTCCGTCGCGTCTGCAACTCGACGAGTCGGTCGATATCGAACTCGTTGAAAATCCTCGGAGTGCCGAGACAATGGTCGAGAACTTCGAAGTCGATACGTCACGAGCGAACGAGATACTCGGATGGAAAGCACGTCACACAGTTGAGGAGTCCGTACGAGAGCTATTACAACAGAACGCATAAATCTGGGCAATAGCTGCACTATGCTCGGGATTTACTTGGTTGACTTCAACTATTCAATCCTATAGAGGCCCCGAATAATAATGAGTTCACAAAACAGTTCGACGGAATTGCTTCAGCAACTGGAATTGAAGCAGTATGAGGCCACAGCGCTTGCCAATCTACTAGGAGCAGGCCGGACAACCGCTCCTAGTGTGTCCGAGGCGACTGATATCCCCAAAGCACGGGTGTATGATGTCCTCGATTCGCTTGCCGATTACGGGTTCATCAAGGTGATTCCTGGCCGGCCAAAGCAGTATCAACCAAAATCACCGGAAGCAATCCTCGAACGGGCAAAGGAGAATCGACGTCAACAATACGAGGACTACTGCAACGAGGTTGAAGGGGCGCGTGAGGAATTCCTCGAAGAGTTCGGACCGCGTTACGAACAGGCCGACGAGGAAGTGACGCCGACAGCCGAGTTGTTTTCCGTCGTTGATGTCGGTGATCCGAGCGAGACGGAAACTCGGCAACTCTACCAGAACGCGGTGGACGAAGTCTATGTTATCACGAACAGTTTCGCATACTTTGACGATGTCGAGTCAGCGGTGAAGAACGCACTCGAACGTGGTGTTGATGTCTCGGTATTGTTCCTCGATCCGGGAAAACTTCCGGAAACGAAGGCAACCGTGCAAGAAGATATCGTCGACCGAATCACGTCCGAATATCCTGAAATCGACAACCGGTTTAGTGAGGCAGTACTTCCCTGGCGTGGAACATTCATCGATCCGAGCATGACTTATGATTCAGGAAAAGCGATCTTCCTCGTCGAGGAGACAGATGTTCCTAACCATCAACGGCAGGCCGCAATTACGGAGAACGGATCCTTTGTTGCTGGTATGAAACGGTACTTCGATTTGATATGGGAGTATGAAATTTCGGACAAATCCAGCTCAAAGAATCCACATCCATGAACGACTGCTCAAACCGAGACTATGACGCTATCATCTAAGTGGAACTGGAAGGGTCGAGGGGCCAGGAGCAGGATGGTCTAAGTATTGGGCGAGCAGCAAGTCACAGTCATCGAGCTCATAAGGGCCTTCTGTGAGCCAAAACAAGCAGTTTCGTCGACAAGCAACGCTATTGATTTCTCCAATTCACTCAGATCAAGACCACCGCGTGATAAGTCATTTTACTAAGACTAGGTATAATGCAGATCACTTCCTCATCTCTCCGAGTCACGCTCAGACTAGATTTGCATATTAAACTGGTCAATCAAACTACCGCGGATGGGACTGAAAGGGGCGACTGGCTCGAGGTGCGAGACGACGCAAGCACTGAAGCGACCGAAGGGAGCAAAGCGCGCAGCGAGTCACAGCCCTCGAGCCAGTCGGGGCTTTCTGGATATAGTCAAACGAGCGGTTTCATCAGTACGGGATAATGCTATTTGTCTCCCTTGAGCTCACTCGCATCGAGCTCCCCTCAAGATACGCAGCACCCGACTCAGAGAGAACATAGAACCCTCGAGAGGGGCGATCGACCAGCCCGTACGAAGCGAGTTTCCGACACCGAGCTCCGATATAGTCGTTGTTCCGATCGATTTCGTCCGCAATGGATTTCGGTGTCCCAGCACCGTGTGTTTCGAGGTACTCGAGGATCTCATCATCCGCCCGCGTCATCCACTCAGCTCGCTTTCGCATCTGTATAGCACTGCTAAAGGGAGTTGTATCAAACTACGCCGTAGCATATCTATAGGCGGCCTCTACATCGTTCTAAAACTGTATTACCTCTTAGAAGATATGCGAAGCATAGTTTTATGTTGGAATAATATATAATATTAGCTAACGGGACGAAACACGGGTCTAAAAGCGAGGATCACGTGAAAAGCGCAACCCGGTGGTGGAGTCACCGAGTCCGCGAAAAGCTCCCGTAACACGACTACGGAAGCCATGTCAGACGACGATACACGGGGTTATGAAAGCCCCGACCGACGGGACGAATCACAGCAGCCGACCACCTACCGAACAAGTCTCGAGGCCGTTGACACCCACGCAACCATTCTCCTCGAGAAAGTCATCAACGACGACCAACTCGAGTCAGATGCCCGCCGCGCGGCGAAACGCCATTGCCGCGAGCTCCGGGCGGAACTCGAGTGTCTCCGACGTCACCTCCCCGAGACGGACGAGCGACAGGCCTCGAGCGACGGACGGGTGGGCGGGATCACGAAGGTCGATGGTCCCTTCGGGGCACTACGCGAGGCATCGCGACGGGACGACCGGGAACCCGACGACCGACGCGAGCGCGAAGACACCTCACATGACGAGGGACGAGATCGATGAGTCCGTCATCCCTCGACGAAGACCAACTCGAGACTGCGACCCTCGAGAATGATCTTCTCGAAACCCTCATCGAAGAACTCCAGACCCTCCGCGCGGAAAACGAACGACTCACGGCCCGTATCGACGACCTCGAGCAGTCGGTCGACTCACTCGAGTCCCGGACCGAGACTCTCGAGACCGACCACACCGAAGTCCAAGACTGCCTCGAAGACCACCAACAGGACCTCGAGCGAGTTGAGTCGCTCGCGAAGGCCACGCGCAATCGGACGGGGGCGAACAAAGCACGCCTCGAGGAACTCCAGGCACGCGAACTCGAGAAGGGGGCACATCTCCGCGAATCGAACGCCGACGTCCACGAACTCGACATCGCCGCCGACACGCTCGAGCGGTTCACCAAGACGGACGGGCGGGCGTACTACCGCCTTCCGGATCACGAGGATCCGCTGGACCGAGGGAACGACGTCGCGCTCGCACACGGTGACCTCCTGCCGATCCAGCAACTCGCGCGTATGGACGAGGACATGCGTCGCTCGACCGCAAATGCGCTCCCGACGCGACTCGCCGCGAAGCTCTGGCAGGCACGAACCGACTCGACCGTCGGCGACGATCCCTGGAAACCCGGCACTTCGGGCGTCAGAGAGTACCTCGAGGCGAGCGACCTGAAACACTGGATCCGACGCCAAGAACAGGGGATCAGCGAGACCTATGCGAAGAAACTCGTCTCGCGAACGATCGACGCGATCCTCGAGTGCGCTAACCACCGGCTGGCGGTCCGTAAGCGAACCCAGCGGAAGAACGGGCTTGAGTACACCGAACGGCGACTCGTCCTCCCGGCGGACGCCGAGATTCCGGGTGAGACGACAACCGACGCCGATCAGGCCCCGGAGACAGCTGACGTCCACGGCTAACCGAGGACACCCCCGAGTGCGTCCCCTCGAGAGAGCCACCATCTTCACAGGATACCTCCGAACCGACGCCCTGTGAGCGGTCGATTACGTGGTCGGTAGCCGTGGGTCTTCCCCTCGAGCAGTCCTCGGCAGTTATCGACGGAGACGACCCTCGCGGGGCTATCCGAAGACGACGGCTGTCCACGGACGAACTTGTACGGAGTGCTACCGCGAGAACCAGCCGCGAGTTCGTCGCCGAAACTACCACCGCGAACTCACAGAACGACGGTTTCGAGCCCCTCGAGGACCTCGAACCCCTCGAAGTCCGGATCCCCGGAGTAGAGCGTGTGACAGTCGTCGTGGATCGCCGCGGTCGCGAGGTGGATCGTATCGGCGTAGGAGAGCTCTCGTTCGCCGGGCTCGTAGCACTCGAACCGAAGCTCGGCCGCGTATTCGCCGATGTCGTCGATCACTGGGATACTCTCGATGTGGTCGTAGTCGCGGATCGGTCGAATCGCTTCGTCCGCCGTCGCCTCGTCTTCGATGCTCCGAATTCGATACGAGACCTCCGCGAGAACGGTCGGGGCGATGAGCCCGCCTTCGTCGGCCGAGTTGGCTCGTTCGATGGCCGCCTCCGCGGCGGCCGCATCGTCGCCGTCGAAACGAACTCCAGCCACACCCACGAGTCGAGAAAGATCACGACTGGTTCTCGCGACGATCATGCGAACTCCATGCGGCCTTCGATTCCCGACGCATCTCCTCGAGGTCGATGTCGTGCGCCGAGAGCGTCCGCTGGACGTCGCGAAGCCGTTCCATCGCAGGCCTTTTGGGTCGGATTTCGAGTCCGCCATCGTCACCGAGCACGAACTCCACCTCCGTCCCTTCCTCGAGCTCGAGTCTGTCGCGGATCCGTTTCGGGATGGTGACCTGGCCTTTGCTCGTGATACAGACCGATAGCGCATACCCGCGTCTTTAGGCGCGGGTCGAGCGGTAGGTGTAGTGCGTCACCCCACCGTAATTCATCCAGTCTGATACAGACCGATAGCGCATACCCGCGTCTTTAGGCGCGGGTCGAGCGGTAGGTGTAGTGCGTCACCCCACCGTAATTCATCCAGTCTGATTTCCCAATCGAAGCACTTGAATTGATACAAAGTGTAAACACACGCATGGAGGACCGCTTCGAAATCAACGGCCACGAAGTCATCGAAGGCGAGGTCAAGCCCACTGGAAACGGTGCCCACATCCTCGTCCCCAAAGACTGGCGCGGAGCCGACGTTAAAATCGTCCGCACCAGCGAACCCAACGACGAATAACTATGTCCGAACTCACGGAGACCCTCACTCTCAAACTCGTCAACCCCAACGCACACAAAGAGAGCAAACTTCGTGAGACACGCGACGAATACCAACACGCCCTCCACGAAGCGTTCACCCAAAATTGCGACACGCAAGGAAAAGCCAACGACGTGGTCGTCGAATACGACCTCTCAGGGTACGCGAAGAACGCGTTGAAACAATACGTCCCCAATCTCCTCGATGACAATACATATGGAGCAAAAGAACTCCGCGACGGAGACCATCCCGTGAGATTCACGAACGAGGGACCCGACCTCGACCACAAGCCACAGAACGCTATCGAGTGGTACGCGAAATACCTCATCATGAGGATTACCACCTGTGGCTCCCCGCACAACCCAAATCGAATCAGTGTGAGTGGCTCGAAGCTGTATACCACGGGGAGGCGGAGATGGGTGAGTGTCAACTCATCGAGCGAGAAGGAGAGTGGTATTTCCACGTGAGTGCGACGATGGAGGTCGAGCAGTCCAGTTCGGTGTCTGTCAAAGAGCAGACGCCGATTGGAGTGGATATCGGGGAAGCTGCGTTAGCCACGGTGTGTCACCGTACTGAGTGCGGCTCCCCGGCCAATCCAACACTCTGGAGCAGCGAAGGCAGAGAAGTCCGAAACCTCCACGAAACCTACTTCAGCGCCGTCAAACGCTTACAAGAACGCGACAGCGAACGACTCGCCGAAGAGTATGGTGATGCACTCTGGGCGAGAATCGATGATATCCTCGACAATGTGTCGAGTAACATTGTCGAATACGCTTGTCAGGTTGAGAATCCGGTTCTCATCTTGGAGAACTTGACCCATATCCGTGAGAACATGGATTACGGTCAATTCATGAACCGGCGGTTGCACGGGTGGGCGTTCGCGAAACTCCACGCGCAGATATCATACAAAGCAAAGGAACACGGTATCCCCGTGGAAACCGTGAATCCCGCGTACACGTCGAAGGAGTGCCATGCGTGTGGCGAGCATGGATACCGCCTGAGGCAGGCAGTGTTCAAGTGTTCGAACGCGGAGTGTTGGGTTGGGGAGTATCAGGCGGATATCAACGCCGCACTCAATATCATCAATCGATACTACGCCAGTTGTGAGAGCCACGTCCAAACAGATTCGGAGTGTTCATCCGACGAGAAGGGGGTGGCAGTGACATGACTGGCGACGGGGCGTGTTTGACCGCGCCACAAGACACTCACACTGACACGAACTCTATAGTAACCGTTAGAATTTTTCGCCCGTAGGTTGTTACTGTAGACAATGGACCATCTCGACGAGATTTCCGTTGAAGAACTCCAAGACGCCCTTGACAAGGTTGAGGGAAACAAGCCGACACAACGGTTGTTAGCGGCGATTGCGTACAAGAACGGCGTGACACAGACCGAACTTGCAGAGTGGCACGACACTGGTCGAAGGACGATCTACAGTTGGCTCATGCGACTCGATACGGACGAACCGCTTGAGCAAGCCGTCTCTGATGCTCACCGATCCGGGAGAAAACGAAAGCTCTCAGAAACACAGCAAGAAGAGTTTGAACAAACCGTTCACGAACCTCCCGAGGAAGTCGGGATCGACGCGCCGGCATGGACGCCGGCGCTCGTCCAGGAGTTTCTTGAAGAAACCTACGGCGTCGAGTACTCCTATCCGAGTTGCCGGCGGTTGCTCAAAGAAGCTGGATTGAGTTACCAAAAACCGCGCCGCACAGCCGACGAAGCCGAGGAATCCGACACAGAAGAGTTCCGTGACGAACTCAAAAAAAGCGAGCGGAGATGGACGCCACAGTAGTCTGCATCGATCAGACCAAGAAATCCGTCCAGGTTGAGCCGCGTGCCGCGTGGTTTCCGCGCGGCACGCGGCCGAGCGTCGAACTTTCTGGCCAACGCGACTGGACGTGTCTGCTCGGCGCGATCACCGAAGACGGCGAGTGCTTCTTCTCACGATTCACCGAGTACGTCACTGCCGATCACGCGAAACATTTCATTCTCGCGTTATGCAAAGAATTCGAAGAAGATCTAATCATCGTGCTCGATGGAGCGCCGTATTTCCAGGCATCGGCCGTCACGGACCTGGCGGCCCGTGACGACCTCGCCTTCGTCACGTTACCGGCGTACTCTCCTGAACTCAATCCGGTCGAAGAGTGCTGGCGACAGCTCCAAACGGCTCTCAGCAATCGGTTTTTTGACTCACTTAGCGAGTTAACAACGGCGATCGATACCGCACTTAATCAGCTCTCTGTACCAAAGGTGAGCAGTTATTTCTAACTCCTACTATAGCACCCAGTGGTTAGGCTCTGCGAGGAGGGAGTGGCTGACGTGTGAACGCATGCGTCTTGAAACCTCGAACACGTAACAGAAGCGACGCGGAAATCCCATGGTAGGATTCCACGGCCTTCAGGCCGTGGAGGAGGTCAATCTCCAGAGGCGACCCCAAATCGATCGTGGCTGAGTCATTTTCGAGGGGTCAGACGGCTGCTCTCAAGTCGCAGGTCGTCCCTCATATGTCTCGAGCCGTCGCTCTAGTTGTTCAATACGCGCAGTCTTTTCCACCAGGTGTGTCTCGAGGGTCGAGGTCTGCTTTCGAAGGAGGGAAAGCTTCTCTTTGAGATAGGCGTGTTCGCGATCCTTCGGCGACTCGACCTCTTGCGTCTGTGTTGTACTCGACCTCGTTTCGGACGGCTCGTAGAATTCAGAGGTATGCTCGATCGCTCGAGTAATAGTTTTTCACCATACGTGGAGCCGTCTGCATAGTGGACGTGAAACCACTTCGGGCGGTCTAGTTTGGATCGTCGAAACAGTCGGTCCACTTGGACGGCATGGCCACCGGTTCAGAACGCCAAGAGACAACAAGGGCCATATCTACCTCCAACTGACTCGTGTATCCGGTAATCGTTCCGTTCCAGAGACGTTTAACATGGGCGCTGCTACTCCAAGAACTGTCGTAACTGTGCGACGTAGGGGCTATTCTCCCAGCTGCGGTGTGGGCTGATCGACGCCAGTAGCGTTCGGGCCTCATCGTGGGTTATATGATCGTTTCGGGCGTAGTCACAGATGAGCCGCGGTGTCGGGACAATACGTGGACCCTGCAGTACTGCGTGGATGAGAGCGAAATTCGTCCCACCGAACTCGTCAGTCAGAAAACCATCAACATCGAGTGCGTTTGCAAGGACGATTCCATCGGTTTCGCCATCGTCAAGGCCGAACGTCGGCCGCGACTCGAGCGTGTCGGCTCGCTCATACGGGTCCTCAACCGTGTAGTAGTCGCGAGCTGTGAGGACGTTGGTCGCCGCGGCACCGTGGATATCCTGATACTGCGTGATGTTTCGAAGTTCTGTGATGACTTCCGGTGGTACGACTACGTCACACGAAGTGAGGAGATACTGGAGGGGGTCCGGGGCAGTGTCAGTATCGTATGCTGTATCGGCCCGCGGAACAGCGAGACTGACGAGTGCGCTCGTGTCGGCGACGACTGTCTGCAGGCGTGGGCCGCTCATCACTCGTCGCCATCGTCGGTATCGACCGTCGCCGCGTCATCGCCGTAGATATCGACATCGTCGGGAGCAGCGAGATCAAGCGGTTCGTCTTCAAGGTCCGCTTTCAGGAGACGGAGCCGCTGGGCGGTCTCAGCACCGACCAGTTGCTTGACCGTTTCGAACTCGAGTTGGTCGTCGTAGTACTTCGTTGCGACAAGTTCTTGAAACGTCTCGCTGTCGGCGGTCTCCTCGAGGTACTCACGGATGGCCTCGACGAGGAGATCCGTTCGATCCTTGTCGAAAAGGTCCGCGATCGCGTCAAGGCGCTCGACGAGATACTCCGGAGATTGGAAGTGGACTCGTCGAGGATCATCACTAGCACTCATTCTATGTGCATGTTCTGCACATAGTCGGATAACGGTTGCGGCGACCTGCACAGCGTTAGCTGTGAGTAGTTCGTGACCCGAGCCGTCATAGATACACCATCCACCATACTATAATAGACAGCAATCACACAGTCACTCAATGGACAGCCGCCAGCAGAGGTGCAAAAGGAGACAATGCTAACTCACCCGTTCCGTATTCCACGTATCCAACGTACTATCGATTGAAGTTGCGTCTCTGAGGACCGTTCTCGTTTCTCCTCTCTCACAACGCTCCCCTCATATGTCTTGAGCCGTCGCTCCAACTGTTCAATACGCGCGGTCTTCTCTGCCAGTTGCGTCTCGAGAGTCGAAGTCTGCTTTCGAAGGAGGGAAAGCTTCTCTTTGAGATAGGCGTGTTCGCGATCCGTCGGCGACTCGAACTCCTGCGTCTGTGTCTCGTTCGACCTCGTCTCGGACGGCTCGTAGAACTCAGAGGTGTGCTCGATTGCTCGAGTAATGGTTTTCTCACCATACGTGGAGCCGTCTGCATAGTGGACGTGATACCACTTCGGGCGGTCTAGTTTGGATCGTCGAAACAATCGGTCCATCTGGACAGCATGACCACCGGTCCAGAACGCGAGGAGACAACAGAGGGCCATATCTGCCTCCGATTGACTCGCGTATCCGGTGGTCGTTCCGTTCCAGAGACGTTCGAATTTATCTCCATTCGATGCGTTTCGCGCCTTTTCGAGGAGTTCGTCGTCCGAGAGAGGAGGATTCGAATCCGATTCTGGTGAAAGCGTCTCGTGACGGTCGTCATCGGTCTCACGAACGTATGTCTCGTGGACTTCCGTGAGTTCGGCCTGTCGTGATTCGACTCGCGTCGGCATTCCCGAAACGTGATCGCCAGTGACCGTGAAGTATCGGGCGTGGTCGTACATCTCGACGTGACCGCATCGGTTGCGACCGTCGGGGAGTTCGCCGGTAACCAGAATATGGTAGCCGGTTCCTGACGGTGAGCTCTCCGTATACGAGTCTAATCGATTGATGATGCGCTTTGCTCGCTCGGTCGGCCGGCCAGTTTCCGGATCGCGACAGTCATCGAGATCGACGCCGACGACCGGATCGTCGCTCGTGAACACGAATCCGAGACCATCGACTACCGCCTGATTCGAATCCAAGTACCCGAGAGCGGTCTCGAGAGTGCACCACGTCTGGTCATTCGTCGTCGATGCGAAGCGCCCCGTCTGCGGGTCAATCGGGATCTTCGTTGGCTCTCCGTTCCGTTCGGCTTGCTCCCAGCAGATCCACTGATCTCGAGCGCACAGCGTTTCCGGAATTGCGTTTTCGTCGATCATATCTTTCAGTCAGAGTATCCTCGAGAACTCTGACCGCCACCCTTGGTGCGGTCAGAAACATCGTCGGCGGTATCGCTAGAGTGGCCCGGTAACTGGGACTGAGACTGTGATTTCGGATCGAAGTCGATAACCTCTTTTTCGTTATCCAGCGCCCGAACTTCGATACCGCGCCACTCGCCGTCGACGCCGACGAGGGCCTCCGAGTAGCCCGCCAGATCGTTTCCGGGGACGGCGTCCTGGATGAACCGCATCTGTGCGGAATTGAGTCCGAATTCGTCGGCCCACTCGCGGTCCATTCCGTCGAGGTGGTGGAACTGCTTGATTGCACACTGGTCGATGATCGCCTCTGACTCGGGATGCTGAAAGAACTCGTCGACGGTCTGTGTGACGAGGCGAATCGAGAGATCGTGATGGCGGTGATGCCGAAAGACGATTTCGAGATACTCGAGACTCGCTGCGTCTTGCATAATGTAGCGGGCCTCGTCAATAACGAAGACGACCTCTTTGTCCGTCTCTTTCGCTCGCTCGTAGACCGCCGAGATCAGCAGTTGCATGATGAGGCTCGTACTGCCGCCGAGACTCCCCTCTTGTTGGGCGAGATCGAGATAGATTACCTTCTCGTCACGGATATCGAACTCCGTTTCCCGTCCGAGATTCTCGTACCGGCCGCCCTCGTCAAAGGATCGTAACTGGTCGATGAGCCACGTTGCGTCCTCGCGGATCTTGGTCGCCTCCTCGTGAGTGCGGACGACGTGTTCGTCAGGGTCGTCGACCATCCCCTCGAGAATATCGAGGGTGTCACGCATTGTCGGACTCTCGTTGTGGTGTGTCGCGATATCGTCGGTGATTCCCTTGTGGTCGTAGGCGCTCTCGATCGCCGTCTCGAGCGTCGTTCGTCGATCGCCGAGTCGAATCCCGCGGAGGGCGAAGTAGTTCGAGAGGAAACTCATGACGCTATCGAGCTTTTCTCGGTAGGGGCTAGCATCCTCGCCCATCGCTCGCTGTACCCGTTCGGGCGTCGGCTTGATTTCGAGTGGGTTCAGACCCATGTTCCCACCGATCGTAATGCGCTCACCGCCGAGGGCTTCGGCGACGCCTGCCCAGTTATTCAGCGGCTCCAGGATGATCCCGATGCGATCCTCGCTGTGTTCGATCGAGCGGATGAAGTTCTGCTTCGCGCCGAACGATTTACCCGAACCGGGATCGCCGATCGTGAACATCGCGTACCCGTTTTCTCGAGCGAACGGGTCGATCACGACGGGGCTCTGATTCCGCCAGTGATCGCCGAATTCGACGCCACCGTCCTCGAGGATCGTCGCATTGTGTGGTGACGCTAACAGCGCACCGATGGCCCCGCCGAGTGCAGTCGCCTCCCGGCCGAATGGATTGGGGCCGATCGGTGCCGCCGCCTGAATCGCGAGATCTTGCTTGCAGATGGCCGTCTTCGGTGAGAGCCCTGCTGGTTCCTCGCGGAGGCGACTCTTGACGGTGCGGACGGCATCCCGAAGCTGGTCACGGGTCGCTGCACGGATCGTGATGAACGTTCCCTGGTCGAACACGCGACTGCCGTTCTCAACGCTCTTGTAGGTCGAGACCGCCTCGACCGCTCGCTCCTGAAGGTACGCACCACGCACGCTCTGCTCAAGGTCTGCGTCGGCTCGGAGATCGTCTGCGACCCGCTGGAGTTCGTCACGTGCCTGTTGCTGATCCTTCGGCGTGATGTGGTCTCGCAACTTCACGGCGATGCCCACGCCCTCGAGGTCATCGGCAACATCCGCAGTAACGCATCCGTATCGAGAACGAATCCGATTACACGACAATGGAGACGACGCCACCGCCGACGATCGCGAGGCCGCCGAGGCCGAAACAGACGACCCAGAACGGGACTCGATCGACGACTCGCATGAGGGCGTCGATCGTGAGATAGCCGACGACGGCGCTGAGCGCGAGCGCGGCCAGGGCGGGTCCGAGTCCGATACCGGGGAGGCCGCCGGCACCCGCGACGGTGAGCGCGGCCGCACCGCAACTCGCGGGGATCGAGAGCAGGAAGGAGAGTCGGAACGCCGCCGGCGGGTCGTAGCTGCGAAACAGCAGCGCGCTCGTCGTGACGCCCGATCGAGAGATGCCGGGCAGGATCGCGACGCCCTGAACGGCACCGACCAGCACAGAATCCAGCAGTGTCGGCGCGTCGCGGATTCCCATCGAGACCGACTCCGAAGCCAATTGCAGAGCTCCCGTCAGAACCAACAGGACGCCGATGACGGCGATGAAGACGCCACCGGTGAGCTGTCCGGCGAGGTCAACCGCGAACACGTACAGCGGGATCCCGACGACGCCGGTCACGAACGAGGCAACGACGATGTATGATGCAATCGCGTTCTCGCCGGTGTAGGCGCTGGCGGGTCGCCAGCCGGGCACTGCGCGCAGGGCCGTCGCAATGTCTTCGCGATAGTAGGTCGCCGCCGAGAGGGTCGTCCCGAGTTGCAAGAAGAGCGCGAGTTGTAGCGCGACGTCGGGATCCGTCCCCGCGAACGTCAGAAACAGCGCCAGATTGCCCTGGCTCGAGACAGGGAGCCACTCGACGATCCCTTGGACAATCCCGGCGAATATCGCGACGATGAGTTCCGCGCGGTTCACTGGTGAAAGTGGGAGAACACGACTACTTAAATCGGCTCGATTCGAGCCGGCGGTCGGCATCGGAGACGATCTCTGCGACGATCATTCGACGGTCACGCTCTTGGCCAGATTTCGCGGCTTGTCGATCGACCGCTCCAATTGGTTCGCGACCCAGTAGGCGACCAACTGTAGCTGTACGTTCGCAAGCACCGACGCACCGAGGTCATCGATAGCGGGGATCTCGAGGACGTGGTCTGCGTACCGCGTCACGTCGGATTCGCCGTCGGTGACCGCCACGACGGGCGCGTCGCGGGCTTCGACCTCTTTGATGTTCCCGATTGTCTTCCGGGCGGTTTCCCCGTCGCCGGTGACGGCCGCGAACACCGGCGTGTTTCCAGTCACGAGCGCGAGCGGGCCGTGTTTCAGCTCGGCGGCGGCGAACCCTTCCGCATGTCGGTAAGTAATCTCCTTCATCTTCAGCGCGCCCTCGAGCGCGACTGGATAGTGATACCCTCGTCCGATGAAGAAGTAGGCGTCCGCGTCGACGAACTCCTCGGCCACCGCTCGGGCGTCCGTCGTCTCGAGAACCGACTGGACCTGTCCGGGAATGTCACGGAGCGCCTCGAGTTCGGCGCGCGTCGGGTCTTCGCCGAGTTCGAACGCCAGTAGTGCGAGCGCGAGTTGCTGGCTCGCGAACGTCTTCGTCGCCGCGACGCCGATTTCGGGGCCGGCTCGGATGTAGAGGGTGTGATCGCACTCGCGTGCGGCGGAGCTGGCGACTGTGTTCGTCACTGCAAGCGTCGTCGCCCCGGACCGGTCGGCCTCGCGCAGTGCGCGTAGCGTGTCGGCGGTCTCGCCGCTCTGGGTGACGCCGACGACAAGCGTGTCCTCGTCAACGGGGACGCGATCAGACGCATACTCGCTGGCGAGGAACGCCTGTGCGTTCACGCCGCCCGTCCGCAGTCGCTCCGCCCCGAACATCGCCGCGTGGTACGACGTTCCGCAGGCGACGAACTGGACCGGGCCGGTGTGGTCGATATCCTCGAGTTCGGGGAGATCCACCGTCCCCTCGAGTTCGTCGATCCGACCGCGGAGGCACTGACGCAGGGAGGACGGCTGTTCATGGATCTCCTGAGCATATAGTGGTCGTAGCCGCTCTTCTCCGCGTCCTCGGGATCCCACGCAACCGTTTCCGCCGGCCGATCGACGGCATGGCCCTCAGCGTCAGTGATGACTGCGCCATCCGTGCTCAGCCGGGCGAAGTCACCGTCCTCGAGGTAACAGACGCGATCAGTGTGCTCGACGAACGCGGGGACATCACTCGCGAGGTACGTGCCGTAGTCGCCGAGGCCGACGACGAGCGGGGAGTCCTGCCGCGCCGCGTACACCGTCTCCGAGCCGTCGACGACCGCGGCGATCGCGTAACTGCCCTCGAGCTGGTCGATCGCCAGCCGGAACGCCTCCTCGGAGTCCGCGCCGCGATCGAGGTAGCGCCCGATCAGGTGAGGGACCACTTCGGTGTCGGTCTCGCTCCGGAACGCAACACCGGCGTCGACGAGATCGTCGCGCAGTCGCTGATAGTTCTCGATAATCCCGTTGTGGACGACGGCGACCCGGCCCTCCTCGTCACAGTGCGGGTGGGCGTTGACATCGGACGGTGCGCCGTGCGTACTCCATCGCGTGTGGCCGATGCCGACCGATTCGCCCGCGAGTTCGTTCCGCGAAACCGTTCCCTCGAGGGCCGACAGCTCGCCAGCTGCCTTGGAGACCGTCATCGAGGGTGTCGGCACGGCAAGTCCGGCGGAGTCGTAGCCACGATACTCGAGTGCCGAGAGCCCGTCGAGGACAACATAAACGGCGTCGTCCCCACCATCCGAGCCGACGTAGCCAACGATTCCGCACATTGTTACTGCACCTCAGTTCCAGTTTCGATCGTGCCGCGAACAGTCGTGCCGGCAGCGATGACGGCATCGGAGCCGACCATCGTTCCCGGCGTGTAGGTCACGCCGCCACCGTCGCGAACGCGGTCCGCGAGCAACGCGCCCAGTCGCTCGTCTTCGTGGACGCGGTCACCGATGCGGACGTCTCCAGGGCCGCCGACGACGGTCGAACCGGTGCCGACCCGGACGTTACGGCCGGTGACACAGTCGACGAGTGTCGCCCCCGACCCCACGCGTGTGTCGGCGTCGACGACGCTGTCCTCGACGACGGCGTTCGCGCCAATCGTCGCGTTCTCGCCAAGCGCGACGTTCGGTCCAACGACGGAGCCGGGACCGACGACGCAGTCCGCCGAGACGATAACCGGCTCAATGATCGTCGCCGACTCGTGGATCCGCGCGTCCGCCGAGACTGTACTCTCGACGCCGTCCGCGTGCTCGAAGAGCGTCTCGGTCACCTCAAGCAGGTCCCACGGGTACGTCGCGTCCATCCAGATACCTTCGGAGGTGACGCCGCGGACGGTCTCCTCGGCGTCGATCGCGTTCGCGATGCCGTCGACGAGCGAGTACTCGCTCAACTGCGGTTCCGGTCCCCGGAGATACTCGAATGATTCCGGGTCGAACGCGTACACGCCCGCGTTGAGCTGATAGGTTCGATCATCGCGGGGATGTTCGACGATCTCCGCGACGCGGCCGTCGTGTTCACAGATCACGCCGCCATATTCGTCGACGTTCTCATCTCGAATGAGCCCGAGCGTCGCGACTGCATCGCCGTCGTCGTGAGCGGCGCGGACGTCCTTGACGATTCGCGAGGCCACGAGCTGATCGCCGTTGAGGACAAGATGTGGCTCCGACACCTCGGACTCGGCCGCGAGGAGGGCGTGACCGCTCCCGAGTTGCTTGTCCTGTACGACGTACTCGAGGCTCGCGTCGCGATACGCCGATCCGAAGTGAGACTGAACGTGCGTCCGGCCGTAGCCGACGACGACGGTAATATCTGTGATACCGGCCTCGACGAGCGCATCGAAGACGTACTCGAGGATGGGTTTGGTCGCCGCGGGAAGCATTGGCTTCGGCCGATACTTCGTCAGCGGCCGGAGGCGGGCACCCTCTCCCGCTGCGAGGACCACCGCAGAACGGATCGTCATACGAGACTGAGAGTAACAAGTGACTATTATTCTTGTGGCCTGTACCGAAAGCCAAAGCTAGCAATCTGCTCGCCTCACGACTGGACGGAGAGACGTAATTGGCGACCAGAATTCGCGATTACCGCCTCACGGAATGAGCGCGCGCCAGTCGGGCTTGTAACAGACGAGGGCAGCGGCGGGAACGAAGACGAGCACCAGCGGGACCAGGTAGAGCAGTTGCGTCAACGGATCCGGCGGCGAGACGAGTGCGGAGGTGATGAATGCGGCGGTGCCACCGATCCCGAACGCGCCGAGTCCGCGTTCGAGTGGTTCGGGAGACGCGTCTCGAGCGGGGAGTCGCGTCCTGTACACCGCGTAGGCCGGAGCGGCGATCGGCAGGAACAAGACGGCAAACAGCGCCCAGCCGACGCCGCTCGCGCCGCGGGCGGCCGCGTCCGTTCCGATCGCATAGCAGAGACAGAGCATCGATGAAAACACGAGGAGGCCGCTGAGCAACGCGAGCACGGTCCACGGCCAGAAGGTGAGCATACTCATTCCGTCCGATCGGATACGCACCGAGCAGGGAAATGATTCAGCATTCTATCACTATGGGTGCGGAACGAAGGAGGCGTGAGAACCTCAAGGAAGTGATCGCCCCCTCCGGAGGCGATCAGCCGTCGTCGCGCCGCCGACTCGGGAGTCCATCGATCGCGTTTCGCGTTTCCGAGACGAGTTCCTCGACGACGATATCGGCGGATCGGATCTCATCCGTCAGCCCGACGCTCTGACCGGCGAACAGCGCCATCGCCTCGATATCCCCGTCGACATTCGGGGTCGCGAGCGCCTCGTCGTAGCGCTCGATCCGGTCGCCCGCCTCGGTGGTCGCGACGATATCGGTCTCGCCCGGCCGTTCTCCTGTGGGTGGACCGCCGTCTCCCTCCCATCGCTCGAG
This sequence comes from Natrinema sp. SYSU A 869, assembly GCF_019879105.1. NCBI lineage: Archaea > Methanobacteriati > Methanobacteriota > Halobacteria > Halobacteriales > Natrialbaceae > Natrinema > Natrinema sp. SYSU A 869. The sequence continues at coordinate 3,587,428 of NZ_CP082249.1, read as the reverse complement.
CGTCTCGTTTCGCAGGACGCGATGTGGCATTCCGGGCCAGCCCTTGTCGAAAAGGGTCGTGTACTCGGTATCGGTCTCGTCGCTCTCGCGGAGTCGGCGCTGGTAGGCGTCGTGGACGGCCGCTTCCTCGGTCGCCACGAACCGCGTCCCGAGCCATGCGCCGTCGGCACCGAGTGCGAGCGCGGCCGAGATCCCTCGGCCGTCGGCGATCCCACCCGCGGCGACGATAGGAACCTCGCCCCCCACGGCGTCCGCGACGCGGGGAACGAGCGCCGTCGTCGCCACCTCGCTCTGGACGTGGCCGCCGGCCTCGAGTCCCTGCGTGACCACGATATCCACGCCCGCATCGACCGCCGTGCGTGCTGCCTCGGCGCTACCGACGGTCTGAGCGACGATCGATCCCGCCTCGTGAATCCGGTCGACGGAGGGAGCGGCGTCCCCGAACGAGAGGGTGATGACGTCGACATCGGCCTCGAGAACCGTCTCGAGGTGTTTCTCGGTGTCCACGGTCGTCGTCGAGTCGTCCAGCACGAGGTTGACCGCGAACGGCCCGTCGGTCAGTTCGCGCGTTTCGCGGATCACCGCGCACGTTTCCGCCGTGTCACGCCACGTGACGGCGAGGTGACCGAGCCCACCGGCGTTCGAGACGGCGGCTGCGAGTTCCGGAGTCGTCGCGCTCCCGATCGGTGCCTGAACGATCGGATACTCGATCTCGAGCAGGTCACAGAGTGGGGTCTGTAGCGTCATTGTCCACCACGGATCAGGCCTGTCGCTTCTCCTTCTCGAGTACCCGCACGTTCTCGATCCCCGTGTCCGGATACTGGCCGTCGTCGTCTTTCTCGATGGCCTTGACCATGTCCCAGACGACGTTCAGGCCGGTCGTCACGCCCTCGAGGGCCTCCATCTCGCAGCCCGTCTTGCCGGTGGTCTCGACGGTGACCTGCAGTTCGATCCGGTCCTTGGCGGGCGAGAAGTCAGTGTCGACGTTCGTGATCGGGATCTGGTGACACATTGGGATCGTCTCCCAGGTGTGCTTGACGGCCTGAATCGCGCCGACGCGAGCGGTCGCGAGTACGTCACCCTTGCCGACTTGATCGTCTCGGATCGCCTCGATCGTCGACGGCTGGAGGCGGATCTCCCCGGCGGCAACGGCGCGGCGTTCGCTGTCGGGTTTGTCACCGACATCGACCATCTGGACGTCGCCCTCGTCGGTGGTGTGGGTCAGTTCGTCGGCGTTCGCGGACTTCTTCTCGGAATCTTCACTCATCGTGATCACCCCAGAGTACCGCTGGCAGCTCCTCGAGTAGATCGGATGCGAGGAAGCCGAACTCCTGTGTTTGGGCCAGACGTTCGCCGGCGAGACCGTTGACCTGTGCGCCCGCTGCGGCGGCATCGAGCGGTTCGGCGTGTTCGAGCAGCGCCGCGACGACCCCGGCGAGCGTGTCGCCGGTGCCGCCGACTTTCATCCCGACAGTTCCCGACCGGCTGATCCGCGTTCGCTCGCCGTCGGTGATCACATCGTTCGCCCCCTTCGCGAGGACGACGTGGCCCAGCTCGGCCGCGAAGGACTCGATCTCGTCGGCCGCCGACGCCAGGTCATCGGTGTCCGGGCCACCCATCCGCGCGAGTTCACCGCGGTTGGGCGTACAGATCAGCGTCGCGTCGGTCTCGATGTCGGGAACGACCGTCAGTGCGTCCGCGTCGACGACGGCTCGCCCCGTGTACGACGAGAGGAACTGGCGAGTCGCCTCGAGAGTCTCGTCGGCAGTGCCGAGACCGGGCCCGATGACGACGACGTTGTCGTAGTTCTCGGCGGTCTCGAGGAGGTCGTCGGCCACCTCGGGGGTGAGGACCTCGCTCTCGTAGGACTGGACGATCAGATCCTCGCTGTAGCCCTGTATCTCGCCGGCGACGGACTCGGGCGCGGCGACGAAAGAGAGTTCCGCACTGGCACGGAGCGCTGCCTGGGCGGCGAGCGCCGGCGCCCCGGTGTAGGGACCGCCGCCGATGATGTAGGGTCGCCCTTCGCGGCCGTCGGGCCGCGCGAGCGTGACATCGCCGGGCCCGACGAACCGCTCTGCGGCGGCCGGAATTCCGATGTCCGCGACTTTCACGTCGGCCGCCAGATCCTCGAGCCCCGGTTTCGCGTCGTGGAAGGTGACGACACGGTCTGCCTCGATGCCGTTGGCTGCATGGTCGCCCCCGTCGGCGTCGAATCCGGATGGAACGTCGACCGCGACGACGGTCGCGCCGGCCGTGTTGATCGCCGCGGCCGCGGTCGCCGCGGGTTCCCGGAGGTCGCCGCTGATCCCCGTTCCGAGCATTGCGTCGACGACGACGTCGACCTCCGGGAGGTCGAACCCGCTCGAGTCAGTGATCTCCCGAGTGTCGTAGTCGGCTTGCTCGAGGGCGTCCCAGTTCTCGCGAGCGATGTCGGTTCCGATCAGTTCCGCGCGGCCGAGCAGCAGCGTTGTGACATCGTACCCGTCTAAGAATCGGGCCGCGACGAACGCGTCCCCGCCGTTGTTGCCCCGGCCGGCGACGATGGCGACTCGAGCCCCCGGCTCCGCGACGTCGCGGACCGCGCGGGCGACAGCATTCCCGCTCGACTCCATCAACTGCTTTCGCGGCACGCCCAGCGCCGCGGCGTTCTCGTCGACGGCGGCCATTCGCTCGCCTGTAATCATGGCTGGGGGTTCGACGGGCCGTCCGTTCAACGTTGCGGACCGTTCGCAATCGGTCGGGAACATTGGTAGGCGGTAGGCCCAACCTCTTCGAGCCCCTACCGCTGCCGTGAACGTCTTCTGGCTCGACGAGGACCCGCGGCTCGCCGCGCGCTATCACTGCGACCAGCACGTCAACAAGTTGCTGCTCGAGGCCGCGCAGGTCCTGTGTACCGCGGCCCGCGAGAACGGTTACGAGGCCGACTTCCTCTATAGCTCGACCCACGTTGACCACCCTGTGACGAAGTGGGCGACGGAGTCGCGGGCCAACTGGCTTCGCCTCCGGGAGCACGCCGCGGCGCTCAACACTGAGTTCGTCGAGCGCTACGGGAAAGACGACGACCATGCCTCTTGGCAGGTAATCGAGCGGATCGACCCCGACGCGATTTCGTTTCCCGCCGACGAGCCGACGCCCCGGCCCCAGACGATGCCCGACGAGTATAAGCGACCTGACGACCCCGTGGCCGCCTACCGCGCCTACTACGCCGGCGAGAAGGCTGATTGGGCCGAGTGGAAGTACACCGACGAACCATCGTGGCTCGAGGCGTCTCTCCCCGGACACGAGTAGGGGCTCGCGCGAACGTTCGGATCCGGCGGTCGAGCAACGGACAGTGGTTCGTGGTTGCAGTATCCGTGTGACGGTTTCTCTATGACGGTTGTTTGTTTTTGATTCCAAAACAATAGTTGCCAATTCATAAATAGGCAGGGTTCGTAGCCAGGACATGGACGCACACGAAGCCACCGACTCTCTCGACACGCGCCGCAGTGAACAGTTCGACACCCCAATGGAACAATCCGATCCCGAGATCTACATGCCCGGGACGCCGACTGTCTCGTTCCTGGAGTACGTCGAAATTGCCGTCAGTACGCTGTTCCGATAAGACGACAAGGGTCGTCCCGATAGCATCGTGGCAAAAACCGACTCAGTACAGAATTTCGAAGCCGTCCTCTCCCTGTGGTTCCTCGTACTCAGCCTCGACACCCTCGACGTTAGCCGCGGGACTGCCCGTGTGGCACCACTCGATCATCTCCTCGACGGTGTCTTCGGGGCCCTCGAAGATCGCCTCGACCCGTCCGTCGTCCAGATTCTTCACCCAGCCGTCGACTCCCGCCTCTCGTGCCGTATCGCGGGTGTTCGCGCGGTAGTAGACGCCCTGTACCGTCCCCGAGACGAAAACGTGTGCACGTGTTCGATCTGCCATGTGGGAGCCATCGACCGCGACCGTCAAAAACCCGATTCCGATTCCCGCACAGTAGATGCGATAACGGGAGGTGTCTCGATCCCCTAGCGATTTCAGTGACGGTACGGCGACGAGACGGAATTCATTTCGAACGCGAGCGCGACGAGCCGGGCGTCGTCGCCGACACTCGGAGCACTGTCGGCGCGATCAACGTGGTGAGCCATGCCCACGCCGACCACACCTTTCGAACGACGCCGGAGACGGTCGTCTGCTCGGCCGAAACCGCAGCGATCGCCGAAGCCCGAACGGGAACCGGATTCGAGTTCGTCGACCGGGCCCCCGGTATCGAACTCGTCCCAGCCGGCCACGTTGTCGGCTCGCGAGCGGCGATTATCGATCTCGAGGACAGGCCCGGAGGACTGGGCGAGGACGCAGTCGACGACACTACCCCGCGGCGCTACTGCTACACCGGCGACTTCTCGATTCGGGATCGGTGCTACCTCGAGGGATTCGATCCCCACGCCGTCGATGCGGACGCGCTCATCATGGAGACGACCTACGGCCTGCCAAAGTATCGATTTGCTCCACAGGACGAACTCGAGGCTGCGATCACGGACTGGCTCCGTGATAATGACGATCGGCCGCTCTTTCTGTTCGGCTACTCGCTTGGTCGCTCCCAGAAGCTCCAGTGGATCGCCCGCGAGGCGACCGGCGACGACGGCCGCGACATTCTGATTTCCCAGTCAATTCACGACGTGAACCGGGCCATCGAAACGGCGACCGAGGGCGAGCTCGCGTTTCCCGGCGAGCGCTACGACTCGCTTCGCGGGCTGACCGACGAAATCGTGATCCTCCCTTCAAATCAGGCACGCGCCGACTGGGTCGAGACGGCCGTCGACCGCGAGGGCGGACTGAAGGCAGGGTTCTCGGGGTGGGCCGTCGACGACTCCTTCCGCTATCGCGGGAACTATGACGTCACCTTCCCGCTCACCGATCACTGTGACTTCGACGAACTCCTCGAGACGGTCCGCGCGATCGACCCTGAGATCGTCTATACGACGCACGGCTTCGACGAGGCGTTCGCGGATACCCTCGCGACCGAATACGGCTATCGTGCACAGCCACTGAAGCAAAACCAAACCACGCTCGAGGAGTTCCGCTGATGGGCATCATCGATCGCTTCGAGGAGGAGTACCTGGCTGTCTCGAGTGACCGCGCGTCGGTTCAGGAACTCCTCGAGTCAGTCGTCGGCGCGGTGCTGTTCGTTCTCGGAGCAAGCGCGGCTGGCGTATTCCTGCTCGGATAGCAGGTCGCGATCTGGATCGCCGCGGCGCTCGTCGTCATGTTCGCGATCATCCTCGTCTTGCAGACCTACTGGGCTATCACCGGGCGCGAAGATTCACAAGTGTACAGGGACGGCTGTCGGTCACAATCGGCTCACGGTCCCACTAGGCGGTTCTCACGCACGACAGAGTTACGTGCAACGGGCAATCATCGTGTTCTGCTGATCGATTGCACACTCACGGTGGAATCGAGCGCTATCCCGCGACTACGCCGGTTCCTCGTAGCGGCGAGCACCGAGTATCATTCGAATGGCGAGTCCGATGATACCGACCACGAATACGATCCAGATCGCCTCGGAGCCGTCGAATGGATCCGTGTACTCGACCGCTGCGACGAGGAAAACCAATGTTGCGACGTACAGTGTGTTCGACTGGGAGCGAGACGACCGTCAGTCGCCGGTTCGTAAGTGATGAAAGACGTACGTCTGGGCGTACCCCGCATACTCGCCACCGAGCCGTTCGCGAAGCGCCCGCGAGGTTGCGGCGTAGGACCCGCGATCGCAATCGGGATAGTACTCCTCGATCGCCGACTTGAGCCACGTATCCAACGGGACGGCCTCGTCGAAGCCCAACGAGAAGAGGAGCACGCAGTCGGCCACCTTGTCGCCGACGCCGACGAACCGCGTTAGGTACTCCCGCGCGGCTTCGTACTCGAGGTCACGTGCTTCGGCCGGGTGAGCCTCGCCGCCGGCGACCATCTCGGCGGTCCGGACGACGTAGGGGGCTCGATATCCTAGTCCGAGGTCGCGAAGTTCGGCTTCGGTCGCGGTCGCGAGCTGTTCAGGCGTCGGAAACGCGTGATAGCTCTCCCCGTCGAACGTGATCTCGTCGCCGTACTCGCGGGCCAGCGTCGAGACCATTGTGTGAATGCGACCGACTCGCATCTGTGCCGAGCAGATAAATGATATTAGACAGCCAAAGGGCGGGTCTTGGACGAGCCGCATTCCGCGATGGGCCTCGTAGGCCTCGCGAAGCAACGCATCGTCCGGCCCGGCCGCGACGATTGCCTCGAGGTCGTCGTCGAGACGTAACAGTCGGCGAACGGTCGGCTCGGCGTCGGCCGTCGATTCCCACTCGAGATGTCCGTCACGGGCCCGGACGCGGATTACGTTGCCCTCGACGACCGTCGCGTACCACGCATCGGGGGCCGGCGTGTCCGTGTACATCTCGCCGTCTGCGCGCCGCCAGAGGTAGCTCTGGCCGCTCTCGAGCGTTCTATATAGGTCGAATCCACCACCGAGATCGTCGATTGGGATGGTCCCCGTCTCCATTCAGCTTCCCCTTCGGAGGTGTGGCTCCTGTGCCTTTCGAAGCGGGACGCTGGGCGGTCCTCGACTGCCGAACGGTTCACAGCGCGATAGCACCGATCTGACCGCCGTGAGGCGAACCTTCTTACTGTATGCCATACAACGTCTACGCATGAATTGCAGGGTTGTCGTCGAAGCTGCCGTGCCGGTATTCGACGTTGAAACGGAAGACGAGGCGATCCGTATCGCCATCTCGAAGACGGGCGAGATGTTGAACCCTGACCTTAATTACGTCGAGATCAACATGAGCGAGCGTACCTCGCCATCGGGAGAGGAACTCCCACCCGCGTTCATCGCGGCCGACGAAGCTCTCGTCGCGCTCGAACTGGAGATGACCGTCTTCAACGTTGAGCGCGAGGAACACGCCTCGCGTATCGCACGAAAAGAGATCGGCCAACTCCTCGAGAATATCCCGCTCGAGGTTATACAGATCGACGTACTGGAAGACGAGGATGACGAAGCGGGGGAGTCGAGCGACGAGTCGTCGGACGACGATCAGGCGGACGAGGAGACCGAGGCAGCGAGCACCTCGGACGCAGGGACTGACGACGAAGACGATGAGGAAATCCTCCCCGAATTCGAGGATCTCGTCGAGTAGCCCGCGGTTGTCGGGCCACCGATCGGACGGTCGGACCGTCGGAACGATTCCTGCTGACCAGTCGAACATCGGTGACGGGCAGCGAGTACACCGGTCGCTCGTTTCGCTCGTCGCATCAAATGAGGGCCGACGAGCGTGATAGGGACAGTTGTTCGTCAACCGCCACGATCGGCGGCGATGTCTCTCACCAGTTGGCGTGGTGATCTGTCGGAGGATGCGACGAGATGCTTAGTCCGCAGTTGCTGCGACTGTTTCCTGCTCTTCTTCCCGCATGTTCTTCGTAATTCCCCCGGCAAGCGCAAAAACAGCGGCCTTGTGGTCGGTTTTCGATTTGTGGATCGATGTCGGTCGAATACCCCGTGACTCGTATTCTTCGAGATCGATCTGACAGTTTTCCCATGCTGCACACTGATTGGATACCTCCGCGAGAAGGCCGTGAAGGTGAATGAGCTCCTGCTTCTTCATAACCATCCTGTCCTACCCACTGCAGGGTTATTATTATCTTGAGTCGCGTTAACACGAGGCCTGTGTTAGCTATCCAGTGTGTCACAAACAAGGGTAGTTCGAATGCTGTCCCTACGCGATAAAAACCGCCGGACATGGAAGCGTTACAATTCTATTTACGGATGTAATACTATGTTTCTCCCCAGCTTCCGATACGCTGTGTTCGGAGAGTTAAACCGTGACTACTACTGAAACGATAGCGTGAAAATGTTCGTTCGGTGACGGAAGGGGCTGCGACCTGGCCCCTTACCCAAGCTGTTTCAGCGTCTGCAGATCACGGTCCGTTCGCATAAACTCGGCAGTTCGACGGGACGCGTGACAGTCCGGGCAATGAAACATCTCGGTGGCCGCGGGAAGTTCGTCCGGAGAAGTCTGCCAGTCTTTCGTACACTCGGGACACAACAGTTGGACGGTCGTCCTGTCCATGTTATACTCTTTCACACGAGTGCTGAAAAACGTTGTCGCAGTTCCACACGGCCAAAAGACCACCCGCGTCATCGCGACGCGACAGACGACAGCCGCAGTTGTCGATCGTTTAGGCAGGTGCGGCGGTGTCCGAGGCCTCAAGCAGTTCCTTGTACCGGTTTCGGATGGTCACTTCGGAAATGCTCGCGACTTCGCTGACCTCGTTTTGGGTGACCTTCTCGTTGGTCAGCAGGGCAGCGGCGTAGACCGAGGCGGCCGCGAGGCCGACCGGGGACTTCCCGCTGTGGACGCCCTCCTGACGAGCCGACTCGAGCAGTTCGCGGGCCATGCGCTCGGTCTCGTCGGAGAGGTCGAGGTCGCTGACGAACCGCGGCACGTAGTGTTCGGGATCGGCCGGCTTGACCTCAAGGCCGAGTTCCCGAATGATGTAGCGGTACGTACGGGTCAGCTCCATCTTCTCGACGCGGGAGACCGCGGAAATCTCGTCGAGACTGCGCGGTGTGCCGGCCTGTCGGGCCGCGGCGTACAGCGAGGACGTCGCGACGCCTTCGATGGAGCGGCCCGGCAGTAGGTCCTCCTCGAGTGCGCGCCGATAGATGACGCTGGCTGTTTCCCGGACGTTCTCGGGGAGGCCGAGCGCGGAGGCCATTCGATCGATCTCGCCCAGCGCTTGCTTCAGGTTTCGTTCCTTGGAGTCACGGGTGCGGAACCGCTCGTTCCAGGTGCGTAGGCGCTGCATCTTCTGGCGCTGGCGACTCGAGAGCGAGCGGCCATAGGCGTCCTTGTCCTGCCAGCCGATGTTCGTTGAGAGGCCCTGGTCGTGCATCATGTTGGTCGTCGGTGCACCGACGCGGGACTTCTCGTCTTTCTCGGCGGCGTCGAACGCACGCCATTCAGGGCCGCGATCGATCTCGTCTTCCTCGACGACGAGACCGCAGTCCGTACAGACTGTCTCGGCGTGTTCGTCGTCCGAGATCAGTCGACCGCCACACTCCGGACAGTATTCCTGTTCGTCGGATACCGCTGTGCTTTCCTCCTCAGTTTCTGTCTCTCGCTCGTTCGTATAGGTTCGGATGCTAGTGTCTGTCATGGTGTGTTGGGTGGGTTACTCGGGACTCCCGGGTGGGGTAACCAGAAGAAACCCGGTCGCCTCAGCTAACATAGGGTAAGGCCGTAAGCCATATAAACCTTCCGCCTACTTTATAAACTGCCCGGATTTTCTGGTATATAGGTTCCGGTTACATAGTGATTAATCGTTTGAGATAGCAGGGCAAGGGTTCAGGGGCCGGTCGATAAGCAAGCCGCGCTAGTCGACGGTGAAGAGATGCCCCTCTCTCGGTACGTCGAACAACCCGACGCGTGCTCCCGCATCGAGCCACGCGTGCCCGTAGGAAAATGACGCGAGTGCATTGACAAGGTCATCGTGCTCCTGAAAGTGATTGCCATCGTCCAGGTACGACGCCGCCATCTCGTAACAGTCGGCGGCCGCGTTAGCCATCGGAGTTCCCTCAGGGGGTGCGATCGTGGCCTCCTCGAGCGCCGCCGCGAGCAGTTCGCCGTACCGATTCGTCTTCTCCTCGAGATCGGCAGCCATGGTCGACCCTCGTTGCTCGGGCCCGTAAGTGCATCGTCGCACCCGCGGCGGTCGTCATCCGCATTTGCAAGGTAGGCAACCGGATAATGGCCACATACGTTTCAACCGGCTCATCGTGTCCCTCGAGAGTGCGACTCGTTCAGGTATTCGTGCCGGAGGCGGTCCGGGGTGACGCGCTTCGCGTCCTCGAAAGTGAGGACCTCGATTACGTCCGAACTGACGAGAACAGTAACGAGGATAACGGCGAACTCGTGACCTTCCCGATCCCGACCCAGGCCGTCGATCACGTACTCACGTCACTGCGCGAGGTCGGGATCGAGGACGATTTCATCGTCGTCTCCTCGATCGAAACCGCTCGAACTCCGCGGATCGAGAAACTCGAGGAACGGTACGTCAACGGTCGGGAAGAGGACGATAGCATCGCCCGTGAAGAGATACGCACGCGGGCGCTGAATATGATGCCTGGTCGAGTCACCTACTACGCGATGACCGTCCTGAGCGCACTGGTCGCGACGGCGGGGCTGTTGCTCGACTCTCCGGCGATCGTTGTCGGGTCGATGGTGATCGCCCCGCAGGTCAGCGCAGCCCTCACTAGTACCGTCGGACTCGTACTCGACGATCGGACCATGGTCCGTGATGGCCTCTCGTCGCTAGCGATCGGGCTCGGCGTCGCGATCCTCAGCGCCTTCGCGTTCGCCTGGGTGGTCCGCTTCAGCGGTGCGGTTCCCTCGACGATCGATATCACGGCCATCGCACAGGTCCAGAACCGTATTTCGCCGGGCCTGCTCGCGATCGTCGTCGGTGTCTGTGCCGGAGCCGCGGGCGCGTTCGGCCTCGCAACGGCAATCCCTGTCTCGCTGGTCGGTGTAATGATCGCTGTCGCGCTGCTCCCGGCCGCCGCTGCAGTAGGAATCGGGTTGGCCTGGGGCCACGCGACCGTCACCCTCGGCGCGTTCGTCCTCGTCGCAGTCAACGCCGCCTCGATCCTGCTGGCAGGACTCGCCGTCTTCTTGTACCTCGGCTACCGGCCTGAGGGCTGGACACGAGGCCGACTCCGCGAGAACGTCTCTCGGGACCGGGTCGGCACGCTCGTCATCGTCCTCGCACTCGGTACGGTCGCCGTCACCGGTGCTGGCATCGTTCTCGGCCAGCACGTTGCCTTCGAAAACGATGTCCACGACGAGGTCAGAACCGTCCTCAGCGAGGACGAGTACGCTCGCCTCGAGTTGGTCGAGGTCCGAACCGAGTTCAACGACGGCGGCGTCGTCAGCGACGAGACGAGCGTCACCGTCGTTGTCCAGCGACCCGTGGACCAACCATATCCCTCTCTCGCTGAGACGCTCAAGACGGCACTCGAAGACCAAACCGACCGTGAAATAACGGTCGCCGTGGAATTCGTCGACGGCGCGACGACAGCGGACGACGCCGTCGGGCCGTCACAGTAAGCGGGAGTGATTGCTGAGAACGCAAGCGGTTTAGGCGCTCTGTCCCTATCCTGAATACATGAGTGACCAGCCACGCGTCGAGATTTATACTAAGACCGACTGTCCCTATTGCGAGAAGGCCAAGGATCTCTTCGACAGCAAAGACATCGAATACGAGACTTACAACGTCACTGGCAACGACGAACGCTTCGAGGAGATGATCGAGCGTGCAGACGGTCGCCAGACTGCCCCGGAAGTATTCATCGACGATGAACTTATCGGCGGCTGGGACGACACCAGCGCACTCAACGAGACCGGTGAACTCGACGAGAAACTCGGAATCGCCACCGAAAACGACGATGAAATCGTCGAACACCGGACACTCATCATCGCCGGCACCGGCATCGCCGGGCTAACCGCCGCGATCTACGCCGGCCGCTCGAACAACGAGCCCCTGGTCATCGAGGGCGACGAACCCGGCGGCCAGCTCACGCTGACCACCGATGTCGCCAACTACCCCGGCTTCCCCGAGGGCATCGGTGGCCCCGAACTGGTCAACAACATGAAAGAGCAGGCCACACAGTTCGGTGCCGACCTGAAAAACGGTATCATCGAGTCCGTTGACGACTCGAGTCGACCGTTCCGTGTCGAACTGAAAGACGGCGATGTCTACACCGCCGACGCCGTCATCGCCGCCTCGGGTGCCAGCGCCCGCACGCTCGGCATCCCCGGCGAGGACGAACTCATGGGCTACGGTCTCTCGACGTGTGCGACCTGTGACGGCGCGTTCTTCCGCGGCGAGGACATGCTTGTTGTCGGCGGTGGCGACGCCGCCATGGAGGAAGCCACCTTCCTCACGAAGTTCGCTGACACCGTCTACATCGCCCACCGCCGTGAGAAGTTCCGCGCGGAGGACTACTGGGTCGACCGCGTCCACGAGAAGGTCGAGGACGGCGACATCGAGATCATGAAAAACACCGAACTGATCGAAATCCACGGCTCCCAAGCGGAGGGCGTCGACCACGTGACCCTCGTCGAAAACGATCAGGGCCACCCGACGGACCGCCTCGACGACCCCGAAACCGAGGAATTCGACTTCGACGTCGGAGCCGTCTTCTTCGCGATCGGTCACACCCCCAATACCGACTACCTCGAGGACACCGGCGTCGAGATGGACGCCGAGGGCTACCTGAAGACCACAGGCGGCGAGGGCGGCGGCCAGACCGAAACCCACGTCCCCGGCATCTTCGGTGCCGGCGACGTCGTCGACTACCACTACCAGCAGGCCGTTACCGCCGCCGGCATGGGTTCGAAAGCCGCACTGGATGCGGACGAGTACCTCGAGGATCTGGAGCGAGCCGACTCGAGCGCGGAAGAAGCGGAACCGGCCACGGCCGACGACTGACGGAATCAGTTATCGGATATCGTCACGAGAATCACGAACCGATCACCGATAGTTCTCTGTTCTCCTCTATTCGGCATTCACTATCTCTACATCACATCTCTAGTCCGTCATGGATGGTGTAACACCAGCATACTCGAGGCCAGCCGAGCCGTGGGTGATCATCTAACTCGCGTCCCTTGGAACCCATCCCGTCGGAATCGAGCCGAGACGTTCGTTTGCCAACGTTCTACACGATGCCAATGATATCATATCATGATCTAGAACGTTTCGCATACCAGAGAACGCCCTCGTCTGCCACAGTTCCGTGACGTCTGTGGGCTCATCGATCGTTACGATTCCGGCCACTCCATCATTGAGTTGTCGACATCCGTCGGCAAGATTCGAATAGCCGTGTAGCGTAAGCGTCCACCGGTGATCGAGGCTCGTCGAGGAGCGCCAACGAGAAAGACTGCGAAATCTTCACGTCCACAAAACTTCGGGGGCGCTCAATGACGATGGTTTTCACCAACTCGTGGTAGGCATAGCTCCTCTCGGACGACTTCGCGTCGGTCAATAACAGTCTGGTGTGACTCGTCGACGGATCTACTTTCGGTTCCTCGAGCGTTGGTGTCCCCCTCGACCACTCGGCTGTATTACCTTCGGTAATTCTCTCGGGAGACGAAACCCGTCACCAGTCCGGCTCAGACTGTCAACACCCAACTCTTGCTATCGCTGGTGAGTGTGACGGTCAAGAAAAGAAACCGCGAAATAAGGGCCGGCGTGAGCCGGTAGTGTTACAGCTTAGTTCTGGCGTCGGAGTGCCAGCATGGCTGCGCCGAGCAGAGCGACGAGTGCGACGCCGACACCGAAGCCGGGCGTCTCGTCAGAGCCGCCGTCCTCGGAGCCGCCGTCCTCGGAGCCGCCGTCCTCGGAGCCGCCGTCCTCGGAGCCGCCGTCCTCGGAGCCGCCGTCCTCGGAGCCGCCATCCTCGGAGCCGCCGTCCTCGGAGCCGCCGTCAGAGGTATCCTCTTCGGCGACCGACAGCGAGCCGTCCTCTCTGCTTTCACCGTTCACGAAGAGGTCCCACTCGTAGTCGCCTTTCTCAGCGTTTTCGAGGAGTTCGACACTGATCGTGTCGGAGCCGCTTCCGTTGAGTTCAACGGTCTCATCGTAGAGCGTATCTCCGTTGAAGACGAACTCAACGTCTTCGGACTTGGGTTGGTCGGCGTTGGGGTTCTCAACAGTGATCGTTGCAGTGACGTTGTCACCGACCGTCGGATTGGACGGGGCAGTGGTCACGTCGTAGTCGAAGGACTGGAGCTCGTCGGCCGGGATCGTCGTGCCTTCGAGGTCGTCTTCAGCGCTAACGTCTTCCTCGGCGCTGAGCGTGTAGTCGATGCCAGCGCTGTACTCGCTGAGATCGTGACTGATCTCGAAGGAGCCGTCACTGGCAACGTCTGCGGAGTTGGACTGCGTGAAGTTACCGGGCGAACGGAGTCGGTCGCTGACTTCCGTGCCAGGTGCGACGTTGGTGTCACCGGTCACAGTCGCCGTCGCGGAGGCAGGCAGCTCTTCGTTGCTGCTGTCGAGCTCGAATTCACGGTCTTCGAGATCGAACGCTGTGGTTGCCTCTTCGTTGTCCTCGGCATCTTCGCTGGCGTACTCGAACTCGTCGTCGACAGCGAAGGTGACATCGTAGCTCTCGTCGATCGAGAGGTCGTCAAGGTCGTCGTCGTTGTTAATCGCCTGATAATCGATAGCGAACACGACGTGCCCGAGGGTCTGGTTAGCCTCGACAACCGTCACGTGTTCGGCAATCTGGTTGTCAGCGTCGACACCGTTGGTGTTCCACTTGACCGGGTCAGCGTTCGGTGCCGAGTCTTCCTCTGCGATACTCAGGTTGAGACTGTCGTTACTTTCGAGTTGGTCGTTGACATCGCTGAACGAGTCTCCCTTCTCGAAGTACGTGTGGAGACCGTCGGTCTCGAGGGTGGCCAGCAGCTTGTCACCGTCTGCGATCGTGTTGGTGCTGGTGATGGTCGTGTCCTCGAGATCGCCGAGATTCTCGTCGTCGTCGGTGTCTAAGTCATCACTTGCAGGAACAGTCTGCGTGATGAGCGCGTCCCCGCTGAGACCCTCTCGGTCTTGGAGCGTCAGGTATGCACTGTCAATCTCTTCATCTGCGAAGGCGTCAGTGTTACCTGCTTCGAAGTCGAGCGAGGTAGCGAGTTCGTATTCACCGGCTTCGAGTTCCCCGTCTGGGGAAGCCACTTCTTCCTCGAAGTTAACGGCATCGTCGTCATTAGCAGCCGAGAAGGCGTCACCGTTCGCGTGGTGGGCCTTGGTAGTGTCCATCTCGACGGTTACGACGCCGTCGTCGTTATCGTCGACGAGTTCGAGGTACACTTCGTAGTTCGAGGTTCCCTCGTCACCGACCTTGAGGTAGCCGCTGTCGGTATCCTCGAGGTTGACGGTGATTTCGGCAGTGTTACTTCGCGTTTCGAACATGTCGGAGGAGTCGAACTCGACTTCGCCTTCAGCCGCCTCGACCACGTCGATGCTTGCGTTCGCTTCGGCTTCGGTGTCAGTCGACTGGAAGTCGAAGTCGTACGAGCCAGTGTCGACGTCGTCGAAGTCAGCGCTGAACGTTCCGTCGTTGATGTTCGAGATCTGGATGATCTCTTCGTCATCATCGACCGTCGCGTCAACGTCGAAGTCGTTCTCTTCGGTGTTGAAGATGGCTGCGAGCTCGTCAGCGTCCAGGCTGTCGGAGCTAACGTTCACCGCGTACGTGCCGCGGTTGGAGTCAAACTCGATGTCGACTGCTTCGTCGTTCTCGGCCTCATCCTCATCGAACTCTACGTTGAGTTCCTGGGTCGCCACTTCGAAGGTGGTGGAACTAGCGTCTGCTCCCGCACCCTCAAGGAAGTATTCGCCGTCGAGGCTGTCAGTGTCGAACTCGACGACACCATTGGAGTCGGTGCTAAGCTCTTCTTCGAGTCTGTCACCGTCTTCCAGATCCTCGCGGAGCGCGATGTCTGAATTCTCGTCTAGGCCGTGAACTTCGACGGACTGACCCGCCCAAACAACGGAGACTTCACCGAGGTCGTTCGGGGTGTCGAAGACATGATCGGCGCTGCTCGAGTCATCCTCGTTGGAGTCGTCCTCGTTGGAGTCGTCCTCGTTGGAGTCGTCGCCTTCGACGACTTCGAGGGTACTAGGTCCGTCAATGGAAACGGACGTATCCGACTGGACGGTACCATCGAATTCGTAGGTGGTTCCAGCGTCGGCGGTTTCAGGAACAGTCACGTCGTACGTGACTGTAGCCTGATCCGTCGAGGTACCGAGAGCACTAACGAAGTTATAGGTAACATCGTTACCGTCGACGTTACCAGGACCGCTGGTAACTTCGGCATCCAGCTCTTCGTCGATCGTATCAACGATCTGGAACTCTGTTTCTTCGTCGAACGCTACATCAATCGTAACTTCGACCGTCTCGCCGCTCGTGACTTCAGTCGTCGCGAGTGCGCGATCGGCCGTGGAGGCTTCCTGTGCTGCGGCAGCGCCAGCGAAACTGGCGGACATCGCGAACACAGAGAGCACCATCATAACAGCGAGAAGTACGCTGCGTGCCTTATTTGTTGTATTGCTTGTCATTTTTATCCACTTGTTGTGCCGGGGACAAGGGTGGATTACCCGTCCCGATACACCCGAAACCTTGGGTTGATATATTAAATGCTTTGTGTTACCTGACGCGGAATCCTATTTACACTACACGTTAGAAATAACCATGCTGTCGGCCTCTCCGGCCATATTTCTCCCGTAATTTGTTGAAATAATATTCTATTATCGCCGATAGATCAGTCTTGAGGGGTATCTAACATACGTGAACCAACGGGAAACCATGTGTGATGATGAATTCTACTATCCGTAAGTGAAATCGCGGGCTATGCCGCGCCCGTAAACGAGCAGAGATTCGCATTGGCATCCGATCTCGTTGCAATTCTATTAGCTATCACGTGCGTTCAACTAGTAGACGGGTCTAACAACTAATCGGTAGATCCAAAAAAGAACTCGATTAGACGGAAAGGACAGGATGCCCTTTACGCGGTTATGCGAGCGGTTCGTCGGTAAGGTAGGCGCTGACGAGCTCGTTGAAGGTGTAGCTACCCTGGAGATCGTCGTTCAGGTAGTCGGTAACAGCGGTGTTGAGACCCTCTTCGTCGACAACACCGTTGTCGTTGGTGTAGGGGTGATCGTTGCTGCTACCGTTGTCGTTGACCGTCAGCGTGGCAGTCGTTTCAGTGTCGCCAGTCGAGACCGTGAGATCGTACTCGCCGGCCTCGAGGTTAACATTCTCCACGTTGAGGTCCACAGTGGTATTTCCACCAGCTTCGAGCGTCACTTCAGTACTGTCGAGCTCGGTCACACTGCCGTTCTCGTCTTCGACAGTCAGCGTGACGTCTCGGGTGGACTCGATTGCACCGGTGTTCTCGACGTCAACGGTGACCGTCAGATCCTCTCCCTGAGTGATCGTTTGGGAGTCAGGGGTACTGACGCCGAAGAACGCGCCCTGAAGCGGCTGGTCGGGCGACGCACCTTCGACGACGATGTCTTCACCACCAAGGGCGTCCTGAACGGAGTCGCCCTTATTCAGCGTTCGGGTGTTGGACACCTTGTTTTCGTCGGCATCTTGGGCGATAGCCTTGATACCATATCTGTTACCGGTTTCGACGCTCGTGTACACGTACGAGCCCTCAGTACCGGTACTGGAAGACTGGGTCACGTTCTCGTCACCGCGCTCGAGTTGAGCCGGATTATCGACTTCGTCGAGGTCGAATAGGAGCACGACTGCGCCCTTGATGTTGTCGTCGTTCTCGTTGACGACGTCGCCAGTGATCTCGACGGTGTCGAAGACCTCAACCTGTGCCTGGTCACTACGATCGTTGGTGCCTGCCCCCTCGCGGGTTTCGTACACCTGATCGCGGTCGTTCGTAGTGGATGCGGAGATGTTCGCAGTACCAGTCTGGAGTGCGTCAGCCGAGAACGTCGTGTTGGCGTACGCCGTGCCGTTTACGACGTGTTCAACCTCAAGTTCGGTGTCGGCGAGACTACCGAACTCGGGGTCGATCTCGGTCTGGTTGGCGTCCTGGTCGAGCGTCGTGAGGTTGATCTGCTGCCCCTGCACTGCGCTGGAGTCAGCGTCGATCACGTTGCCGTTGTCTTGGTTGCTCGCATTGACGAAGACACCGACTTCGATCTCTTCGCCGGTCTCGATGCGATCTTCCTTGACGAGTTCACCGTCTTCGTTACGGAGCTGGACGTCGAGGTCGTAGTCGAAGTACGTGTCGATTTCGACTTCCTCGACCGTCAGGTCGACTTCCTTCTGCTCCGAGCTTTCATCTGCGTTCTCGTAGACGGAGACGTTGTCGAATCCACGGAAGTTCGCGTATCCGTCTGCGGTGTCAGCTTCTTCGGTGCCGATACCACCAGCGATCACGACGTAGTCGTTGTTCGCCGGCAGGTTGTACAGTTCGAAGTTACCCAGGCTGTTGGTCACGTCGACCGGCACCACGGGGTCCTCCTCGTACTTGGAGTCGATCGCGTCGTAAGTCAGGTCCTCCGTAGCTTCGAAGGTGCTTGCAACGTCATCGCCATCTTCGACGGTCACCGTCTGATCGAAGGCGGTAACGTTGTCGTCAGCTTCGAACTCACCAGAGGTTTCGTTGTATTCCTGAAGCTGGTAGGATTCGTTCTGCAGGAAGCGCAGGGTGAGGTT
Organism: Natrinema sp. SYSU A 869; assembly: GCF_019879105.1. NCBI lineage: Archaea > Methanobacteriati > Methanobacteriota > Halobacteria > Halobacteriales > Natrialbaceae > Natrinema > Natrinema sp. SYSU A 869. The sequence goes on along the minus strand of NZ_CP082249.1, from coordinate 3,569,165 downwards.
GTACGAAGTGTCGACTTCGGAGGCGATCTCGAAGGAACTCTCGTTCTCCGTCACTTCGACTCCGTTGTCGGTCGAGACAAGGTAGTTGACGCGAGCGTCTTCCACACTCGTCTCACCGGTTTCATCGCTGACGCTCACGATACGGTACGTGTCGCCTTTTTCGACCGTCAGATTATCAGTCTCGCTGATCGTAGCGGTGTTCGGAGCGAAGTCCGAGGTCTGGACAGCGTAGACCTGCGTGTCAGCGGGTTCGACGTTGCTGTCAGAGTCGTCGACGAGTTCGTCGACTTCACCGGAGATCGTACCGGTACCGTCGACTTCAGGCACGAAGGTGACGGTCAGCTCGTCGGTCGTGCTGGCGTTGCTGTTAGCCGCGAACGTCAGATCGACGACGATGTTCTCAGTGAAGTCGTCGGGGTTGTTAGCGCCGAGGTCGAGCGAGACATCGAAGGCAGTAGTCGCGTTCTCGTTGACGGCTTCGCTGCTACTCGGATTGATGTTCACGTCGCCCGTAGCGACCGTGGTCCCATCGTTCGGGTTATCGACGTTGTCGACGGTAACATCAACCGTATCGTCGGGGAACGGTGCGGATTCACCGAGTGCAGTATTGAATGCCTCGGTGTTATTGGTCTCGACGAAGGCGTTGACGCTGACCGTCTCTTCGAGGTCAGCTTCCTGGGCCCCTATCGACGTCGGTTCGCCGTGCGTGTACGATCCGTCCTCGAGGTCGCCCTCGATGGTCTCGAGTTCACCGTCATCGATGAGGGTCAGACGGTCGGCGTCCACGTTTCGGGTGAGACGGAGGTTCCGGTCGCCCTGCTGTCCGGGGCTGACCGTCACCGAACCGTCGAACGCTTCGAAGCCCTCGGCATCAGCCTCGAAGGTGTAAGTCGTTTCGCCGGAGGTCGCGAGTTCGATGTAGTACTCGCCGCGCTGATCGTTGCTCATGTCCGAGGAGGACGTGAAGCCAGCACTCTCGACGAAGTCGTTGTTCGAAGCGAGCGTATCGAAGTCAGCGAGCTGGACCTCATCAACGATCGTAAGACCGTTGTCGTCAGTCACGTTGATGGTGATGCTCCCATCGTCCTCAATCGGGTTCAGGCTGTCGTCAGCGATGTCACCGTCAATATATGCGGTGTCCTGATCGGATGCCTGATGACTGACGGTGACAGCGTTGCCATCAGCACTCAGCCCCTCGGTGAAGGTAGCATCGTAGACGCCCGTACCAGCGGCCGTAGTGTTGGACAGTGTCTGCGTGGCTTCACCGTTAGCATCCATGGTGATATTCGTCGGGAGGTCAGAGGCAGCTTGGCCGGCAGTCGTTGCCAGCGTATCGGCGCTGACCTCGTCAACCGTGACATTAACACCTTCAATCGGGTCGTCGTTGCTGTCGGTCACCGTAGCGGTGTATTCGACACTGGTTCCGACAGACGTAACGCCGGGATTGGGTTCAACATCGACGTTCGGCTGAGTGGTTGCGAGACCTAGGTTAATGTTGTCGTCAGCCGTGTTACTGGTTTCCGATAGCGTAACAGCGACGTTAGCGCTTTCTGCACTCTCAGGGTTGTCGACACCAACAAGTTGGACTTCGACGGTGTCTCCAGCCTGAAGGGTGGTGTTAGTGACGTTGATGACTGCCTCGTCGCCACTTGTACCCTGGGTGACGCCGTTAACCGTTACTTGGTTACCGTTAACCAGAACAGTTGCGTCATCATTCGCAACGACATTCGCTACGGAGTCAGTCCCAGTAGTCGTGAAGTTTGAATAGTTGGCCGAGATTTCAGTGAGATCCCCATTTCCAACTACACTATCTCCACTTTCGACTGTAACGTTAGCTGTGTGAGTTGCCTGTACGCCTGTGGTGGTGACATTTGCGGTAATGCCATCTCCACTAGTAGTGTCGGATACTGCCGCCGCCCCGCCCGCGAACGCTGCGGACATTGCGACGACAGAGAGTACCATCATCACGGTCAGGACTACTGCGCGTCCCTTCTCGCGATAGGTTGCTGTATTGTCTCTTGTCATGTTTTGTATTATTCGGGTTGCTTCTCCTGCGTGGCCACGCTTGCGTTCCGATCGTGAATCGGGGTAATCGGACATTGGGGCCGGTCCGAGAGACGCCGTCCGATCCTACTTGCTTGCATGACCATGGGTAGGGGTACGGCAGGTAATTCATAGGCATCTCTTATATAGTTTGTTGTACGTCACAAGTGACGAGTATACTGTTCGACATACAAAAAACGGGGTTAGCAACTAATTAATACGCCAGCTATATTGGGCATATAGCGCTTTCAGTGGCTCAAACGACCAATTTGCGTGATATCGGTGGCCGTGAGATATAATATAACTAATCCGGTATAAAAAAGTTGTTTTGGAAGACATTCCACTTGATATAATTTTCGAGCCGTTCGTGGTCAGAAGCACGATCGGCGAAAGAAAGTCCCAATCAATCGTAAGAAGTTCTTACGACAGGAGTTTACTACCCCGTTCGAAGACCACTATTTGAGAATGTAAATTTGAATATATTTACAGGAGTGCAACTGTTCGAGAACACGTTTCGCAGTCCGAAATCATGTCACAGAACCACGAATAGCACGCGGACAAGAGATAGTCACTTGGCCTGCATCAAAAGTCGGATGGTTAGCGGTAGTCACCCTGGTACCCCTACCCACAGGGCGGGAGTCGGTGATTGTGGGTGAGCAGGGCGATACCCCATCCGTCCCCGCCACCGATAGCTATCGATTCTCCCCTTATCAACTTGTCTTATGTCTAATGGAGATAGTAATAGAATACTACTATATTTAATACGAATAATATCTACCGAATTATCGAGAGACAATACTCGAGTTACGACATTGGCTCACCGGAGAGGTAGTAGGAGATAATTTCATTGAGCTGATTCGGAGCAAGCTCGTTGGCTAAGTAATCTGTAACTGCCCCATTGAGTCCACTGTTGTCGACGACACCGTCTTCGGCGGTGTAGTCTCCGTACCAATTATTGAGCGTCACGTTGACGGTAGTCGCAATCGGTTCACCGTCGACCGTAATCACAGTACCAGGTGTCTCATCGGTGACATGGTGTAGTCGCGCTGTTACCCGCTGTGTCTCCTCGAGCGGCGACGCTAACTCGACCGAAAGCCCCTCGACGGCGTCACCGGCTGGGATCACATCGCTGTGACCGACTACATCGCCGGATTCGGTTTCAACGACAACAACGGCGTTAGCGGCATTATAAAACGCCAACCCCACGGTAATGGCGTCGCCGGTCGACTCCTGATCAGCAATGAAGATGTCACCGATGTCGGCCGGAAACACGTCGGCGACCGACGCCGGACACCCCTCCGGAACGATGGCGTACGGATCGTTGCCGTTGCCACCGTCGAAGCAGATATCTCCGCTGTACCGGTTCGCCCACCCGCCGTGGAACTCGTCGTCCCATTCCGTGTCGGTAACGGAGAGCCGACTCGAGTCGTCGTTCGCGCCGACGACGAACGAGTAGTGGCGACCGTCCATCGCAAACTGGCAGTTCGCTACGTTGACCTCCCCGGGGGACCACGCCCAGACGCCGCGGCCGTCGTAGCCGCTCTCGGTGAGTACAGCGGTCGAGTTGGCAATCGTATCGTCGTCGCCGCCGACGCGATACTGGGAGACCCCGCAGTTGGCTGCATAACAGCCGTCAATGTGGATCGATCCCTCGCCACTCGTTGCCGGGGCGGAAGCGTAGATGCCGTTGTTGGGGAACCCTTGGACGTTGACGTTCCTGAACTCGATCGTTCCGGTGTGCTCCGGGCCGACGAAGATGCCGCCGGGGCCGTGTGGTGAGTCGCCGACGTCGTCCGATCCATCGCCGAGATAGACGTTCTCGACGGTGCTCGTCCCGTTGTCGGTATCGGAGAGGCCGAATACGGTCCGTGGCGCTCGCTTTCGCCCTCTGAACCCGACGTTTCGTATCGTCCAATCGGTCGACTCCCTGGCGTCGATCGTACACCCCTCACCGGTCGTGTAATCGATCAGTTTGTTCGCAAACGTTTCGCCATCGTCGATGTCTATCGTCTGGCCGCGGGCCTCGATGACCTCGTACGACTCGGCATCGTCCGCTGCGCTCGCTACCGACATCGAGGAGACGGCCGCCGGAACCGCCAGTCCGGCTAGTTTCAGATACGATCGTCGGTCGAGTCCGCTCGTGGGTCGCGTCCGTTCCGTACTCATCTCTCTCGTGCCGACAGTTCACGGATTACATATAATAGATACTGACAGTCATCACTCCGTGTGAATCAAGTGCTCAATCTCAGCCACAGGGCTGATCCGTTCCGTTTCGACATCGGAGAAGATAGGTACTCTCTGGCGGCGACTGAGTTACTTGCAACGGATGTCTTCCAGGGGCACCTCATTCGTGATGGATGGGGACATGGGATAACGACTGTGCGGGAGCCGTCGCTCGAGAAAGTATCGTCCAAATCGAGTCCTGAAGCCAGACTGACTGCGGAACGCGGTTTGTCGCCACCGACCGGTCAGGTTTATCGAATGCTGACGGATCAGAGCCGACCGCTCACTCGTCAGCAGAATCCGAGTCTGGTCCCGCGTACACGCGCGTTCGAAGATATTCCTGTAATTCGCCGTGGACCGCTGAGAGCCACTCATCGTCATCGGTGCTTGAGCGACGAAGGACCGTCCCGTTGAGGGTCGTCTGTAGGATCTCCGCGACGCGCTCTGGCTCGCACTCGCGGAACGTCCCGCTTTCGATCCCCGCTCGGAGGAGCGCGGCGAGCGACCGTTTGAAGACGCGATCGCTTCGGGTGAAGTGAGCCCGATAGTCCGGATCGTGGACTGCCTGTGCCCGGAGCTCGAGCACCGTCGTCACGAACGCGTGCCACTCGTCGTCGACGTCCGTGGCGAACCACCATTCGAGTATCTCCTCGAGTCGCTCCCGTGGCTCCTCGATCGTTCCCTGTCCGAGCTCGTCCTCGAAGTGCTCGAGCAGAAATTCGAGACAGGCGAGCACCAGCGCGTCCTTGTTCTCGTAGTGGTGATAGACGAGCGACGGACTCTGCTCGAGTTCGTCACCGATCGTTTGCATGGTCAGGTCGGCGTAGCCATGCTCACTGAGACTACGATAGGTTGCCGCCAAGATTTTCTCGCGGGTGTCCGTCGGCTCGTCGAAGATATCACTCGACACAGCGGTTCACCTCGATACCCATCATCGGTACCGACCGGAACAACGCGCCGACGGCCGACGCCGTGAGCGAATCGAACGAGTGCATGCAGCGATACGTCACGCCGTAGTGCCATAATCGGTTTGATTGAACGTTCATTCAAAAGAGTTATACCGACAGCGTTCCGCTCCTTTCCCAATGAGTAACAATCAATTCTACAAACATATCGGCCGAGAGAAACCGGCGATGAGGGCGTCGCCGGTGGCTCTGGAGTCGCAGATGGGGTGGTCCAAATGAGTCGTCGGCGCGTTGCTGTTCTCGCGCTCGCCATTGTGACGGTCGTCAGCGTGCTCGCACCCCTTTCAATCACTGCCACGATGGCACAGCAATCCAGTGGCGAGTTGACTCGCGGCGAACCGAATCTCGAACTCGTCGACTCGAACCCGGAGGTCACGCCGGGCACTGAAACGACTCTCGAGGTCGAGATTAAGAACGACGGCACCCTGCGAACAGGAACGCAGTCCAACCGGGTGCTCACGGCTCGCGGCGTGACTGCCGAACTCGCCGATGCTGATCCCTTCAAGTCGACCGGCGGCGAAGTGGCGGTCGGCCCGATTCAAGACGGGACGATCGCGACGGCTCCGCTCACGATCGACGTTCCTGAAGACGTAGAGCCCGGCACTCACGAGATTCAGGTCGATATCGAATACGCCTACACGAACCGCGTCTCGGACTCCTCCGGGGTCCAGCAGCGACTCACGAAGACCGAAACCCTCGACCTGCGAGTGACGGTCCCCGAGGAACCTCGATTCGACGTGTCGACCGTCGCGACTGACGTCTCCCCCGGTGCGAGCGGTGACGTAACGATGGAGATCGAAAACTCGGGAGGCGAGTCCGCGAACCACACGCGCGTATCCGTCACCGGCTTCGGCGGTGTGACGATCGATGGCGGGACAAGCGAGAACGCGATCGGTGACCTCGCGCCAAACGAGTCGACGACGACGACCGTCGAGGCGTCGATCGCCGAGTCGACCAGCGCGACAGACAAGCCGATCGAGGCGACGTTCACCTACGAGGACGAGTCCGGTATCGACCGGACCAGCGATCCCGTCCGGACGACGCTCTCGCTGGGAGCAGCCCAATCGTTCTCGGTTCGGAACCTCGAGGACTCCCTCTCGGTCGGCTACGAGGGGAACGTGACGGGTGATGTCGTTAACGATGGGCCACGACCCGTCGACGACGCGGTGTTGATCGTCGAACCGATGAGCGACTCGCTGTTCGTCGAAGACACCCGCTACGCGCTTCCCAAGCTGAAGTCCGGCGAGGCTGCAACGTTTGCCTATCCGGTGGAAGTCAGTGGCCAGGCAGACGCGGGTGCCCGACAGCTCCAGTTTACGGTCGAGTACACCGGGAGCGGGGACGCGACCCTGCAGGACGGTCCGATCTCCAAGCGAGTCGTCGTTGACGACCGAACCGATGAGTTCTCGATCAGCGACGATGGCGCGTCGGTTCGACAGGGCGAAACCAGCGACCTCGTTCTCGAGATCACGAACGAGCGTCCGGAGACGGTGACGAATATCGACGCCAGACTCTACACCGAAGGGGCCCTCGATGCGCCCGATGACGAAGCGTTCGTCAAGGAACTCGAGCCCGGAGAGTCGGCCGAAATTCCGTTCGAGATCTCGGCGGCGGCGGACGCGACCGTCGAGACACATCCGGTCGAACTCGATTTCGAGTACGACACCCGGCGAGGAGAGACGGTTCTTTCGGACGTCTATAAGCACCCCATCGAGGTCGAACCTAGCGAAGATGACGGTGGCGGATTCCCGTCACTGATCGTCGGCGTACTCGGCGCACTCGCCGTGAGTGGAATCGGTATCGGCCTCTGGTTGAGACAGGACTGATCGATGTCAGATTCCGATTCGATCCGCGGCCGGACGGACTCGACGGAGAGCGAGCCGACCCTCAAAAGCCGGCTCAATGCGATGATATCCGACCATCCTTGGCGGATCGTTCTCGCGTTCGCTGTGGTCACCGGACTGTTCGTCGGTGGCATCGGCGGTGGTGGCGAACAACAGGCCGGAACCGACCAGTTCACTGATGGTCTGGAAGAACAGGAGGCCCTCGAGGACATGCAGGACGACTTCGAGAACGGGGGCCGCGAGGGCGGCGGATCGACCGCGAATCTGTTCATCAGCGATGATCGAAACACCCTCTCGAAGCCGAGCCTCCTTCGGATGCTCGAGTTCCAAGAGCGTGCCGAAAACGAAGATGGGCTCAGGGTCGCATCGACGACGAGTCCGGCCTCACTCGTCGCCCAACACCTCGATCCGGACGCGGAAACGCCCGAAGAGCAGCGACGCGCCGTTGAGCGGGCCACGCAACGGGAAATAGAGGCGGCGATCACGGATGCTGACGAGACCGCAGGCCTGCCAGTGAGCACGGACTTCACCCGGGAGTCGGCACAGGCAGACGTTGCCCAGGTCGCGGTCACCTACGATACGCCGCCGAACGCTGATACGGACGACACGGCGGAGTTACAGACGGGAACCGCCGAGCTAGCCAATGAAATCGACGGCTACGAGACGGGCGAGAACGTCGAGGTGTTCGGCGATGCGATCATCGAAGAGGAGATGCTACAGTTGCTCGGCGATACCGCGATCGTCGTCTTCCCGGCGGCGCTCGTATTGCTTCTGTTCTTCCTGTTGGTGGCCTATCGCGATCCGCTCGATCTCGGACTCGGATTGCTCGCGCTGCTGATGACGATGATCTGGACCTTCGGCTTCATGGGCTATGCGGGCATCCCGTTCTCGAGTATGATGATAACGGTGTTCCCGCTCCTGATAGCTGTGGGGATCGACTTCGGGATCCACATCATCAACCGGTATCGCGAGGAACGTGCCGAGGGAGCGGCCATCGGCGATGCGATGGGAATCACAACGGGACAGTTGTCGGGTGCGTTCCTGATCGTCACTCTCACTACCGTCATCGGGTTCGCTGCGAACCTGACGAGTTCGCTGTCCCAGCTTCGAGAGTTCGGAATCGTCGCGTCGGTCGGCATCCTGTTTACGTTCCTTATCTTCGGCGTCTTCCTGCCGGCCGGAAAGGTCGGGCTGGATCGACTCCGAGACGGGACCCGATTCCCGGAATTCGGCACGAGCCCGATGGGGAGCGAGGACTCCGTCCTCGGCCGCATCCTTCCAGTGGGGGCGAGGGCCGCACGAATCGCCCCCGCTGTCGTCCTCGTGAGCGCACTCATCTTCGGCGCAGCGGCGGCCGGCTACGGGACAGGCGTCGACACGGAGTTCTCCCAGGAAGCGTTCTTCCCGGACGAGGATCGGCTCGACCAGTACGAGCGACTCCCTGAACCACTCACACCCGGAGGCTACACCTTCATGACCGTCCTCGACTACCTCGAGGAGGACTTCGATCAGGGATTCGTTGGTTCGGTAACCGTCTACGTCGACGATCCGGACGTGAGATCGGACGCCGTCTTCCGCGATATCGATCGCGCGGTCGAGGAGCCGCCCGATGCGTTCAAGGAGACCGATCGCCGCGCGGAAGCGAGCAGCATTGTCAGCGTGATCGAACAGCGCAAGGCGTCCGATCCCGAGTTCGCGGCGACCGTCAAGCGGACCGACTCGAACGGCGACGGTCTTCCGGATCGAGACGTCGACCGCGTCTACGACGAACTGCTCAAGGAAGACGATGCTCGACAGTACGTCACGAGCGACCGGAGTGCGACCCGGATCGTGTATCAGGTGGATGTTGACGCCGACCAGACAGAGGCGACGAACGCCGCCGAGTCCATCGCTAACGAGATGACGATGGACGCGACGGCGACGGGGAGTCTTGTGGTCAATCAGGCCGTCATCGATCGCATCACCGAGTCGGCGATCAGGAGTCTGGTCGTCGCGTTCGTCCTCACTGCGGTCTTCCTGATGCTGTCCTACTGGTGGCTCGAGGGGCGGATGGTCTACGGCGTGATCAACCTCGTTCCGGTCCTTGTCACGGTCGCGATGTTGGCTGGGTCGATGCGACTGTTCGATATCCCGCTGTCGCCGTTCAATGCCCCCATTCTGTCAGTTTCGATCGGACTCGGCGTCGACTACACGGTCCACTTCATGCACCGGTTCGTCGACGAATTCGAGTCGGGGGCCGACGTCCACGACGCGCTTGCGGTCACGGTTCGCGGTACCGGGGGTGCCCTGACTGGCAGTATGCTCACGACCGTCTGCGGGCTCGGCGTGTTATATTTCGCGTTGATCCCCATGATCATGGAGTTCGGACTCCTGCTCGCGCTGGGGGTCTTCTACGCCTACCTCACGTCGATCCTCCTGCTTCCCTCGACGATTGTCGTCTGGGATCGCCTCGAGCGACGATTCGGCCCGCTCGGCGACGTTCAGTGGCGGGAGTCGGCTCGGTCCCTGTCTGGGGAAAGCTAGGCGCTCAAGTCCGGACGACGTATCGATGCTCTTGCTGTTCGGTCTCGTTCAGGTCTGTCAATACGAGCGGTATAGATCGCTGTGGGTAATAGTGGGTAACACTCATTCGACAGTAGGCTTTAGTCGGTAACATGACGAAAGTAGATGCCAAGGACCTACGAACCAATGAGACCGACGACCGAGGTCGAATCTATCTCGGGACGGAGTACGCGAACAAGCGTGTAACCGTCGCCGTCGTCGAGGTGGAATCCGACCATCCCGACGAGGACGAACTAGCCGCCGCGTACCGCGAGGCTTCAGAGAATTCGGAATCGCTGGCGGAAGAATGGGCTGAAGTGTCGGACGAGGCGTGGAGCGGACTAGGTCAACAACCCCGACCTTAAGGGTCGGGGCTTGTCAGTGAACTCTCGCTCTGCCGCTAGACAGCGAAGACGTTGAAATCGCCATTCGCGTTCACGGTTCCTGACTTGAGGGCTAGTTGACTGGTAGCCCGTCCAGAACCAGACTTGAGCCAGTTCTGGACAAGACGCCACGCTACGTTCTGAGCAGCGTTATAATCCGCGTGCAGTTCTTTCCCGCAGTCCAAGCACTCGAACTCGTCACCATCACGGTTGTCCTCGTGTGTGAACCCACACTCGCCGTGACTACATCGCTGAGACGTGTACTGTGGAGCGACGGTTTCGACTTCGATACCGTGTTCCTCGGCCTTGTATTCGACTTGGCGTTGGATTTCTCGGAACGCCCACTGCTGGAATTTCAAGGCGTTCGAGATGCGCGTCCAAATCCACGTCAACCGCTCGAACGCAATGTGCGTACAACCGTTTTCAACGGCTTCTCGAACGATACCGTTCGACACGTCGTGCAAGCGGTGACGACTCCACCCGGAAAACCTGTCACCGATACTTTGAATGGTGAGATGTGCTGAGCGAGTACCCGTCTGTTGGAGGTGTCCACGGCGGCGTTCGTACTCGCCGCGCTTGTGGTTGAGTTCGTCCGCGTTCCCGAGGAACGATCCGGTGCTGGTAACGGCGAGGTAGCCGTCCACGTTGAGGTCTACGCCGAGAACCACTCCGTTCTCAGTCTGTTCATCAGTAGAAACAGGATCAACTATTTTCTCAACAGCAACGTGGAGGTAGTATTCTCCGTCTCGCTCGTGGAGCGTGGCCTCTTTTTTCTCCCACTCGTCCTCGTGCCAGTATTCCTCAAACGGTGTGCCTTTGTCCTCGTGTGGGAGGACGTATTCGGCTTTCACGCGGTCGCCTACCGTGGCGAGTGTCACATGGCCATTATTGTACGTGATGGTGCGTCCATTGTACACGATGACGCTTCCCCGAAATTCGGGTTTGCTCGTGTTCTTGTCGTCATCGAGCAAGTCCTTGCAGTTCGACAGGGCGTTGGCTGCGAGGTTTCTTGCGGATTGAACGAGGCTGGATTGAATGTTGGTTGTCTTGCGGACTTCGGTATATGTGGCTTTGTGGAGTTTGTTCTTGGCTTTGATGAGGTAGTCAGGATTGTCGTTCCATCCGTGGTCTGCGACGTGTTGGGCGGCTTGGCGGAACTCCTTGAATGTCTGGTCAACATCCGAGTGTCGTGACTCGGGGATGTTGAGTTTGACTTGGATGTTCCTAACCACCTCTGCCATACTTCATTAGAAGTGGTAGAACTGTTTAATTATGCTGATTTGGATGGGGGGAGTTGGTCGTGCTGGTAAACGTGGTTTGCTCCCCCAGTGTCGGCTTCCTCCCCGAAGTCAAGCCTCGGGGTATCCGCCTCGACCGCCGATGAAGAAGTCTCGACCCGCGGTGATCGTACAGAACGACATTGGAAACGAGAATTCTAGTACGACCATCGTCGCACCTGCAACAGGAACGTATCGAGGTTTTCCGTTCGAGGTGCTTGTTGAAGCGGCGGAGTCACCCTTCGAGAAGGATTCGTCCATTCGTCTCGACCAGATTCGTGTCGTGTCAATCGAAAAGCGGATTCATTCAGTAATTGGAAGTCTCGGCGCAGAAACGATGGAAGCGGTGGACGAAGCGTTGAAACTGAGTCTCGGACTAGACTGACTCATGTGTTTGTTACACCGGACGCTTCCGGTTCCAACGGCTAATTCAGCGACAAACTAACTGAACAGCAGTTGGAAGATTGTCCGACACTAATTACCCAAGACGGTGTCTATAAACGCTGATTTTGTCTACCGATTCTCTCGCTGCTCAACCTTGTTCAGGTCTCAAACTGACGTTACAGATTTCGTCTACTTTGCCGCTTTCGGAGGAAAAGTCGGCGGAGGGAATATTACTCTTCGATTTCGAACTGCGGATTCCAAACTACTTCCCACAGGTGATCGTCCGGGTCTTGGAAGTGGCCTGAATATCCACCCCATTCGCGGTCACGAGGCGAGTCGGTAATCTTCGCACCGGCTTCTTCCGCCGTCTGCATTACGTCATCGACTTCTTCTTTCGACGCGACGTTGTGGCCGATAGTGAACTTCGCAGGACTCAACGCAGTTTCGTCGACGTTTGCGTCTTCCGCGATTTGATGTTTAGGGTAGAGTGCAAGTTGCAAGCCGTTACTCAGAGAGAAGAAGGCGACTGCTCCACCCTCAAACTCCGTTCCGACGATTCCCTCCGTTGGCCAACCTAAGCCATCACGGTAAAAGGTGAGGGATTTTTCTAAGTCACTGACTCCCAACGTGATGACGGTAATGCGTGGTTCCATGGTTACTGGTCTAGCGTGGCTGAGAACCACCCGCTGACCAGTATCTAGATGGGGTGGTGGTGAAATAGGCTTTCGTGAAGATCGGAGGGCTGTAACGTGGTTCATCGACCGGGAATCACGAAGACAGCTAACGGAAGAGAATCTCAAATCTATGCGGCCCGGATACAGCCTAAAACGCCTGTTTTCGACTACCTATCTCTCGCTGCTCAACCTCATTCAAATAGATGAAAGCCACCATACACACTACTGAACTGTTTTGATGAAAACCATCAACCACTCGATAGTGGTAAGATTCTTTTTCTGTGGTAACATAGTCCCATCCATGTCAGCAGAGACGGACGGGCAGGGACGGCTGTACATCCCAAAAGAGGTGCGCGAGAAGTACGGCCAGAAGTATCACATCGTTATGTACGAGGACAGAATCGAGTTGATTCCGGTCGCGGACGATCCACTTGCAGCTGTCCGCGAGGCGGCAGGCGAACTTCATGATGCATCAGTCGAGGAAATTCGAGAGGACATCGAGGCGGAGGCGAAGACGAGGCTGAGGAAGCCGGCGGCGACAGATGACGGTGTACGTCAAGACGGATTTCCTGCTCGCACTCGCCAAAGACACTGATTGGTTGCAGGGCTCCGCTGAGGACGCCCTCGGCGAGTACGACGTCGAAACGTCACCGTTCTCGTATCTCGAACTCCTCCTCGCCCGAGAACGCTACGAGTTCGACTACGTCCCGCTGGTGGCGAACCTACTCGAACTCGTCCCTGTGCGGAACGAGGAAGAGAAACAGGTAGTTCTGAAAGGTGTCAACTACTACGACGAGGGAATGACGCCGTTCGACGCCTTCCACGCGGCGACTGCGGAAACGCGAGGGATGAACGTACTCTCCTCTGAGAAGGACTACGAAGATATCGAGGTAGAACGAGTCCCACTCGAGCCGACCGACGAGGAATGACTCCGGACGGAGGATATAGTCACAGCTGAACGAAGCGTGGTACTTGTAGTGGTTGTCGTGGCCGCGTGGGCAACAGACTCGCGTCGAATCTTCCGGCTGCTCATCAAGTCTGAAACTTCGTATGGTGGCGTCGAGAATCGACCCTACCTCACTAATACGCAGCTAGAAGCTCTGTAACAGCCGCCCGTATCCCTACCGACTCTCACGCTGCTCTACTTTGTTCAGTTCGATCAGTAGCCGAAAGATCGCCTTGACGAGGTTCGCGTCGACGTCGAACTGTTCGGCGTTGTTGCCCGCTCGCTCCATGACCTGCTGTTCCTGTTTCTCGTCGGTCGTTGGCAGCCCTCGTTCGTCTTTGACTGCCGCGATCGTGTCCGCGACGTAGGTCCGCTGGGCGATCAGTTCGACGAGCTCTTGGTCGATCGTCCGAATCTCCTCGCGCAGTTCGTCGAGGTCCATCTCCTCGGGCGTGCGATTCTCCGCGTCGATTCCGTCGTCCGTCGCTCCGTCAGTTGGCTCTCGAGTCATATCCGTTGTGTCCCGTCCGTTCGCGTTTGCAGTAATCGTGTCGTTCCGTCCCGCTCGTCCCATCGCTCGTTGACTGCCTCGAGCGTGTCCCGTTCCCCGACGGCAACGTAGCTCGGGCCGGTGCCCGAAAGCGAAACGCCGGTGACATCGGGCAAGGCGTCGATCATCGGTCCCGTCGAGAATTCGAGCGCACCACAGAAGGCGAAGCCGTTGACAGTCATGGCCTCGCCGTAGCGGCCGTCAAGCGCGAGTTCCTCGACGAGTCGGGCCATCGGGGCGACGCGCTCGCAGGCCGAAACGTCCGCGTCGGCGCTGTAGGACTGTTCTGGTGGCGTGTAGACTAGCGCGTCCCAGTCGACCTCCTCGCGAGCGAGTAGCGCGTCGGCCGTGTTGTCGGTCACCGTCACGCCGCCGAGCATGCTCGCGCTGGCGTCGTCGAACGCGCCGGTCACCGTCACACCGGCGTCGCGAGCGGCCCGGACGCCGAGCCGGCAGGCCTCGATTCGTTCGACCGCATCGGCGACCTCGAGCGCGTCGAGCGTTGCGAGCACCGTCGCGTTGGCCGCGGCGCTGGAACTCTTCAGCCCAGAGGCCATCGGCACCTCGCTTTCGGTGTGGACTCGAGCACCGACGGTTGATTTGTCCAATCCGGCCCGCTCGGCGTACTCACTGATCGTCATCGTGGCACAGCGTTCGACGAGCGTCGTATCGGCCTCGGGCTGGCCGGCGACCTCACCGACGACGTCGCCGTCCTCGGTGAGCTCGACGGTCGCCGTCGTCTCGAGGTCGATCGCGAACGCCGACCCGGTGCCGGTCGCGAGCGCGTTGAGTACCGTTCCGGCTGCGGGGGCGACAGCACGGCCATCCATACTCGGACACTCTCAGAGGGCGTACTTACGGCTGACGGTCTCGTGGCTACGCGACGACCGGTCGGTAGCGGTCTGCTTTGGTGCCCAACCAGTCGCCAAGTAGAGCACCGACTAGTCCCTACGGCTGACGATCCGTAGAAGTCGGACTACTCGTCTCACATCCGCGACAATCGACTGCAATCCGGCTATTCCGTCCGGTTTCGGAACTCCGACTCGAGCATCCCGTAGAGAACGGCGTTTACGGATCGTCCGTCGACGTAGTAGTGGTCACGGAGCCGTCCCTCCTCGCGAAAGCCGAGTTTCTCGAGGACGCGCATCGAGGCGTCGTTGTCCTCGAAGACGCGGGCGGTGACTTTTCGGAGGTTTCGTTCGTCAAATGCGTGACGGAGACTCAGTCGGGCGGCCTCGGTCGCGTACCCCTGTCCCGTCTCGTCGGTGGCGATCCAGTAGCCGAGTTCCCCGTTGCCATGGACGTCGCTGATCTGAAACAGCCACGTCAGTCCGACCGGTTCGCCGTCTCGACAGGGGAGGAAGTAGACCGTGTCATCGGCTGCGAGGAGGTCCGCGATATCAGACTCCGTTATCGGCGTGTATTTGTTGGTTCCATGACGGACGGTGGGATCGTTCCAGTGTCGGGAGAGAAAGGCGTGGTCGTCCGGTTCGAGCGGACGGAGTGTGAGTCGATCCCCGGAAAGAAACGCTGAGCCCGGCATAGGGAGGTTATCTCCTGCAGTAGGAAAATGTCTTCCGACACCTCTGGATAGAAAATATCAAATCCGGTTCGAGCGGACGACCCATGGAACGCACCGCTTTTCCCCGATCCGATCCAACGAGGGAGTAATGAGTGCACGCAACGACGTCGCCCCGAGCACGATCGGCGTCGATTTCGTCGACGGTGGCGTGGTCGTCGAGTACCACGACGGCCGAGAAGTGTTCTACCACGGCCCACCGGAACCGGTTGATGGGGCCCTGACGACCCCGCCAGGAAAGGAAGTCCACGTCCTCGTCACCGACCCCGATGGCGTCGAGGGCGTCATGACCTACGTCAACGACCGGAACACCCACGATGACATCCTCGAGACGACCGGCGTCGGTCGCGTAATGCTCGACCGAGACGACGAAGCAGAACTGTTCCCGGGCGTCACCGTTGCCACGGAGGCATACTCGATCCGCGTCGAAGCTGATCTCTCGGTCGTCGACGGGCGGGTGTTCGTCTTCGCCGAGGACGAGATGAGCGAACACGCCTACGAACTCGTCGAGAGCGCGGACTAATGCCGCTGCAAAAACCCTGGCGCGACCTCGAGCGGGAGACGGTTGCTGCCGCGCCGGACCGGCCCGGCGTTTACGAACTCGGCGACGGGTCGGGGACGGTGCTGGCGGTCGATCACGGTGTCCTCCGAGACGAACTCAAGAGCGTATTAGCCTACGGTGACGGCGACCGCGTCCGTTGGACGGAGACCCACACGCTCGAGGGGGCGCGCGAACTCGCGGCCGAGCACCGCGACCGACTCGAGTGACCGCTACTGGATGTAGGTCGGATCGGAGCCGTCACACCGCTTTTCGTGCTCCGCTGCGTCGGACTGCTCGTCGAAGAGGAGTCCGCAGGTCTCACACTCATACCAGATGGTGTCGTCGCGTTCTGTCTGGACGACCATGGGAGACGATGGAACGCGAACGACAAAGGCGTTTCTCCGGCCGCCATCGCCGTCCTGAACGGATCGTCGGCGCGGAACGCTTGCGATTCAGGCGTCGAGTTCGGTTAGCTCTTCGACGTCCGGGATTTGCTCGCTCGCGGAAGTGATCTGTTGCATTCGCTGTTCGTGTTTCGTGTACGCGTAGTCGGCCAGATCGGAGGGGCTCGGGCCGGGACCGGCCTCGGAACTGGCCCCCTCGTCGCCGGCCAGGCTCTCCTGGACGAGCGGCACCAGTTCGTCGACCGTCTCGCGGAGGAGGTCCGGGTCGATCTCGCCATCGCTGACGAGTTCCTTGAGTTTCGCCATCCCGAAGCCGACGTGACGGCCCTCGTCGCTGCGAACCAGTTTGAGCCCCTCGACCAGCCCGGGCAGATCGGGTAGGTCGGGTTCGTTCTCTCCGTACGCGAGGGTGAGCCCGTAGTAGCCGGTCTGGGCCAGAATCCCCTCGATCGTCAGGTGATAGTGGCAGTGAGCCTTCGCGCGAGTTTCCGGCGTGTCCTCCTCGAGAAGCCGTGCCATTGCCTGCTCGTTGCGCTCAAACAGTTCGTCATAGGGCTCGCTGAACCACTTCTCGTCGGTCGGAGAGGAGCGTTCCTGTCCGCGTCGCTCCTCTTCAGTGTGGATCACGTCGCGCCAGTAGCGATCGAAGAAGTCGGTGTGTTTCGACTCTTCGTAGAGCTGGGTCGTGATGAACAGCTGGTCCTCGATGTCCTCGAGGACGACTGCCAGCGGCGCGAGATCCTCGGTCACTGACTCTTCGCCCGCGCCGAACAGCGCGAGCGACTGTTTGAGGCCCGTAAAGGCCATATCGGGGAGTTCTGCGACCCCCTCGAGATCCGCCTCGAGGTCTATCTCGTGGGGATCCCAATGTTTCTCGACCGCGTTCCGGTAGTAGTTATGCGATCGAATCGTCGTATCGAGTTGCATCGCAGGGTGATCGTCGGTGGCCATACTCACTCGAATATATGCGCCGTCGTCCGATCAACCTGTATCTCATGCATTAGCGTGTTTAAGTAGCACCAGGATGAAAGAGTCGTATGGGACTCATCGCGGAGTTTCAGCTCAACTCACCGGACTTACCGTTGACGGATGCAGTGATGGCCGTCCCGGACGTCACGCTCTATATCGAGCGAATTCTGGTCGTCGATCCCGATCGGCCGGTCGTTCTCTGCCGGGCCACCGGGGCCGCCGATGGGTTTTCCGAGGCGCTCGCTGACGATCCGACGGTCGAGACGTACACCACGATGGACGATTTGGACGGGGAGGGAGACGCGCTGTATCGCATCAAACTGCGGGATCCACCGCTTCCGATCTACCGAAAGTACGTCGAACTGGGGACCACTCCGTTGGGCGGAATCGTCACCGTCGACGGTTGGTGGGGGCGGGCGCGGTTTCCCGACCGGGAGGCGCTCGCGGAGTATCGCGCGTTTTGTACGGAACGGGGCGCCACGTTCAAACTCGAGCGACTCACGCGGGAGTCGTCGACCGACGATCCGCCGTTCGGACTCACCGACGAACAGTACGAAGCACTGATCGCAGCCCGCGAAGCGGGTTACTTCGCGGTTCCACGGGAAGCCTCGACCGAGGAGATCGGTGACCGGTTGGGCATTTCGGCACCGTCGGCATCCGAGCGGCTGCGACGGGGGATCGATCGGGTACTCGAAAACGCGCTATAATCCGCGAGCGGGCACCCATCATCGACGGTTCCAACTGCCGGTGAGAGGACAATTCTCAAGGCGACTGATCCGAAAGGAATGGGTATGAGTTCGTCGGAATCGGACGGCGTGACGCTGTCGGTCCGCGCTGCGGAGAAAGGAGACGCCGGCCGGGGCGTCGCACGGATTCCCGAACCGACACGGAGACAGCTCGGCATCTTGAGTGGCGACACCGTCGTGATTGAGGGCGACGAGACGACGGTCGCCAAGATGTGGCCCGCCGACCAGTCGGTCCCGGAGAACGCGATTCAGATCGACGGGGACACCCGTGCGAACGCCGGAGTTCACGTCGGCGATACGGTTTCCGTCCGCGCGAAAGACAAATCGACTATCACTGACGCGGACCGAGTCACGCTAATCGCGCCGCCGGCACTGCCCGAACGCCAGCGGCGGGCCGCCGAGAACGAAGCGACGGAGAAGCTCCGCAACCGGCCGGTGCGTGCCGGTGAACAGGTCCGGATTGAAGGCATCGACCAGCAGCCGTTCAGAGTCACCGACACCGATCCCGACGGCGACGTTCGAATTACGGATGCGACGACGATTCGAATCGTCGACGCCGACGTGGGACCGGGCAGCACCGCGAGTGCGAGCAGTTCCGGAGCCGCCGACCGCGGCCGCGGAGCGAACGACTCCACGGGCACACCAGCCACCGCCGGCACTGGTTCCGAGGCCGATATCGACGAACCCAGCCCGAACTCCGGCGTCACCTACGAGGACATCGGCGGGTTAGACGAGGAACTCGAGCTCGTCCGCGAGATGATCGAGCTCCCGCTATCGGAGCCGGAGCTGTTCCGTCGACTCGGCGTCGAACCGCCGTCAGGCGTCCTGCTATACGGTCCGCCGGGGACCGGCAAGACGCTGATCGCCCGTGCAGTGGCCAACGAGGTCGACGCCAACTTCGAGACGATCTCGGGGCCGGAGATCATGTCGAAGTACAAAGGCGAGAGCGAGGAACGACTCCGCGAGGTGTTCGAAACCGCCGAGGCGAACGCGCCAACGATCATCTTCTTCGACGAGATCGACTCTATCGCCGGCACGCGCGACGACGACGGAGACGCTGAAAACCGGATCGTCGGCCAATTACTGACCCTGATGGACGGCCTCGACGCCCGCGGCGAGGTGATCGTTATCGGCGCGACTAACCGCGTCGACACGATCGATCCCGCGCTCCGTCGCGGCGGTCGCTTCGACCGCGAAATCCAGATCGGCGTCCCCGACGAGGAGGGTCGCCGGGAGATCCTCGAGGTCCACACCCGCGGAATGCCACTCGCTGACGACGTAGACGTTGATGCAATCGCGCGACGGACCCACGGCTTCGTCGGAGCGGACCTAGACACCGTCGCGAGCGAGGCCGCGATGGCCGCGATCCGCGACCGGCCGACCGAGACTGACGAGCGACGGGACTGGAACCGTAATCCGACGGTTCGAAAGACCCACTTCGACGCTGCGCTCGCGTCCATCGAGCCGTCCGCGATGCGCGAGTACGTCGCCGAGTCACCGTCCACCGACTTCTCGGACGTCGGCGGCCTCGAGACGGCGAAGCAGACGCTCCGGGAGTCCGTCGAGTGGCCGCTGACCTACGACCGCCTCTTCGAGGAGACCAACACCAATCCGCCCTCCGGCGTCTTGCTGTACGGTCCGCCGGGGACTGGAAAGACGTTGCTCGCCCGCGCGCTGGCGGGCGAAACGGACGTCAACTTCGTCCGCGTCGACGGTCCCGAAATCGTCGATCGATACGTCGGCGAATCAGAGAAGGCGATCCGGGAGGTGTTCGAACGCGCGCGCCAGTCGGCCCCGTCGATCGTCTTCTTCGACGAGATCGATGCCATCGCAGCCGCCCGGGGCGACGGCCACGAGGTCACCGAACGCGTGGTCTCACAACTTCTGACGGAACTCGACGGGATGCGGGAGAACCCGAATCTCGTCGTGCTGGCCGCGACCAACCGCAAGGACCACATCGACCCTGCACTGCTCCGTCCCGGTCGGCTCGATACGCACGTCTTCGTCGGCGAACCCGACAGGGAGGCCCGCGAGAAGATCCTCGCGGTCCACGCCCAAGGGAAACCGCTCGGCGACGACATCGACATCGCCGAACTCGCGGCCGAACTCGAGGGATACACCGGGGCCGATCTCGAGGCGCTGATCCGGAACGCATCGATGCGAGCGATCCGCGAGGTCGCCACTGAGTACGGGCCCGAAACGGCAAACGAAAAAGCGTCCGAGGTTCGCATCGAACGCCATCATCTCGAGGCCGCTCGAGCGGAGACAGACGCGACGTGATGCCCGCTCGATCGCTGTCGATTCGACATGCACCGAGCGGACCGTTACCGCGGTGCCCTCTCCTCGTTCGCCGATAGCGAATCGAGTTCACTGGGCGTCCCTAGAACGGAGAGTCGGTCGCCGGCCCGTAGCGTCTCGTTTCCATCGGGAAACGGGATCACCTCGTCGTCGCGAACCACGACGAGGACGGTTCCGGAGAGCCAATCAACGAACTCGTTGTCGAGAGACCCGTCCTCTCGGACCGTCACGGACCGGACTGTCTCGTCGGCGGCACGGAGTACGGACATGAAGCCATAGCCATCGTCTGGCGGGTCCGACCGCGTCGTCAGTCTGTACGTCGGCTCCGGATCGAACGCGAACTCGTCGACGGTATCGGCACTGACGGTAATCGTCGCGATATTACCCGCCGTGGCCCGGAGCGTCCCGGTCGTGACGAGTCGACTCGAGTCACCGGCGGTCGTCCAGACTTCGATCGGATCCCCGGCGCTGGCGGTCGGCGACGGATCGCCACGGATCGCAACGGCGGCCGTTCCCGACGGAAGCATCGCGCCGATTCCGGCGCGTCGCCGTCCCACCGCGAGACGATCGATCGTCCCGTCACTGTCGATCGCGATGGAAGCGTGGTCGACATCGTAATCCCGCTCGAGGCGGGTCGACAGCCGCGACCGTAGCGCGGAGTCGTTGCGATACTGTGGAACCAACACCGTTCGGCCGGCAAGTTCGCGTTTGACCGACGCGTCGACGGGCGGGTAGCCGTCGATATCGCCGATCTCGTCGGGCAACTCGATCGGCGTTGGTTGTCGTGCCGATCGGACGAGCGATGCGACGTCGCCAGTAGCCGCCACGCGATCGATATCGAAGACGTCGTGGGCAAACTGATCGCCGATCCGGCGTCCGCCCTCGGCCGCGACCGCACTGACGGCGATCGCACCGAGGAAGTACGCGGCGGTCGCGTGATGAACGAGCGGCACATCGCCGATACTCGTTGCGTGCTCGAGACCGACCAGATTCAACCAGCCCGCGACAACGGCGATCCCAGCGAATATGCCGACCCCGACTGGGGATCCTCGAGTGCTATATCCTCGGTAGCCGAACGCGATGCCCGTTGCGACGACGCCGGCGAGCACCGCGAATCCGAGGCTATTGATCAGCGCCGTTTCGGTCCATTCGGTCACGATCGACTGCAAAACGATGGGTCCAGTCACGACTCACCCTCCAGTTCTGGCGTCGCGGTCGCACCCGGTCTTGTCTCGCAATCGTCGTCGAGATGTCGTTTCACTGCGGCACGCGGACCAACGACGAACACCTCGTCGCCGGCTTCGAGCGTTTTCTCGCCCGGATCGATGGTCCATTGATCGCGTTCGGCTGCCGTCTTCATGCGCATCGCGGCTGTCCCATCGACGCCGGTATCGCTGCGACGAGTCGCCGCGAGCGCGCGGAGATCGCTCGCTTCGTCGGTCGACTCAGGGATCATCCCGATCTCGCCGACCCTCGCGTGACGAACCGAGTAGTCGGCTTGCTCGAGTCTGGAAAGCGCCTCGCGATCGGCGTCTGGCGTGCTGGCGGGAACGATGATACGACACCGATCGGCAGTCAGTAACGCGCCGGCGCGACCGGCGGGCACGGCGACAGTGACCCGGGCATTACCACCGTCCGCCTCGGGGTCCGGTCGCTGGAGTACGATCGGCGATCCGACCCCCGTCCGACCGCCAGTCTCGGCCGGCTGCCCGGTATCGGTCTCGGAACGGCAACCGTGTTCGGTTGCCAGGTCAGATCCAGTTCGGCTGTTCGTGCTCCCCGAGTCGTTTCGACCGATGCTCAGAATCGTGCCCTGTACTGCCTCATTGCAGGCGTGAACCTCAATTTCGTCACCTGGTGCCACTCCCGTTGGCAAGAGGGCGGCAACCGAGACGGCGCGCCAGCCGTCCGGAACCGCCGTCGAGTTGCCGCCGGACGACGGCGCGGCGGCGATCGTCGCCCGGCCGCGCCGATCAATCGATACCGAGACTGCAGCCAGATCGTACTCGGTCCGGAGCCGAGCCGCGAGCCGAGTCTCGAGCGCCACGAGCGGAAGGTCTGCGGGGAGTTGCCACGAATCTACCTCGAGAACTTCCCGAAGATCGGGCGAGGGTGACGGATAGCCGTCGATGTCGCGAATTCGGCCCGTTACGTGGATCGTTACCTGTCCCATCGCGTCGACCGAGTCGATGGCGTCGCCGGAGAGTGCACACTTTCGCACGACCGGCCGTGTGGCCCCAAGTGGGAGCTCCGATGCGACGCGTTTGCCCTGACTGGTCGCATACAGCGCCAGGAGAACGACCACGACCGATCCGATCGCGAGGCGCGGTGCCTGCATTCGAAGAGACCCGAGATCGAGCATCCCCACAGCGGCAGCGTTGAGAGCGGCAAGCGGGAGCGCGGCCGCGATACTCGCTGACCGCGGGAGCGTCGAGCCGCGGTAGTCTCCTACGGCACCGAGGAGACCGACCGCGACCGCAGGTCCGATTCCGAGTACCAGCCCGAACGCGATGCCGATGATGAGTTCAGTCGTCGTTTCTAGCATAGCTGTTCGAGACGCGTGTGCGATGGCGATCCTGTGCAGTGTGACCGAGCGTATTCGTATCGGACAGGGATGAACTCACCATCTCAGCGGGAGACGACCCGAATGCTCGGGTTCGGTTGTTCGTCGATGTAGTTGCTGTCCGAGGGCGGAATCACTTCGAGTTGGATCGCACCCATATCCTGATCCGCTCGAAGGCTCTGATCGCCGTCGAACTCCAGCTCGGCGTGGTGGTCGTCGTCGGTCGATTTGTCGAGTACACCGTCAAGTTGGGCGGAATCGGCGGTCGCGACGATCGTCGCGCCTGTAACGTTGTTCCCGTTTTCGTCCATCGCATAGACGTCGACCGTCGCATCGTTGTTATCCGAATCGATCACCTGATCATCGTCAGCGATTTTCACGGTCACCTCCGTATCGCCGACAGCCCCGATCCCACCGAGCATGTTCAGCATGATCGCGAGCGCCGCGACACCGACGACCAGTGCGATCACCAATCGAATCGGCAACCCCTCGATCGCACGGTCGTCCCGAGCGAACGACCGCGAACGGTACGTCTCGTCGGTCGAATCCGAATCGGCCCGTTTCGAAGCCATGCCCCGCTTGGCCGCGGCTTCCGCCTTAAACGTTGGATCGAGGGTTCAAATACGAACGCGCGGGAATTCTGCTCGTGAGTTTTGTACTCGGTCGCGACGCCGCTCTCGAGGACGGGCCGGTCGGTTCGCTCGGCTCCTATCGTGCACTCGACGGCAGCGACGGCGCGGCGTTGCACCTTGATCTGGACAATCCACATGCACTGTTGATCGTCGGCAAGCGCGGCTACGGGAAGTCCTATACGATGGGCGTCGTCGCGGAAGGACTCGCGCGTGCACGCGGCGTCGCACCCGTCATCGTCGACCCGATGGGCGTGTTCGACACGCTCGCAGCGACGGTCGACGGCGACGCGGTGCCTGTACGCGTGATCGACGACCCGACCGTTACCCCCGCGTCGCTCGATCCCAGATCGTGGTGTGCGCTCCTCGGCCTGTCGCCGGAAAGCGGCGCTGGCGGACTGATCTGGCAGGCCGCACAGGCGGAATCGACGATCGACGGAATGCGAACCCACATCGAGTCGGCCGAGGCTTCGAGCGTCGCCGCGCGCGCCGCCGGCAACCATCTCCGCCTCGCGGATTCGTGGGACATCTTCGATGCCGACGGACTCAGGGCTACCGACCTCGCGGGCACCGATGTGACGGTCGTCGACGTCTCTGGGCTCGCGGACGCCCCGATGAACGCCGTCTGTCGCGCGATCGCGGAAGGGCTCTACCGGGCACGGATTCGCCGCTCGATCGACCGGTTACCCTGGCTCCTGCTCGACGAGGCCCACACGTTCTTCGAGGGCGTCGCCGAACCCGCCCTCGAGACGATTCTCACGCGCGGCCGTGCGCCCGGCGTCAGTCTGGTCGCCGCGACACAGCGTCCCAGTGCCATCCCCGAAACCGGGATCTCCCAGTCGGACATCCTCGTTTCGCATCGACTGACTTCCCGGGACGATCTGACGGCGCTCGAGGCCGCCCAGCCGACTTACATGAGCGGCTCACTGTCCGACGCGGAACGGTTGCCGGACGCACCCGGCGAAGTCGTCGTGATCGACGATGCGACCGAGACGGTCCACGCCGCACGGATTCGATCCCGTGATACACCACACGGGGGCGATAGCCCGAACGCGAGCGACAGCGGGAGAACGGAGTGACCTCTCTCAGACTGCGGGAAGAAATCAGGTAGCAATTCATACCGAGACGGTCACTCGAGAGTTGTTCGGACGACTTTCCACCCGGATGTCGATGCCCGAGCGGTCCTCCGTTATCGCCTCACTTCTCGACTCACTCCCAGCGCTCGAGACACTCGATCTCGACGAAAACACGAAACACGAAATACGACTGCGATCGGGTTCGGACTCGAGTCCGAAGGCGATGACCGTGACTACTGGAAGCCGATGCGGCTGCCGCGACGACCCGTCGGATCGGGGCCGCTCGTGCCGCCCTGGAACTCCTCTTCGACCTGTTCGTAGTAGTCGAGGATATCGTCGGTGATCGTCGGCCGGACGTTCTCCATAGCCTGTCGGAAGTGACGCATCTCGACGATATCGGCCTCCTCGTCCTCGCGCAGTGCCTCGATGGCCGCCTCGCGAGCGATCGACTCGAGGTCGCTGCCGACGTAGCCGTCGGTGATCTCGGCGATCTCGCGAAGCGTGACGTCCGCAGCCAGTGGCGTGTCCTCGGTGTGGATCTCGAGGATGCGTTCCCGACCGTCGACGTCGGGCTGGCCGATCATGACCAGCCGGTCGAACCGCCCCGAGCGCAGCAGTGCGGGGTCGATCATGTCCGGCCGGTTGGTCGCGCCGATGACCATCACGTTGCCCATCTCCTCTAACCCGTCGAGCTCGGTCAAGAGCTGGTTGACGACCCGCTCGGAGACGTTCGAACCAGTTTCACCGCCCCGGCCCGGCGCGAGCGCGTCGAGCTCGTCGAAGAAGATGACCGTCGGCGAGACCTGTCGGGCCTTGCGGAAGGTCTGCCGGATGGCTTTCTCCGACTCGCCGACCCACTTCGAGAGGAGCTGTGGGCCGCGCACCGAGATGAAGTTCGCGTTGGTCTCGTTGGCAACGGCTTTCGCCATCAGCGTCTTCCCGGTGCCCGGCGGGCCGTACAGCAAGACGCCAGCCGGCGGATCGACGCCCAGCCGGTCGAACCGTTCGGGGGTCGAGAGCGGCCACTCGACGGACTCCTTGACCTGGTCTTTGGCATCCTGAAGGCCGCCGACGTCGTCCCAAGAGATCTTCGGGAGTTCGACGAGGACCTCTCGCATTGCACTCGGTTCGACCTCGTTGAGCGCGCCGCGGAAGTCCGTTCGCTTGACGATCATTCGGTCGATCAGGCTCGGCGGGATGTCCTCCTCGTCGAGATCGATCTCGGGGAGGTAGCGCCGGAGCGCCTTCATCGCCGCCTCCTTGGTCAGGCTCTCGATGTCGGCACCGACGAAGCCGTGGGTCTCGTCGGCGAGGTGACCGAGGCTGACATCGTCGGAAAGCGGCATCCCGCGGGTGTGGATCTGCAGGATCTCCTCGCGGCCCGTTTCATCGGGGACGCCGATCTCGATCTCGCGGTCGAATCGGCCCGGACGGCGCAGCGCGGGATCGACCGAATCGACGCGGTTGGTCGCGGCGATGACGATGACCTGGCCTCGCGACTCGAGGCCGTCCATCATCGTCAACAGCTGTGCAACGACCCGGCGTTCGACCTCGCCGGTGACATCTTCCCGTTTCGGGGCGATGGAGTCGAGTTCGTCGATGAAGATGATCGACGGCGACTCCTCGGTGGCGTCCTCGAAGATTTCCCTGAGTTGCTGTTCGGACTCGCCGTAGTACTTCGAGATGATCTCCGGCCCGGCGATAGAGAAGAAACTGGCGGAGGTCTCGTTGGCGACGGCCTTGGCGAGTAAGGTCTTCCCGGTGCCCGGCGGGCCGTGTAGGAGCACGCCCTGTGGCGGCTCGATGCCGAGCTTCTTGAATATCTGGGGATGCTTCATCGGGAGTTCGACCATCTCCCGGACCCGCTGGATCTCGTTTTGCAGGCCGCCGATGTCCTCGTATGTGATCCCGCCTCCGGTCTTCTCGAAGCCCGAAATGGGCTCTTCGCGGAGTTCAACGTCGGTATCTTCGGTGATGAGGACAACGCCCTCCGGTTCGGTCTCGACGGCTATGAGTGGGATCGCCTGGCCAGGCGACCGCATGAACGGATGATTCGTCGAGCTCATGACGGGGACGATGTCGCGACCGACGACCGGCCGTTTGAGGATCTGCCGTTTCACCATGCCGGCGGCGTCGGAGCCGAACTGGACCGACGCCTCTTCGGGCGGTGCAAGCACCAGCTTGTCGGCTTTCGTCGCTTCTGCCTTCCGGATCGTCACCCGTTCGCCGATACCGACGTCGGCGTTCTGGCGGGTGAAGCCGTCGATACGGACGGTATCCGTGTTCCAGTCCTGCCGGTCCGCGCGCCAGACCTTCGCGGCAGTCGTATCTGCACCCTCGATCTCGATGATGTCGCCCGGACTCAGCTTCAGATGCAACAGCGTGTCCGGGTCGAGTCGGGCGATACCACGACCCGAGTCGTTCGGGTACGCCTTCGCAACCTCAAGTTGAACTTCGTTCATATTTTAGGGACAGCGGTGTCAATGACTCCGATTCGTGCGCGGATAGGTTTTTGCTAGTGTGAGTCATTTCCTGTGCTAGTGGCTACCACACGCAGATAAGGTGGGACGCTACAAAGGTGTACCGGCCTCGGTTGGTTTTGGCCCTATCGACACCGTGCCTGTACGGAGTAGGAGAGGTGGCTTTTGCGTCTTCCGCTCCGAGAATGGAAGTATGCGAGTCCTCGCTTTCGACGGCCGGATGGGAGCCAGCGGCGACATGCTCCTCGCCGCGCTCCTCGGCGCCGGTGGCGACCCCGACGCCCTCGAGCCCGTGACCGAGTCTCTCGAGGTCGAGTATCGGATCGACGAGGCTGACAAGAACGGTATCGCCGCGACGGCCGTCGACGTGTTCCTGACGGACGCGGATGGCGACGACGATAGTTCACACGCGCACGAGGAGTCCGACGCCGAACACGACCACACTCACGACGACCATACTCACACCAGCCACACCCACGACGGCGTTCGCGCCGAGGGCCACGGCCCCCATCGGAGCTATCTCGAGGTCCGCGAGATCGTCGCCGACATGGACCTCGAGCCGGCAGTCGAACGCGACGCGCTCGCGATCTTCGAGTTGCTCGGCGAGGCGGAGGCGAGCGTTCACGGAGAGACCCTCGAAGAAATTCACTTCCACGAGGTCGGGGCCGACGATGCGATCGCGGACGTGGTCGGTGCCACGGCCCTGCTTCACGACCTCGAGCCCGATCGCGTCATCACCACGCCGCTGGCGACCGGCGGCGGGACGGTGACGATGAGCCACGGCGAGTATCCCGTGCCGACGCCAGCGGTTGTCGAGATTGCCGAAGGTGCTAACTGGTCGCTGCGCGGCGGGCCGGTCGACGCGGAACTACTCACCCCGACCGGCGCGGCGATTCTGGGCCACGTCGCCGACGGCGTCGACTCGCTGCCTGCACTCGACCTCGAGGCCTCGGGCTACGGCGCGGGTGGCTACGACCTCGATCCCCACCCGAACGTGCTTCGGGTGTTGGTCGGGGCCGGCGAGGACGGAAGCAAACTCGTCAAAGATGATATCGCGGTGCTGGAGACGAACCTCGACGACGCGACGCCCGAAGTGCTGGGCGGACTCCAAGAGACCCTCACGGACGCGGGCGCTCGAGACGTGTCGGTCCTGCCTGCGACAATGAAGAAGTCCCGACCCGGCCACCTCGTGAAGGTCATCTGCAAGCCCGCGGATCGGGAGCGGGTCGCTCGAGCGCTGGCCGAAGAAACTGGGACGCTCGGAGTCCGCGACGCCGGTGTTACGCATCGGTGGATCGCGAATCGTGAATTTGAGACCGTAACGCTCGCAATCGACGGCGAGGAGTACGAAGTCACCGTGAAAATCGCGAGTGATGCGGATGGTGAGGTCTACGACGTGAGTGCGGAGTACGACGATGCAAAGGCGGTGGCTCGAGAGACGGGACTGGCGACTCGAGATGTCATACGGCGTGCGAAGCGTGCAGTCGACTTAGAACCGAAGCAATAGCGTTACGTATCTTGTGGTGGCCGAAAATGATTCGGAAGTAAACACAGTAGTTACTTAGCGCCTGTAGTGCCAATCGTGCTGGCAAATACGGATAGTATGATGCTCGTAACGGCGAGACAAAACCGCTATATCGTCTGATTGGGATCCTGGGACCCTCACTGGAGGACTGTTCCCGTGGTTTTAATTGGTAACAATACCTGAAGTAACGGCAGTGGAACTAACATAGTGATTATTTTAACACAGATGTAATACTATATATGTTCGTTCTATCTTCGCCAATATTGAGGCGTCCTCACCACCTTTACCGGTTACACCGAATGACGGTTCCATCTTCTCCATTTTCTCCATCTTCGCCATCCTCTCCGTTCTCTCTATGTTCGCCATCCACACCATCCTCACCATCCTCGCCGATGGCCGAAGCGTCCTCACCATCCTCGCCGATGGCCGAAGCGTCCTCACCATCCTCGCCGATGGCCGAAGCGTCCTCACCATCCTCGCCGATGGCCGAAGCGTCCTCACCATCCTCGCCGATGGCCGAAGCGTCCTCACCATCCTCGCCGATGGCCGAAGCGTCCTCACCATCCTCGCCGTTGCTCTGAACGACGGTTCCATCGTCACCGTCTCTCCCATCTTCGCCGTCTTCACCAGCGGTTGAGATGGTTTCACCATCTTCACCGTTGCTCTGAGCAATGATACCATTCTCACTGTCAGTACCAATAGCGTCATTGGCAATACTACCAAATGCAAATAGCAACATGAACAGTACTACCAGTAGGACCGCGATCGTTCGAATCATTTGTAGTTTTGAGAGGTGGTCTTCCCGTCTAGCTTCCTCGGTTCTGTCAGAGCATTCGTACGGTTATGAAGATGCGACACGGTTTCAACGGTAGCGCGGTCGTAACGCGGATTCCGCGCCGTGCTCCGTGTAAAACGGACGATTCCCAGACCGTCCATTTCGATAAGTATCATTCATACTGATAGTAATAATTGAAATTGTTTACACACGGATTGCACAGTTGTCATGCGATACGGTGCACACTGACGTTCAGTATTTACTATATTATAGGTGGACGATCAGCAGATCTTGCTCTCAGAGACCCGCTTTCGGCTGGTCGGTGGGTCCGCTATACAACAAAAAAGTAGGGTTCAATTCGCTGCCTGGTGTAGGGAAGCTACGGAAAGCTTCTACCAGTTGTAGTTGTTCTGACTGTAGTCACTCAGACTAAAGGCATGTCCGCCGTCACCGCCATCTCCAAAGTTGATAGCGCTACCGCCGTCACCGCCGTCACCGCCATTGGCATCGCCGCCTTCGACGTCGTCTTCAACGTCACCGCCGTCACCACCTTCAACATCATCTTCAACGTCACCACCGTCACCACCAACACCGATGAGGAAACTGTTTCCATCACCGCCGTCACCGGCGTCAGCATCGGCATCACCGCCGTCACCGGCGTCAGCATCGGCGTCACCGCCGATACCGCCGTCCCCCCCATCGCCGCCGGCACCGCCGACTGTGACGACGTCTCCACCGGAGGAATCAGCGATAGTCGGTGAGTTGGAGATGGTGTTAGTCTGTGTGGTGTGAGAGGAGGAACTCGTTGCTGCCGCGGCTCCCGCTCCCATCGTCAGGAGCATGCCGAGAGTCAATGCAACCGTAAGCGTTGCCGTGAATGTTCGGTTCATAGTTGTCTACCGTTGGGTACACGCGCGGACCACCGGAACTGTCTCATCGCACCGGCCGGCTACACAACCCTTCGCAGCTCGTCCGACCGATCCGAGCGGATGCCACGGCGCGTTGCCCAGATGACCCTGTTGCTGGTATCACGTATTAACCCGAATTATGGTTTCACGAGCTATGCGGGATTAGAATTGAAATAGAGGCCCGCAAACGCACGTAGCAGCTGTCTTTGGAGCAACAGTTAGTCGGTTTCAGGGTTCAATTGACAACATAATTAGTATAAGGCAACTTATACGACCAAATTGATCAATATATCGACCCGGCGCCGTCACCGAAATAGTATCCATGAAACAGTCACCGACATACAATGTAAGGAGCAAGACTATATTCCTCCTAAGAGAGACTCATATGCAGTCATTATAGCGACGATGATTTCTC
Source organism: Natrinema sp. SYSU A 869 (assembly GCF_019879105.1). Lineage (NCBI taxonomy): Archaea > Methanobacteriati > Methanobacteriota > Halobacteria > Halobacteriales > Natrialbaceae > Natrinema > Natrinema sp. SYSU A 869. Next base: position 3,538,427 of record NZ_CP082249.1, on the reverse strand, counting down.
TGTTCTGGTACTTTAATGGTTTTGGCGCCTGATACGGGACGAAATGCCCAGGAAATACGGTACTTCTTCTCAGGGCTTGCTCATTACTGGTAGGTACATCCCTTCTCCAAGGGTAGCGCTCACCTTCTGTCCTATAAAGCATTGATAACAAAGACTATATCCGAGGGAGATTGGTTCGCGTCGCAGAGATTCAGCAATGAAAGACCCTCACAGGTCATTCGACACGAACCACGATCAACAAAATGTCTGAACGATCACGCATTACGACGGTTTTCGTCGCCGTTATGGTCACCATCTCGATGGTCGGGATGGCTGTCCCGGCGGCTGCCGGCGGCGACCAACACGCACAGGACGAACCAGTATACACCCTCGAAGACGGCGAAGATCTCTATCTGGTCTTCGGTGCCGATCTTGGCGAACAGAGTCTTGACGAGTTCATCAAGGAGAACGTTGCGGGCAATCCGACAGCCGCCGAAGAGCAGGAGGCGGTCGCCGAGGTCGTCTCGTACCAGAATGTTAACCAGGTAAATATCCACGAAGAAGGCGCCGCCGTCTCCATCGCCATCGACAACGGGACGGCGACGGCCGTTCAGGACGTGGATCAGCAGAACATGAACGTCCAGCAAGGCGAGGCATCTGCCGAAGACCGGGCGTTCGGGTCCACAACAACTGACTTCGAGGACGTCGGCGACGTCCATCTCGTCATGGCGGACGGGAGCGGCGGCGGCCAGCAGTTCAGTGGCTGGGGAATTGCTGACGAAAAGGGTGAAACGACGGCCAGCCAGACCGCAACCGCGGGCGTGGCTCAGGCCCAAGACGTCGCCCAGCTCAACTACAATGAGGAGAGCACCGCCTTCGCGCTCGCAATGAACGAGAGTCAGGCGACCGCCTTCCAGCAGACCACACAGGCGAACCAGAACATGCAGCAAGGCGCTGCCAACGCGTCCAACGTCTACCTCGGAGATGGAAAGTTCGGAGAGTACGACGATCACAAGAAAGGCAAGAAGGACGACGAGACGCAGTCCGCAGCTGCCTTCGTTGCGCAGGGACAGAACGTCTCTCAGAATAACGTTAATCAAGGGGTAGCTGCCGTCGCTATCGCCGTCGGCGAGAACAGTTCCGCGACGGCGATCCAACTGACGGATCAGTCCAACTTTAACCAACAGCTGGGGTCCGCAGAAGCGATGAACGTCCTCTCGTCAATGTCCGGGATGAACGTCGCGAATATCGGTGAGAGCGAATCTGTTAGCACCCACAGCCCGAAGAAGAGCGACGACAAAAACCCGAAGAAAGGCGACGAAGTCGGTGAACAAACAGCGACTGCGACGGTAGCGCAGGCACAGTCCGTCGAGCAACTGAACGTCAATCTGAACAACACTGCGATGGCTATCGCACTCAACGGCAGCGAAGCGACGGCCTTCCAGATCGCTGATCAGAAGAACTTCAACGCTCAGGTCGGATACGCCGAAGCGCTCAACGTCTACGCCAGTCCAGGGTACGCAACCGATAGTGCCACCCGAACCGAGTCCTCGACCGTGACCATCGGTGGCGATGACATCGAAGCAAACCCCGGTATCTCGTACGACTATGACACCAGCGCGCACCACAAAAACGACATCGATCAGGGAGCGACCGTTGCCATTGAACAGCAACAGTTCGTTACTCAGGAGAACCTCAACGAACACTCTTCCGTGGCAGTCGCTGAGGGCAACGGTAGTGCGAACGCTGCGCAGGTAAGTATTCAGGAGAACGAGAACATCCAGTTCACGTCCGTCGCCGCGACGAACGTCTGGTCCAAAGCGTAACCGTATTCCGTCACACGGTCGGCTTTCGACCACGTGACTGGTAGTTTCCGTTTCTTTTGTCTTCCCGTCCGAAAGTGCTAGGGGCTGTTGGTATGCGCTATACGGGATTGAATACGAATCACGACTCTTTAGAGCGATCCGTTTCCGCCGATTCGTCTCCGTCATCTCGATGTTCAGCGAGCGCCTCGTCGATCGTCAACTCGCCGGCAGCGACCCGCCGGGCGAGTACCTCGTCGATCGCTCGGTTGTGCTCGCTCGCTTCGCGCGAGCGGTCCTTGATGACCTGAATCTCGCCCTCCGTCGGATCGATCTCGCGGGCGTCGACGACCTCCCCCTTGAGCCGGGCGATATTGACCGCGGCGAGGACGTCACCCATCCCTCGAGCCCCCGTGCCGAGGTAGGGCGTCGTTCCAGTTTCGTCGACGAGTTCGACTGTGACGGCGTCGAGTTCGTTGACCAGTTTCGCGCTCTCGAGGCGGGAGCCGTCGCCGATTCGGACGACTGGGGACGGCGCGTCGGCAGCCTCGCGTTGAATCACATCGACCGCGTCACCGAGCGGGACTTGAAACGTTGCAACGATCGTCTCGCCGGTCAGAACGGCGATTCCGGGCCGTTTGCCCGGATCGACGCCGATGATCGTTCGACCGCCGTCGCCGCGAACCGCGGCCAGCGCCCGATCGACTGTACGCCGAGGATCGTCTGGATCGGCGACGATCGTCGTCACGTCCGCGAAGGTATCGGTGTGACCGGCTCCGGTGACGACGACGGTGGCCTGCTCCGGCAGGTCCTCGTCGGGTTCGACGGTCGTAAACGTCGTTCCGCGGTCGCGGAGCTCGTTGACGACGCCGTGGTACACCTCGAAGTCTGACGTGGCGACGACAATCACGCACTGGGCTTCGCTCCCGCGACGAATAAACGTACGCGAACTGCCGGTATTGACCGCGGGCCGAACTGTGAGGCTAGCTGTCGCGGAGTGTGTGCGGTTCGCATCGGACCGAGAAACCGACCGCGGTAGCGCACGCTGGACCGCGGAACCATCGCTTCCGAGAGCGGTCGAACGGGTGTTTCCACCCGTGAGACGACGTCTCCGGCGTCCCGAACGCCCGTGAACAGACGGACGCGAAACGTCCGTGAGTAAGAACTCGGCTAGGGAGTATGGTACCTAGCCACCACGATAGCAGCCCACACGTCTGTCTCACAAACCGGGTCAGTAGTGTACGTCCGATTCCGATACCGATCTCCGGCCCGTTCCGGGGCCTTTTTGCGCGTTCCCTGTCAACTGAAACCGTGACCGACGAGCCGATTTCAACCGGTTGTGGCCCGGTCGACGAGTTGCTCGGTGGGGGGTTCGAACGCGGGACCGTCACGCAGTTGTACGGCCCGCCGGCCGCTGGGAAGACGAATCTCGCGCTGTCGGCGGCCGTCGAAACGGCCGTCGACGGCGGGACCGCGGTCTATATCGACACCGAGGGTGTCTCGGTCGACCGCTTCCAGCAGTTGCTCGAGGCCAAAACCGGCGAGGGGACGTCTCGAGACGGCGAGGAGACCGATGACGTCGAAGCCGTTGCCTCGCGAATCGTCATCGAGGACGTACTGGACTTCGAAGAACAGGCCGAAGCCGTCCGCGACGCCGAGGAGTTCGCCGAGCGCGCGGAACTGATCATCTTAGACAGCGCGACCGGCTTCTACCGTCTCGAGCGCACGGCCGACGGCGACGAGGGGGAAGCGCTTCGAAGCGTCACCCGGCAGGTGACACATCTGCTCTCGCTCGCGCGAAAACACGATCTCGCGGTCGTCCTGACGAATCAGGTCTTCGCCGACCCCGACTCGGACCGCACCCGCGGACTGGGCGGCAACACCTTGGAGCACTGGACCGGAACGGTCGTCCGTCTCGAACGCTTCCGCGGCGGGAAGCGACGCGCGACGCTAGAAAAGCACCGCTCGAAAGCCGCGGGCGAGTCGGTGCAGTTCCGGATTACCGATACCGGACTCGAGGGTGAAGACGGAACCGTTCGTTCCTGATTCGCACTGACTTGGCGAGTGCCGTTCCTCGCACCGGTCTCCCGGTTCGTGGTCGAATCGCATCTCGTGTTCACCCGAGTATGATCGTCTTATCGACGTGAACCGCCGGCAGGCTAGCCGGTAGTAATCGGTTCCTGATCGGTTACTGTGAGGAAAAATACGCGACCGTCGGTTTGACAGCGTGATCTCACACCCGAGCGTGAGTGTTGACTTAGATCTGGTTCAGCTTCCGCAGGAGCTGGCCGCGGTACTCCTCGTCGCTGGTGACGCCCTTGAGTTCGAGGACGTTTCGCTCGAGTTTGTCCAGTGCGACCCGGAAGGAATTCTCCGCGCCGTAGCCTTCGCCGGTGCCGGCGACCTGGTCCTTGTTGGTGCGCAGGCGGATCTGACACTGCACAAGCGGGGTCCCACGGAGCTTCTCGTTGTGCTCGTGGAAGCGGACGTGGGCGTGCATCACCTGCATGTCTGCGTACTTGTCCGAAACGTCCTCGATGCTCTGGACGATCGACTCCCGGGTGATGGTGTCGAGCATCGAGATGTTCGTGATCTGGACGTCCATGTGCTCTTCCTCGGTGAACGTCAGCGCGCGCAGGACGTCCGTCTTGGTGATGACGCCGATGACGACGCGGTCGTCGTCCGCCGGCGTGACCATCAGCCCCGCGTAGTCGTCCTCGAGCATCGCTTCGACGGCCTCCTTGGCGGTGGCGTCGAGCGTCGTCGTCTCGACGGGACTTGCCATGATATCGTAGACCGGGACATCGAGCAGTCGCTGGGTGTCACCAACTCGATCGCCGGTTGTCGTCGTGTGGTTCTCCCGAATGACGAAGTCGGCGATGTCGTGAGTCGTCACGACCCCGGAGAGGTAGCCGTTCTCGTTCATGATCGGTAGTCGGGAGATGCCGTGCTCACGCAGGAGGTTGATCGCCTTCCCGATCCCGTCGTCCTCGGTGAGCGTGACCGGATCGGCGGTGTAGATGTCCTCGACGGTGAGCGCGTCGAGGTTCTCCAGGACCGCCTCAAGGATCGCATCGTTGGTGATGACGCCCCAGAGGTCGCCGTTTTCGAAGACCGGCGCGACCTTGGCATTGCTCTCGACGAGCACGCGTGCGGTCTCCCGAACGTCTTCCTGCCGGTCGACCTTCGGCGATGGTGTGCTTCGGCTCGGTTTGGTGAGTGCCGCGACCTTGGCGTCGTCCTCGACGTGGGATTGGAGGATCTCCCGCTCGCTGATGACGCCCTCGTATTCCCCGTCGTCGGTGACGATGATTCCCTTGGGGTTGCCGTTCTCGAACATTGAACGGACCTTCCCCATGCGTGTGCCGACGTCGACTTCGATGAACTCCGTGGTGGCGATATCAGCGATATTCATCCTTCTAGGGGTACATACTGTCGCAGAGGTATTTAACATACTGCCCGTTTTATCCAGGGAGGACCGGCCCCGGGGGTTTTTGCATCGGCCGTTGAATCGGCGGCTGATGCCCGATATCAGCGTCTTCGGTCGCTACACCTACCTCGTCACGGAACTAGTTTGGGGAGCCGTCGCCACCGTGTTGCTCCGTCGCGCGAACGCGCTCCGGAAGGCGGCGGTAACCATCCTCGCGCTCTACCCCATCGCCTACGTCTGGGACCGGTATACCCTCGCCGTGGGCGTCTTCGACATCAAACTTCGGACCGGCATCGACGTCGCCGGCATCCCGCTCGAGGAACATCTCTTCATGGCGGTCGTTCCCGGTCTCGTCATTGGGGTCCACGAGACGATCTTCGGCAACGGAGCCACGGACGACTGAGACACCTGCTCTCAGTCTTCAGATATACGCCCTCGTCCTCGTCTCACTGTGTGGAAACGCCGTCTCACGATGTGTAAGCGACCGCGACTGTCTTGTGCCGAGCGGCCGATACTCAATCTAATGGAGGGCAAGCGGTCCGCGACGACGGCGATCGATACGGCGGAGGGCACTGACCGTGCGCTGCTTCGAGGCGTAGTGAGTCTCCTCATCGCCATTGCCCTCATCTGTTCGCTCGCGCTCGGAACGGCACTGTTCATACCGCAACTCATCGATGTCCCCGGTCTCGAGAACGGAGCCGCCCCCAGTTCCGAGCCGCCGCCGGCCGGCGAACGCAACCCCGCGGTGACTGACCCGGATAACCCCGGGAACTCGAGGTATGAGACCAACGTCGAGACGATCGCGTCCCCCACCGTCGAAGATTTCGTCCACGCCGAGATCAACGACCGCCGGGCCGAGCACGGCCTCGAGCCCCTCGAGTGGGACGGGACGGTCGCGTCGGTTGCTCGCGCTCACACCTACGACATGGCCCAGCGCGAGTACTTCGCGCACACGAACCCCACTGGGGAGGGCCCCTACGACCGGTTCGAGGACGTCGACAGCTATTGTCAGGGCTACGGCGAGAACATCGCCATGACCTGGGTCGATCGGCGCGTCCAGCGGTCCGATGGTGATGACGTCGTTCGCTATCAGACCGCCGAGGGCCTCGCGAACGGGCTGGTCAATCAGTGGATGAACTCCACAGACCACCGACACGCGATCCTCGAGGAAGGCGAGACGCCCTCTTGGGATCGTGCGGGCGTCGGCGTTTACATCGCCGAGGACGGTTCCGTCTACGCGGGCCAGAACTTCTGTCGCGAATGGTGACTGTTGTTTGAACATACAACCTCGAGCGGTGATAGCTTCGACAGAAACGGAGGGGCTAGGCCGACCACAGGGACTGCGAATCACTTACACGTTATTAAACCTGATAATCATACGGATCATATGGCTATTCCGGAGACACTCACCGCGATCTACCGGACGGCGAGCGACCGCGATCTGACCTTTCTCGCCGCCGGCTTCGCCTACTACGCGTTCGTCTCGTTGATACCGCTCGTCTTGCTCGCGCTCGTCGTTGGCTCGCTGCTCGGCGGCGAGCAGGCGGCTCAGCGGCTAATCACCGTCGCCGGCGACTTCCTCCCGGCGTCGGGTGAACAGCTGGTCACCGAAGCGCTGACGACCGAATCGGGTCGCGCCGAGGCGACCATCGTCGCGTTTCTCGTCGCCACCTGGGGTGCGCTCAAGGTCTTTCGCGGCCTGAGCCTCGCGTTCGACAAGGTCTACGACGAGGTCGCCGAGGACACTCTCGTCGACCAGATCAGGGACGGGCTCACCGTGATCGTCGCCGGCGCGGTCGCGCTCGTCCTCATGATCGGGATCGGCGCGGCGCTCCGGCTCGTCCCCGAGACCGTGCCGTTCGCTGGCCTACTGAGTTGGGTCGCGCTGCTGGCCGGGCTCGTCTTTGTCTTCCTGCCGATTTACTACGTCCTCCCGCCGATCCCGGTCGAACTCGGCGAGGTCCTCCCGGGCGCGCTCTTCGCGGCCGTCGGCTGGACGGTCCTCCAGTTCGGCTTCCAGCTCTACGCAACGAACGCCGCCCAGTACGAGGCCTACGGAGCCGTCGGTGCCGTCCTCCTGTTCGTCACCTGGCTCTACTTCGCCGGCATCATCATTCTCGTCGGTGCCGTTCTCAACGTCGTCCGAGCACGGCCGCTGATCGCCGAATAGGTCGCGTTCGAGTCGCCCCTGTCTCGGCCTGCCGAGCCTGGGGGAAGGATTATGTCCCCGGCAGCGACAGATCACCACAATGAGCGACGAGCAATCGACCACCACCGCGACCGACGACCCCGGCGCGGCCGACGAGACCGATTCGACGGGCAGTCCCGAACCCGGCGGCGGTCCCCAGCGCGTCGTCTCCGATGAGAGCGTCGACGACATCCTCGAGTCGCTAGATTCGACGAACTCGGAATCATCAGAATCGGACGATACGGCCGTCACGACGAGCGAACCGAGCGATTCCGCCACGGCTGCGTTCGACGAAGACGATATTCCCGCAGTCGATGAGACGACAGCTGACGATGCCGGTCAGCCAGAGGCAGAGCCGACCACCGCGACGACCGACGACACGACCGCCGAAGGGGAACCCGAGACTGAGACCGAGACGGCCGACGCCGGGTCCAACGAGGGATCGAACACGACCGACGCCGCAACGGTCGATGCGGCCGCGTCATCGCTTCCCGACGACGCCTCGCTCGAGGACCTCGCCGCCCGCGTCGAGGACGGAACCGTTACCGGCGCGGACGTCCGCGCGTCCGAAGCCGGCGCGGATCGGGAATCGACCCCCGAGATCGACGACGTCGACCTCTCGATGAACGACCTCGAGATGAGCCAAACCGGCAGAACCGATGCCGACGAAGAGTTGCCCGATGACGCCGGCCCGCTCGCCGGGTCGGTCGACCGCGACGCGGCCCCAGCCTCGAGCGACGACGAGGACAAGGACGACAGTCCCGGACTGCTCGGCCGGTTCAAACGGTTCTTCTCTCGATAAGAGCTGGTCGACGCGGTTCCGATCTCACTTTCCGGCCCCATCCGCTCGAGGGCTGTCGACAGTAAACTGGCGTCCCGTTCTCAGCTCACGAGCGTGATCAGGACGAACAGCGTCGCGATCGAGACGAGCGTCGTGACGAAGACGTTCAGTGAGGCGAACTGCCTGTCGCCGCCGAGTTCGTTCGCGAAGACGAACGTCGAGACGGCAGTCGGCGTCCCGAGCATCACCACGCAGGCAGTAAACGTCGCGGAGTCGACGGCGAGCGCGGAGAAGACGGTCCACGCGATGACGGGCATTAGACAGATTTTGAGTGCGACGACGGTGGCGGTCGCACCGACGTCGATCGAGGGCAGGTCGACCTGGAGGGAGGCCCCGACACAGAGCAAGGCGACCGGGAGCGCGATTGAGCCGACGACGTTGAGGCCGGCCGCGGCGGACGACGGAATCGAGATCCCGAGCGAGCCGACGGCGAGGCCGGCGATCAACGCCAGTAGGACGGGGTTCCTCGCGAGCCCGCGGAGTTCGCGCGCGATCGACGCGTCGGTCCCGTTGAGCATCGAGAGTATGACGACCGTCAGCGGCACCTGCGTTAACGACATGACGCCCAGCACGACGCTCGCGATCGCCGTCACCGCGGGATCGAACGTTGCGGCGACCAGTGGCAGTCCGAGATAGCCTAGATTCGAGTGATAGGACTGTATGATCGCGACACTTCGGCGCGCCTTCGAGTCGCGATTCCGGTGGACGATCCAGGCGGCCCCCGCGGTCGCGAACAGCACGAACAGGAGCCCGCCCAGCAGTGCGGGGGAGAGGAGCTCCCCGATCGACCGATCGTAGGTCGAGACGAAGATCAGCGCCGGGAGCGCGACGTAGTAGGCGAGGGCGTTCAGCAGTTCGGTCCGGCGCGTATCGAGAATGCCGGTCGTTCGCAATCCAGCGCCGACCAACAACACGACGAGCAACGCCAGCAGCCGACCGACGACTTCCATATCACGTTCGAATCGACTCGCGGGTTTGTAGCGTTCGATACCGAGCGGAGTGAAACGTTGGTCCGTCTCCCGTCGTTTACGGGACCAACGATCCACCGGACGACCGATACCGCTGCGTGATGCACCTCTCGCAGAATGAGTTGCTCGTTTTGGGAAATCTCATGATAGATGACAAGTGCCGATTGATATCATGAGAACAAACCGTCGTACTATACTGAAGTTCACGGGCGTTTCGATGGCAATGAGTGCCGCTGGTTGTCTCGGTTCCGACGATGAGAGCGGAAACGGGAACGGAAACGGGACCGGAAAGGGCTTCTCGAACGTGGAATACTCCGAACTCGAGGGGCTCGAGGGTGGCGTCGCTTCGCTGTCTCTCGACGCGGAGCAGGACGGAGCGACCGGCGAATTCGCAGCCGTTCTCGGCGACGCGGATACAAGCGCGCTCGAGGACTCAGTTGGTTCTTCCGCCGATGAGAGTTCGGTCGATGTCGATGACGACCGTCTGACGGCCTCGGCGTCTTGGGACGCCGTCAAGTGATTCAATCCGGTCGGTGGGGCGACGACGCGGCCGGTGGTCCGTCGACCGTGGGTGCTCTCGTCTGTGAAATCAGTGCTGACAGTGGGCACTAACACGTTACTCGAACACGGATCGGAGCGAGTCGCAAACGAAGTCGCTTGCGAGTAGTACCAGACTCGAATGAGGACCGAAACTCGCGGAACCTGGTTCGAATGTTCCATAACAATTTCTGATGGAACGACTCGCTTCGCTCACGGTTTCACCGTTCGACATTGACTGGGCAGTGCCCCACACGCTCCTCGATTGTCGTTCCGTCAGGAATGGGTTCGAGCAGATTTGAACCACGGTCGCAGCAAAGCTGCTCCCTGATTCAAATCTGTCCACCATGACGATTTCGTCGCTCGCGGATTTGCTCGCGACAGAAATAGTGGGTTGGAGCAGATTTGAACCACGCCGAGACGGTCGCCCTCACTTCGTTCGGGCACCGCGACTCGTCTCGTTCAAATCTCTCAGTACAATTTCTGACGAACGTACTCCTCACTCTGTTCGTCGTATTAGTTCGTCAGAAATGGGTTGGAGCAGATTTGAACTGCCGGCCTCCTCCATGTCAAGGAGGTGTCGTAACCAGACTAGACCACCAACCCTGGTTTTGCTTTCATCCGTGGCGTCCGTCGCCACGTTGTCTCCACTCATTCGTTGCTCCCCATACCAATTGAAGGTTTCGAATCGACTGCCGTACGTGAGTTGACCCCACGCACCCGTTCGATACGCTTAAGTCGATGTACTGATTTGGGCATTACAAGACAACTACGTACATTGGTGTCCACTATGCAGGAATACGTCGAACGAGTCACGGACGGGGAGGATCTCACGCAATCGGACGCTCGAGCGGCCTCAACGGCCGTTTTCGAGGGCGCGACGGAGGCACAGATCGGTGCGCTGCTGGCGGCGCTGCGTGCGAAGGGAGAGACGGAAGCCGAGATCGCGGGCTTCGCCGAGGGGATGCGCGATGCGGCTAGAACGATCACGCCCGACCGAGAACCGCTGGTCGACACCTGTGGCACGGGCGGGGACGATTACAACACGATCAACGTCTCGACGACGAGCGCGATCGTCGCGGCCGGAGCCGACGTTCCAGTCGCCAAGCACGGCAACTACTCGGTCTCCTCCGCCTCGGGCAGCGCGGATGTCTTAGAGGAAGTCGGCGTGAACATCGAGGCCGAACCGCCGGCCGTCGAGGGGGCAATCGAGGACAACGGCATCGGCTTCATGCTCGCGCCGGTGTTCCACCCGGCGATGAAGGCCGTCATCGGACCGCGCAAGGAACTCGGCATGCGGACGATCTTCAATGTGCTCGGTCCGCTGACGAATCCGGCCGGAGCGGATGCACAGGTCGTCGGCGTCTACGACCCCGACCTCGTCCCCGTGCTCGCGGATGCGCTGTCCCGGATGGACATCGAGCGCGCGCTGGTCGTCCATGGCGCAGGGACCGACGAGATCGCTATCCACGGCGAGACCGTCGCCGCGGAAGTCGACGGCGACTCTTTCGAAGAGTACGTGCTTGAGCCGTCCGATCTCGGCCTCGAGACCCACGATATCGAGGACATCTCCGGCGGCTCGCCCGAAGAGAACGCCGACGACATGCGTGGGATCGTTGAGGGCGACGTGACCGGTGCAAAGCGAGACGTTATCCTCGCGAACGCCGGCGCGGCGATCTACGTCGCCGGCGAGGCCGACTCGCTCGAGGCCGGCGCAGACGTAGCCCGCGAGGCGATCGAGTCCGGGGCGGCGGCCCGGAAACTCGAGCGACTCCGCGGCGCGACGGTGGAGCCGGTAGAGGAGGGACGATGACGCGCGTCAAGATCTGCGGACTGACCAGCGAAGTCGACCTCAAGGCCGCGATCACCGCGGGAGCGGACGCGATTGGCATCATCTGTGACGTCTCGGTTGACACGCCACGGGAGGTCTCGATCGAACGGGCCGCGGCGCTCGCGGCGGCCACGCCGCTGTTCGTGACGAGCGTACTCGTGACGATGCCCGCCGGTCCAGAGGAGGCGATCGAACTGGCCGAGGAGATCGAACCCGACGCGATTCAGATTCACAGCGACATCCGAGTCGGTGATCTTGCGTACCTGCGCGCGAAACTCGAGACGGAACTCCTGCTCGCGGTCGACGCCGACGATGCGACGACCGCCGAGGCCTATGACGACGTCGTCGACGGGCTCATCGTCGACACGGCCGGCGAGGACGGCGGCGGCGGCACCGGGCGGACCCACGACTGGGACCAGACGCGAATGGCAGCTGCGGACCTCGACTCGCCGCTGATCCTCGCGGGCGGACTGACGCCCGACAACGTCGGCGATGCGGTCCGAACCGTCGAGCCGTTCGCCGTCGACGTGGCCAGCGGCGTCGAGGACAGCGGCGGCGTCAAGGACGTCGACGCCGTCCGATCGTTCGTCGACCGAGCCAAGAACGCCCACAGACCGGCGGAGCCGTAACCGTGACCGTGCACAACTCCGATTCGGTGCCAGCAGATCGACCCACGTTCGACATCGATCGGGAGACGTTCCGCAACCACGCAGGAACGAGCGGGGATCGGGCGGATCAGCCCGTCGTCGTCCACACCGTTGCGACGCTCGAGGTTGAGACGACGCCGCTGGCCGCCTATGCCGCGCTCACCGGCCGCTCCGAGGCGATCGATCGCGAGCGCTCGCCGTACGCCTTCCTGCTCGAGAGCGCGGAGAAGACCGCCTCGAGCGACCCTGATGGCGCGTTCCGGCCGAGCGCTGCGGACGCCGAACGGCACGCGAGATACTCCTACGTGGGGTACGATCCCGAGGCCGTCGTGACGGTCGAATCCGGCGAGGCCACCGTCGAGGCGCTATCCGACGACGCGCCGCTCGAATCGATTCGGACGGACGCCGAGGGCGACACCGTCGACGCGCTTCGAGCCGCAATGCCGAATGTCCGCCTCGAGAACGCGCCGGACCACGACCGCCAGCATCTCGAGGGCGGGCTGGTCGGCTTTCTGGCCTACGACGCCGTCTACGATCTCTGGCTCGAGGAGGTCGGCTGCGAGCGGCCCGACTCGCGGTTCCCGGACGCACAGTTCCTGCTGACGACGAAGACGCTGGCGTTCGACGAGCGCGACGGGACGGTCTCCCTGGTCTGTACGCCGGTCCTCGAGGCCGAGGACGACCCCGATGCGGTGTACGACGCGCTCCAGGCGGAGGCCGCCGAGGTCGCGGCGACGCTACGCGAGGCCGAACGGCCCGAGACGGGCGGGTTCGTCCGCGAGGACGAAGCCGCGGGTCCCAAAGATGAGTACGAGGAGAGCGTCCGACAGGCCAAAGAGCACGTCCTCGACGGGGACATCTATCAGGGCGTCATCTCGCGGACGCGAGAGCTCTACGGCGACGTCGATCCCATGGGCTTCTACGAGGCGATGCGTGATGTGAACCCGTCGCCGTACATGTACCTGCTCGACCACGACGACCTGACCGTCGTCGGGGCCAGCCCTGAGACCTTGATCTCGGTGCGCGGGCGCGAAGTCATGTCCAATCCGATCGCTGGCACCTGTGACCGGGGATCGAGCCCCGTCGAGGACCGTCGACTGGCGGGCGAGATGCTGGCCGACAGTAAGGAACGCGCCGAGCACACGATGCTGGTCGATCTCGCGCGCAACGACGTGCGCCGCGTCTCGGAGCCGGGCTCGGTCCGCGTCGACGAGTTCATGAACGTCCTCAAGTACAGCCACGTCCAGCACATCGAGTCGACCGTGACGGGAACGTTGGCAGCCGACTCGGACGGGTTCGATGCGACTCGCGCATCATTCCCCGCCGGGACTCTCTCAGGAGCCCCGAAGATCCGGGCGATGGAGATTATCGACGACCTCGAGTCCAAGCCTCGCGGGCTCTACGGCGGCGGCGTCGGCTACTACTCCTGGACTGGCGATACGGACTTCGCGATCGTGATTCGGACTGCAACGGTGGAGGACGAAGGAGAACGTGATCGAATCACGGTTCAGGCCGGCGCGGGGCTGGTCGCCGACAGCGACCCCACCGCCGAGTACGAGGAGACCGAGCAGAAGATGGGGGGCGTCCTCGCGGCCCTCGAGGAGATCGAGCTCCCGCCCGGCGAGGCTGGTTCGGACACGGACCGCGAAGCGACGCCGGAGGTGGGGCGATGAGCCCGGCTGCGACGGACGAGACCGACGCGACCACAACGAGTGGCGACCGCAGCGACGCGGACCCGACCACGGTCCTGTTCATCGACAACTACGACTCCTTCACGTACAACCTCGTCGAGTACGTCAGCCAGCAGGCCGGTACCGAGACCGAGGTGCTGAAGAACACCGCCTCGCTCGCGGACGTTCGCATCGTCAACCCCGACGCGATCATCATCAGCCCCGGTCCCGGCCACCCGAAAACGACCGCGATGTCGGCGTGACGATGGACGTGCTTCAAGAACTCTCCCCCGAGGTACCGACGCTCGGTGTCTGTCTCGGCCTCGAGGCCGCCGTCTACGAGTACGGCGGCACCGTCGGCCGCGCGCCGGACCCGATCCACGGCAAGGCCTCCGCGGTCGACCACGACGGTGCGGGGGTCTTCGAGGGCCTCGAGCAGGGCTTTCGCGCGGGGCGGTACCACTCGCTCGTCGCGACGGCCGTTCCGGACTGTCTTGCGGTATCAGCGACGGCGGAACACGGCAGCGCGGAACACGGTTCCGCTGGCTCTGCGGTGGAACCGCAGAACGACGAAACGCTCGTCATGGGCGTTCGCCACGAGGAGTATCCTCTCGAATGCGTACAGTTTCATCCCGAGAGCGTCCTCACCGCGAGGGGCCACGACGTGATCGAGAACTTCCTCTCGAGCGTCTAGACGCGAATCGGTTCACGTTGCTCTCGAGACGGACTGAATCGAAAACGAGCAGCGGTTCCGTAGCGAGGCGATTCTTTACTGGTGTCGCCGATTGTCCAAGTCGTATCAGACGCCGGGAAGCAACTCGAGTTGCCCGACCGCGTAGAGGGCCGCGAGGACGACTGCGGCGACGATGCCGACTCGAACGGCCAGTTTGATCGCGATTCGGAGCGCGATGACAGCGACCGCGAAGGCGGCGAGTACGGTCAACACCAGCAGGACCGGTGGTGCCGACGTCAGTGCATCGATCATATGCTATTTCCCATGCCCAGTGACGTAATCTTTCTGGATACTATGACTGACTCGCGATATTGACTGACTCACGAAGAAATATCTACAAACGAGAAAATCACGGGACTGCGACGCCATCTCATCGGTTACAGTCATTTTCAGCCGAGTCTGAAAATCGTTAAGACGGTCCGCGACGTAGGTATCGTTGACCACCCAGGCGGCCGTTTCGACGGTCGCGGGAGAATGAACCACGATAGGTTACAGAGATATCTCTGAAACCGAATTTGTATTACTACAAGAAAAGTAGGACAACAACACCACGTTTTATGAGGGATGCATGAATACCGAACCTTCGTCACGAATGATGAGAGCAAGGATTCCGACTCACGCCAGAATCGACACGCGGCGGCGGTATAGCGACGAGGTGACCCGCGCATGAGCGACGCCGAGCTATCCGCGGCGGATCTCACCCTCCCGATCAAACGCTCCGACGGGGAGACCCTCGAAGAGCGATTGACCGACAACGCTTACAATAACATTCTCCCGGCTCGCTATCTCCGGAAGGACGCCAACGGCGACCTGATCGAGACACAGGAGGACCTCTTCGATCGCGTTGGCAAGAACGTCGCCCTCGCAGAAGCGGTCTACGAGGCCGAAAAGCAGGACCACGAGATTACGGTCACGCCCGACCAGCTGAAGCCCGACCATCCACGCCGAGACGAACTCGCCGGAGAAGTCTTCGGCGAGGGTGTCACCGTAGACGACGACGCCGAGACGACGCTCACCGAGCGCAACGTCAACAAGTTCGCGTACGATACTATCGTCCCCGAACTCCCCGACGAGGTACGCGATCACGTCGAGGACGTCGCCGGGTCCTTTACGGACGGAATGGAGTCGCTCTCCTTTATGCCGAACTCGCCGACCCTGATGAACGCAGGAGACGAGCTCCAGCAGCTCTCAGCCTGTTTCGTCATGTCCCCCGACGACGACCTCTCGGATATCCACGAGACCGCCAAGAAGGCGGCCGAAGTCTTCCAGTCCGGCGGCGGCGTCGGATACGGTTTCTGGCAATTGCGCCCCTACGGTGACTCGGTCGGCTCGACCGGCGGTATCGCCTCCGGCCCGATCACTTTCATGCGGACCTACGACCAGCTCTGTGAGACCATCGCCCAGGGCGGGACCCGTCGCGGTGCCCAAATGGGCATCATGCGTGTCTCCCACCCCGACGTCATCGAGTTCATTCACGCCAAGAACAAGGACGTCTCGCTCGCTCACACACTGCGACTGAACGATCCGGACGACTACACCTACACCACCTTCTCGGAAGCCCTCGAGGAGGCCCGTGACCTGATCGACGAGGACGGGCGCGTGCCCAAACACCTGCGCAACGCTGTCGAGGGCCACCTCTCGAACTTTAACATCTCCGTCGGCGTCACCGACGACTTCATGGACGCGGTCCAGAACGGCGAGGAGTACACGTTTACCAACCCGCGTACGGAAGAGCCCCACATCGCCACCGAGGAGACCAAGGAGATGTACAGCCGGTACGACCTCGGCGAGCACATCGAGGTCGGTGAACCGCTCTCGATCCCGGCGGAACTCGTCTGGGAACGCATCGTGCAAGGTGCCCACGAGAACGGCGAACCGGGCGTCATCTACCTCGAGCGAGTCAACAAGGAACACTCCTTCGACGTCGAGAAGGAAGACGACCACCGGATGCTCGCGACGAACCCCTGTGGCGAGCAGCCACTCGAGGAGTACGAGGCCTGTAACCTCGGCCATATCAACCTCTCGACGCTGGCGGATCTCGACGCTCCCGACTGGCGCGTCTGGTCCGACGAGCACGGCGACGAGTACGATTCGCAGGAAGCGGCCGTCGACGCTTTCCTCGAGGAAGCTATCGACTTCGAGGAGTTCGATGAACGCATCGAGTACGGCACCCGCTTCCTCGAGAACGTCGTCACGATGTCGGACTTCCCGGTCGAGGAGATCGAAGAGAAGGTCCGAGATATGCGCAAGATCGGTCTGGGCGTCATGGGCCTGGCCCAGCTATACGTCCAGCTCGGGATCAAGTACGGCAGCGACGAAGGGAACGAAGTCGCCAGCCAGCTGATGACCCACATCAACCACGGTGCAAAGGCCAAGAGCCACGAACTCGCCGAAGAGCGCGGTTCGTTCAACGACTGGAACGAGTCGAAGTACGCGAACCCAACCGAGTACCGCGAGTGGTTCGAGCGCCAGACCGGCGAGAACGCCGACGACTGGGAAGACGGCTTCCCCATCCGCAACCACAACGTCACGACCATCGCCCCGACCGGGACGACCTCGATGGTCGGCAATACGACGGGTGGCTGTGAACCGATCTACAACGTCGCCTACTACAAGAACGTCACCGACGACGTTCAGGGCGACGAGATGTTAGTCGAGTTCGACGACTACTTCCTCCGCGTCTTGGAGGACAACGATATCGACGTCGATGCCGTCAAGGAAGAAGCACAAGAGCAGATGGCGACGAATCAGTTCGACGGCGTCGAAGGCCTCTCGACGGTGCCGGACGCGATCGGCGAACTGTTCGTCATCACCTCGGCCGTCTCGGCGAAACAGCACGCTGCAGTGCAGTGTGCCTGCCAGAACGGTGTCGACTCCGCCATCTCGAAGACGGTCAACGCACCGAACGACTCCACGCTCGAGGACGCCAAGGAGGTCTTCGAGTGGGTCTACGAGAACGGCGGCAAGGGCGTCACCTACTACCGCGACGGTACCCGCTCGAAACAGGTGCTGACCACGCGTGCGGACAACGCCGACTTCGCCGACGAGACCGAAGCCGCCCAAGCGCTAGTCGAACAGATCGACGAGATCTTCGGCGGGCTCGAGGCCTTCCTCGAGAGCGATGAAGTCCGGGACGTCCTCGAGGAGGACGTCGGCTCGCTGGTCGACAACGATGACCGCCAGCCGGTCGAGATCGACTTCACCGAGAAGCGCGAGCGACCCGATGCGCTACAGGGCGTTAGCCAGCGCATCGACACCGGCTACGGAAAGATCTACGTAACGATCAACGAAGATCCCGAGACCGGACAGCCGTTCGAACTGTTCGCGAACATCGGCCATTCCGGCGGCTTCACGAACTCCTTTACCGAAGCGCTGGCAAAGGTCATCTCGACCTCGCTGCGCTCCGGTGTCGACCCCGAGGAGATCGTCGACGAACTCTGTGGCACTCGCAGTCCGAAAGTCGCCTGGGACAAGGGCGAACAGATCCAGTCCATCCCGGACGCCATCGGCACTGCGATGCGGCGCTACCTCGACGGCGAGATCGACAAGCCGTACCCGAAACAGCAGACACTCGAGGAGTCGGCCGACGCCGAGATCGCCGACTACGACGGTCCCAAGACCGACGGCGGTGCGGCCGCCGCGCAGGGCAGTGAGGCCGCGGACGACGACGACACGACCCAGGACCTCATCGACGCCGGCGAGTCGCCGGAGTGTCCCGACTGTGGCTCGATGACGCTGTACTTCTCCGAAGGCTGCAAGACGTGCGAATCTTGTGGCTGGAGCGAGTGCTGAGCGCTGACTGAGGCCGTTTCGACGCTGTCTTTCTGCGTCCATTTCTCCCTCTCGTTTCGCGCTCGACGATCCACTGGAAACACTACACTTAGCATCGCTGGCGAGAACACTATCGTATGACTGCCGACAGTGAGACGAGGTCGGACGGTGGTGTCGATACGGACGGCTCGAGCAACCAGACCGCCGCCGGTCCGCGCTGTCCACACTGCGACGCAGCGATGTACAAGCGCCACTGCAAGTACGTCTGTCCCCAGCACGGGGTCATCATCGATTGTAGCGATCCCTTCCGCTGAGCACCGTCTCTCGAGTCGGAGCACGAATCCGAACGGCTCGCTCGTCGAGACGTTCGGCGACGAGTAATCGAGAGTCGATAGCGCACCCCACGGCCCTGGTTTCCGCGTTTTAATCTGCGTGACCGCAGGTACTGGCAGCGACGCCGTTAGCTGTCCGTCGATCGGCTCGCACTGTCCGTGTCGTCCGTTTGTGTTCGGCTCCCCGTCCGAATCCTGTGGTACGCGGGGCCGGCGAGGAGGAGGACGGCGGCGACGCCACAGGCCAGCGACAACGCTACGCCGACGCCCTCGAGCCCGCTCGCGGTGATCGTCGCCGCCGAGGCACCGACGACGACGGCAGCGATCGTCCACGGGAGTTCGCCGATCACCGTCCCGACTACCAGCTGGCGAGCCTCAACGCCGCTGACCGCGGCGGCACACGTCGCGACGTCCGAGGGAATCGGTGCCAGTCGCGAGGCGATGACGCCACGGAGCGGCCCGCCGTCTCGTAGTAGCGCGCGACGGTCTCGCCGGCCTGCTCGAGGAGGCCGCTGTCGGTGTCCTCGCCGGGCGTTTCGGTGGCTCGAGAGCGAGTGTCTCGAGTCGTCGCCGGGTCATCAGCGGCCAGCCAGCGCGCCGCGACGAAGACGGGAAGGACAGTTACAACGACACCGACGAGTGCGACGGGGACGCCGACGGCGACGCCGAAGCCGTAGCCGACGACGACCGCGAGCGGTGTCGTCGGCCATGCGAGGAAGGGGCGCACGAGGTAGAGTCCGGCGACGAGGAGACCGAACAGGAACGGATCCGCAGCGACGGCATCAACGGTCCCGACTATCGTCGACGGCGAGACGAGCACGCCTGCGGCGACCGTGCCGCTGGCCACGGCCGCACCTGCGAGCGCACGCGTTCGAGCCGACCACATCGACATCGGTCGACGATTCCCCTCGAGTATTGAAACCTTTGTGTCTCTCGCAGGTCGAGAGCCGATCGGACGGTACGGAAAGACGCCGGAATCGGTCAAACGAGTGCCGGCAAGGCGAGTGTCTCGAGTGTCCGTTACTCGCGGGCCCCGTTCCCGTGGGACCCAGCCGCAGTCGCCGACCTAAAGGAAAGGGCTTTTATAATCACACTGGATACGAATGAGTGCAGACAGAGACCGCGAGCGTGGGTAGCCAAGCCAGGCCAACGGCGCAGCGTTGAGGGCGCTGTCCCGTAGGGGTCCGCCGGTTCGAATCCGGTCCCACGCATCGCATAGGTGGGTCACTCCACCACAAATCGATGCAGGTGATTTCCCTTCGTGGACATCACCCACGCATAATTCCTTCCGATGCTACACCGACGAGCGATGGCTTCGTCTCTCGCATCGTCTTACTCGAGGGAGGGTACCGTCGAGCCGAATCACCGCCGGTGAACAGTTCGTACCAAGTAAGGAATATACTTTAGTAACGATAGGTGGGTATTGAATATGGACTTGCAACTGCTGTTCAGTTACATGACTCTCGTCGGACTGTTGTTCCTCGTCGCCGTTGTGGCCGCATCGTATGCAGGAACGACGATTGCACTGAAGCGGTTTTTCAGAGCGGAAACCCGGAAATTGGCTGACAACGACCCTCAATAACACTGTTCGAGACGCGTTAGCGGACCGTCGAGTGGGTAGTCCAGCAAAGAGAGCAACCACTTTCCCGTTGCGCTCGAACGTCCACACATGGAATACGTCCCTCGAGAGCGCGTGCGCCTTCTCACCGGCGTGTTGAGCGTCGTGTCGCTGGCGGTCGTCTTCGCGGCCGCAGGCGGACGAATTCCGTCCTCGAGCGTGCCGGCAGCCCCGGAGTGGGTCCTCGATGCGATTCCGCTCGTCAACGCCGTGCTCAGCGCGGCCGCGATCGGCACGATCACGCTCGGCTGGCGGGCGATCCGACGCGGCGACATCGAGCGCCACCGCGTCGCGATGGCCGCCTCGTTCGGGCTGTTCGTGGCCTTCCTCGCGCTCTATCTCTACCGACTGACCGTGACCGGCGGGCCCCAGCCGTTCCCTGGCCCCGATCAGGTCTATCAGTTCGTCTATCTGCCGCTGCTGGCGATACACATCTTCCTCGCGATCGTCTGTATCCCACTGCTCTACTACGTGCTCTTGCTCGCGCTCTCCCGCCCGATCGCGGAGCTTCCGGACACGAGCCATGCCCGCGTCGGCCGCATCGCGGCGACGCTGTGGCTGGTCTCCTTCTCGCTCGGGATCGTCGTATTCGCCCTCTTACACGTCGTCTACTGACTCGAGGCGCCTGAAACCGGACGACGGTCCGCTCCTTGGACTCTTCAGGGACAGTTCAGTCGAGAATGTCGCCGATACGGCGGGGCTCGCCCTGCAGGTTCGGCTGTTCGGCGACGATCTGTAGCACTTCGTGGTCGGTCACGTCGTAGTACGATTTCTCGGTCGCTTCCTCGATGAGTTCCTGCTCGAGACGGAACTCGGTGCCTTCGTAGACGACGTCGACTCCCTTGTCGTCAAATGCGAGCGTAGTCATGGCCGGACGTACGCGGTGGGGTAATAAAAGCGAGGCGACTGTGATCGACGGCTGAAGCGATGCGAGTGCCGAGAAGAGCAGACGGGCGTCAGACGAACGACTGACGACGCGCGAGCTTTATTAGGTGGTACTCCCTTTGGACCTGAGTGTGGCCTTCAGCAGGGATCCGCTCGACGAACTCGTCGTTCCCGACGGAACGGAAACTCAGGAGCGTGACCTCGTTACCGACGGAGATATCCTCGTCGGCGGGCGCTCGAGCGTCGAGTTCGGCGTCCGCGGCCGGAACGTGCTGGCCGGCGAATCGGCCGAGTTCGGCGGGGCGATCGAGGCAGGCGGCGACTGTCGGCTCGACATGTGGTGTGACGTAGCCGAGAACGTCCTCGTCGGCGAGGATGCATACATCGGTGAGCGCGTCCATATCGGTGATCGACTGAAAGTCGCCGGCGATCTCGACATCGGCGACGACGTAGAGATCGAGGACGGGTTCGAAGCCAACGGCTGGATCGTCATCAGGAACCCGATGCCGACGATCGTGTTCCTGTTCGTCTACCTCAAACACCTCCTCCTCCTCGGCGAGGAAGACGCCGCTCAGCAGCTCATCTCTGAAATCGTCGATGATGAGGAGGACGGTGAGCCCGATACGGAGCCGTTCGTCATCCCTCGGAACGCAACCGTCGGCGACGATACCTGGCGTGTCTCGACGCCTGCGACGATCGGCGACGACTGCCGACTCCACGGCAACGTCCGTGCCGAGACGATCGACGTCGGCAGCGATACCACGATTTTCGGCAGCCTCCGCGCCCGTGGCGACATCACTGTCGGCGAGGGGACCCAGATCCACGGCGATCTGACCACCCGCGACGGCGACGTCACGATCGGTGCGGACGCTCGCATCCTCGGCGACGTCTCCTCGGCCGACCTGGAACTCGGTCCAGACGGCGAGGTCGACGGGACGATCCGCGCCGACGGCGAAATCACGATGGGCACGACCGAACGCGACCCCGAATAACAACGAGTGACCACCAATCCGTTTGCCCGCTGGTCTCATTCTAGCCCCAGTTAAAACGGTTCACACACTGATCGCCATACAGCCCCGCGATCGGGTGTGCACGACGTTCAACTGGCGCTATAGTCGGTGATCCCCCGCCGCCGCTCGAGTTTGCGACCCACTGATAGCTGCCGGTCCGCGATCGATACCCAACTGAAACCCGGCTGCTCTCGGTTTTGATCCGACTGCTCGGCACGGGTGGCGATTTCTCTTGGCGATACGGACCCCTATTCTTAATACTGATACTTACGACAGGGTATGACGAGCATGAGAGAGAACGACAAGCAAGTAGAATGGAGGGTGTCATGCGATCGATCGTCCTAACGAAAGGTGTCCCGGACTTCTCGGAGGGAGCCGTCTCGTTCGACGAGGACGGTCACTTAGAGCGGGGGAAGACGCCGACGGTGATGAATCCGAACGATGAGTTCGCGCTGCAGGCCGCGCTCCAGACCACGGTCCGCCACGGCGGCCACGTCAGCGGAATGAGCATGGGACCACCGGGATACGGTGATGTCCTCCAGGGGGCGATGGAATCTGTCTACACCGACGACAGCTATCTGCTCTCGGATCGGGAACTCGCTGCCTCCGACACGTGGGCGACGGCGATCACGTTGAGCGCCGGCCTCGAGACGTACCAGGAGGAAATCGCCGACATTGACCTCGTCTTCGCGGGGTTCAAGACGGCGGACGGGGAGACCGGCCAGACCGGCCCGCAGACGTGCTGGGCGATGGACTGGCCGATAGTCACGCACGTTATCGCGCTCGACATCGATCCCGACGAGCGGACCCTACGCGCGAAACGACTTGTCGAGGGAGACATCGACGAGATCGAGACGGTCGAAGCGCCCTTGCCCTGTTTCGTCATCACTGATCCCGAGTTCGAGCCGACCTATCGGAAGGCATCACACAGGTTGGCGCACAAAGAACTGCGAGCCGAAACCGAGGAGCGAGCCGCCGAGCACGAGGATCACCTGACGACGTGGGACCACACCGACCTGAACCTCGATCCGGATTATATCGGGCTCGACGGCTCGCCCACGATCGTCTCCTCGGTCGATCCGATCCCCAAAGCGCCGTCCGAGCGGGAGGCGACAATGATCGATCCCGATGACGAGGGCATGGGAGAAGTACTCGAGGAAATGCAGCCGTATGCCGCTGGAGCGGGTGATTAGAATGACAGCAATAGATCCAGACGACCACACGGTTGACGAACTGACCGAGGAACTCGAGACGGTCGACGATGAGGACGAACTACAGGCGATCCTCGAGGCAGAGCGAGCCGGACAGGACCGGGCGACGGCTCGCGAGGCGGTCCACCGGCGGCTCGAGGAGACCGGTGCCGAAGCGGACGACGAGAGCGACGGCGTCGAGGAGGGCACGGAAACGGAAGGCGAGTACGAGGAGACGAAAGAGGACGTGGGTGACGAAGCAGAGGGTGAGGACGTAGACGAAGACGAAATCGACGAATCAGAAACCGAGCCAGACGAAGCCGAAGGGGAAGCGGAGGAAGACGACGGCCTCTCTCATCCTACCCGTGACAAGAAACACATCCGGGCGCTCGAGGACGGCGACTACGCGGACATGTGGATCTTCTGTGAGACGCAGGGCGGGGAGTTGCTCGATGTCTCGAGGGAGATGCTCGGGAAGGGCCGCGAACTGATGGACCAGTTCGAAACGGACTACGGTGACGAGGAAGACGTTGTCGCGTTCCTGATGGGCGACGACTGCGAGGACCTCGCCGAGGAATGCATCGCCTACGGGGCCGATGTCGCGGTCTATCACGAAGACGAGCGCCTCGAGCGGTTCCTGCACAAGCCCTACACCGAAATCGCGTCCCACATGGCTCGCGGGGAGGGAACCATCGAGAGCACCGACTGGCGGGAGTACGACAAGCCGCGCTATATCCTGTTCCCGGCGACGAACAACGGCCGGGACCTCTCGGCGAAGGTTCAGGCCGAACTCGACTCCGGGCTGGCCTCGGACTGTTCGGACCTGTTCATCGAGGAAAACGAAATCTCGAATCCGGTCAAGACCGGTGAGCCCGGCGTCAAGAAGACCGTCGAGAAGGTCCTGCACATGAAGCGGCCCGACTTCTCGGGCTTCGAGTACTCGACGATCCTCTGTCTCGATAACCCGGACCGGGACTTTCATCCGCAGGGAGCATCGGTCATTCCGGGCAGCTTCGAGCCGATAGAGCCGGACGCCGATCGCGACGGGCTGGTCGTCGAACACGAAATGGAACTCCCCGACGACTGGTTCCGCGTCGAGATTACCGAGTACGATCAACTCGAGGCCGGGATCGACCTCACCGGCCACGATGTGATCGTCTGTCTCGGCCGCGGGATTGGGGACGATCCCACCGAGGGGATGGAACTCGGCCTCGACCTCGTGGACGCGTTCGAGGACGCCGAACTCGGCATCACGCGGGGGATCGTTACCTCCTCCTACCAGTTCGAGGGCCACGTCGAGGCGTACTCGAAGGAGGAACGCCAGATCGGTGAGACCGGGCAGGTCGTCGCACCCACGATCTACATCGCCGCTGGCGTCTCCGGTGCGGTCCAGCACAAGGTCGGCATGGACGAGTCCGATACCATCATCGCGATCAACACCGATACCGACGCCCGGATCCGGGACTTCTCGGATTACTTCATTGAGGGAGATCTCTTCGAGGTCCTGCCACGGCTCACCGAGGCCGTCGAATCGGGAGAGACGGACCTCGAGCCCGAGGCCGTCGCCGACGGAGGTGAGGACGATGACTGATGAGTACGAACACTACGAGGCCGTGGTCGTCGGCTGTGGCCCCGGCGGGGCCGCGGCGGCCGCGCGGCTGGCCGATCACGGTGTCGAGACGCTCGTTCTGGAGCGAGGGACCGAAGCGGGCTCGAAGAACGTCTCCGGTGGACTGATCTACGCCGAGGACTCCGCACCGTACACGCTCGAGGACCTCTTCGACGGCTTCCGTGAGTCGGCCGCCGAACGGCCCGTTACGGACTACTACATCCACAACGTCGCCGGGAACACGGTCAAAACCTACGATCTAGCCGACCTCCACGAGCACGACACCGACTGGTGTGACGCCGTGCTCCGGCGGGAGATGGACGCCTGGCTCGAGAAGCGGGTCCACGAGAAGACGAGCGAGACGGGCGGCGGGGTGCTAACGAACGTGCGAGTGAACGGCCTACTCAGAGAAGACGGAGAGATCATCGGCGTCACCTGTGACGAGCTCGATCCGATCGAAGCCGACCTCGTCGTCGCGGCCGACGGCGTCAACTCCGAACTCGCCCGCGATGCCGGGTTGATGGACTGGGAGGAGCCCAATGAGTGGTTCCAAGGTGTCAAGGCCGTCGTAGATATGGATCCCGACGCGATCAACGACAGGTTCGACATCGGCTCGGACGAAGGCGCAGCCCACCTGTTTTCGGGCGACCTCTTCGAGGACGTCCGCGGTGGCGGCTTCCTCTACACGAACGAGGATTCGCTCTCGATCGGGACCGTCTTCCACCTCGACAGTCTCGTCAAGCAGGAGGCCGAACCCCACGAACTGCTCGATGCCTTGCTGACCCATCCGCTGTTGGCGGGCTGGTTCAAAAACGAGTACCACGAGCGGGAGTACTCGGCGAAGCTCGTCCCCGACTCGAAGAAGGTCGCCCACCGAGAGCCCTACCGCGACCGGCTCGTCCTCGTCGGCGACGCCGCCGGCCAGATGCAGGCCCAGGGACCAATCATCAAGGGGATGAACCACGCCGTCACTGCCGGGGCACTCGCGGCCGACGCCTTCGCCGTCACCCGGGGAAACAGCGATTCCGAGGCCGCCGGCCGGCGCTATACGAAGCTGCTCGAGGACTCCGGCACGATGGACAAACTCCGACCCCGGCGGTACGAACTCTCTCGGACCGTCGGCGAGCACGACGCCGTGACGAACGTTGTCGAACGGGTCCTCGACTCGCCGATCGGCTCGCTGGCGGTCGGGAACCCCGTTGCCGACCGCCTGCTGCAGCGGGCGTACAACTCGCCGTTCCTCGTGTCGATGCTGCCGGATACGAAGACAGGCTACGTCTCTCTGCCGACGCTGATCGCCGAGGAACACGGTAAGACGATCCACTGGGAGAGCGATATCGAGCCGCCGAGCCTCGAGGAGCGCATCGGCGACCTCACCTACGACACCGACGTGGGCAACCCACATATCGAACTCAGGGACGAATCCTACGCCGCCAGCGGTGCGGCGGTCACCGCCTGTCCGGTCAGCGCGGAGGACTTCGGCGGTGGCTGCTACCGCTCTGAGGCGGTCAAGACCAACGGCACCGAGGAGACGCTGGTCAGCCTCGATACCCAACCCTGCGTCGAGTGTGGGACCTGTGCGATCGTCGCCGACACCGAGTGGGAACACCCCCGCGGCGGCAAGGGCGTCGAGTATCGCGAGGGATAGGATGAGTCGGTACGGCCCTCGAATCGCCGCACTCGCTCGCCGCGCCGAGCGCGAGCGGGCGGCGTTCGATGACGGCTCCCGTCCGGCGGATTCGGCGGGCGCGGTGACGGGCTCCGACGACGCCGACGTCTATCTCCGAGAGGGTGCAGGGCCGGCCATCTGGCTCTACGTCGAGGCCCGAACCGGCGGTCGCATGGTCCCGTTTACCCGTCCCGAACTCGCTGCCCTCGAGGACGCGATGAACCGCTGGTTCGAGTGTTACGCGCGCTGTCATGGCGTCGCCCTCGAGGCCGAGTTTACGGTCCGCGAGGCGGCCGAACTATTGCTCGAGACGCGAAACGTCGTCGATACGGCCCAATTGCTGACGTGCGTTCCCGAGCGAAACCGGGAGCAAGGTCGCGATTGACGGCGTGGTTCTGCCGACCAGAGACGGCGACGATATTCGGGATCGGAAATTGGCGATACGCGGCCTCAAACCGCCCCGTACTTGACACCCACGCAGTAGACGGGTATTCGACTATTCCCGTTGAGCGCAAAGTCAACCTGATGGCACGAGACGATCGGTTATCCCGACGGCGAATGCTTCAGTTGACCGGTGTCGCGACTTCGACGGCGTTTATCGCCGGCTGCGGTGGTGGCGGAGGCAACGGCAATGGTAACGGCGGCGGCAACGGTGGCGGTAACGGCGGCGGTGGTGACGGTGTCGAGATTGAGCCCGGCACGACGGTCGAATTCAGCGGCCAGACTAGTTACTGGGAGGGTCTCGCACCGTCCGAGATCGAAGGGATGGAGAATCCGACACTCATCCTGCAGGAGGGTGAAGACTACACGATCGGTTGGACGGAAGGCGACGGATCGGGCCACAACATCGAGATTCGTAACGATAGCGACGAAGTAGTCGATGACCTCTCGACAGAAGTGGTTTCCGAGCCGGACGACAGCCAGATGCTGGACATCACGGCGAGCAGCGAGATGGCTCAGTATGTCTGTCAGCCCCACGAGGCCCAGATGGTCGGCGATCTCCAGATCGGTGGCGGCGGTGGCGGCAGTGATGGCAACGAAACTGGCGGCAACGAGACCGGTGGCAACGAAACTGCTGGCAACGAAACCGGCGGCAACGAGAGCGCTAACGAAACGAGCGGGTGACGCGGTCCGACGTCCGGTGGGGCGCTCCCCGCGGACTCTTGTCAGTAGATGAGTTCGTCGTCGTTCTCGACCATATACAGGGTCCGCGCGGCGATGTTGACGGTGTGATCGCCGACCCGCTCGAGGTCGCGAATCGTCAGTAGGAGCCGCGAGACATCCTGCAGGATCCGTTCGACTTTGTCAGTCGACTCGAGTTCGCGCTCGATGAGGTCCCGGACGACGATCTCGCTCGCCCGTTCGGCGAACTGGTCGAGTTCGTCGTCACGGGCTGCCAGTTCCCGGCACGTGTCGGTGTCCTCGGTATCATAGGCGAGCATCGCGTCCTCGAGCATATCGAGGGTCAGTTCGCCCATCTCTTGGACATCAACGTCAGGGAACAGGTCCCGTTGGGCGTCCATCGTGTACTCGCCGAGGTTGGTCGCGAGGTCGGCGATCCGTTCGAGGTCGGTGATGATCTTGAACGACGCGGCGATGAATCGCAGGTCGCTCGCGACCGGCTGCTGGAGCGCGAGCAGGTCGATGCAGTCCTGTTCGAGGTCGAGATACATCCGGTTGATCTCGCCGTCGCCCTCGATCACTTCGCGGGCGAGGTCCTCGTCTTTCTGCTCGAGCGCGTCTAGGCCCATTCGAAGCCGTTCCATGACGACCTCGCTCATGTAGAGGACGTCCTCACGAACTTCCGTGAGCTTTTCCTGGTAGGATTTTCTGGCCATACTGTGAAAGATCGCTCGTTACTGATAAAGACTGTGTGCGAACCCCTCTCTCCGCCGGCTACGGAGTCAGGAGCACCTCCGTGCCACCCTCCTCGCGCTCGCCGAACCGCTGGGCCGTCTCGAAGAGACATCGGGCTCGAAGACGAGCCCGGTGAGAGGCGTGGATCGGTACCGACGATCCGCGACGTGAGGGTTGGAGAAAGCCGCGACGCGAAGACAAACGGTCCGATAGAGACGGTCTCGGCCGGTCGAGCGGGATCGTACTATCGGAACCACTCGAGTACCGGGTTTGGAGTGGATGCGGGCACCCGATAGCTGAAGTCGTATTTCATGGCGAGTAACCCACCGAGGATCACGGTTATTGCGACAGCCGCCGTGAGGGTATTGAGAAAGAGCCAATCGAACGACGCCCCGTACAGCGTATCGTCGATCGGAGCGAACAGGCGGACGCCACCGCTCAGGAGATCCATTGCAAGATGGGAACCGAACCCGACGGCAGCGGCCCTCCAGGGGCCGAAATAAGCGAGTAGGCCGACCACGACGACCCCGGCCAGAAGCGAGTGTGTCAGTGCCCGATGACTCCACAGAATTCCCTCTCCATACCCGAGATCTGCCAGCAGCGGAAAGATGACGATATCGATGTCGGGGAAGGCGGCGGCGAGCGCCGACACGAGATACGGTTCGGGCCGTTCGGCTCGAAAGAGCAGCAAGACCAGTGTCAGGCTCAGCAGGATATGGACCCCATCGGCGACCATCGTCCATCGAACCATGGTATGTCGTATAATAAGCGACATGGTAAGCAAAAGACACTTAGTTGCCCGCGAGACTATCCAATTCGACTTATGAAAATATCAGACCTGAACGAGAAGGGCGACGAAACGACGCTTCCGATGGAAAACTGAACCGAACGCGACGACCGATCTATCCGAACTTGCCGGTGATGTAGTCCTCGACGCGGTCGTGTTTGGGGTTCTCGAAGATCTTGTCGGTGTCGTCGAACTCGACGAGTTCCCCGCCGGTCAGGAAGACCGCTGTCTTATCGGAGATCCGAGCGGCCTGTTGCATGTTGTGCGTAACGATGACGACCGTATACTCCTCGGCGAGATCCTCGATCAGATCCTCGATCTTCGAGGTCGCGATCGGGTCCAGCGCCGAGGCCGGCTCGTCCATCAGGATCACGTCCGGATCGGGTGCGATCGCCCGTGCGATACAGAGCCGCTGTTGCTGGCCACCGGAGAGGTCTAGTCCGCTCGAGTCGAGTTGATCTTCGACTTCCTCGAGTAACGCAGCCCGCTCGAGGGCGGTTCGAACCTTCTCGTCGACGTTATCGTCCTTGCCCTGAACCTTCAGCCCGTAGGCGACGTTGTCGCGGATGCTCTTGGGGAACGGATTGGGCGACTGAAAGACCATGCCGATCTTCCGGCGCAAGGCGACCGGATCGACGTCATCGTCATAGACGTTCTTCCCGTCGAAGCGCAGTTCTCCCTCGACGTGGGCGCTGTCAACGAGGTCGTTCATCCGATTGATACACCGGAGGAATGTCGATTTCCCACAGCCCGAGGGGCCGATGACCGCCGTGACCTTCTTTTCGGGGATCTCGATGTCCACGTCGGCGAGTGCTTGTTCCTCACCGTAGTAGACGCTCAGATCTCGTGCCTCGAGGAGCGTCCGGTCCATCATCGTCTCCCCGCCAGTGTCGGCGGGATCGGCGAGGCCGTCGGTTCCCGGCGTCGGGGCAGGCTGGTCGTCGGTCGATTCCGTTTCCGAGGAAGTCATCTGTTCGTTAGTCATTGTCAGGTGCGCTGTTGATATCGGTTCCGGATGACGATCGCGATCGAGTTCATCGTCAGCAAGACGACGAGCAGCGTGACGACGCCGGCGGCGACGACGCCGTACTGGAACTCCGTCTGGGGGTAGGACGCCCAGTTGTAGATCTGCAGGGGCATCGCGCTGACCTTGCTAAAGAGGCTGGTCGGGGCTCCGAACACGGTCGTCGGTGCCGCGATCATGATCAGGGGCGCCGTCTCGCCGATCGCACGGCCCAGTGCGAGGATCGTCCCGGTCATGATACCGGGCATCGCCCGCGGCAGAACGACGTTGCGGATCGTCTGCCACTTCGTCGCGCCCATCCCGTAGGAGGCCTGCCGCTGGGAGTCGGGTACCGCCCGGATGGCCTCCTGTGCCGAAATGATGACGATAGGGAGGATCAGCAGGGAGACGGTAAACGCGGCGACCAGTATCGTCCCGTAGCCGATGTTCAGGAGACCGATGAACAGTCCCAGTCCCAGCAGGCCGTAAACGACCGACGGGACGCCGGCGAGATTGGCGATGTTGAGCTGGATGAATCGTGTAAGGTACCCGTCGCTGGCGTACTCCTCGAGGTAGACTGCCGCGCCGACCCCCAGCGGGAACGTGATCAGCGCGATCAGGAGCATGATCGCGATGGAGCCGATCAGTGCCGGCAGGAATCCTGCTTCGTACGGGTTCGGATGGGGTGGATTCGTGAGGAACTGCCAGTCGAGCCAGCCAACGGCGTCAACGGTGACGTTCGCCAGCAACAGTGCGAGCGAGACGATGCCGACGAGAGTCGCCGCAAGCGCGATCAGGCGGAAGGCAACGTCTTTCGTTCGGCTGATCCGACCGAAGCCCGCGTCGGCGGATGCGTCCTGTGTGTCGGCCGCCATTAGCGATACACCTCCCGATAGCGTGACGCAACTATTTCGCTGATGAGGTTCATAACGAAGGTGATGATGAACAGCGCCAGTCCGACCGCAAAGAGGCTCTTGTACGCGACGCCTTGACCGACGATGTCGCCGGTCCCGATCTGGACCATCGCGGCGGTCATCGTCTGGATCGAATCCAGGAACATCCCCGCCGGATCGGCCACGTCAGCCATTCGCGGGGTCTGTCCTGCGGCGATGGCGACGATCATCGTCTCGCCGATCGCTCGCGAAAGCGCGAGGATGAACGAGGAGAAGATGCCCGACAGCGCCGCCGGAACGACGACAGACGTGGAGACGGTGAACTTCGTCGCACCGAGGCCGTAACTGGCCTCGCGAAGCGAGTCCGGCACCGCGCTCATCGAGTCCTCGCTGATCGAGGAGACCATCGGAATGATCATGATCCCGACCATGATCGACGCCGAGAGCGCGTTGAACGTCGACAGGGGCAAGAACGTGTCCAGTGCCGGCGTGACATAGACGAGCGCGAAGTAGCCGTAGACGACCGTCGGGACGCCCGCCAGAACCTCGAGTGCGGGCTTGAGGTACGCTCGCTGGCGCTCGGAGGCGTACTCGCTGAGATAGATCGCGGTCAGCAGGCCGATCGGGAGCGCGATCATCGCTGAGCCGACGGTGATGATCAGCGTCCCCGAGATCAGCGGCAGGACGCCGAACGCGATCGGTTCGTTCGTTGGACTCCATCGCGTGCCCGTGAGGAACTCGACGGGCGAGACGGTCTGGAAGAACGCGATCGCGTCGACGACCAGCGTCAGAATGATTGCGGCGGTCGTCAGAATCGACAGGAGCGCACACAGCATGAAGAGGTATCGGAACACCGTGCCGCGTGCGGTGCGAATGCCGTCGTGAGAGAAGTCCGGTTGGCTCATTCGGTCACCTCCTCGATCGCGGTCTCGAGTTTCTCGAGGTTCTCGTCGCGCTGGGTTTCGGTGATCGGGACGTAGCCGACATCGGAGACCAGATCCGTCGTGGCTCGTTCCATGTAGAAGCGAGCGAAGTCCCGGACTGCCGGTTGCGCGAGCGATTCCTTGGCGACGTAGATGAACAGGGGTCGCGAGAGGGGCCTGTACTCGCCGGATTTAGCCGTCTCGATCGACGGCTCGACGCAGCCGTTTCCATTATCGATCGAGATTGCTTTGATTCGATCCGGATTTTCGCTGTAGTACGCAAAGCCGAAGTATCCGATCGCGTTCTGGAAGCCGCGAACGCCCTGAACGATCGATCGATCGCGCTCGGTCGCGTAGTAGTCGCCCGTGTGGTTTGCCTCTTCACCGAGGATCGCCTCGTTGAAGTAGTCGAACGTGCCCGAGGTCGTCGCAGCGCCGTAGAGTTCGAACTCCTGATCGGGCCACTCCTCGTTGATATCGCTCCAGCGCTCGGCGCCGTCGGTGCGCCAGATCTCGCGGAGTTGTTCGACGGTGAGACAGTCGACCCAGTCCGCGTCCGGGTTGGCGACGACCGTCAGCGCGTCCGTCGCGATCGGGAACTCGAGCGGCGTGACATCGCTGTCGCCACACTGTTCGATCTCGGCATCCGCGATCGATCGGCTCGCGTTGTTGATATCGGTTCGTCCCGCACAGAAGAAGTTCCCGAACCCACCACCCGTCCCGGTCTTACTGAGCGAGAGGTTGATCGTAGGATTCTCTTCGGAGAAGGCGGACGCGATCGCCTCGGTCACGGGAAACACCGTGCTGCTTCCCGCGATGTTTACTTGGTTGCCCTCCGCGGCGAAGACGCCGGTACAGCCGGCCAAGCCGCCGGAGAGGGCAACGCTTGCCGCGGCGAGAAAATCACGTCGACCGAAGCCGGTCGACAAAGACGCCGTGGTATCTCTCGACATCACCGAATTGAAGCCACAGAGCAGGTAAGTATACTACTATGAGTGCTATATAGAGATATGTAATCCCGGGAAGAAATGACGGTATCACAGCGAGTGCCGATAGCAGTACACGAAACGCATATATGTGCCAATGGTTGCCGTTCTGTATATTCGGATCCGAACGATGTCCCATGTTTTGACTACATTCTTGGCGTAACAATAGCGACATATATAGATACTCGTCACGATACTGCAGGATTCCAATCGCATGACAGCGTCGGGTTCGGGTTTCGCCGTACCGATCCCATTCGAGCGACTGACGAGGAGACCGGTCCAGCCGTCGACGCCTCGAGTGCCGGCGTCATGACGATACGGACCGTCCAGAACTAGAGGAGCCACTGGCAGTCACTGCACACCAGATCGCATGATAGCTGTGCGATCAGCGTGTAAACCGTTTCAGTGGCGACTATACTCGCCGCTGCTCGACAGGATCGGGTGTCCCGCCCCGTCACTCGGCGATAAACAACGTCGACCGATACAACATCGAATCTAGATCGTAGAAGCAACTCGGGTCGCGTTACTCGCCAGCGATCTCCGCGAGCCTATCCAGATTTGCGGCGGACTGCTCGTCGCTCGAGGGCACGTAGTTGACATTGTCCGCGATCCACTCGGCCGTCGCCTTCTCGAGGTAGAACCGGACGAATTCGGAAACCTCCTCGCGCTGGAGGGCTTCTGCGGAGGGATACATGAACAGCGGGCGGGCCATCGGGTACGTCCCGTCGCTGGCCGCCTGCAGACTCGGTTCTCCGCAGGCGTCGCCCTTGTTCGCTTTGATATCGAGTGCCGTGACTCGGTCTTCGTTCTCTGCGTAGTAAGAGAAGCCAAAATAGCCCATCGCGTACGGGCTCTCCTCGAGCCCTTGAACGATGGTCGTGTCGTCTTCGGTGCCGACGTAGTCGCTCCGATGGGGGCCGACCCTGCTGACAACTGTCTGGGTAAACCAGTCGTACGTTCCGGACGTCGTGTCGGGGCCGTAGAGTTCGAACTCCTCGTCGGGCCAATCGGAGTCGATCTCGGCCCACGTCTCAGCACCGTCCTCGCTCCAGATTCGGGCCAGTTCGTCGAAGGACAGACAGTCCGCCCACGTGTTCTCGGTGCTGACAGCCATCGTCAGCGCGTCGCCCGCGATCTGCATCTCGACCGGTGTGACGTCGTTTTCTGCGCAGTGATTTTTCTCCGTGGACTTGATTTGCCGGGATGCACCGTTGATATCCGAATCGCCGGGACAGAAGTGCCGTTCGAACCCGCCACCGCTCCCGGTCGACTCGACCGTGACGGTTACTGCCGGGTTCTCCGCCATGAAACGGGCGGCCATCTCCTCGGAAATCGGATAGACCGTACTCGAGCCCGTGACCGTGACTTCGCCCGAGAGCTCCTCGCTGCCCCCGGGTTCGCCCTGATCGGTGGTCTCGGGGTCATCATCGTCGTCGGTATCGGACCCGAGACAGCCAGCGAGAGCGGTCGCACCCCCCACACCCGTCGCCGTAATAAATTGCCGCCGCGAAACCCCCCGGAGAGCCCCATCGAACTGGTCGATTCTCATCACGTCAACGACACGGAAGCATATAAAAATACGATGCTATGTGTCGTGTATATCGATCAATAGATCCCTATTCGGATATAGATCAATTTTATCCAACAAACCCCCTCCGAAATTGAGGGATGTTCCCTCGACCGCCCGTGAGTTACCATTCCTCACACGCACCTCACGACAGTTCGACTACACGAGCCTTTGAGAATAGCTGGTTCCTGTCCGGCTCTCCCGGAGTGGTCTCGAACGCGAGACGGTCACGCAAGTAACTCCTCGCTACTCTCGAGTGCGTATAGCGTTCGGGCGGCCACGTTCGCCGCGTGATCGCCGACACGCTCGAGGTCACGGACGATCACGAACGTTCGCGAGACGTCCGTGAGTACGTCCTCGATTGGTCGGTCACCGGATACGTTCCGGCCCGGTTGACTGCCGATTCGACCGTCGCCGTCGACGCGTACGTCGATGAGGGTCTGAACGAGACGCTCCATCACGACGGCACACCGGTCGTCGAGTTCGTCGTCCCGGTTGGCGACCGCGAAACAGGCCGTCGCGTCGTCCGTCACGAATGCGTTAATCGAATCCTCGACCAGCTCGAGCGCAAGTGCGGCGATCCGTTCGAAATCGACGTCGGGAAGCGTCGGCGCGGTTCCGGTCGAATCCACCGTATACCCCGCTAGGTTGGTCGCGAGATCACCTATCCGCTCGAGATCGGTGACGATCTGAAAGGCGGCGACGACGAATCGGAGGTCGCCGGCGACGGGCTGGTACAGTGCGAGCAGGTCGAGACACTCGTGTTCGATGTCGAGATAGCGATCGTTGATCGCATCGTCGCCGGCGATCACCTCGCCGGCGAGCGTTCGATCGTCGGTAAACAGTGCAGTGATGGCGTCGGCGAGTCGCTCGGAGACCAGATCGCCCATTGCGACGACTGCCTCGCGGAGGCGCTCGAGACGCTCTCGGTAGCCCGTTCGGGTCATCACCCGAACTTGCCGGTGACGTAGTCTTCGACGCGTTGGCTCTCCGGATTCTCGAAGATCTTGCCGGTGTCGTCGAACTCGACGAGTTCCCCGCCGGTCAGGAAGACCGCCGTCTGGTCGGAGATCCGGGCGGCCTGTTGCATGTTATGGGTCACGACGACGACCGTGTACTCCTCGGCTAACTCCTCGATCAGATCCTCGATCTTCGCGGTCGCGATCGGGTCCAGCGCGGAGGCCGGCTCGTCCATCAGGATGACGTCGGGATCGACGGCGAGACAGCGGGCGATGCACAGCCGCTGTTGCTGACCGCCGGAGAGGCCCAACGCGTTGTCGTCGAGTCGGTCGCTGACCTCCTCCCAGAGGGCCGCCTGTTTGAGACAGCGTTCGACGAGTTCCCGTTCCCGCTTACTCGAGTCGTCACCCAGTAGCCGTGCGAGGAGTCCGGTTTCGATCTCACCGTGCTTGCGTGGCCCATAGGCGATATTGTCCCGAATCGTTTTCGGGAACGGGTTCGGGGACTGGAAGACCATCCCGACGCGTTTGCGGAGTTCGACGAGGTCGAGACCATCCTGATAGATCTCTTCGCCCTCAAGTTCGACCGATCCGTCGACGCTGGCACTCTTGATTCGGTCGTTCATCCGATTGAGACATCGCAGGAACGTGGACTTGCCACAGCCCGAGGGGCCGATCAGCGCGGTCACGCTGTTTTCGGGGATGTCCATCGTGATCCCCTGTAGTGCCTGTTCGTCACCGTAGTAGACGTCCAGATCCTCGACCGAGAGCTTCGGCTCGCCCCGGAACTCGTAGTCGGTCCACTCCGCTTGGGTCTTCTCTTGGGACTCACCGGCCGTGGTCTGCGTGACGGCGTCGGCCGATCGGTGTTCCCGGTTCGATTCCGTCGGATCGCGGCTCGCGTTTTGTGTATTACTCATGCTTGTAGTTTCTTTCTGAAATACATCCGCGTGGTAATCCCGATCACGTAGAACGACAGGACGACCAGCAGGAGGATGAACGCAGTCGCCCATCCATATCCCGGATCGTCGCCGACAACGCCCGTCGTGATCGCACCGTACAGCTGGTAGGGGAGCGCACTCGAGCCGCTCAGCAGCGCCTCGTTGACAATGAACGGCGGCGAAGTCGTGAGCTCAAACGAACCCATGATGGCCGGTGCCGAGCTTCGTTGTGGGCTGTCAGCGGTGACGATCAGGATCGGTGCCGTCTCCCCGGCGATACGACCGATGCCGATGATGATCCCGGTGACGATTCCGGGCATCGCTGAGGGAATCGTGACGTCCTTGATCGTCTCCCACTTGGAGACGCCCAGCGCCGCACTGGCGTCCCGGTACTCGTCGGGGACGCTCTTGATCGCCTCGCGGCTCGTGATGAGCACGAGCGGGAGCAGCATGAATCCGAGGACGATCATCCCGGCCAGCAGGCTCGTGTTGTTCCCGAGTCGCGGGACGAGGAAGGCGTAGCCGAACAGCCCGAAGACGACGCTGGGCGTACTCCAGAGTCCGTTTGTCGCGATATCGATCATGCTCGTGAACCGACCCTCTTCGGCGTACTCCGTCAGGAACACCGCCGCACCGACGCCGATCGGAACGGCCATCAGGACGGCACCGACGACGAGCCAGAACGTGCCGATGATCGCCGGATAGATCCCCTTTTCGTCGAGGAAGACGTTGTACCCGTCCATCACGAACGGCCAGTGGAAGTGCAGGCCCGGCCCGATCTCGATGCCGTCGACCGCGTACCAGAAGCCGTTCTTGACGATGAAGGCGATCAACAGGAGCAAGACCAACAGGATGAGCGCGGCGTTCGCGCCGATCAGGAAGAACGCCCCTGCCTGTCGGCCCGCTGCACCGAACCCCTCGAGGGCGTTTGCTGCGGCCCATGCCGCAACGAAACTGGTGACGATCGTTAGCAACGGAATGAAGACGGTCCCACTAAACGTCACGCCGAACCCTGCCGGACTCCAAGCCCAAGCGGGCGTCAGTACGTTGAGCAGGACCAGACTGCCGGCGATGATCGAAAACAGGCCGGCGGGAATCGTCACGCCGAGATCTTCTCGCGCGAACAGAGTTGCACCGGCGACCACGACGCCGGCGACCAGTCCGAGTGGTACCCACAAGAGGCGGCCGAACCCGAGGGTCTGTGACGCAATCAGTCCGATCCCGCTAAACGCGACGAATCCGAACCCGACCGCAACGCTGAGGCCGGCCGACCTGTCTGGCGTGGTCTCGGTGATGCCGTACCGGGAGCTGACGCCCGCGGCGAGGACACAGCCCCCCGCGAGGAACAGGAGGATCGTCAGGACGGTTTCGACGCCGATTCCGAGGACTGTCGACTCGAGGGAAAGCTGGCCGGCCAGCGTGAGGCCGCCGATGACGAACGCCACGAGGAACGTCGCGATCGGAACGATTGAAAGCCCGGCCAGCGTGGCCGAATACTCGACAGCCAACGGGTTCCGCGACTGGTTTCCCAGAGTACGTTCGCTCATAGTTCACCTCCGAGTTTCCGTTTGACACGCGCCTCGATCAGCTGAGCAGTGATACTCAACGCCATCACGGTCACGAACAGGATCACACCGGCAGCGAACAGCGCCTGCATGTGGAGCCCGTGTGCGTTGCCGTACTGACTAGCGATGAGGCTGGTCAGCGTCACCGTATTGCCAAAGACATTGGAGAGCGGCTCCGGTAACTGCATCACGTTCC
The DNA here is from genome assembly GCF_019879105.1 of Natrinema sp. SYSU A 869. NCBI lineage: Archaea > Methanobacteriati > Methanobacteriota > Halobacteria > Halobacteriales > Natrialbaceae > Natrinema > Natrinema sp. SYSU A 869. Next base: position 3,500,040 of record NZ_CP082249.1, on the reverse strand, counting down.
CTAGAATGACGGTCGCGGCCATCGTCTCGCCGACGGCGCGGCCGACGCCGAGCAACACCGCGGCCGAGATCCCCGAGAAGGACGCGGGTAGGGTGACGCTCTTGATCGTCTGCCACTCCGTCGCGCCGATCGCGACGGCCCCGTCTTTCATGTGATCGGGAACGCTCGAGATCGCGTCCTCGGCGACCGATGCGACCGTCGGGAGTGCCATCAGCCCGACGACGATGCCGACGACGACGATACTGCCGCTCGAGGTGAGGCCGAAGTTGTCCATCATGTAGCCGTTGATGATCGTAAACCCGATGAAGCCGTAGACGATCGAGGGGATTCCGGCGAGCGTTTCGACGGCCGGTTTCACGATCTCGTGTGCCCACGACGGTGCGATCTCGCTGATGAAGATCGCCGAGGCGACTCCGAGCGGGGCGGCGACGAGCGTCGCCAGGATAGTTGTTAGGACGGTGCCCCAGATGGCGGGATACAGCGAGTACCTGTCGTCACCGCGGCTCCAGTAGTCCCCGTTCGTATAGAGGATGTCGAGTCCCATCCGTTCGAACGCGGGAAACGAGCGGAGAAACAGGTACGCGGTGATGAGCACGAGTACGAGTGCCGTCGAAATGGTCGCGAGGAACATCAGCCCCTTTGCGGTCGTCTCCTGGTGTGCGACCCAGCCGTACACGGCCACCACGAGAAACGCGAAGACGAAAAACACCGTCACCCCCGGAACGAACAGAAAGCTCAGGAGCACACCCACCAACGCAGCGCCACCCATGATGAGGACGGGTGATCGCCCACCGTCTGCGTTGCGGTCATCGGTATCCGACGAATTACTCGTTCGTAATGAATTCAACATTGGTGAATCAGTTCGTACAGTTGCGAAAGCAGTGGACGTCGTGGCGTTCAGTTACTCGGCTCGGGGAGTTTGTCCAGTTGGCTCTGCTGGCGCTCGTCCGTCAGTCCGAGGTAGTCCGCATTTTCGACGAAGTTCTCCTGCCCGTAGTCGTGCAAGATCATGCGAAGGAATGCCGCCTCCTTCTCCGACGTGTCTTCCCAGGTGTAACAGTGGAGGTCGCGTGCGAGCGGGTAGCTCTCGTCGGCCATCTTCTCTCGTGTGTACTCCGTGCCGTCGATTACGAGATTGACCATCGGCGCGCCGTCCGAGATGAACGCGAGGCCGGCGTAGCCGATGGCGTTGTCCGAGTTCTCCAGTACCGTCTGGACCTGCTGGTTTTCACCCTTGCGAGCGTCAACCTCCATATCGGCGTTCGGATCGCCGAGCACGTTGTTTCGGAACGACGTGTCCGTCCCGGAGCCTTCGGAACGACCAATAACCTGAATTTCCTTGGAGTCGCCGCCGTAGTCCTCGACTTCGTCCCAGTTGCTAATCTCGCCCTGATAGATTCCCTTCACTTCCTCGAGCGTGATCGATTCGAGGCCGGCGTCTTTGACCTCGCTGCTGACCATGATCGGCTGTGCGTCGACGCCGACGACGTGATCGATGAAATCCTCGAGTTCGTCCTCGCTCCGGTCGGGGAACTCGGCCGCGACAGGGGCGCTCGCGTCACCGATGTCCACCTGCTCGTTCTCCAGTTTCTCGAGGCCGACGCCGGTGTGATTCAGCCCGATCGACGTCTCGAACGGCGGGCCATCGCCATCCGACTCGAAGCCGTAGCGGCCGCCCCAGTACTCTGCGAGGTTCTGATCGGTATCGATATCGTACTCGCCCGGCATCCAATAGTCCTCGTCGCCGGCGGGCGGATTCGAGTTCCACAGCGATCCGGCTCGGCTCGTAATTGGGTAGACCGTCGACGAGCCGTCGGCCGAAAGCGACTCACTACTACTTCCGTCGTCGCTCCCGAGACAGCCGGCAGCCGTCGCAGCACCGATTGCACCGGTCGCTGCGATGAACTTTCGTCGCGATACCCCGTCGACAGAGCGTCCGAACTGGTTGTCTGCCATCACGTTGTGAATTCGAGAGGGTATAAAATACGATGCTATGAGCCGTATATATCATTCAGAGTGAACATACACCTATATAGATCTATTCAGGAGCCGAGAAGCGGCCGTCATCGTCCGCTATCGGCTGATACTCGAGGTGAGAAGAGCCGGGATAGGACCGGTGTGAGCGGTATATAACGATTGGTTGTTATTGATAGTGTAATCTGATGACTGTCACCATATCGCTCGCCACACCGGCCAACTGACCAGCGTCCTGACTCCGCAATGGGTCGCGATCAGCGAGCCAACGGCTTCGAGAAGCGTCCGTGCCGGCCTTGATAACTCGGTCGGCGCTGAAAGCGACACTGATGGTGTCTCCAGGAAACCAACCGTCTGTTACTGGTTACTAGGTAGCAACGGTCGAATACCGTCGCCACTGTATTACTATATAGTACTATAGTTTACAACGTCAAAACCAGTACCTCTACAAACATCTCTCCCCGGAAGCCCGACGAAATCAGTACACAATCGGCGAGTATGCCGATATCCCGAATCGCTCTATAGAGACACATATATTTATATTCGGGCGGTCGAAACCCCGCCACATGGAGACGCGCAAGGTCCAAGTGACGGGCGGATCGACGTACACCGTCTCACTACCGAAAACGTGGGCGACCGACAACGACGTCAGCGCCGGGACGACCGTCGAGTTCTATCCCGAGGACGACGCGCTCTTGCTGACACCCCGAAACGAAACGGACCGGCAGGAAGGCACCCTCGACATCTCGAGCCTCGAGGGCGAGCGCCTGACCCGAGCCGTGATGACGATGTACGTCAGCGGCTTCGATATCATCAGGCTCGAGGCAGGCCGGATCACGACGGACCAGCGTCGGGCGATTCGCGACGCGACCCAGGGGCTGGTCGGCGTCGAGGTACTCGAGGAGACGACCGACAGCATGGTCATTCAGGACCTGCTCGACTCCTCGGAGCTGTCGATCGTCAACGCCGTCACGCGAATGCGCCTGATCGCCCAGTCGATGCTCGAGGACGCCGTCCGGGCGCTGATCGAGAACGACGACGACATTGCCCACGACGTGATCGAACGCGACGACGACGTTGACCGCCTCTGGCTGGTCGTCTCGCGGATCTTCCGTGCGACGCTTCGCTCGCCTCGCGCCGCTGAGGAACTTGGCGTTCCCCGCGAGGACTGTTTCGACTTCCACTCGAGTGCGCGTCAGCTCGAGCGCGTCGCCGACCACGCCGCCAAGATCAGTAACATCGCGCTCAAACTCGACGAGATCCCCGAGTCAGTCGCCAAGGGTCTCGAGGAACTGCAAGCCGACGCCTCGACCGTCCTCGAGAAGGCGATGGACGCGCTGTTCGCCGACGAGACCGAGGAGGCCAACCGGCTCGGGCACGACGCCCGCGAGGCCGTCCTCGAGATTGACGAACACACCCGCCAGATCGACGACATGCTCCGGGACCTCGAGCCGGTACAGGCCCAGTCGCTGGGGTTAATCGTCGACTCACTGTCCCGAAGCGCCGACTACGGCGGCAACATCGCCGAGACGGCGCTTCAGAAGGCGGCACCACGACCCTGACAGCTCGCTTCACTGTCTGTCATCGTTACAGTCGTTGAGCGCGGTCGTTCTTGTTTCGGAATGGACTCTGACGTGAACCGACCAGATTGCACAGCCCAGCTCGCTCGTCCCTCGTACGGCAGTGTCTCGCAGTTCACTGTCCGCTCACCGCGACACAGCGCGCGCCACCGCATGCCAGGTGACTCTTCCGAACTGACGTGTGGATCTGCTGTACTGATCGTGTGTTCCAGGAGCGGTTCCGAATACAGGGGTTTCTGTGACCCCACTAACCAATGCTGAACGGCTTCGTCGATAGCCCGACGAATTCACTTCCACCCTCCTCCGGGAACGCTTTTTATGCCCCAACTCGAAAGGCAAGTGATGGAACTCGACGATCATGCCGAGGATCTCGCCTCCGACCTCGGTGTTGACAAAGAGGAGGTCAAAGACGACCTGCAAAATCTAGTGGAGTACAGCGTCCCGGTCGACGAGGCCAAACAGAGCCTCCGGCGGAAGTACGGCGACGGGTCCAGCAGCGGTGGCGGAACACCGTCCGCGAAGGATATCGCCGAGATCGCGCCCGACGACAGCAACGTCACTATCACGGGCGTCGTCCTCACGGCGGGCGAACGATCGATCCGCTATCAGGGCTCCGATCACGTCATCGTCGAAGGCCGACTGGCCGACGAGACCGGCGTCATCGACTACACCGCATGGGAGGACTTCGGCCTCGAGCCGGGCGACACGATCACCGCGGGCAACGCGGGCGTCCGCGAGTGGGACGGCGAACCCGAACTCAACCTCGGCGAGAGTACCTCGCTGTCCTTCGAGAACGACGCGCTCGAGGTCCCCCACGAGATCGGTGGCGACGCGCAGCTGGCCGACCTCCAGACCGGCGATCGCGCGGTCACGATCGAGGTCACCGTCCTCGAGTGCGAGCGCAAGACGATCGACGGTCGCGACGGCGAGACGGACATCCTGAGCGGCATCTTCGGTGACGAGAGCGGCCGCCTCCCCTTCACGAACTGGGATCCAGCCCCCGAAATCGAGGACGGCGACACGGTTCGCATCGAGAACGCCTACGTTCAGGAGTTCCGGGGCGTCCCCGAAGTCAACGTCTCGGAGTTCTCGACGGTCACCGCGATCGACCGGGAGATCGACGTTGGCAGTAACACCTCGACGATGGACGTCGGCGACGCCGTCGCCACCGGCGGCATCTACGACGTGGAAGTCGTAGGTAACCTGCTTGCGGTCCGAGACGGTTCCGGCCTCATCCAGCGCTGTCCGGAGTGCTACCGTGTCGTCCAGAAGGGACAGTGCCGGACCCACGGTGACGTCGACGGGATCGACGACCTGCGCGTCAAGGCGATCCTCGACGACGGTACCGGCACCGTCACCGTCGTTCTCGACGACGAACTCACCGAACGGGTCTACGACGGCACGCTTGAGGACGCCCTCGAGCAGGCCCGTGAAGCCATGGATCAGGAGGTCGTCGCGGATCGGATCCGCGAGCGCATCGTCGGCCGCGAGTACCGCATTCGCGGTCACCTCTCGGTCGACGAGTACGGCGCGAATTTAGACGCCGAGCGCTTCGAAGAGAGCGACGACGATCCGGCCGCCCGTGCAACGGCCTTCCTCGAGGAGGTGGACGCATGAGCGCGAACGGAAACAGTAACGACGAGGTTCCAGGACGAGAGATTGCCTACCGACTCTTCGCAGCCGAGTACGACGACGCCTCGCTCTCCTATGCCGAGAGCGACGAAGAGCGGGCCCCGAACTACGTAATCTCGCCGACCGGCGCACGCCTCAATCGCGTCTTCGCCGTCGGGACGCTGACCGAAGTCACGTCGGTCAACGACGAGATGGTCCGTGCCCGCGTCGTCGATCCCACAGGCGCGTTCGTCGTCTATGCCGGCCAGTACCAGCCCGACGAACTGGCGTTCTTAGAGCAGACCGACCCGCCAGCATTCGTCGCGGTGACGGGCAAGGCCCGGACCTTCCAGCCCGACGACTCGGATCAGGTCTACACCTCGATTCGTCCCGAAAGCATCGCGACGGTCGACGCCGATACCCGGGACCGCTGGGTCGTCAGCGCAGCCGAACAGACGATCGACCGTATCGGTACCTATGCCGGGGCCGCCGAACTCGAGGATAGCGCGGAGCCACGCTCCGCGGACAGTCGAGCGGCAGAGTCGTTCGAGACGACGGAGCCGTCTCGTGATGACGGAAGCCGCGAAGCGGCTTCCGAGCCACCGCGAGACGCGAGCGGTGAGGCGCTGACCGATGCGCTGCTCGAGGCCGGCGTCGAATCCGGTCTGGCAGCGGGGATTCCGCTCGCACAGGACCACTACGGGACGACGCCGTCGTACCTCGCGGCGCTCCGGGACTGCGCTCTCGAGGCCTGCGAAGTCGTCGCGGGCGACCGCGATCAGGTGAGTGGACTCGACATCGCGCCGGGCGCAACGAGCCCCGAGTTTGACGCGACATTCGCCTCGCTCGCCGACCTCAATGGCGTCGATATCGAGGCGCTCGAGGCCAGTGCCGAACCCGAGGCCGACACCGACTCAGCGCCGACGGAACCGGTCGCGGCCGCGGCCGGCGGGAGCGGCGCGGCGACCGACCCCGAGGACGCGCATTCGGGCTCCGCAGCCGGAACGGCGACCAGCGACAGTACTGACGTGACCGGAACTGCCGACATCGATATCGAATCCGAGACCGGAACGACCGAGACCGAGATCGAGTCCGAGCCCGATACTGACACGGCCGAACCCGAACTCGAGGCGGACGCGAGCGATGGCGACGAACCGACCATCTCCGACGATACTGACGAACCGGCCATCTCCGACGAATCGGATACCGCTGGCGGCGCGGCCGAAACGACGGCCAGCGAGTCAGCGGCCGACCCCGAACCGATCAATGCCGATGCCGGCTCCGACAGCGAGACACTCGAGACCGAGTCTGCCGAGACGACGGCCAACGCTGTCGAGGAGGCCGACGACAGTGCCGAGTCGGCGTCCGACGAAGCCGGCGACGACGAACTCGACGATTTCGGTGCCGGTGACGTCGACGACAGCATGTATGAGATGGACGAAGAGGAACGTGAGCAGCTCGAGGAAGAGTTCGGTGCGGAGTTCACGACCGGGAGCGAGGTCGAGGAGCCTGGCGAGGCCGACATCGACGTTCCCGATTCGGAAGACGTCGAAGCCGGCGAGCCAGCGGGCGAATCGGCATCCAGCGAGGACGAGCCCGCAGCTAACGACGAGACCGCCGGTGCACAAGCCGCCGACTCTGACGACGATCTCGGCGCGCCGCCGGAATCCGGACTCGAGGCCGAAGACAAATCGGAACCGGAATCGGGCGCGGACGAGCCAGCGACCGACGAGGAATCCGATGCCGACGACTCCGAGGCTGAACCGGCCGACGATGTCGATCTCGAGGCGTACGTCGTCGAGACGATGGAGGAACTCGACGATGGCGACGGTGCCGACCGGACGACGGTGATTGAAGAGGTCGCTGCGGACACCGGTGCGTCCGCCGACGACGTCGAAAACGCCATCCAGGACGCTTTGATGGGCGGCCAGTGTTACGAGCCCGACGACGAGACGCTGAAAGCGATCTGATCGGGCGACGATGCGAGACGATCCCCGCCGCGCCGCGGCCGAGCCCGCGTCGCCGCCGACTCGAGTCGAGCCCGTTCCGGGCGAACCGGCCGCGACCGCGGTGATCGGGGACGAACGAGCCCTGCTCGTCGCCGACTATCACGCTGGCTACGAGGCCGGCCTGCGATACGAGCGCGGCGTTGACGTTCCCAGTCGGGCACCCGACCGCCGCGAGCGACTCGTATCGCTGCTTGAGCGCACCGACCCCGACCGACTGGTCGTGCTCGGCGACCTCATGCACTCGATCGGCGATCCGGGCGGAGCCGAGCGCGGCGAACTCGAGGTGCTGTTCGAATCGTTCGCGAGTGACCTCGCGGTCATGGTCGTCAAGGGAAATCACGACGGCCGGATCGAAACCTGGCTCGCGGAGAGCGATGACGTCGAGGCGGCCGTCGACGTCGTTCCCGGCGAGGGCGTCGCACTCGGCGACGTCGGCATCTGTCACGGCCACACCTGGCCCTCGCGAGCCGCCCTCGAGAGCGACGTGCTCTGTCTGGGTCACGAACATCCCTGCGTGCGACTCGAGGACGAGGTCGGCGGCAGCCGCGTCGAACGCGCGTGGCTCCGTGGACGGCTCGATCCAGCCCCGTTTCGCGACCGGTCCGAATACGAGGGGGTCTCGTGGCTCGAGCGGGCGGACGAGTCGCCGCCGAAGGTAATCGTCGTACCGGCGTTCAACGACCTCGTCGGGGGGACGTGGATCAACGTGACAGGACAGTCGTTTCTCTCACCGTTTCTTCCGTCAGGCCTGGCCGATGGCGAGGCCTATCTGCTGGACGGGACGCGGCTCGGACCGTACGGTTCAGTGTGACAATCGGTGCTCGAATGCACTGTTCGTCGGTACTCCATAGCGTTCCCGTTCGGAGCATCATTGGTATTTCGTTACTGAAACCACGGTAACACGGAGTCCGACTCCAAGGGTGCTGTAATCGCTCACATTGATTTATTAATCACATCGATATTGTCCAAAAGAAATTACTGAGAGGAGATTCGAACCGAATACATGTCGCTTCGTCAACCATCGGCCGCGATCTTCTCGATCGTTGCAGGGGGCTACATCGCGTTGCTCGTTCAGGGGTGGCGAGCCACGTTCTCGAGTCGGGATACACCGCACAGTGGCCCGTGACGATCGGCGTGTGTATCGGTCTCCTCGTTGCCGTTCGCTGTATACGTGGACCGCTCCCGCGACGGTACTCGTGCGGACACAGCTGTATCTCCTCCCGGTTGCAGTGATTTTCGTCCCGATTTTTGCCGTTCCATTTCTCGCACTGCTCGGGCATCGCGGCTACGAGACGTGGGTGTCAGGCTGGGGCATCGAACTGGTCGTCCTCAGCCTCGCGGGAATGATCTTCTATCTCATCACGGTGAACCGGCACGTCGCTTCCCTTCATGAACGGGAATCGATCCTGGCCGAGTGGACTGCAAGTCCGGATACCTGGTACCGGCGACTCATTCGAGGAGCTGGATTCGGTATCGGCTGTGGCTGTTTCGTCGGTGGCATCCTTCTCACTCACTCCGTCGATCTGGCGATGAATCCGCTGCCCGCGTTCGGTGGCGCGGTAATCGGACAGGCGATCACCAGTGGGCGAACTCGAACGTACACGCTCTTCGAAAGCGGCCTGTGCATCCGCCGATCGAAGACGTTCAATTACCAGTTCGTTCCCCGGGGGCAGTTGCGGTCAGTCGAACTCACGGACGATCGACTCGCCATTCGTCGCGGACTCCCGTGGCCGCTCCCGATTCGATGCGCCACGAGGACGATGGCGCGGCCCAAACGGGTCACGGACGCGCTCGCGCAGTTGGTCGAGCCGACACCGAGCGTCGAGTAACGGGACAGCTCGTATAGTTGCTCCCCAGCGCATGTAAGCCGAATCGCCATTCCCGGGCCGAGCGAACGCGAGGTATGTCCATGGAAACGTATCGGCTCGAGGTCCGGGAGACCGAGACGAACGGGATCGACGCCGACGTCTACGGTGAAGACGGCATCGTCGAGGAGTCGACCCGTCTCGCCTACGACGACTTCGATCTCAACCCGCCGGAGTCGCGGGACCAGGAGCCGAGCGCGGCGACGGAGGTGACGGCCGACGTGACGACCCTCGATCTGCAGTACGAACGCGACGATGCCGGCTTCGCCTTCCGGCTGTTGGGCGACCGCGACGAACTGACGACGATCCGGATCGACGACGAAGAGTGGGACCTCATGTGACATCGGTTCGCGCTCGCGGCCCGTAACGACACTTACGAGCCCGACGCCGGTTCACTGACGACGAACTCATCGTCCGCTGCCGACCACCGGAGCTCAATCCTCGTGCCGTCGCCGATCGCCGGGAGCGACGAGTCGTCCGTCTCGGCGTCGATGCTGTTGGGAACTGGGAGCGCGACCGATTCGCCGTCAACGATGATCGCCATCTCGTCGGCCGTCCGCAACCGTTCCGCCAGTCGGTCGACCGCGGCCGCGGGGTCGTCGGTCCCGTCCACAGCAGCGTCCGACGCTGTTTCTTCGGCCGGAACACCACTGATGACCGGTTCGATGTCTACGTCGTGGCTCCGGTTCGTGAGCACGGCGTTGACGGCGACCCCGACGAGCAAGAGGAGGCTGCTGAAGTACAGCCACGTCAGGAACACGAGGATACTCGAGAGGAACTGCCCCTCGGCGGCCGTGCTACTGTACGTGAGATAGAACCGGAACAGCGACTCGAAGACGACGAGGCCGACGGCGGTCACGGTCACGCCCGGGACCGCCTCTCGAGCCGTCATGTCGGGTTCGTCCGGGAACAGGTAGTACATCGGGAACAGCGCGGCGACGATGGCGGCGACGAGCCCGAGACGGTAGCCGATCCATCCGAACGTCGTCCCGGTCGACGGCGACAGCGCCGCCTCGATGGCGAGAATCGCGACCACCACGGCCGCAATGGAGACGAAGACGAGGACGCCGTCGACGAGCTGATTCACGAACGTGTTCTCGGATTGGGTCTCGTAGATGTCGGAGAAGGCCGCATCGAGGCTGCGGAAGATCCGCAAGGCACCCCAGACGAGGACCCCAAGTCCGAGTACAGACGCCTCGGCCGACGCGTCGTCGAGTTCGCTCACGAGCACGTCGGCCGCGCCGGGGGTGAAGGCCGCCTGTGTCACCGAGACGAGTCCGTCCTCGAGTTGCTGGCCACCCACTGCCGAGACGGCAGCTAACAGTACCAGCAACAGCGGGAGTAACGAGACGAACGCGTGGTAGGCGATGCTGCCCGCCATGAACGTGATCCGCTCGACCCGGATCTCGTGAACGATCGCCCGAAGAACTGTCTTTGCACGGTCCGTTCGCTCGTTCATCAGTTATCCGGACGAGAATGGGAGGAAAAAAGTCCCCGATTTCCCGGCAGTTCCGTTCCGAGTAGCCTCGTCGACGGGACATGTGATTCCCCGCGTTCGGTTACCGCTGGTCGGTCCTCGATCTGATCTCGTCGCCCTCGCGCCACTGATAGTAGGTGTATTCGGTGTCGCCGATTTCCGTCACCGAGACCGTCGCACGCTCCGGGACCCCGTCGGGATACGCGTCCGGATCACCGTCGTCCGCTTCGACGTCCGTCTCGTCGTCGTGCTGTGTTTTCCACCCCGCCAGGTCCTCGAGATAGGAACTCACCGCACGGAGCGTCGCCGGCTCTCGCTCCGCGAGCTCCCGTACTGCCTCGCGACCTGCACGGTCCAGTTCCGTCGGCACGGTCGGTTGCTCGTCCGCGGTCATGTATTCCAGTGGTCGTGTAGTGGCCGTAAAACATCGTCTTTCCGCTCGATAGCCCGTCAGCGAGTTTGAAATTTGCCCGAGGACAGAGTACAGTTACTATCATCGCCTAAAATAGCACGGACACCGTGTATCAAGAGGCTACATGACCCGCTTCGGTGTGAATACCGCTATTCGAAGGATAGGAGCCCAGCTCTCTGCGATATCAGTTTCTCGATTGGAGACGAACGAATCTCAATGATATTTTCCTGTTAACAATGGACAAAGAAGGAAAACGGCGGTTGCAGCCAATGAAGTCAACACGTCGCACTGTCCTGAAGTCGGTTGGTGTACTGTCAACGGGAGCTCTCGGCGGTTCCGGCGTAGCATTGCTCAACAACGGGGGACGCGATGGTCCGAAATCATCGAAGCGGACTGACTCGAGGTTCATCGGAACGTGGACGGCGAGCCCACAGGCACCCGTCGAGGAGGGAATCTCGCGGGACGGGTTCGCTGATCAAACGATCCGGATGATGACCCACACCAGTGTCGGCGGAGACGGTGTGCGTATCCGCCTCGCGAACACCTTCGGTGACGACCCGGTGACGTTCGACCGGGCGACCATCGGTGTCCGGGCAGCGACCGGGAGCGCTGCCGTGGAGTCCGGAACGCTCCGGCGGCTCGCGTTCGGTGGCGACACCGGTGTCACGATTCCCGCCGGTGCTCGTGTGCTGAGCGATTCGGTCGATCTCACTGTCGAACCGGGATGCGATCTGGTCGTCAGCCTCTACGCGGCGGAACCGACCGGACCGACGACTTGGCACGCCCTCCCGACCAAGACCTCCTACGTGGCGGACGGGGACGGCACGGACGCAACCAGTGGCGATTCGTTCACCACCGAACACGCCCAGTGGTTCTTCCTGGAAGGAGTCGAGGTCGTTTCCCCCCGATCGACGGGAAGCATCGTCTGTCTCGGAAACTCCATCACGGACGGCCACAACTCGACGGTCGACGCGAACGCCACATACCCGGACGTCCTGGCCGAGCGCGTCAACGACCGGACGGATATCCGGAAGTCCGTTCTCAATGCGGGTATCTCCGGCAATCGGGTCCTCAACGACTCCGCGTGTTGCGGCGTGAATGCGCTCTCCCGCTTCGACCGGGACGTCCTCACCCAACCGGACGTGACGGATGTCATCGTACTTGAGGGAATCAACGACATCGGGTTTGAGAAGAACGGTGAGTATCGGAGCGTATCGGCCGAAGAGATCATCAACGGGTACCAGCAGCTCATCGAACGTGCTCACAGTCACGGCGTCCGTCTCATCGGTGGGACGCTTACTCCGTTTAAGGGCGCAGCTTACTACTACGACGAGGGCGAAGCGAAGCGTCAGCGGGTAAACGAGTATATCCGCAACAGCGGTGCGTTCGACGGTGTTATCGACTTCGATACGGCGCTCCGTGACCCGGACGATCCCGGGCGGTTGTGTCCGAAGTACGACAGCGGTGACAACCTCCACCCGAACGACGCAGGCTACCGACGGATGGCGGAGGCAGTCGATCTCTCCCTCTTCGCGGGCGACGCTCGTGCACACAGCAGCAGCGAACGGCACACGAAAACTGCCGATTGAGGACAACACACCTCATTTCCGATACTGGCTTCACACAGTACCGAACCGACAGCGGGCATTCGAACGTGCCTCGCTCGAGGCCTTGTGGTTTGTTGGCTTGCTCCATATTGAGTCCTAATATCTGTTGGTATTCCAATTACGTGTGGATTTATATACACGAGCGAGGTGGCTATAGCCGACAATGGGTTCACAACAGCACCGTCCCGCGATGCAGATCGACCCGGTTCCCGATGGCCTCGAGTCAGCTCAGGCGAAACTCGTCTACATCTATCTCGACGTGGCTGAGGGTGCAACAGTCGACGAACTGGGGGAGATACTGGCGATGAAGAAGATCAACATTCTGAGCGTGTTGAATTCGCTTTCAAGTGCTGGCTACGTCGAACGGACGGGGTCGGGGTACGTCGCGAACTGATCGAGACGGTGCCGTCGACGAGAGCCGAGTCGTTGTTCTCGCCGTGTCGTCGAAAATGGAATCGATTCGCAGTGAGTCACTTCGTTGCGGGCGTCGGGAGAAAACGCCGACGGGCTAACGGTCGTCGCAGTCAACCGGTTAGAACGTCTCGAGGTAGCGATCGAGCTCCCACTGGGAGACATCGACGAGGTAGTCCTCGAACTCCTGGCTCTTGGCCTCAACGAATTTCGGTGCGACGTGTTCGCCGAGCGCGTTGTAGATGACTTCGTCGTCCTCTAAGGCCTCGACAGCCTCGCCAAGGTTCGACGGGAGCGTGTCGATACCGTACTCGTCGCGTTTCTGCTCGTCGAACTCGTAGATATTCTCCCGGACCGGGTCGGGACACTCGAGGTCCCGTTCGATGCCGTCGAGCCCAGCGTGGATCATGACGGCAAGCGCGAGGTAGGGGTTACAGGACGGGTCCGGCGAACGCAACTCGACTCGCGACGCCGCAGAGACGCGAGCAGCCGGTTTGCGGATCAGTGCCGAGCGGTTGCGGTCAGACCAGGCGACGTAGACCGGTGCCTCGTAGCCTGGCACCAGCCGCTTGTAGCTGTTGACCGTCGGGTTTGCGATCGCCGTAATTGCCGGCGCGTGCTTGAGGATCCCAGCGATGAAGGAGTGAGCCGTCTCGGAGAGGTCGAACTCATCGTCCTCGTCGTGGAAGGCGTTCTCGCCGTCCTCGAATAGCGAGAGGTGCGTGTGCATCCCGGAGCCGTTGATGCGCGGGATCGGTTTGGGCATGAACGTCGCATGCTGGTCGTGCTTGGCAGCGATCGCGCGGACGACGGTGCGGAAGGTCGCGACGTTGTCAGCCGTCGTCAGGGCATCGTCGTACTCGAAGTTGATCTCGTGTTGGCCCTTGGCGACCTCGTGGTGGCTCGCCTCGATCTCGAAGCCCATGTCCTCGAGGCCGTAGATGATGTCCCGGCGGACGTCGCTCGCGAGATCTTTCGGTGCGAGGTCGAAGTAGCCGCCGTGATCCCCCGTCTCCGTCGTCGCACGGCCGTCCTCGTCCTCTTCGAAGAGGAAGAACTCCGGTTCGGGCGCAGCGTTGACCATATATCCGAGATCGTCGGCGCGCTCGAGGGCGTCCTTGAGGACGCGGCGCGGGTCGCCCTCGAAGGGCTCACCGGTCGAGGTGTTGATGACGTCACAGATCATGCGGGCCGATGCGCCGTCCTCACGGTTTTGCCACGGGAGGACCGCGAACGTGTCGGGATCGGGTTTGAGCCGCATATCCGATTCCTGAATGCGCACGAAGCCTTCGATCGAGGAACCGTCAAAGTAGATCCCCTCGGTGAAGGCCTTCTCGGCCTGCCGGGCCGGGACGGAGACGTTCTTGACCGTCCCCAGAATGTCGGTAAACTGCAGCCGAAGGAAGTCGATGTCTTCCTCCGCTATTTCGTCCAGTACCTCCTCTTCCGCTGCGGTTAGGTTCCCGTTCGTCATCTTCTGCTCGAGTAATCCAACGGATTCTACTATTAAAACTCTACTGTTGTTGGCGAATATCCGCAAATAGTCTAAAAAGTGCCCAATCGTAAGCTATAATATGATATATTCGGAGCATGGCTGACATCAGATGAAAAACTGACGGAGAAATTGAATAGTCGTGTATGTGCTATCGTACTACCGTCGGTGATTGTCGATTGCGGACCGTTGTAGCTGCTGCTCGAGGAATTGGTTAGCCCGTTTCGTAGCGCCTCCGAATACCAGCGGTCGCTCCGACACCGACGAATGCGACCAGACTCGAGAGACCGACGTCGACGCTCGCCCGCCAGACCGTCGCCGACGCACCGATCGCTCGCTGCCACGCCGCCAACGGCCCGGCCGTCGCTTGCTCGCAAGACGGCTCGGTCGACCGCGGCCGCTTCGTGAGCGTGGTTTCACAACAGGGGCAGACGTACGCAACGTACCGGTCTCGAGACTCCACCAACCAGTCGCCGTCAACCGGGCTCGAGTGGTCGCACTCCCAGCAGAACAGCGTCGCTTTCCGCCGGATCGGCGCACCGTCGTCGTGGTCAGTTGCGGGCCGAGTCATCGAGCGTGGGTACAGGGTCCAACTATAAAGTCACACTCCGTAATCAGTTCACACAATACAGACGCCCGGTGAATCTTCGACGCGACAACGTCAACCGAACCGGGAAATGCGGGATGTTCACGAGACACCGCCCCTCGAGTCGCCGACGAGACCGTCGCTCACGAGTTCCTCGACGTCCGTCAGTGGTTTCCGCCGAGGACACGTATCTACGACTATGGCCGCAACCAGTAAACCGAGCCGATTTGAGACCGGCGACGAACTCGACGAGTTCGTGGCGAGCCACGACGTCGCGCTCGTGGAGTTTTACACCAGCGGCTGTGCGCTGTGTCAGGCGATGGAACCGGTACTTGGTAACGTCGCACGCGCGACGGACGTTGCAATCGGAATGGTCAATCCCGGCGACGACATCGAACTCGTCGACCGGTTCGACATTCGGTCGGTACCGACGCTGATCCTGTTCGAGGACGGAGCGGAGACCGCGCGGCTGGCGGAGGGATTCCAAGGCGGTGACGCGGTGACTGACTTCCTCGAAGCACACGTTCCGAACGCCGTCGACGCCGACTGACGGCCGATCGATGTGGCCGTCGCTCGAGCGTCCACACCCTTATTGCCGCCCACTCGTATTCCTCTGCTATGTCCGAGGAGGCCGGTGCCGAACTGTTGGCGCTCCGCTGTGACGCCGTCGCCAACCGTGGCGACGCGGCGCTGCGTGACGTCTGCGATTACTTCAAGCCCGACCTCGTCTACATCGTTCGCGAGTCGTCGGACGTCCGCGTCGTGAGTCGCCTCCGTCGCGCGTTCGACGGACCAGTGGTTTCCGCCGCCGGACCTGCCGATGTCCGAACGGAGACCGCCGCGGACGTCTCGTTTGCCTTCGCAAGTTCGGCGGCACTGCTCGAGAACGCTCCCAACGACGCGCTGTCCGCTGAGTACGTCGTCTGTGACGATATCGAACCGACAACCGACGCCGTCACGCTGGAGGCGAGCCTCGCCGGCCGCGAGCCCCTGATCCGATACTCCGCTCAAGCAGGGGGATCGCCGACCGTTTTGACCGGCGCGCTCGAGGCGAGTTACGATCACGTTTGGGAGGCGACCGTCGACGACGACCCGGTTGGGCTGTCGGTTCGCGGTGTCGCCCCGCTCCGGCGGTCCGGAGCGGCCGAACTGGCCTGTCTCACCTGTGACCCGCAGGGCTCGGTCGCGGTCTCGTCGGTCCCGGCCGACCGGTTCGGGCTGCAGGCGGTGGCCGGCGTCGGGCCGACGACGGCGGAGCGGCTTCGGAGCAACGGATACGACACGCGTGCGGCCGTCGCCGAGGCGTCCGAGACGGACCTGTGCTCGATTACGGGGATCGGTGCGTCCACAGCCCAAGAGATCGTTCACAGCGCACGGGCGCTCGCTGAGTCCCGCGTGATTCGACGGACAGTGGAGCCGGTCCCACCGTCACCTGACGCGGCAACGCCGCTGTTCGTGGACATCGAAACCGACGGGCTACAGCCGACGGTCATTCCGCTGATCGGCGTCTACGATCCGGATCGCGACGAGTACGTCGACTTCGTCGACACCGACCCGTCTCGCGAGGAGCCAGGCACTGTGATTCGCGAGTTCGTCTCATGGCTAGCCGCCGAGTACGATAGCCCGTCGCTGGTTGCATGGAACGGCCACTCGTTCGACTATGAACACATCGCGCGGTTCGTCGCCCGATACGCGCCCGAGTACCACGACTTCTGGCGTGAAAACGTCTCAACGTACGATCCCTACGACTGGGCCGTGCGACGGGATAACGCCGTCCTCCCGGGTCGAACGAACCGGCTCGAGGATGTGGCCGACGCGCTGGGCTGTGACCGGTCGGGTGCCACGGCGGCTCTCGACGGGAAGACCCTCGCGGAGCGGATTCGGCGGACGCTCGAGGACTCGCGCGACTCCCGTTTGGAGGCGGGCGGGGACGCCAACGCTGTGGCCGCCGCGGCGATCGATTGGGACGTCGTCCGGCGGTACTGCGAGGCGGACGTCCGGGAACTGGCTGCAGTCTATGACGCAATCTCAGCGGCCCCGATCGAGACGGCGGAAGATGCTGGCGAACGCGACCGAACGACGAACGATTCGACGACACAGACCGGCCTCGCCGACTTTTAACTATGCCAACTGACGACACCGAGAACCTGATCGATGGAGGGGACGGGGATGACACCGGAGCGGACGGCCTCGCGCTGACCGGCGACGAACTGCGCGAGACGTATCCCTCGGCCCGGTACAATGGACAGCTTCACGAACAGTTCACGCTGCCGGCTGAGCCAGCCAGCCACGTGCCGGCCCGCGAGGTACTCCCCCCAGACCTCGCAGCGAAGTTCGACGTCGACCCGTGGAGCCACCAAGCCGCGGCGCTCGAGGTCCTGGCTGAGGGCGAGAACGTCTGCGTCGCGACATCGACCTCCTCCGGGAAGACGTACGTCTACGGCCTCCATATCGCGCGGCGATTTCGGGAGAACTCGGACGTGCGCGCGTTGCTCGTCTATCCGACGAAGGCGCTCAGCCGTGACCAGGAGCGGGAACTCAACGACCTCTTCGACGACCTTGGGCTGGACGTTACGGTCGGCGTCTACGACGGCGATACGAAACGACAGGAAAAGTCCCGCATCCGCGAGGAGGCGAACGTCGTCATCACGAACTTCGCGGGGCTCAATCAGTACCTCGAGGGCCACCACCGTTGGGCCGCGTTCCACGCGAACTGCGACCTAATCGTGGTCGACGAGGCTCACGCGTGGACGGGACTCAGCGGGATGCACGCGGCCTGGATCCTCCGGCGAGCCCAGCGCGTGATCGACTGGTACGGTGGCGATCCCCAGTACGTGCTGACGACCGCGACAATCGGTAATCCGGCCGAACACGCGCAGGCGCTGACCGGCGAGCCGGCGACGGTGATCGACGAGGACGGCTCGCCCAGCGGTCGCCGCCACCTCGTTTTCTGGGATCCGCCGGCCGACGGCAATGGCGGATACGGCGACGGAGCAGACGAGACCGACACCGGATGGTCGCCGAGCAAACGCCCCGCGACCGTCGAAGCGCCCGAGGTCTGGGCCCACTGCTGCTATCACGGCGTCCCGTCGCTCCTGTTCTGTGACTCGCGGAAGCAAACCGAACTAGCCGTCGGGCGCGCACGGAAGTATCTCAAGAACCCCACCGTGCCCTACCGAGGCACCGCCGAACTCGCCGCGTACAACGCGGGCCACGGGAAGCAATCCCGGCGCGGAACCGAGAATCGGCTCAAGAGCGGCGCACTCGACGGCGTCGCGACCACCAGCGCGCTCGAGGTCGGGATCGATGTCGGCGGGATCGACGGCACCATCCTGCTGGGGTATCCGGGCTCGAGACAGTCGTTCTGGCAGCGAATCGGCCGTTCGGGGCGCGATGAGCGCGATGCGCTCTCGGTGTTCGTTCCGAGCCACTCGACGCTCGATCAGTACATCTGCCGCCATCCGGAGTACATCCTCGAGGAGGACGCCGAGAGCGCGGTCGTCGACCTGGAGAACAACCCGGTCTATCTACAGCACCTGCGCTGTGCTACCCAGGAACTGCCGTTACGTCGAGAAGACGCGGCCCGGTTCGGCGGGATCGATCGCCTCGAGCGCGCCGTCGAGTACGGGAAACGAACAGGCGATTTCGA
This sequence comes from Natrinema sp. SYSU A 869, assembly GCF_019879105.1. NCBI lineage: Archaea > Methanobacteriati > Methanobacteriota > Halobacteria > Halobacteriales > Natrialbaceae > Natrinema > Natrinema sp. SYSU A 869. The sequence goes on along the minus strand of NZ_CP082249.1, from coordinate 3,481,367 downwards.
GGGCTCGATCGACGGCGGCGTCACCTACGCCCATCGCGACCGGCCACAAAACGAGATCAATCTCTACGCCTCGGGCGGAAACTCCGTCGAGGTTCGGCTGGCCGGCGAGGACTCGTTCGATCATCAGCCGATCGGCCGCGCACGCGCATATCGGGACTACCATGAGGGCGCAACGGTGCTGTACCGGGGCGATCAGTACGAGGTCGTCGAACTGCGGGAGGACCGACCACAACCCTACGTCACACTCGAGCCGGTCGACGTCGACTACTACACCCAATCCCAGCGCCGGACGACGATCTACGATACTGAGGTCCGCGAGTCCCGCGACGTCGGACCGTTCCGGCTCAACTGGGGATACGGCACCGTAACGGTCCATCACAACACGTTCATGAAACGGGAGATCGGCTCGGGCGACGTTCGCGCGGTCGGCCTCGAGACCGGCGTCCCGCCGCTCGAGATGCGCACCCAACTGTGTTGGGCGGAAGTGCCCAACGACGTGGAACGCGCGGTGACGACCGCACACAGCGACTATCACAACGACGAGTGCGAGGACCTGCCGCCGCGGCTCCACGGCTATCTCGGCGGGATCCACGCCATCGAGCACGCGATGATCGCTGTCGCACCCCTCGAGTTGACCGTCGACGCGACCGACCTCGGCGGGCTCGCGACCAACCGGCTGCCAGACATGCCCGAGCGGAGCGGCTGGTTCATCTACGACGGCGTTGAGGGCGGACTGGGCTTTTCTCGGCGCATCTACGAGGAGTACGAGGCGGTCGCCCGCCGGGCTCGAGAGCTCATGACCGACTGTGCGTGCGGGCGCGACGAGGGCTGTCCGGCCTGTCTCATGAGCGATCGCTGTGGGAACGACAACCGACCGCTGTACGCGCCCGCGGCAACAGACGTGATCGACGCACTGCTCGGCGATGACAGCGTCGCCGCGCAGACACGGGTCTCCGATGCGGACGGCGAACCGGGGGACGAGCGCCGACCGCCCGCGTCGATTTCGTAAGGCTACTCGTCGGGCTCGAGTTCGCTCGGATCGAGGTCGCCCGCAAGGTACTGCTCGCCCGCGTCAGTAATCTCGTATAGGCCGGGCATGTGACGCTTCAGGAGGCCGTACTTGGTCAGTTCTCGACACCGGTAGGCCGCGAACTTCCCCGGACAGATCCCCTCCTCTTCAAACTGGCTCGGCTCGAAGACGTCCTCCGACTGCATGAACTCGAGGATGCGCCCGTCGGCGGCGTCCATCCACTTGGCGTCGATCTCCGATCCGGCGTCGGAATAGATCGGGGCTCCGGCCTTCGTTTCGACAACGTGTCCACCCTCCGCGTGGCTGTGAGCCTCCGTTTCGACCGTGATATCGGTGTCAACCTCGACACCGGCGTCGCTCTCCGTGTCGGCGTCGGGAGTGTGGTCATTCATGTGGGGACGTTGGGCCCCCTCCAAGGAGTATGTTTACGTCTCGGATCGCGGAGGAAGTGCCAGCAATCATCTCGATCGAGACGGCTACCGGTTTCGGACGACGAGCCGCGTGTGATAGGATAGAACGCGTCGGGTTACGACTGCGACCGTTCCGGTGCGGCGTAATCGACGTGGACGTTCGGGGTGGTCGCCGGAGACTGGCCCGTGATTCCACGGTCGACGAACGTCACGTCAGTCAGCTCGCCGCTGAATCTGAACGTCACTGTTCCGTTCTTGACCGTTCCTTCGACCGTCGTCCCCGAGAGGACGGTCACGTCTGCCGTCTTGTCCTCGTCGGCCAGTTTAATTTCGCCGTCAACGGTGAGTTCGAAACTCGAGGGCGTCCCCTGTCCGATGATCGTCAGCGTGTTCGGGAGGGCCCCGTTTACAGCGGCAGTGCCCGCTCCCGTCCTCGTCGCTGCGACGGTCGCCGTCGCGGGCGTATCGGTGCGAAGCGGTGATGCGTCCTCGGTCTCGCTCTCGGCTGCAACGATCCTAGTATCGGAATCGACTGTCGCTTTCTCGCGTGCCATATGGTGGGTACAGTCGGGTATGACAGTATAAGCCTTCTCACTGAACTAACGGTCGAATCCGACGAAATATAACCTCTCGAGCGGAATAACGGCGAAATTTTGAACCAACCTACAGGATTTCTATACCGTCAAAACGAGGGCATCGACTGCGCAGTGGCGGATCGAGAGCCGGCAATTGCAGCGATAATCGTCCGCAGAACTGACGGACAAATCAGGTCAGACGACAGCCTGTTGCCTGCCTCGAGACAATCCGTTGACCGGCATCGGTGACTCGCCGGCGGGTTACGATTGCAGGGTCAATACTTGTATCAGCGATCGCCGTAGTTGGCTGGTATGGATTCAAAACGACCCGATGTCCGACTCGACGACGCGCCCGACGAGGACGGTCTCGTCACCAAACAGGGCCGAGGGACGAGGTCTGTCCGCTCGGTCATCGACAGGCTCCGCAAGTACTTCAATCGCTGACTCATACGGTCTACTGTAAGTCATTGCCGGCGCAACCCCAGAGCGGACGGGTTGCGCCGGTAAATCGTTACAGTAATCCGTATCAAGAGACCCCAGTCGGTCAGCCGTCGTCCTCGAGGAGTCCGAGTTCGGTGGCGGCGAGATCCGCGATGCGGTCGGCAATGTCAGGATCGACTTCGGCGATGTCGTCGCCGTCGTGGAGCTGGTCGTTGTGTCGTTCGATGGCCTCGGCGACATCCGAAAGCGGAACGCGGGAAGTCGTTTCACAGTCAGGACAGACGACTGGGACACGCGGCGCGTCCCCGTCCGACTCGCTTGTGTTCGTCATTTGTCGAGTATCTCGCGCCGACCGATAAAACCTAATTGGTTCGGGCGGCAGGCTGAATCGGGTATCCGTTTGAGGGAGTTGTTATTGGTGTGCTATACCAATACATATGCGGCTGTTTACGGAATGCTTCCGTCCGTTTTCGCCGCTTTCCCCGTGAATTGGCCAGCAGTATTATTGTGGTCCGAGCGAACAGTCAGGTAGACGGGGGGTACGACAGTCTGTCGGTGGGATACCCCATCCGATCCGTCCGCCCCCGTCATGACGTGCGAGGAGCTCCATGGTTCCCGGCTACATCTGTAGCCGTTCCCTGTCTTTCGAACCGACTCGAGTATTGCCGAGTCACGACGCCGTACTGGGCTCCATGGCCAGACTGGGCCACGACCCGAACCAGTTCCGCCTCGAGTCCGGACTTATCCGCGGTTGCGGTGGCGAGCGAGGACGGCGACTGACAGCGCGATGAGGGCTGCAAGCGCGCCGAATCCGGGCATCGGGCTGTCGTCATCAGGCTCGTTTTCGTCGGTCGCGTTCGTAGCGTTGTTCGGTTCGTTCGCGCCCGAAGCTGACGAATTCGAGCTATCGGAGTCGGACGGCTCGCCGTCCGCTGCATCGAGTTGCAGGACGGCGACGACCTGTCCGTGAGAGGCATCGGTCTGGTAGGTCCAGCCGCCACCGGCTTCCGCGTAGGGTTCCGCGGCGGTGACCGGATCGATATCCGTATCCCAGCCGTCGCCCTCGGGGATTTGCTGAATGTACCCGGCGACATTGATCTTGTCAGCGTGCTCGCCGCTGATCTCCGCCTCACCGTACTCGATGGTGGCGTCTTCGGGATTCCCATGCAGTTCGATACAGTGTGCATCCAGGTACCCGTCACCCTGAGAGATGTCCGGGCTCGTTCCGAACTGGTCGCCGTCGAGCGGACGGTCGTAGTGGTCAGTCAGTGGGAACTGAACGGTCATCGGATCCGCGTGCGAGTGCCAGCTTGTGACGTTGTTCGTTGGGATCGTGACGGACGTGTTCGGCACCGATTCGCCGGCAACGATATTGCCGTTTTCGTTGACCAGTGTGACACAGACCTTCCCGGAGCCGTCTCCGAGGTACGGATTCCGGTACTCGTCACGCGGGTTCTCGTAGCTGATCCAGCTGCCGTCGTTGGCCGCCGCCTCGAAGTACGGATCGCCCGGCTCCGGCGCGGGCTCGACGTACTCCTCCTCGGAGACGGAGCTGTTCGAGTCCGGATCGACGACGCCTGCGGACGCCCCAGCACCCATCGCGACGAGACTCCCGATCACGGCCAGGCCGAGCCCGAGCGCGAGGAGCTTTCGCCACTGATTCGGGAACGGGCTACGCGGTCCTCGTGACCCGAACATGGTTACTTCCTCCCTCCGAGTGAATCGATCGAACGACTGTTCTGTAACGACGACTGTCGTGTGACAGTACTAATCATCGGACTGAGGTACCGGATTCACCATCCTATATATGAGCAGCGTACTCCGAGAGTAGCTGATTACTACGCAGAGTAGACAGTTGTTTGAACGGTTGCTCGCAGTCGAAACCGCTCTCTGAACTCACCGTATGAATCGCTTACGTTCGATGCGGCCTCCGGCCTGACTGGCGACACGATAGCTTTCTCTACCGTTTCGGCTCGTCGTCGCCAGTAATAAATCGGATATAGTTCAGCCCAAACAAATAACTGATACAGAGTCCTGAAGATTCGAGATTAGTTAAACTTAACACCCACTATTTGGCAGTGAGTGGTATGGCAGAGACCAACAGTGATTTCGAGCGTATCCTAACGAAGAAGGACCTCTTTGTGCTCGCATTCGGGGCCATGATCGGCTGGGGCTGGATTATCCAGACGGGGTTCTGGATCGATGAAGCCGGCGTGACCGGCTCCGTTCTCGGCTTCGTCGTGGGCGCGATTATGGTCAGTATCGTCGGTCTAATTTACGGCGAACTCGCCTCTGCGCTACCGTTCGTCGGCGGCGAACACGTGTACAGTTTCCGGGCACTCGGACCGCTCTGGTCGTTCATCTGTACATGGTCGCTCGTCCTCGGCTACGTCGGTGTCGTCGTATTCGAAGTCGTCGCACTGCCGTCCGCGATGGCGTACATCGTCCCCGGATTCAACGTCCTCGAGCTCTGGACGGTCGCCGGTGAGCCGGTGTACGCGTCCTGGATTCTCGTCGGCGGGATCGGCGCGGTCGTGATGACGGCGCTCAACTATCGCGGCGTGAAACCCGCGGCGCAGTTCCAGACGCTTCTGACGCTCGTCATCGCCCTCGCCGGGATCATGCTCGTCATTGGGGCACTGTTCAACGGACAGACACAGGCGAACCCACCGCTGTCGGACGTCGGGACGGCCGGCGTCGCCACGGTCGCGATCATGACGCCGTTCATGTTCGTCGGATTCGACGTGATCCCGCAGTCGGCCGAAGAAGCGGACGTCCCGCCCCGTCTCATCGGGCTTCTCATTCCGGCGTCGGTCACGTTGGCCGCGCTGTTCTACATCGGCGTCATCTGGGCCTCCGGACAGGCGATGCCCGGTGCCGAACTCGTCGAGAGCCCGCTGCCGGCCGCCGCGGCCATGGAAGCGATCTTCGACAGCCAGTTTATCGGCCGTATCATGGCGCTGGCCGGTATCGCAGGGATCCTCACGAGCTGGAACTCCTTCCTGCTCGGTGCCAGTCGCGCCGTCTTCGCACTCGCCGATTCCGGCATGATCCCGAAGCGGATCAACACGCTTCACCCTGAGTACAACACGCCCTCGACCGCCGTCCTCCTCATCGGTGGCCTCTCGATCTTCGCACCGCTGTTCGGCGAACAGATGCTGGTCTGGATCGTCAACGCGAGCGGACTCGGCCTCGTCGTCGCGTGGTTCCTCGTAGTTATTTCCTTCTTCGTGCTCCGCCATCGCGAGCCCGAACTGAATCGACCGCTCAAGCTCCCGTTCGGATACGCGTTCGGAGCCGTCGGACTCGTCCTGACGCTCGGATTCATCGGGCTCTACCTGCCGGGCGGCCCATCGGCGCTCGTCTGGCCCTACGAGTGGGGAATCGTCCTCTTCTGGGCGCTGCTCGGCGCGGTCCTGTACGGCAGTTCGTCGACGGATTCGGAACTCGAACTGGCGGATCTGGAGACGGAAGAACTCGAGTAACCGCTCGAACGGGGATCGACTCGTCGACTCGGACGGTTCCGCAATGCGAAGACCGCGATTCGAGCGATCAGTCCTCGTCGACCGTCGACTCCACTACCGTGTCCAGTTCGAAGTCGTTCAGCGGATGCGGTTCGTTTTTGACGGTTTCGACGACGAATTGCGAACTCGTCCGAACGACTTCGTCGATCCGCTCATAATCGCTGATGAGGCGGTGGACCATCTCGCGATCCGATAGGTGGGCAATGACGACAAAATCGGTGTCGCCCATCGTGAAGTACACCTGATTGACGCCTTCGATTGCAGCGAGTTGCTCCCCGACTTCTTCGTGGTACTGCTCGTCGTACTCCGCAATGACCTCCGAGATTACGGTCATCTCGAGTCCGAGTTTCTCGAGGTCGACGTCGAACAGGTCGTTGGCCACGATATCGTCCTCTTTGAGTTTCGTGAGTCGATAGTGGACGGTCGATTTCGGAATGTCAGTGTGGTTCGAAATCTCGTCCGGACTACCCGTTCCCAGTTCTGCGATAGCTTGGAGAATGCGAATGTTTCGCTCGTCCATATCTCGCGCAAGGGAATGCGGCAATAAACAACATTCGAACGTGAGTCGTGACAGCGGACGAAGGTCGGATTCAGTTCGACGATTCGATCGGCTCGCCGACCGGTGTCGGCCGGCCGAACAGCGAACGCCGTCGGACGGTGCAATATATTGGACAGTATATCACATGATATAGTTTATTAGGATGTGGTCCAGATATTGCTACTATGTCCGGACAGAAACCTGATTCGTCCGTCGGACAGCAATCGAATTCGACTATCGTATCGACGTACGACGACCACGTGATGCCGATCTGGAAGTCGCTCGATATCCCCGTCAAGCGGGCCTCGGGCTGTACGCTCGAGGACTTCGAGGGCAATGAGTACCTCGACGTTTTCTCGGGGATCTCGGTGACGAATGTCGGGCACGGAAACGACGCCGTCGTCGACGCCGCGACGGAGCAACTCGAGGAGTTCGTTCATGGCTGTTCGTACGTCCATCCCAACGAGCCGGTCGCGGACCTCGCCGAACGGATCGCTGAGGTGACGCCGGGTGACCTCCAAAAGAGCTTCTTCTGTAACTCCGGGACAGAAGCCGTCGAGGGAGCCGTCAAACTGGCGCGGAAGTACACCGGCTCGAAAGAAGTGATCGCCCTCGAGATGGGCTTTCACGGCCGCACCCTCGGCAGTCTGGCGCTGACGGGGAACAAGGCCTACAAGCAGGGAATGGCCCCGACGCTCAACGACGTCGCCCACACCGCACCGCCGTACGGCTACCGCTGTCCACGCTGTGACGGCAAACAGTGTGATTCGAGCTGTGCCGAGGAACTCGAGCGAATCATCGGCTCGCACACCAGCGGGGACCTCGCGGCGGTCGTCGTCGAACCGGTCATGGGTGAAGCCGGGATCATCGTCCCGCCCGAGGGATGGCTCGAGCGAATTCAGGAGATCTCCCACGACCACGGCGCACTGCTCATCGCTGACGAGGTCCAGACCGGCTACGGTCGAACCGGGGAGCTGTTCGCGAGCAGCCACTTCGGGGTCGAGCCCGATATCCTGACGCAGGCGAAGGGGATCGCGAACGGGCTTCCCCTCGGTGCATTCACTGCCTCCGAAGAAATCGCGGACGCCTTCGAGTCCGGCGACCACCTCTCGACGTTCGGCGGCAACCCCGTCGCCTGCGCCGCTGCGCTGGCGACCATCGACGAACTCCAGGACGGAGTCGTCGACGACGCCCGCGAGCAGGGCCAGTGGCTCGAATCCGAACTCGCGGCGCTCGAGGACGAGTACGACGTCGTCGGGCAGACGCGCGGACTCGGACTGATGTGGGGCGTCGAACTCGTGGAACCGGGGACGACGGGGCCACAGAACGTCTCACCGCGGCCGGACGACAAGCTGGCATCGGCCGTCAGCGACTATCTCCGCGAGGAATCGAACGTCGTGATGGGTGTCGGCGGCTACTACAAGAACGTCATGCGCTTCCAGCCGCCGCTGACCATCTCGCGCGATCAACTCCAGTACGCCGTCGACGAACTCCGAGCGGCCCTCGAAACGGTTGCCTGAGAAATCGACTACGACGGCCTGCGACGGACGGGCGCGAGTGACCGCCCCTTCGGACGTCGTCGAGGAACGTCTCTGGGTACAATTGATGATCGACGGTAGCAACAGCGGACGGTTCGATATCTGAGGGGACACACACCGCGGTTCGGCTATAGTAGCCACTGAAGCGATTTACATACTGATCGCAAGCAGTCTGCGATCAGATGTGCAATGACTTTCAGTGGCTACTATAGACTGTCCGTGGCCCCAGAGAGCGGATCACTCGTCGGTGTCGTCCTCGAATGAGGCCGCCGAGAGCGATCCATCCACGGGCGAGAAATCCGTACTTCCACACTGACACCCATCCCGGCGACCGATCGGGCGAAGTTTGTCTTCTGCTAACTCGAGTGCTGCATAGAGCGCCCCACACTGCTCGCATACAGCGATTGTCCGTCGATTATCGTCGCGTTCATCCATCGTCGCGGTCTCACATCGGCAAAGATGTTACAAATATCTGCTGTGAGGATGTGAGTAACACCGCGGTCGTTACTACGAGCGAAACAACACCGATAGTCGATCCGAGAGTGGCCGGCAGAAGCGAGTGATGACCGGGCGCGCCCGTGGACGGTGGCGTCGAGGTCGAGACGAATCGTTGAGGTTGAGACGAATCCCACGGGGCAATCGATGAGAAGAGAGCGAGAGTGCCGCGATATGCGGAACGCGTTTCCGCACGAACCAGCCACGCGAACGCCGGCCGGTCGCTTTTCTGACGGCTGGTGATAGTTCCGGCCATGAGCGACGACGGACCGAGCCGCGACCGAGTACAGGATCGTTCCGAACAGCGCAAGTCCGAGCGGGCCGCCCACACCGAATCGATCCTCGACGACGTCGAACGCCATCTCGGCGAGATGGAGTATCCGATCACGAGCGAGGAGATCGCCTCGGAGTACGGCAACGAGCCGATCGACATGCCCAACGAGACGGAGTCGCTGGGGAGCGTCTTCGACCGGCTGGCGGGTGAGCAGTACGACTCGCCCGAGGAGGTCCGCGAGGCTGTCTACGGCGAGATCACCGGCGAGGCCGGGAGCCCCAACGAGGCCAACGCTGAACGCGATCTCGACGAACTGGACGACGAGAAACAGGGATCGCTCGGTGAGAGCGGCGGCGGCACGTACTGACCGCCAGGTCGGCAGTTCATCGATCGCCGCTTCCCGCCCGCCTGCCATGCTGTCGGGCAGATTGTGATAGCAGAACGGATTTACGTTCGCGTCACCTGTTTTCGCGTATGGATTACGAATCGAGTCTCGACCGAGCGATGGAGGACGTCCCCGATATCGGGGGCGACGAACAGCGACTGCAGATCCCCGATCCACAGCCACAGAAAGACGGTGCGTTCACGCGAGTGACGAACCTCGACGAGATCGCTGACGTCCTCTCGCGAGACACCGAACATCTCCACCGGTTCATCCAGCGCGAACTGGGGACTAGCGGCAAATTCGAGAAGGGCCGCGGCCGGTACAACGGGACCTTCTCCCAGACGGACCTCGACGCGGCGATCGACGCCTACGTCGACGAGTACGTGCTCTGTTCGGAGTGTGGCCTGCCGGACACCCGCCTCGCCCGCGAGGATCGAACGCCGATGCTGCGCTGTGACGCCTGCGGTGCGTTCCGCCCCGTCACCAAGCGCTCGACCAGCAGCAGCCAGCAACAACAGCAGGATGCCGTCGAAGAGGGCAACACCTACACGGTCGAGATCACCGGTACCGGCCGCAAGGGCGACGGCGTCGCCGAGAAGGGCAGCTACACGATCTTCGTCCCCGGTGCCGAGGAGGGCGACGTCGTGGACATCTACATCAAGAATATTTCGGGCAACCTAGCGTTCGCCCGACTCGACTGACGCCGCGATTCGATTCGTTCGGTTTTCTCGATAGCCGGCGACAGGACAATAGCGCAGCGACCGTCACCGCACCGATTCGGGAACCGTATCCGGGAGACAGACGACCTTTTCGCGACCGAGCCGGTAGCGGTCGATGACGTTGCGATCTCGAGGGCCGAGAGGAAGCGACTGAGCGTGGCGTGTGCCCAGCCGTAGCGGTCGGCGACCCGCCGTTGTCTGATCCAGCCGCCGTGTTCGACGAGATCGGCGTGAACGTACGCCTCGGGTGTGACGCCGCACTCGAGGATTTCGCTCCTGTCGAATCAACCGCGTCGGTACAGGCCCGAACCGTTCCTCTGACAGCAGTTACGAGCCGAGAGCCGACCGGATTCCGTTGTCCGTGCATCGTATTTCCCGCTGGCGACCACGGAATCAAAGGGGTATGCACAAACCCGTCCAAACAACCCCCGCTGGGATACCGCGAAATTAAAGTTAGGTTGTGCTAGTCACACTGGTATGGGAGTATCGTTCGACCTCTTCGGGACGCTGGTGACCGCCGACCGTCCGGACGACCCGGCCGACGCCGTCGCGACGGAACTCGCGAAGCGAGACGTCACGGTTCCCGACGACTGGGCCGTGGCCTACGCGGAGCCACACGTTGACGCGCCCGAGGGTGCGGAGGTACCGCTTCCGGCCCACGTTTCGCGCGCGCTCGCGAGTCGCGGCGTGGACTACGAGCACAACGCCGCCAGGCGGGCCGTCGTCGCGGCGTTCGATCCGACCGTCGAGACCAGACCGGGTGCGCTCGAGGCGGTCGATGCCGCTCGAGAGCGAGGCTCAATTGCGATCTGTTCGAACTGCAGCGTCCCGGAGTTAGTCGGCCGCACGCTCGTCAGATCGGACTTCGAGCGCGATGATTTCGACGCAATCGTCACGAGCGTCGGCTGTGGCTGGCGCAAACCCGCCCCCGAAATCTTCGACCAGACTGCCGACGAACTCGGCGTCGCCACCGACGACCTCGTCCACGTTGGCGACGATCCGCGAACCGACGGCGGGATCGAGGCCGTCGGCGGCACGGGACTGCTACTCGAGAACCTGTCGCTCGCGGACGTGCCGTCTCGACTGGCGTCGCTGACTGCCGACGAACACAGCAGTAATGACTGAGCGTCCCTATTCGGACGACAGTATGGAGGCGAAAGCGGCGTGTTGACGACGCTCGCGGTCATCGGGCTGGCGTTCAGCCTCGATCTGCTGATCGGCGAACCGCCGACTGCGGTCCACCCGGTCGCGTGGTTCGGCCGACTCGTCGACGCGGCCGATCGGCCGTGGAGCGACAGCGATCGCCGCCAGCGTCTCGCCGGGGTCGCGATTGCCATGCTCGCCCCGCTCGTCCCCGCCGTGGTCGTCGGCGGGATCGTCCTCGCGGCGACCGCTCTCGGGCCGCTGTCCGGCGGTATCGCCGCCGCGCTCGCTCTCTTTCTGACGACCAGTTTGCGCTCGCTGCTCGAGCTTACCGGAGACGTGATCGCGACGACAGCCGGAAATCTCGAGCGGGCCCGCGAGCAGGTCCGTGGACTGGTCGGCCGGGACACGTCGACGCTCTCGTCCGGCGAACTTCGCAGCGCGGCCGTCGAGAGCGCGGCCGAGAACCTCGCGGACGGGCTGGTCGCGACCCTGGTGCCGTTCGCGGTGCTCGCACCGATCTCGCTCCCGGCCGCGGCGGCCGCCGCTGCGTGGGTCAAGGGCGTCAACACGCTGGACTCGATGCTGGGCTACCACTCGAAACCGATCGGCACCGCGAGTGCGCGACTCGACGACCTCGTCATGTATCTGCCAGCCCGACTCGCGGCCGCGTCGATTGCCGTCGCCGCGATCGATCCGTTCGCGATCGTGCGCGCTCGGCAGTGGGCGCGCGCGCCGCCGTCGCCCAACTCCGGCTGGCCGATGGCGACGCTCGCCTGCGCGCTCGGCGTTCGTCTCGAGAAGGTGGACGTCTACGTCCTCAACCCCAACGCCGCGCTCCCGACGCTGACCGAGGGCGAACGGGCCGTCACCATCGTCGGCCGAGCGGCCGTCGTCTCGATCGTCGTCGCCATCGTACTCGCGATTATCATCCCGGAGTTGGCAGGGGGCCTCGAGACGAACTGGCAGTCGATGACGGCCACGAGTGCGGGTTCGATAACGGGGGTGAGACCGCGATGGCCGTAATCGGCCGCTGGATCGGTGCCGTTCGCGGCGCGCTCGGCTTTCTGACGCGTCTCCCGGTCGGACACCGCGACGGCGATTGGGACGCGTTTCGAGCGACGCCGGCCGCGTTCCCCGTCGTCGGTCTCATTGCGGGTGCGCTGGCGGCGACCCCGTTGCTCACCACCGAGACGCTTGCAGCGTCGACCGTCGCGCTGGGCTACCTGCTTTCGGTCTACGCCGTGATGGGGATTCACCACCTCGACGGCATCGCGGATCTGGGCGACGCGTTGGTCGTTCACGGCGATGTCGAACGCCGCCGCGAGGTGCTAAAGGACACGACAACCGGCGTCGGCGCGCTGCTCGCGGTGGCGATCACCGTCACCGCGCTAGCGCTCGGCGGGCTCGGACTGGCGGACCTCCCCGTCCTCGCGGCGGTCGGTGTCGCGGTAGGTGCCGAAGTCGGGACGAAACTGGGGATGGCCGCGATGGTCTGCTTCGGGCACGCTGCCTCCGAGGGAATGGGAAAACAGTTCACCGACGCGAGCACCGCCGCCTCGTTTCTCGTCCCCGTAGCGATCCCCCTCTTGGCAGCCGCGTTCGTCTGGCCCAACCCGGGTGCGGTCGCCCTCCCCGGTGCAGTCGCCGGAATCGGCCTCCCCTGGTACTGGGCGAATCGCTCTCTCGGCGGGATCAACGGCGACATCTTCGGCGCGGCCAACGAGATCGGCCGTATCGCCGGCGTTCACTTGGGGGTGATCGCGTGGACACTCTCGTGATGTGCGGCGGGAAGGGCACTCGCCTCGAGAGCCCCCACGAGAAGCCCCTGCACCTGATCGACGGGACCGCAATGGTCGACCGCGTCCTCGCGGCACTCGAGATGAGCCGGATCGAGACGATCTCCGCCGCCGTCTCGCCGAACGCACCGGAGACGCGAGCCCACCTCAAGGAGCGCGACGGCGTCACGACGATCGAGACGGCCGGCGACGGCTACGTGGCCGATTTGATGGCCGTCCTCGAGCGGCCCGATCTCTCTCCCCCGCTCCTGACCGTCGCCGCGGATCTACCGCTGCTTGAGGGACCGGTCGTCGACCGAATACTCGCGGTTCACGGCGACGGCGATGCCTCGCGGACCGTCTGCGTTCCCGCGGCACTCAAACGGCGACTCGGCGTCAGCATCGAGACGCGACTCGAGCCCGACGACCACCTCGCGCCGACCGGGGTCAACGTGGTCGGCACAACCGACGAATCCACGACGATGACCGACATACACTACGATCCACGACTGGCGGTGAACGTGAACCGACGCGAAGACGCCCGTATCGCAGCCGGCTTGCTGCAGCGCCGTTCCGCGGAGGGTCGCTGAGATGCGCGTTCTCCTTCCCGCCGGAACGACGGAAACGGCTCTCATCGACGGCATCAGCGCCGCCGGGGCCGCCCCGGAGCTGATGGAACACACGCCCTCGGCGGACGTCGAGATCCTCGAGCACGGGGAGCCGATCATGTCGCCGGTGACGCCGGTGAGCCCGAACGGCTGTCCGACGCCCGCGGCCGTGACCCGAGCGGTCAGAGAGGTCGTCGGCTTCGACGTGTCGGTGATCGACGCAGGGCTCACCCAAGCGACGGCCGCGCCGACGGTCGACCTCGGCGGCGAACCCGGCAACGACGTTCGCGAGGAGTCGGCCGTTCCGGACGCGAACGCGGCCTTCGATCGCGCCTACGATTACGGCGCGAGCCTGCCGGACGAACGGCTCATGGTCGGCGAGACGGTCCCCGGTGGGACGACAACCGCACTGGGCGTCCTCACCGCGCTCGGCGAGCCGACGGGCGTCTCCTCGTCACTGCCGAAGAACCCGATCGAGCGCAAACGGCGGGTCGTCGACAAGGCACTGGCCGCGAGCGACCTCGAGCCGGGCGACTGCGAAGGCGAGCCGCTCGAGGCGATCGAGGCAGTCGGCGATCCCGTCCAGCCGACGGTGGCCGGGATCGCGGCCGGCGCGCTCGAGTCCGGCACCGCGGTGACGCTCGCCGGCGGGACCCAGATGGTCGCCGTCGCCGCTGCGTTGCGCCACTCGGGGATCGATGCGCCGTTATCGATCGCGACGACCTCGTTCGTCGCCGACGAGCAGGGCGACCGACTCACCGCGGCCTGCGAGCGGTTCGACTGCGAACTGACCGTCACCGACCCCGGCTTCGACGGGCGCGATCACGTCGCGATGGAACGCTACTGCGCTGGTGAAGCCAAGGAGGGCGTCGGGATGGGCGGCGCGCTCTCGCTCGTCCCCGACGGCGAGATGAGCGTGGTCAGGGATCGACTCGAGACGGTCTGTCGCCGGCTCGGAATCGAGACCGAGGGCGACGCCGACGGTGAACCGAGCGCCGAGGGCGGTGAGGACACTGACGATCGAACGGAGGATGGCCGTGGATCCTGACGCGATCCGAGGTGGCGAGCGGGTTCCCCATGGCGGCGAGACCGACCGCGACCTGCTGGACTTCTCGGCCAACACCAACCCTAGAACCCCCGAGGGCGTCGGCGACGCGTACGCGGCCGCACTCGAGGAGTCCCGGCGCTACCCGGACGACGACTATCCGGAGTTTCGCGCCGCTGCCGCCGACTTCGTCGGCTGCGATCCCGAGCGAGTGATTCCGACGCCGGGCGGACTCGCCGCGATCCGACTCGCGATGGAAACCGCCCTCGAGCCGGGCGACGAAGCGCTCGTTCCGTACCCTAGCTTCGGGGAGTACGCCCGCGAAGTCGAGCTACAGGGGGCAACGACGCGGTTCGTTCGCTATGACGACCTGCTCGAACTCGGCCCCACCGTGCTTGAGCCGTGTGCGCTCGCCGTGTGTTGTACGCCGAACAACCCGACCGGTGACGCGATCGATCCGGACGCACTCGAGGCGTTCGCGGCCCGCTGTGCGGACGCCGACACGACGCTGCTCGTCGACGAGGCGTTTCTGGGCTTTACCGATCTCTCGTCGATGACCGGACTGGACCGCGAGAACGTCGTCGTCGCGCGCTCGCTGACCAAACTGTTCGGGCTACCGGGGCTCCGGGCCGGGTTCGCCGTCGCGACCGGCGAACGCCGGGACACGCTCGAGACGGCTCGCCGCGCGTGGTCGCTCGGAACGCCGGCCGCTCGGGTCGGCGCGCACTGCTTGCGACGGGACGAGTTCGTTCGCGAGACGCGCGCCCGCGTCGCCAGCGAGCGCGAGCGGATGCGAGAGACGCTCGATGGGAGGTTCGACGTTCACGAGTCGGACGCACCCTTCCTCCTCTGTGACATCGGCGACCGAGACGTGTCGACGATGATCGACAACGCGCGAGCGGCCGGCGTCGCCGTCCGCGACGCGACGACCTTCCGCGCGCTCGATTCCCACGTCCGCGTCGCAGTCAAGGATCGGACGGCCAACGACCGATTGCTCGCTGCGCTTGGCGTTCGCAATCTCGAGGATGCGGGCCCAGAAACCGAGGAATGACCGAACCAGACCCGAACTACGAGGCGATTCGACGGGACGGCGCGCTTCGAGTTCGCCGACCGGACACCGAGTGGCTCTCGACCGGCTGGAACGGCGGCCGCCGGATGGCGGACGCTGCGTACAACATTTCGGTTCCCGAGGGCTGGGATCGGACGGATCTCGGTGTCTACATCGACGACCGCCTCGAGCGGGCAGGGTTCAAGACGGCCGCCGAGACCGCGGCCGGACCGGCGCTACTGACCGGCGTCGATATCGCGGACGCTCGCGGCGCTCGCCGCGGATCCGTGACGGCCTACGCGACCGCCGGGATTTCGAACCCCGCTGCGCTGCCGATGGAGCCGACCCCCACCGACGAATCCGATTCGGCTGGGGTCGAGTCCGACGACTCGGGACTCGATCAGGGACGGGGGACCGTCAACGTCATCGTCGGAACAACGCAGGCGCTCGAGCCGGGCGCGCTCGAGAACCTGATCGCGGTCGCGGCGGAGGCGAAGGCAGCGACGCTGCTCGCCGAGACCGGCTTTCCGGGGACGACGACGGACGCGGTCATCGTCGGCCACGATCCGTCGGGTTCCCCGGCGGCGTTCTCGGGCAGCGGCACCGAAGTCGGCGCGGCGACGCGTGCCTGCGTCCGAGATGCCGTTCGGGCGTCGCTCCGTGCCCACTACGCAACCGCCGACGCGGACCTGCCGGCATCAGTCGACGATGCGACCGACGGTGTTTCGACGGACGGTCAGGCCGATGTCTTTCAGCCGACGCTCGCGACCGATCGGTCTGAACCCGACAGTTAACCCGTCGCCAGTTCAATCATCGGCCGATGGTCGAGGACGACAATCCCTCTGCCGAAGACGACGATCCCTCAGCGATTCGGTCGGTTGCACTGTCACCGGAGGACGCCGTCGACGCCTACGTCTATAGTCGGGAGAACCCAGGCGACGCCGTTCTCCGTGTGACGCCGCCGTTTCACGGCCGAATGCGGGCTCGCATCCACGTCTACCGCGTCGACGACACCGAGCTCACCGGTGCGGTTCACCTTTCCCCCGCAGCCGTCATCGCAGACGACGTCGTCGCGGAGTACCCGGATCTCGAGTCGGCGCTGGCGGACGCGGATGACGACCCAGCTGAGGCCGATCAGATCCGCGAACGCCAGGCCGAGGCCGTCGAGGACTGGCAAGCGCGCGCCCGCGAGGCGATCGTCGATTCGGTCGCGCTCGAGACCGCCGACGGAACGCACCGCGTCGACCTCAAGACGCTCGGGTAGAAGATCGCGAGCACGGCGGCCAGCCCCGAGCCATCCGATCGTCGTCTTCACAACGGAACGGACCGCTGTTCTGCACTTTCACTTTCACTCCGGACGGATCGGTTTGACGTACTATCGGTATAACTGAAACGTATGCCACTGACCGTCGAGAGGAAGGACGAACGGGCCGATCACGACGAACGGCGTGACCGACGCGAATCCCGATCGCCCGTGAGTTGTGACGGGGAACCGCAACGACAGCGCCAACGGATCGACGTCACTGACCTGCACGTCGCGGGAATCGGCGAGTACGTCCGCTCGAACGTCGAGACCGACGCCGTCTCGCTCGAGCACCGCGGCGGCCGAACGTACCTGCTGCTCGAGGAGTGAGGGCTTGATCAGTCGGGTTCGGTACCAGCCCCCCGAATCGTTTTGCGCTGGTTCGTGGGAGAAATCCGCATGCCTGGCGCTCGAGCCGACGAGGAGGACCACTCACCCGCCACCGCGACCCGACGTCGGCTACTCGCAGTCGCGGGAACGACCGGACTCGTCGGAACGGCTCCGGGAACGAGTCAGGCCCAAGACGGCGATGAGACCTCTCGAGTCACGCAGCCTGACACCGGCCGAGACGACTCCGTCGCCGAGCTTCCGTTGCTTGACGCCCATACGCATCTGATCCCCCACGAAACGCTCGATAGGGACCCGCTATCCGCCGACGGGCTGGTCGCCTGGATGGACGGGCAGGGGATCGATCGCGCCGTCGTTCTGGCGCTGGAGTCGCCCGAGAGCTATCCCGTGCAGGCCCCGAGCTGGTGGGTCCTCGAGCAGGTCGCAGCGTACCCCGATCGGCTGCTCCCGTTCTGTTCGATCGATCCCCGGACGCTGGTTTACGGGGAAGAGACTGTCCGGAATCTGCTCGAGGGGTACGTCGAACGCGGCGCTCGCGGGTTCGGCGAACTCAAGCCAGGCCTGCCGATCGACGATCGGCGGCTCGAGACGATCTACGAGCACTGTGCCGAGTACGAGCTGCCGATCCTCTGTCATCTGGACGACAAGGCAATGCTCGACGATGTCGGGCTGCCGGGATTCGAAGACGTCCTGGCGTCCTACCCGAGCATCGATTTCATCGCCCACGCACACTTCTGGTGGGCACACATCTCTGCGGACGTGACGGCGGCCGACCGGGGTCGCTATCCCGAGGGTGCGGTCAAGCCCGGGGGCCGAGTCCCCGAACTGCTCGCGGAATACGACAACGTCTACGGCGACCTCTCGGCCGGCTCGGGCTGGAACGCGCTGACTCGAGACCCGGCGTCCGCTCAGGAGTTCCTCGAAGCCCATCACGAGCAACTGATCTGGGGGACGGACTTCCTCGCCCCCGGTCAGGAACCGCCACAGCTGACGATGTTCGACCGATTCGATCTCCCGGACGAGGCGTGGGCAAACATCCGCTCGCGGAACCTCGAGAGTGTGCTTCGGTAATAGGGCTGGGTGGCTCCGTTCGGCGACGCGAACTCGTTTCGCATCCTCAAAAAACGATATATGGGCGCGTTCAGAGCTGCTGAATCCGAATTTCGTCGTCGGTAATCGATTCGACGCGATCCACGTCGAGTGGGTAGGTCTCTGCGTCCTCCTCACCCCAGCCGAGCTTCGATTTGATCGTATCGGTTATGCCAGGGCTGAGATCGAGGTGGGCAGTTCCCTGGCTAACATTTGAACGATTCCGATCTCCTCTCCGTTCGCGTTGACGACTCGTTTCCCCTCGTCGTCGTCCGTAAAGTTGGCACACATACGGTTTCCGTTCCGCCGAGTAGCCGGGTAGAGATTACCCCTGCATCTGCCTCGAGACCGCATGGCCGCACGGAGTCCACTAAAGGCCTCGTCGTCCGGCTCTACCGCCACCGTAGTTTGCTTAGAGCCGCTGTAGTCGGATCTCGTCTGCGGTGATCTCGTCGATATAGTCTTCGTCGACTTGGTAGTTCTCCATTCCGTCAGCGATGTCTCGTTCCCGACGGAGCCGCGATTTGATCGAGTCCGTCATCTCCGAGCCGGGTTCGACGTACGCGACGCCCGCGTCGACGTCCTGGACGACGCCGATTTCCTTCCCGTTCGTGTTGACGACTCGCTTCCCTTCGTCATCGACCGTCAGGTTGGCGCACATGGACGGGCATTAGCCGAGCAGCGGGGTATACGTTGGACCGACATGTGCGTGGTGCGTGGGTGCAGGGACCGGGCCAGGTCCGTTGCTGGCGTTGCTGGGGGACAACCGCGTGCTCGAGGGCTCCGTTCGGACCGAAGCCGAGACGACAGCAAACCGGTACCACTAATCTCCCGGAATCGAGACCGCCGATAATGAAACTCGCGCGGATCGCGACGGACGACGGCCCGGTCACGGGACGGTACGAGGACGGCGTCGTACACACGGACGACGGCGTCTACGAGGTCAGCACGGACGATGACTTCTTGCCACCGTGCGAGCCCTCGGCGCTGTACTGCGTCGGGCGCAACTTCGCGGCGACGCTCGACCAAATGGAATACGAGCGCCCCGACGAACCCGACTTCTTCATCAAGCCGCCAGCGTCGCTCGTCGGTCAGGGAGATCCGGTTCCCTATCCCGAATTCAGCGACGAGGTGACCTACGCCGGCGAGCTCGCGGCCGTCATCGACGAGCCCTGCCGGAACCTCTCCGAAGACGAGGTTCCTGAGGTCGTCCGCGGCTACACGATTCTGAACGATATGGACGCGCTCGATCAGGGCGGTCGAACGGCCCGCAAGGCGTTCGACGCCTCCGGCCCGCTCGGTCCGTGGATCGAGACCGCCGTCGATCCGACGGAAATCGACATGCACACCGACGTCGCGGGCGAGCGCCGCCAGGAAGCGAACACCGAACTGATGCTGTTTGACCCCTACGAGATCATCTCGTATCTCTCCCACCGCTTTACCTTCCGCCCCGGCGACGTGGTCTCCTTCGGCAGCCCCGCCAACCCCGGCTTCGTCGACCCCGGCGACACCGTCGAGATCACCTACGAGGGCGTCGGCACGCTCCGAAACACGGTCGTCGACTCGAGCGAGCGGGAAAACCTGCCCCTCGAGAAAGAGACGGATCGCGCATAGCACCGGATTTGGACGCGTCACAGCACGCCGACCGATCCACCGCTGGATGGGACTGAAAGGGGCTTTCGGGATGACTGCGCTCTCGATAGCTCGTAGACGAGTTCCCACGCAAACGGGTAGAAAGGCACTTGGGGACGACCCACTTTTCCAAACTCGTGAGCGCTGACCAACGGCGACGCGTCGAAGTCTATCCCGATTGCGAGGTCGTCGTCGAATTCGATCTCGATCTCACCTTCGAGTGCGTCGACGACTGCACGTGGTGTTGCCACCACGGCGTGCTCCTCTACGACCGGGACCTCCTCGAGTTAGCCCAGCGGGCGAATCTCTCCGACACGACGACGGAGTTCCGCGGCGAGAAGTTCGTCACCCGCGAGGGGAAAGACCGCGAGGACCACGTCGCTGAGGACGGCTCCGCCTGTGCGTTCCTCCGAGAGGACGGCCTCTGTTCGCTGCATCTCGAGGAAGACTGGAAACCCACCCGGTGTTCGGTCTTCCCATTGGGCGTCTGGCTCGAGGATGGTGACCTCCACGTCGATATTCGGGACTCGGCCCACGAGCACTGCGAGGGACTGAACGTCAGCGATCGGAGCGTTATCGACAACCTCGAAGCCTTCTTACCGGAACTATTGTGGGAACTCGAGAATCCGGATTCGGACCGCGAACTATGACATCCACCCCGCGGTAAACGCCGGGGGACTCTCTCGCTGTTCTAGATAGTCGCGACGCTGACCGGGATCGCTCGAGAGCCGGAATCCGTTCGTTTCCCCACGACAATTGACTGGTAAATAGACAGACACTGTCACGGGGTTTGCTACCACGCCTCTCCAAGTATTTAACCGTCTGCCGTACGTAGTTAGCCTGTGTCAGAAGACTCCGGGCGACGGAATCTCCGTATGCCCAACAGCGATGAAGTATTCGCCGTCGTAACCGAACACCTCGGGGGCAACCACGTTCGCCTCCGCTGTGAGGACGGCGAGGAGCGACTCGGCCGCATCCCGGGTCGCATGAAATACCGTACCTGGATCGAGCAAGACGACATTGTCGTCGCCGAGCCCTGGGATTGGCAGGACGAAAAGGCCACCATCGAGTGGCGGTACACTGGCCAGGACGCAGATCAACTGCGTCGCGAAGGCCACATCGATTGATCCCCGGTATCGGTTCCGGTAACTACTAGGTTTCTCTGCACCGATAGATCGCCCGTAGCGGTCGCGCTGGCGCTCAGATACCATTCGAGCGGTGAAATCTGGCCGACGGGACCGGAAAAATGACGCGTGCTAACAGAAGTATACCCAGTAGGTATGGCCCTGTGAGCACGTGACCGTGGTATACTCGCCGAACGCCGCGACCGATTTCCTCACTTTCACGTCCACCTCCTCACTGGGAAGCGAGACACTCGCGCTCTCTTCGCAGTGGGGGCAGATGACTTCCTGTATTGCGACGGTTTGCATCTTGATGTACCATGTTACCATACGACATAGACATGCATAAACTGCGCGCCCCGTTCGAAGAGTAATCCGTTCGTCGCAAGTCGAGTCGTGACCGGTGATTTCACAGGAGACGTGGCTATCGCGTCGCTTGCTTCCACTCGCGCAGGCCGACAATCTCCCCGTCCACTACCGCTGGCTCCGCCTCGGTCGCCGCCCAGACGAACATCGGCGCGACGGACTCGGGATCGCGGCCGTTCCCGCCCGAGAGCGCCGTCGCGACGATTCCGGGGTCCAGACACCCCACGACGTACTCGGTGTCGGCAGCGAAGGCCCGTGCCACTGCCTCCGCCGTCGCCTTCGAAATCGCGTAGGAGCCGTAGCCTTCCGTCCCGTCTCGAGCGACGGAACCCGTCGGTACGAGCACTCGCGCACCGTCGTTCAGGTGCGGTAGCGCCTCCCGGATCGTCGCGTACACGCCACGACCGTTCGTCCGCCAGTGATCGTCGAACGCGGAATACGATTCGTCGTCAGTCGGCGTCGCTCCCGCCTCACCGTGGTAGACGCCCGCCGCGGGAACGACGATATCGATTCCGGCTGCCTCACCCGTCCGCGAGGCGGTCTCGGTCAGCCGCTCGACGTCGTACTCGTCGCGAACGTCCGTTCTGAGCCCCGCCGCAGTCACGCCCGCGTCCTCAAGCGCGTCGACGGTTTCCTCGACCTCCTCGGCATCTCGAGCGCCGACGATGACGGTTGCTCCGTCGGCACCGAACGCCTCGGCGACGGCGCGTCCGATACCGCGCGTTCCACCGGTTACGATGGCTGTCTGGCCGTTCATACGCTCCGTACGGGATCGATCCACAGGAACCCACCGGACGATCGGGTCCGACGATGTCGAACGACGCCACCCCAAAGCTGTGCCCCAGCAACTCTCCGTCGATCGATTTGCTCCCTCCCCCTACCTATGTATGACATACGTTTAACATCAATCCGATACTCACGGTCGACTATGCAATCGCTGGCCGGTGAGTCGGTCGTCGTGATCGGAAGCGGGATCGGCGGGCTCTCGACGGCCTGTTACCTCGCCGACGCGGGTGCCGACGTCCGGGTCATCGAGAAAACGAGCAGTTAGGCGGGCGAGCGAGCCGCCTCGAGAAGGACGGATTCAAATTCGACATGGGACCGTCGTGGTACCTGATGCCCGATGTCTTCGAGCGCTTCTTCGACGAGTTCGGTCAGACGCCAAGCGAGTACTACGAACTCTCACATCTCGATCCGCACTATCGGATTTTCTTTAAAGATGGTGATCGAGTGGACGTCACGCCGGATCTTGAGCGAACGAAGTCCGTCTTCGAGGAGTACGAGTCTGGTGCGGGCGAGGCCCTGGAGCGCTACCTCGAGAAGTCAAAGGAGAATTACGAGGTCGGCATGGAGCACTTCGTTTACGAGGACCGGGAGCGCCTGCGGGATTATCTGGACCTCAGCGTAGCCCGACAGGCGCGGGGCCTCTCGCTTTTGGGCTCGATGCAGGGTCACGTCGAGAACTACTTCGATCATCCGAAGCTCCAGCAGATCATGCAGTACACGCTGGTGTTTCTCGGTGGCTCGCCGACGAACACGCCAGCGCTCTACAATCTGATGAGTCACGTCGATTTCAATCTCGGCGTCTGGTACCCCGACGGCGGGATCGGCGCGGTTATCGACGGCATCGCGGAGCTGGGGGCGGAACTCGGCGTCGAGTACGACACCGGCCGGCCGGCGACGGAGATCAAGGGCCATACGGGCGGGTTCAAGGTCGAAACGCCGACTGGCCCCCTGCAGTCGGATCTGGTCGTGAGCAACGCCGACTACGCCCACACCGAACAGGAACTGCTCACCCCCGAACGGCGCGGCCACGACGCCGACTACTGGGAGAAGCGAACCTACGCACCCTCCGCGTTCCTGCTCTATCTCGGCATTGAGGGCGACGTCGACGAGCTCGCCCACCACACGCTCGTGCTCCCGACGGACTGGCAGAACCATTTCGACCAAATCTTCGAGGATCCCCAGTGGCCCGACGACCCCGCTTACTACCTTTGCGTTCCCTCGGAGACCGACGATGACGTCGCGCCTGAGGGCCACAGCGCCATGTTCGTCCTTGTCCCTATCGCGCCCGGCCTCGAGGACACCCCCGAAATTCGTGACGAGTATCGGGACGTGATCCTCGCCGATATCGCCGAAAACACGGGCACGGACCTCCGGGATCGGATCGTTCTCGAGGAGCGTTTTTCTGTCACGGACTTCGCGAAACGGTACAACAGTTACGGCGGGACGGCGCTGGGACTGGCGCACACGCTTCGGCAGACGTCACTCTTCCGCCCGCCACACCGCTCGACAGAAGTCGACGGACTCTACTTCGTGGGTGGCGATACCACACCCGGAATCGGCGTCCCGATGTGTCTCATCAGTGGCGACCTCACGGCCGAGAAAGTGCTCGAGGATCACGGTATCGAGGGCTGACCGTGACGGAACCACGAGGGAGCAATCGGGGCGACCGACCGAACCGACCGGCTCTCCGAACCGAACCAACCGTCCGCGGCGGACGGCCCACGCACTCGAGACACCAGCGATGACCTCGGGACCGACGGCGACGAGCGAGGACAGCGTCGGCGAGCAGTTGTCGTACCTGCTGACGCTCTCACGGCCGCGGTTCTGGCTCTATCTGGCCGGCCCGGTCCTCGTCGGGGTCGCCTACGCCGCGGCGTCTGTCGAAGACCTGTTCACGCCGGCCACGATTGCGTTGTTCGCATACTTCCTCTTCCCGGCGAGCGTCTTTCTCTACGGAATCAACGACATCTACGACCGGGAGATCGACGCGGCGAACCCGAAGAAGGACGATCGGGAGGCGCGCTATCGGGGCCAGCGATACGTTCCCGCCGCCGTCGCCCTCTGTGCGGCCCTGCCACTGCTGTTCGCGCCGCTGCTCGCGACGGCCGCGATACCGTGGCTCGTTGTCTTTCTCGTCCTCGGCGCGGCCTACAGCGCCCCACCGGCTCGGTTCAAGACGACGCCGCTGCTTGATTCGGTCTCGAACGGCCTCTACATCACGCCGGGAGCGGCTGCGTACGCCACCGTCGCCGGTGCGCAGCCACCCGTCCTCGCGATTGTCGGCGGCTGGCTGTGGGCCATGGGAATGCATACGTTTTCGGCGATCCCCGATATCGAACCCGATCGTGAGACCGGAATCCGGACGACCGCGACGGTGCTCGGGAAGCGACGGACCGATGCCTACTGTGGCGCGTGCTGGCTGGCGAGTGCGGCCGCCTTCGGCGCGCTGGACGGTCGGTTGGGTGCACTCCTGCTCGTGTACCCGGCACTCGTCGTCGTGATCACCACCGCGGGCGTCGCCGTCGACCGCGCCTACTGGTGGTTTCCGGTGATCAACACCGTCGTCGGCGCGCTCCTGACTATGGGCGGCCTCTGGAGGCTCCTCTATGGATAGCGGAGACCCGACGCGCTCGCCCTCGAGTTCGAATTCGGACACGGACGGCGACGCGGGCACGGACGTCAACGCAGGTACGGACATCGACTCAAGCCCGGACGGAGACGACGACGCATCGAAGACGAGGGGGATGAACGAGACGACGCGAGTGACAGTTCAACGGCGACTCGAGGTGATCGTCCGCGAGAACCGATTCACCATCGCGGTGATCTTCCCGGTCATCGGCGCGATGATGCTGGTCGCCAGCGCCGAAGGGCATCTCCCGTCGCCGCTCGCGTACAATCCGCTGTTGATCCTGTTCGGGACGCTGGTGATGCGCTCGCCGCTGGTTGTCGCCCTGCTGCCGACGGTCGACCGGCGGGCAGTCGCGTTCCTCGGGATACTGACGGCCTACACCTACGCCATCGAACTCGTCGGCGTCCGGACGGACTGGCCCTATGGCGCGTTCGAGTACGGGATTCGGCTCGGGCCGATGCTGGGCGGTGACGTGCCGCTGGCGCTGCCGCTGTTTTTCGTCCCGCTGGTGCTCAACGCCTACCTGCTAACGCTGCTGATCCTTCGGGAACGAGCTGCACGCACCATCCTCCGATTGCTCGCGGCGATCGCCGCCGTTGTCGCAGTCGATCTGGTTCTCGATCCCGGGGCCGTCGCGATCGGATTCTGGGAGTACGTTCCACCTGGCGGCTACTACGGTGTTCCCGCGTCGAACTACTGGGGATGGCTCCTCTCGGGGACCGTCGCCGTCGTCCTCGTCGATCGGGCTTTCGATCGCGCGGTCCTACTCGAGCGCGTGCGGACCTGTGAGTTCGCACTAGATGATCTGGTGAGTTTCGTCCTGCTGTGGGGAGCGATCAACGTGCTCTACGGGAATTGGCTGGCCGCTGGCGTCGCTGGCCTGTTCTGTCTCGGTCTGTTCCGGACTGATCGCTACGAGCCGGCGATGGTCGCAACGGTACTCCCCAAGCGGTGGCGAAGCCGATGACGCTCGGCAATTCGGTGGCGTGCCGACGGACGGGACGAACATGCCGGCATTCCACTTTTCCTCGTGACTGTTCTGCTAGCCGTATGGCAACCCGAGAGTCGATCGAGTGTCCGGTCTGTCGCGAGCCGCCGGCCACCGGCCAGCAACTCGAGGAGCATCTGCTCGCCGAGCACACCAAGCGAAAGTTGGCGAAGTTCATCGTCGCCGAAACGACTGCGCTGGCTACCGACGATATCTCCGAATAACGCGGCCGCGTCGACCCGTGTTATCCTGGCTCGCTCAAACGAATAGGCCGAGATGGCGTCGCCGAACACGGGCAACAGTACCACGGCGGCGAGCGTTAAGGCGAGCCATACGCCGAGACCGATCGCCGTCGTTCGGGCCATTTGCCGTTCCTCATCGATGGTATAGTAGCCACTGAAAGTCACTGCACACCCGATCGCACGACGGTAGCGCGGTTCGGAACGAGCTACGTGAGCGAGAACCACGGACTATGCGATCGGCGTGTGAATCGTTTCAGTTGGTTCTATAGTAGAGTTCGACTCTGCGGACATATGCTAGTGTTCGAACCCAACAAGGACGAAAGAAGAGCCACTATATCGTGGGGCTTGATAACCTAGTGATTACGACTGAGTCGGAACGCTGTCCCCATGTTCCGGACTCCGACGGTCGCGTTCGGTCGTCGGCACCGCCGAGACCCGCTGGAACACCGCCTCGGGATCACGATTCCAGTGCCAGTGCCAGCGCGTCTTCGCGAGACACCACAGTTTCCGGGCCGTCGACAGCGACGGCTCCCGTGAGAGCACGTCGTACCCCTGATTGCGGATGACGGTATGGTGTTCCGCGTAGAGGACCGCCGCCAGCAAGACCGGGAGTTGGCAGTCCGCTGGCAGGTACCGGATCCCGGCGACGCCCTCGCGGTAGAGTTCCTCCGTGCGCTGGAGTTCGGCTGCCATCGCTGCCGCGAACGACTCGGAGTGCTCGAGTCGCTCGATCTGTACCGGGTCGACCCCGTGATCCCGAAGCGTCTCCTGTGGGACGTAGATCCGATCGCGCTCGAGGATGTCCTCGCGGACGTCTCGCAGGAAGTTGGTCATCTGGAACGCCTCGCCGAGTGTGACGGCGTGGGGGATCGCGACGTCCTCGGCGTCGGGCTCCATGATCGCGGTCATCATCACGCCGACCGACGCGGCCGACCCGCGCATGTAGGACTCGAGGTCGCCGTAGGTCTCGTATCGGCTGGTTTCGATATCGGTCGCCATCGCGTCGATGAACGTGTTGATCTCCTCGTCGTCGATTCCGTAGCGCTCCCGGAGTTCCCCGAACGCCTCGAGCACCGGGTCGTCGGGCTCGCGCTCTCCGAGCCCCTTGGCCCGGAGATCCTCGAGTTGGGCCCGCTGTGTCGCCGGATCGACATCGGCGGCGGCGTCGACGACTTCGTCGGCGATCCGAAAGAACGCGTAGAGGACGTGGGTCGCATGTCGCACTCGCTCGGGGAGAAACCGTGTTGCGAGATAGAACGTCTTCCCGGTCCGTTTCTGTATCGCCTTGCCTGCGTCGATGTGTTCCTGTTGCATTCTCTGCCCTGTTGACCCTGCCGCCAGTGAACGGATGTATACGGTACGACAGATACGTATAAAATAACCACCCCTCACTATGTTTAGCCGGCCCGGAGACGGCCTGCTGGCGGCGTTGTCATTACTTGAAGAGTTTGTCGAGCAGTTTCCGCTGGGCGGTCCGCAGGTGCTGGTGAAACATCGACTGGGAGATGTCCATTGATTCGGCTACCTTCTCGCTCGATACATCGCGGGGTCACTCGAAACAGTTCGCGGAGGAGGCCGTCCGAAGCGCCGTGAGCTGGCGGTCAGTCAGCGACGACTCGAGACGCGTCGTGGCGTCCTCTCGAGTGGGCGTCGGTCCCTCGGTCTCGTAGCAACTAACGGGTTCAACGGGGTCGGATCGCCGCTCGAACAGGACGTACGCTGAGCGGGCGGAGCGCCCGTTCAGGAGTTCAACGGTGAGGTCGGTGACGGCATCGGCGACCATCAGCTCCGAGATTACTGTGCCGTACTCGCTGAGTGCCGCCACCAGCCCATCGTTAGCGGCAACCTTGAGGATGGTTCCGCCCTCGTTTTCAGAGAGGATGAAACGATGGGACCGACCGAACTGGGTCGACGACGGCGCGTCACTGGACCCGGCCCGACCGAGTCGTCCTGTCTACACTCAACCCCTGACTGACGACATACTCGCGACCGATCGTCACGCGGCGATCGGTCGCACAACCCATTGGCGTCCGTGACGTTCTTCGACGGCCGAACAAACTCCTATGTGAGTCTATGGCATATCCAGAGACATGGTAAGCGACCAGATGACACACGAACGGTCACGGTGTCGGAACTGCGGATTCGAAGCACCCGGCGGGGACGACGAGTGGCGGCGGATCACGGTCCCGAAACTGGGCCGAATGACCCAATGTCCCGACTGTGGGAGTACGGACGTCATCACCAGTCGGTAATCGCGATACCCGGGTCGACAGGTTCGCTGCGGCCGTCCCCATCCCCACCCCGACTCGTCGAGTGACCGGCGAGCGGGTCGCCACGCAGACAGACTCTTGAGTGCCTCGCCCCTACTGGTATCTATGAGCAACGAGGCAGATCACGCCCCGACGAGCGACGACGAGTGGCGCGAACGACTGAGCGATGAGGAGTATCGAATTCTCCGCGAGGCGGGCACCGAGACGCCGTTCAGCGGCGAGTACGTCGATCACAAGGACGACGGCTCCTACGCTTGTGCCGGCTGCGGAGCCGAACTCTTCGATTCGGAGACCAAGTTCGACTCCAGTTGTGGCTGGCCCAGTTTCTACGACGTCGACGACGACCGAGTCGAAACCCGAACCGACACCAGCCACGGCATGCGCCGCACCGAGGTTGTCTGTGCGAACTGCGGCGGCCATCTCGGCCACGTCTTCGAGGACGGCCCCGACCCGACCGGCAAGCGATACTGCATCAACTCCGTCGCCCTCGAGTTCGAGGACGAGTAATCCGCGGCACGATCCGGATCCCGTGATCGCGGTAGCGGATGGTTCGATGCACGGGTCCTCGCACGGCTCGTCGATCACGCGGGAAGCGTAAACGAAAACGTCGATCCCTCACCGGGATCGGAGTCGACCCAGAGTTCGCCGTCGTGGCGCTCGATGATACGCTGGCAGAGCGCGAGTCCGATACCCGTTCCGTCGTACTCTTCGCAGCTATGGAGTCGGTCGAAGACCGTGAACACTCGGTCGTGATCATCGGGATCGATCCCGATCCCCTCGTCGCGGACCGAGATCACCCACTCTCGTCCTCGACGTTTCGCATCGACGTGAACCCGCGGCGGGTCGTCCCCGCTGTACGTGATCGCGTTGCACAGCAAGTTCTGGAGGACCTGCCGCAACTGGCTCGCGTCGCCCCTGACGCGGGGGAGTTGTTCCGTCGTAATCTCGGCGTCGCTCTCCTCGATCTGTAGCTGTAGATCCGCGAGGACGTCCTCGAGAACCGTCTCCAGTTCCATCGGTTCGAACGGATCACCCCGCGTTTCGATGCGAGAGTACTCGAGCAAGCCGTCAATCATTTCGCGCATCCGCTCGGCCCCGTCGACGGCGTACGCGAGGAACTCCTCGCCGTCCTCGTCGAAGGCATCGCCGTACCGGTTCTCGAGCAATTGGAGGTAGCTCGTCACCATCCGCAGGGGCTCTTGCAGGTCGTGTGAAGCGGCGTAGGCGAACTGCTCTAAGCGCTCGTTCGATTCCTCGAGCGCTCGTTCGCGTCGCTTTCGCTCGAGTTCGTACTGGACCCACTGCGCCATCAGGTGATGAAACGTCCGTTCGGCGTCAGTAAACTCTCGGTCGTGTGGCTCCGAGTCGACGAAGAAGAACGTCCGGTCGGACTCGTTCGCGAGTTCGATTTGCGTTCCGAGGTACGTTTCGACGCCGAACTCGTCGTAGGCGAGGGTGCCGCCGAATCCGGCATCGATTGGATCCGTCACCTCGGCCGTCGGTTCATCGTCGGCGATCAACCGACAGTAGGTTTCCGAGAGCGGGGCCTGTGCGCCGGGCGTGAGGTGGTCGTGGTCGCCGCTTACGGCTTCCACTTCGAACGAATCGGTCGCGGGATCGACGCGAGCCAACCCGCCGAGATCGAGATCGAACCGTTCACAGCCCAGTTCGAACATTGCCTGTATCTTCTCGTCGAACGAGCGATCGGGGTCGGCCGCGATCTCGTACAGCATGCGCTCGTGGGACTCCCGTTGGGTCTGCTCCAGTTGGTATTGCACCCACTGGCCCAGCAGGCGGTGGAACGTTAGTTCGTCGTCCGTAAACTCCTTGTCGCGCCGGTCGGAGGAAACGAAGAAGAACGTCCGGTCGTCGCCGCCTTCGACGGGGATGTAGGTGCCGAGATACGCTCGAATCCCATACTCATTGTAGACGGTGATATCGTCGTATCCGTCTTCTTCCGGGTTTGACACGCTTCCGGCGGCTTTGATCTCGGTGGCGACAGTGCAGTAGGTTTCCGACAGGGGGAGTTCGACGCCGGGTTCGAAGTGATCGTGATCGTCGCTGACGTACTCAATCTCGAACCGGTCGTCGTCGATGTCGACTTGAGCCATCGCCCCGAGTTCGAGGTCGAACCGCTCGCAGCCGAGTTCGAAGAGATCCTGCAGTTTTTCCTCGAACGAGCGATCGGAGTTGTTCGTGATTTCTTGTTGTCGCTCGAGGTGCTGCTGGTGGTCTTGCAACCCGGCGCGCGCTTCAGTCCGGTCTAGCAGCGTCCCCATCATTCGGTCGATTTCGCGCTCCGGTTGATCGGGCCCAAAGAACTCCTCGGGCGGCGTGTAGTAGAAGTTCTGACAGACCGTGTTGTCGTAGATCAGGTGGGGATGCGTCTTGATGACATCGCGAATGATCTCCGCGGGAAACCGCTCGCGATTGTACTGACAGAGTGCGATCCCGTTCGCGTCCGGGAGAACGCGGTTGAGTTTGCTCTCGTACTCGATGAGTTCCTCGAGCGGCGGGTCGTCGCCGAATACCCAGGTCATCTCGCCGGTGATCCGGAGCCCCTCGTATTCCGTCGTGGCCTCGTCGATCGCATCGGAGAGGAACGCGATCATGTCGTCGGGTTCGAACGCGCCGTTCCGGAGATAGGACTCCTGTGCGGTGTGCATCGTGAGCGCACCGGACTCGAGCGCGCTGTCGACATCAACGTCGGCGTCGCGAAGGGCCTCGAGCACCGCTGCGGTGTCGTTCTCGTCGGCGATGTAGAGACAGCGTTCGCCGCGATCGAGACCCTGCTTGATGTAGGGAATCGCTGCTGCGAACTGTTCAGCTTGCGTCTCGTAGAGTAATGCGAGATGATCGTACGAGCTGTGTTCGGGGGCCGGTTCGATGGGACCCTGGAACTCCGGACTCGCTCGGAGCGCTTCGAGACCGGTTTCGAGTCCGAGAATATCGTTCTCGGCGGTTCGTATAGGTTGACTCATTATTATATCTGGATCGCAGTCATTCGTTCGTCATCTTCCCGGCCATAGAGACGAATACGGCCGGTAGGTTCACACGCCGGTTGACGGGTGCGTCACCGGCTGGGAGTCGCTCCCAACCGTTCCCATGTCTCTTCAGTTGCTACCCACAGAAACTGGATACAGCCGGATAAGCACCTCGGTGAAGTGTTTATCAGAGATCACGATACCGGTGGTACTGCGACCAACCCGGAATCCCTAATTCTCCCTCGAGCGGACGAATACGTCCTCGAGACGGCGAATAACAGAACCGGGGCATGTCTCCACAGACCCCTCAACTGTAGCAAGTGCAGGCACCACGTTTTTCCAGATACCGGGCCCACCTCCGGCCATGTCCAACGAACGACCGACCGCCGAAGAGCTGCGGCAGGGGATGACCGTCGAAATTGTTCAGGACGACGCGGACCCCCAGTCCGAGGACACGGAGCCGATCATCGGCGAGGTTGGGACGATCTACAGCGACGAGCCCGAAGGGGCCCACGTGAAACTGAAAAGCGGTGTCGTCGGTCACGTTCAGTCGGTTGTCCCCGACGAGTAACGATCTCGTTCGATGACGCTATGACTGCCACATTATAGGTTCCAACATTTGAATGTCATCGGGAATTTGTTTAGAGATTAAACGAAAATGGCACATTATATCCAATGTCCAACTACTTATCATCCTCACTCCGAAACATTCATGGTGTCTGTGGAGAGATACCTCAATATGGCACCCGAAGCGACATCGGTCGGACGAGAAGTGGACGGGTCAAGCGACGTAGTTGCGGCGATCGACGAGATTGACGGTCGATCACATTTCGTCATTGCTGATATCGCTCAAGACGACGCCTGGATCGCTATGTCCGAGGCCGGAGCCGTCGCTGTCGCGGAGAACCGGTAAGCCGCTTCGGTTGATTTTTTCGCAGTACGAACCCACGGCGGGCTCAGCGCTCCGTCCCGTCATCGCGAAACGCCGTATGGATCGTGGCCGCTCGCGTAGGCCCGATGCCGTCGATTTCCACGAGTTCGTCGACACTCGCCCCAAGCAGCGCTTCGACGGTCGGATACCGATCGTATAGCGTGGCCGCGATTTCGGGGCCGATTCCGTCGATACAGCCGTACATCCGCTTCGTCGTGGGTTCGCGTCGACTCGGCACCGAGCCGACCGGTAGTTGGCTATTCGTTGGCTCTTCCGCGTGTTTCCGCCCGAGTCGGATCGCGAAATCGATCAGCTGCCGGCGATCCGTACAGGGGATGACGGGCACCCCCTGCCGAGCGGTGATCGACGCCATCGATCCACGGATCGACGCCGGCGAGACGTTGGTTCGAAGCGACTCGAGGTCATCGAAATCAC
Organism: Natrinema sp. SYSU A 869; assembly: GCF_019879105.1. Lineage (NCBI taxonomy): Archaea > Methanobacteriati > Methanobacteriota > Halobacteria > Halobacteriales > Natrialbaceae > Natrinema > Natrinema sp. SYSU A 869. Next base: position 3,448,692 of record NZ_CP082249.1, on the reverse strand, counting down.
CCTCGAGCAGGACGTACGAGTGGTCGTACGCGGCGGCCATCCGCTCGACCTGATCCGAGAGGTCCGACCCGTGCCGACCCATGGCGCTGGTGACGTAGTCACGGAGCGTCTTGCGTTCGAATCCGACCGAATCGATCGCGAGATCACCAGACTGCAGCCGGTCGACGGCCACCGCTGTGACATCGGAGTGAGTCCGAACTGCCTCGACGAGCCCAGCGGGCTCCCGATCGTCGACGGTGACGGCAACGCGCATACCCGACCTACGCCCCCGAGCGGTGAACGGGTGTCGGTCGCAGCGAGTGCAACCGGAACGATGGGTTCTATCGGCAGGAGGACGTACCGGGAACGAATGGCTTCCGCACGAACGCTCGACGACGCCCGGCTCCTCGTCGTCTCGCCTCCCGAGACAAGAACCGGTATGTCACCGGACGCGCTCGAGGACAAGGCAACTGACGTGACCATGGTGTCGAGTGCAGCCGCTGCGCTCGAGCACCTCGAGAGCCGCCCCGTCGACTGTCTCCTGACCGCGCAGTCCCTGCCGGACGCAGCGATGACCGGACTCGATCTCCTCGAGGCGGTTCGTGAGCGCGAGTGCGATCCCGCTCTCCCGGTCGTGCTCGCGCCGGTCGATGGCGACGAGTCGCTGGCCAGTGAGGCGATCGCCGCGGGCGTCACGGCGTACGTTCCACGCGACGGCACCACTGACGACTCGATCGAGGAGTGCCAAGGGGCGATCAAGCGGGCGCTCTCGACGGGCCGTGAACGACGACGCCGACGGGAACGCGCTCGCCGGTTCGACGCCATCTTTGAGGATCCGGAGACGTACTCGTGGGTGCTGGAGACGGACGGAACCGTTCGACGAACCAACGAGCCGGCACTCGAGGCGATCGACGCGGCCGCGAGCGACGTTCGCGGCCGGCCGTTACGGGACCTGCCCTGGTGGCGGTGTACCGCCGATGGGGGAGCGGCAATCGAGGACGCGATCGAACGGGCGGCGGCCGGCGAGGTCGCACACCGGGAACTGACACGGGTTCGCGCCGACGGCGCTGGTTCGGCCGAACGGGACGTGAGCGCCCCTTCGGGCAAGTTTACAGATTCAAACGAGACTCACACGTTCGAAGTCACTGTTCGGCCAGTCCGCAACGAGTCCGGCGACATCGTCTCGCTGCTCGCGCGGGCGACCGACATCACCGAACGCACCCAACTCGAGCGGGAGTTGCGCGAGTCCGAGGTGCTCCACCGGGTGACGCTCAACAATATGACCGATACCATCCTCATTACCGACGACGACGGGGCGTTTACCTACGTCTGTCCGAATGTCCACTTCATTTTCGGCTATTCGGACGATGAGATCCACGAGATGGGGACGATCGACGAACTGCTCGGACCGGATCTCTTCGACCGCGATACCCTCGAGGAGGAGGGCGTGCTAACAAACATCGAGTGTACGACGACCGACCGGGCGGGCCGCGAGCACACACTGCTGGTCAACGTTCGCGAGGTCTCGATTCAGAGCGGGACAACCCTCTATAGCTGCCGGGATGTGACGAAGCGAAAGCGCCGTGAAGAGGCGCTGACAGCGCTCCATCGGACCGCCCGCGAACTCCTGTACGCTGAAACCGATCACGAGATCGCCAACAGTATCGTTGACGACGCGACGGACGTGCTCGACCTCGAGGCCAGCGCCGCATACCTGTTCGACACGGACGAGAACGTGTTACGAGCGGCTGCGACCTCTCCGGGAATGGAGCGGATACATGGGCCAGTCCGCGACCATCGAGCGACGACCGATACGCTCCCCGGCCGCGTCTTCGTCGACGGCGAGAGTCGGTTCTTCGCGGACGTTCACGACGCCCCGTCGCTCTCGAACCGCGGAACGGACCTGCAAAGCGCCGCGTACGTCCCGCTGGGAGATCACGGCGTCTTCGTCGTCGGCTCTCCGGAACAGGACGCCTTCGACGATGTCTCTCGCGAACTGACTGATCTGGTAGCGGCGACCGCGGAAGCCGCACTCGACCGGGTCGAACGGGAGCGAACGCTGCGCGAGCGAGACCGGGAACTCGAGCGCCGGAACCGACAGCTTACCCGCCTTAACGGGATCAACGAGATCATCAGGGACCTTGATCAGGCACTGGTTCGAGCGGAGACCCGCGACGAGATCGAACACGCTGTCTGCGATCGGCTCACGGCCGCCGACCGGTTCTCGTTCGCGTGGATCGGCCAGCTTGACGCCGACGGCGACCGCCTCGAGTCACACGCTCACGGTGGCGCGACCGAGGGACCGGCGTATATCGACAGCGTGTCGCTCTCGCTCGCTGACTCGAGCGAACCTGCAGTCAGGACGGCGATCGAACGGGACGTGACCGTCGTGCCGAACGTCGTCGACGGGCTCCGCGACGAGCCGTGGCGGTCGGCGGCGCTCGCCCGCGAGTACCAGTCCGCGGTGAGCGTCCCACTGTCCTACGACGAGTTCACGTACGGGGTGTTGACCGTCTACGCCGATCGGCCGGAGGCGTTCGACGACATGATCCGTGCCGTCCTCGCGGAACTCGGGGAGACGATCGCCTCGGCGATTGCCGCGGTCGAGCGCAAGCACGCACTGGTCTCCGACGCGAGGACGCGACTCGAGTTCGAGGTGGCCGACGACTCGTTCGTCTTCGCTCAGCTCGCCCGCCGGACTGACTGCATGCTTTCTTTCGACGGAGGCATTCGCCAGCACGAGAACGGGACATCAGTGTTCGCGACCGTCGACGGTGCGTCGCCGGAAACCGTTGTGACTGCAGCCGAAGCACTCGTCGGCGTCGAGCGCGCACAGGTCGTCAGCAGCGGCGGAGCAAGTGGCGGGGACGACGACGGTCTCGGCGGGGCGATCCTCTTGGACCTCTCACGGCCAGTTCTCGTCCACCGATTCGCGGATCACGGAGTGGTGTTACAGGGCATCGAGGCGACCACCTCGAGCACCCGGGTCGTCGTCGACGTTCCGCGATCCGTCGACGCGAGGGAGAGCGCCGATATCGTTTCGACGGCGTTCTCGGATGTCGAACTGCGCTCCAAACGGACCGTCGAGCGGACGACGCCGCGCGACTTCCGATCGAAACTGCGCGAGCAACTCACCGACCGCCAGCTCGAGGTGGTCCAGCTCGCGTACTACGGCGGCTACTTCGAATCGCCACGCGAGAATTCGGGCGAAGACGTCGCCGACACGCTCGATATTTCGCCGGCAGCGTTCTACCGCCACGTCCGGACCGTCCAGCGGACGCTCTTCGATGTCGTGTTCGACGAGATCGGGGTACCGGCAAAGGCGTCATCAGGGGTTGAATAGTGAACGGCACTGTCTCGATGACGCTAGCCATCTAACGGATAGGTTCATCCTAATATCCCTATTATTCCTAGGTGCGATAATCACCGCGAGCACGACTGCTCGTTGTCTCTCCCATGAACCATAAAGACGCGGAACTCGATCCGCAGACGGAATCGACCTACGAATGCTTCGATTGTGGAACCGTCGTCCGTGCGACAGCGCCGGACGCCTGTCCCGAGTGCGGTGCTGAGATGCGGAATCGACGGACACCGATCGAGTAATATGTCCTCTCAGGAACGTTCGTCAACACCGACCCAGGAAGCGACGGCCGCATCGACCGATCCGGAAACCGCACTCGAGACCGCGCGCCGACAGCTCGACCGCGTCGCCGCACAGTTAGACGTCGACGACGCCGTCATCGAGCGTCTCTCACACCCCGCAGCGGTCCACGAGGTGACGATTCCCCTCGAGCGCGACGACGGCAGCGTCGAGGTCTTCACCGGCTACAGGGCCCAACACGACAGCGTCCGCGGCCCCTATAAGGGCGGGCTGCGGTATCATCCCGACGTGACTCGCGACGAGTGCGTCGGCCTGTCGATGTGGATGTCCTGGAAGTGTGCGGTGATGGATCTCCCCTTCGGCGGCGCGAAAGGCGGCATCGTTGTCGACCCAAAGTCGTTGAGCGCCAATGAGAAGGAACGACTCACGCGTCGGTTCACCCAAGAGATCCGCGACGTGATCGGCCCGAACACGGATATCCCGGCACCGGATATGGGCACCGACCCGCAGACGATGGCCTGGCTGATGGACGCCTACAGCATGCAGGAAGGCGAAACGATCCCCGGTGTCGTCACCGGGAAGCCGCCCAGCGTCGGCGGCAGTTACGGTCGCGAAGAAGCGCCCGGCCGAAGCGTCGCCATCGTCACTCGAGAGACGTGCGAGTACTATAACTACCCGCTCGCTGAGACGACCGTCGCCGTTCAGGGCTTCGGCAGCGTCGGCGCGAACGCCGCCCGCCTGCTCGATGAGTGGGGTGCAACCGTCGTCGCCGTCAGCGACGTCAACGGCGCGGTCTACGATCCCGACGGGATCGACGTCACTGCGATCCCCTCTCACGATGAGGAACCGGAAGCGGTGACCCGATTCGCAGCCAGCGTCGACGACAGCGCCGACGGCGTGCATCGGATCTCGAACGACGACCTCCTCGAGTTGGACGTCGACGTCCTCGTCCCGGCTGCCGTCGGCAACGTCATCACACCGAACAACGCCGACGCGATCGCCGCCGATATCGTCGTCGAAGGCGCGAACGGCCCGACGACGTTCGCCGCCGACACCATCCTCGAGGAACGCGGGATTCGGGTGGTCCCGGACATCCTCGCGAACGCGGGCGGCGTCACGGTCAGCTACTTCGAGTGGCTCCAGGACATCAATCGCCGCGCGTGGTCCCTCGAGCGGGTCAACGAGGAACTCGAGTCCGAGATGGTCGCGGCCTGGACCGACGTGAAAGAGACCGTCGAACGGCGGGACGTCTCCTGGCGCGACGCTGCGTATGCCGTCGCGCTCGACCGAGTCGGCGAGGCCCACGAGATGCGGGGCCTCTGGCCGTAAATAAGCGGGTTTGCCGAACTGTGATGGGGCCATTTCGCTTGTCACGGTCACTCCAACCGGATGAGAGTGGACGTAACAGTAGTTGGTAATACGGTTTTTATTCAGAATTAGCCACGAAACTCACGGTATGTGCAGATCAAGCAGTTACCGGAGCAGCTATCGACATCTCTGGGATCTGTTACAGTCCGCCTGATGAATACAGAGGGTATATCCAGCACAATAGTGCGATTTGGTTCTACTTGTATTACCTGGGGAGAAGTGGAAGAGGTGTCTGTGAAAATGACTGTCTCAGACGCTGTGAAACGAGGGCTCCCAATCCTTTGCATGCCGTGAAATTTTCCGTCTCTATACCCTCAGCATCATCTATGTCTGGATTGATTCAGCGAACGGCACAGGCGATCGATGATATGTGGCAGTCGATATGGCATGGGTCAAGTCGCGCCGAGAAAGTCGTAATCGCCATCGTGCTTCTGGTCACCGGATTAGCCATCCCGGTGATCCCGATCGTCTGGATCGCCCGGATTATTGCCAACTAATCAATGGAGCAGCGGGGCGAGATACGCGCCCTGGGTCTTGTTTAGATGCACGAAACCATCCGAGTTAGGTCGTGAGCGATTGTTCGATGTTTCTGACAGCGGTCTTAAGGACGAGTTCTCGGAACTGCCCAAACCACGTTCGTGCCTTAAGTGTTGAACCGAACCGTTTGCGCAATGCGAAAAACATCGATTCTGCGATAGAACGTTGATGGTTGGTTTCATCATCAATCCGAGCATTGTGTGCTGCATCGAGTGAGTAGAATTCACGGTGCTTGATTACCGGTCTAATACCCTCGTTTCGCAGCATCTGTCGAAGTTTATCCCAATCAAACCCTTTGTCAGCGACGACAGTTTCCACGTTGTTGAGATTTCTCTTCAGTACTTGCCACGCAATCTGCGTGTCATGTGGTAGGTTCATCGAGCAGTGTACATCGAGGATAGCCCTCGTGGAGCAGTCTACAAGAATGGTGGTCTTGACCGATTCAAACGTCCCTTTGACACGTTTTGCGTAGTTATGGCTCGACGAGCGATGAGCGATACTAGTTGAGTCGATTGCTTGTACCTCTCCGGTATCGAATAACACCACCGACAGCTGCAACAGCATCCGCCAGACAGGCATCTTGAGGTCTTGCTTCCGAGCACAAATGGTGGTGAAGTCCGGCAACTCATTCACTGAAAGACCGAGTATGGTTCGCGGAACTGGAGGTTCCGCGCTAACGCTCACTTCGTCTGCACACGGGCGCTTCGCCCCCGTTCGCATGGTATGCGGGACCTCTGGTCCCGCACTATTCGCTCATCCACTGGAAGACGCGAGCGTCTTCCACGCCTTCACTCACAAAGTTCGCGAAGACCTCGCACGGCTTCGTGCCACGGCTCACAGTCTGTTCACGGTTCCCTGCACTCACCGCTCACAATACCGAGGCCTTCACTTCGTTCAGGCCTCGCAGTTCGCCCTGGCCCAGCGCGCGCCGCCGCATGTCGGTTGACTGGTTGCTGCAGTACGTAGTTCGTCCGGATCGACCGGGAGCTCGTTTCACGATTCTCGATCGAGGTACTCGAGCGCCTCCTCGTCGCTCACCTGTCCGAAGGTTCGGTAGAATTGGCCGACGGCGCGGAAGTCCGTGGGCGTCTGCAGAGCGATCACCGCGTCGGCCTCCCGCTCGAGATCGTCAACCGCCCGCGGTGAGCCCACGGGGACGGCTAGGCCGACCCAGTCAGCCCCGGTCTCTTGGACCTGTCGGAGGCAGGCCGTCGCGGTCGCGCCGGTCGCGACGCCGTCGTCGACGAGCAGGACTCGCTTCCCCTGAAGGTCGGGCAGGCCGCCCGGTTCGCGGTAGCGATCCGCCTTTTTGCGCGCGTTTTCGGCTTCCTCGGCCCGGACCTCCTCGAGATACTCTTCGGAAGCGTTTATTCGATCGATCAGATCGTCGTTGTACCAGACGCTCCCGTCGCTCGCGACTGCGCCGAGCGCCAACTCGGGGTTCTGTGGTGCCCCCATTTTCCGTGCGACGACGACGTCGAGGTCGGCGTCGAGTGCGTCGGCGACCGGCCGCGCCACGGGTAGGGCTCCGCGGGGAATCCCGAGGACGACGTCGACCGCGAGGTCGCGGGCCTCGAGTTCCGCTGCGAGGCGTTCGCCGGCGTCGGTTCTGTCGTCGAACATGGTTCCATGTGGGCGTACGTCGGCGGCCTACTATGTGTTTGCGTCGCACACGCCGGGCAGACGCGAATCGAACCGGAACACGCCTGCCGAACGCCTACACGGTGTCGTTTCGGGAGGGGTGATATGGGACGGCTCCAGCAAACGCTCTCGAACGTCAGCGACGAGACGGGACGCGACAACGGCCGCGTCGGAATCGTCGGCGGGAGCGTCGCGTATCCAAACCAGCCCGCACTCGTCGGACAAGCTGCGCTCCGGACCGGGTCCGATCACGTCCGGGCGTTCGTCTGCGAACCGATTTACGAGATCGTCGCGAGTCACTCGCCGAACCTACTCGTCGACCACCACGGCCACGATGAGTTCTACGACGGCGCGATCGAACGCACACGGGAGGTCAGCGAGTGGGCCGACGCGTTCGTGATCGGTCCCGGCCTCGTCGATGCCGACCCCGACGCGGTCCGCGAGGTGATCGACCGCATCGAAATTCCGATCATCGTCGACGCGCTGGCGATCGAACCCGCGCTCGAGGCGGACCTCTCAAACGCCATCCTGACGCCCAGCGGTGCCGAGGACGACCCGATCTACGAGGCCTACGGCTCGCTCGAGACGTTTTCGGAGGAGACCGGGGCGGTCATCACGCTCACGGGCGATGTCGATGAGATCGTCGCCGAGGGCGAGCGAATCGAAAACGAGACGGGAACGTCGGCCCTGACCGTCGCCGGAACCGGGGACACGATGGCCGGCATCATGGCCTCGCTGCTCGGCCAGGGGATGGATCGCCGTGAGGCCGCCGAACTCGGCGCGTGGATCCTTGGCAAGACCGGCGAACTCGCGACGGCCGAGTACGGGCCCGGCGTTGTCGCAACTGACGTCATCGAGCGGATACCGAACACGATCCGGTAGCCGCAGGTCCCGATTTCACCGGCCGATCGAGAGCGACAGGTCGCGCTGCTGTCGGAGCCGTCCCCGAACGACCGGCGTCGCCGGAAACAGCCCAACGCCGGTCCGTTCGATCTCGAGGACATCAAACGCGTCGTACCCGACGAACCGCTCGACTGTCTCGCGGTTCAACTGGCAACCGGCCGCAGCGCGTTCCCACAGCGGATTCAAACGGTCCTGTGCCCGCGCGCGCCAGCCATTGTCGCGGATGTGCTCGAGAAAGCGCAGTTCGCCGCCCGGCTGCAGGACGCGGGCGACCTCCTCGAGCGCTGCGTCGGGGTCGGCGATGGTACAGAAGACCAGACTCGAGAGGACGACGTCGAAGGCGTCATCGGCATACGGCAGTGACTCGGCGCGAGCGTCGCGGAGGTGGACCTGCATGTCGGACCTGTCGGCCGTGCCGGCCGCTCGGCGTCGCATGTTCGGGTCCGGCTCGACCGCGTGGTACTCGAGGTCGGCATCGCCAGCGTCGGCCGCGTAGGGTATCATCGCGCCAGTGCCCGCGCCGAGGTCGAGGACGCGACCGGAGACGTCGGCCGCGAGGTACTCGCGGTGGGGACCGACCAGGAATCGATCCGGCATAACCCGATCGTAGAGGGCTGCAAACACCGGGTGTTCGATCCGCCGTTCGCCCATCGTGCGCCGTGAATTGCAGTCTGCCATCTGTGTCTCAGTGCAACCGACGAGACTCTGATTGATACGAATTTCGAGCGCATACCTGCGTCTTCAGGCGCAGGTCGAGCGGTAGGCGCAGCGTGTCACCCGCAGCCGGTGATCAGGACGGATTTCCATCGTAATCGTTTTAGTGTGATAGCACGTAACATAGGATGCTACGAATACCGTGAGAGGCCGTTCCCGAACAGACAAGGGATGGTGAGGAGCGCGGTCTGTTCCTCACACGGCGATGACATGGTATTCGATGGGGCCTATTTGACCGGGCCACAGCCCTATACAGGGGAGGAAACGAGAGTTCCCCCGGTGTGTCGCCGGTTCCCCTTGAGTGCGGGTTGGAACCTCGAACGTCGCACTCGGCGGAAATCCGATGGTCGGATTCCACGTCCTTCAGGGCGTGGAGGAGGTCAAACTCGTTGTCCCGCCCGTTCGCGGCACCGACGGACCGTCCCCTGGGAGCCGTTTCGTACGAATCGCGGCAGGGACACCGCTCGGGAACAGCCTCATCATCTCGCTGCTCATCACCGGCCCGGGTTCATTCTCCTCTATTCCAGCACTCGGCTGCCGGCGCTCGACATCCACGCCGAGTTCCACGCTGCCGGGAGTCAAGCGGCCGTGAGCGAGCGGCCCTGCCGATGCGGCTCGGCAGCCGGCGGGACGAGCGGAACCCATCTCGTCACTGCCGCGATTTTATGCGGACAGTCAATCCGTTCCAACCACCAATTTCATACACTCTCGAACCAATTATCGTAGGCATGAGTGATTCACCCCCGGATTCGAGCGACCCTCACAACCTGCTGTTAGTCGAGGACAATCCGGGGGACGCTCGACTCGTCGAGGAAGCGCTCAGCGAGTCCCCGCCCGAAAACATCCTCCATACCGTCTCTGACGGGGACGAGGCGCTCGATTTCCTCTATCAGCGCGATGCATACGCGGATGCGCCGCGGCCCGATATCGTCCTCCTCGATTGGAATCTCCCCGGCATGAGCGGTGCAGATGTGTTGGCGGAACTGAGCGACGATCCGGCCCGCCGCGTCATTCCGATTATCGTACTCACGGGGTCACAGTCCGAAACGGACGTCGTCACGGCGTACACGAACTGTGCGAACGCCTGTATAACGAAGACAGGCGACCCGGATGCGTACATCACCACCATTCGCGTCTTCGAGAAATTTTGGTTGTCGGTCGCCGAATTACCCAACCCCAACGGGAAGTGGTGAGACGGTGACACCGGGACTCCTGCCGTGGGTCGGGAGCAACTGACCGAATCCAAGACCGCGAAACGCGTTCGACGGCTCGTGTCGTCTCGAGTGGTTTTATGCCCAGACGCCCCGGTAACAGCCGTATGACCGACGATCGACTGCGCATGACGCCCGGGCCGACCGAGGTGCCCGCAGCCGTCCGCGAACGGATGAGTGAACCGACGCCGAATCCCGACGTCGAACCCGAGTTCTTCGACTTTTATCGTGACCTCACGAGCAAACTCGAGGCGGTCTACGGCGACGACGATATCGCGATCCTCGGCGGCGAGGGTATCCTCGGGCTCGAGGCCGCCATCGCGTCACTGGTCGAGCCCGGTGACCGGGTGCTCTGTCTCTCGAATGGGCTCTACGGCGAGGGGTTTGCCGACTTCGTCGAGATGTACGATGGCGAAGCGGTGGTCTGCGACGTACCGTGGCGAGAACCGCTCGACCGCGAGGCCATCGAATCCGAACTCGAGGACGAGGCGTTCGACGTGGCGACGATGGTCCACTGCGAGACGCCGACGGGCGTCCTGAACGATCTCGAGCCGGTACTGGGCGTACTCGAGGACCACGACGTCATCAGTGTCGTCGACGCCGTCTCCTCACTCGGCGGGGTACCGGTCCCGACCGAGACGATCGACGTCTGTCTCGGGGCCTCCCAGAAGTGTTTCAGCGCGCCGCCGGGGCTGACCGTCTGCTCGGTCAGCGACCGCGCCTGGCGGAAAATCGAGTCATTCGAGACGAACGGTCTCTACACCGACCTCGAGCCGTGGCGCGACGCTGCCGACGAGGAGTGGTTCCCCTACACGCACCTGTCGTCGAACCTGTACGGACTCGACACCGCGATCGACCTGCTGCTCGAGGAGGGGATCGAGGATGTCTTCGAGCGACACGAAGCGGCCGCGACCCGGTGTCGCGAGCGAGCGGCCGAACTCGGGCTGTCGATCTACCCCGACGAGGCACGGTCGTCGCCGACTGTGACGGCGCTCGAGGTCCCCGGTCGAGCGGCGGCCCTCCAGCAGACGCTGGCCGAGGAGCACGATATCGTCCTCGTGACCGGTCTCGGTGATCTCGCAGATGACGTGCTCCGAATCGGGCACATGGGGCACAACGCGCGCCTCGAGCGCGTCGACCGGACGATGGACGCGCTCGAGACAGTCCTCTCGGTCCGCAACTGAACGGTCACTGTGCTCGACCGGGTCCGGATCGTCTCCACGTTCGGCCGTTCGAACCCATTAAATTTCAAACCACTTTGAAGATGTTTCGAGTCTCTTCTCTCGCTCCCGCGCTTCTGGACGCGGGTCGTAATTACTATTGGACAGATATACGGTGGGATGCTGGCTTCGTTCCCGTTCTTCATTGACGGTTGACCAGTTTTCAGTGTTGGGTATCGGCCCAAAATTGATCCCTGAGTCCTTCTATCGCTCTTCTCGCACCTTTCCCGGAAACCGGTCTTCGCAATCCGCGTCTGAAATACAATTAAAAAATATAGCTAGCTCCCCTAACAAAGACAAATAACAATTAAGGTTATTGGACCCACTGTGTTTGTGTAGACGTAGCATGACACAGATAATCTGGATCATTGCGGCAGTATTGGTGACCTTTACCGTCGGCTACGTGGGGTACTCGCGATATCTCACACAGTTCGTTGAGCTCGACGAGAATGCGGAAACACCAGCACACAAATACGAGGACGGACAGGAGTACGTGCCATCGAAGAAACCGGTCCTGTTGGGCCACCACTACTCGAGTATCGCGGGTGGGGCACCGATCGTGGGACCGATCACGGCCGGTGCCATCTGGGGATGGGTGCCCGCCTTGCTGTGGATCGCGCTCGGGAACCCGCTGATGGGTGCCGTTCACGACTTCGTTTCGCTGTCGGGGAGTCTCCGCCACGAGGGAAAGTCGATCGGTTACATGATCGGTGAATACGTCGGGAAGAGCGGCAAAAACATGCTGTTGTGGTTCGCGTTCCTGACGATCATGTTGGTTGTGGCAGTGTTCGCACTGGTCGTGGGGATCGTCTTCAACGCGTATCCACAGGTGGTAACAGCGTCCCTGCTCTACATCGGGCTGGCACTGGTGTTCGGTGTCTACCTCTACCAGTTCAACGGCCCGTTCATCCCCGGGACGATTCTGTTCGTCGCGGGGGTCTTCGCGGCCGTCTGGGTGGGGCTCGAGTACCCGCTGGCGCTGTTCGCCGGCGACTACCCGGCCGAGACGATCGTGCTACTTGGCGGTACCGGCGACTGGGTGCCGGGGGCGGCCGCACTCGGCGGTAACACAGCGGGGTGGATTCCGCTCGTAATGGTTTACGCTGCGATCGCGAGTGCACTCCCGGTGTGGGTGTTGCTCCAGCCACGTGACTACCTGTCGTCGTTCCTGCTGTACACCGGTGTCGGCGGGGCGATCGTCGCGATCATCGTCGGAACGATCCTCGGAACGTCGTCCAGCCCGCTCGTCATCGATAGTTCCATCGGCGCGTTCGAAGGGTTCTGGGGAGTCGAAGCCGCCGGATTAGCGCCGCTGTTCCCGCTACTGTTCATTACGATTGCCTGCGGGACGATCAGTGGATTCCACTCGCTGGTCTCCTCGGGGACGACCGCCAAACAGCTCAACAACGAGACCGACGCCCGGCTGATCGGCTACGGCGGGATGCTCGGCGAAGGGCTCCTCGCGGCAGTCGCGCTCTCGACGCTCGCGGTGGCGGGCTTCGCCGACCCCGCGGGCGGAATCGGCGCTGCGCTTCCGAACTTCGCCGAAGGTGGCGGCATCATCCTGACGAGTCTCGGTATTTCCGAGACCGTTGGCGCCGTGTTCATGGCGCTCGTCCTCTGTAGCTTCCTGCTCACGTCGACCGACACGGCCGTCCGTCTCGGTCGATACATGATGGAGGAGCTCGTCGGCACGCCTGCGGGACGCACCGATACGGGACTGAACCTCGACCCGCGCTCGATCGCACGCGGCCGGTACACGAACCCGGTCGTTCAGATCATTCCCGCGTACCTGCTCGTCGTCTCCGGCCAGTGGGTCGTCCTCTGGCAGCTGTTTGGCGGCGCGAATCAGCTGCTCGCGGCGCTTGCACTGCTGACCGCGACCGTCTGGCTCGCCAACTGGGACGACAACAAACAGCTCATCTCGACCGGCGTCCCGATGGCGATCATGGTCACGATCACCATTCTCGGACTGTCGATCCTGGTGTTCTACGAGAACCTCTACCTGAATCTGATTCAGGGCGGCGCTGAAACCACCGGGGCAATGATCTCCTCGGGCGTCCAGATGGCTCTCGGTCTCGTGCTCATCGGCTTGGCGCTCGCACTCGTCCGGCTTGGATACAAGAACATCCGGACCGTCCGTCGCGGACCCGAGACGCCCGCAGCCGAACCGGGCGACGACTAACGGCTAACGACCACCGTTCGTTTTCTTTCAGCCGCTGAATGCGACAGATCGTCAGAACAGTCCGATCCTGCCGCCACGTCGCTACTGCCAGAACCGCTTTGCGAACCGCGAGAGCAGACCCTCCTCGGGCGTGCTCACGGTCTCCCAGAGGGTAAACGCCTCCACAACGTCAGCGACCTCGCTGCCGACGTGGTCCTCGGTATCGGGGTCGACGATGACGAGATTGATTTCGTAGTGGCCGTGATAGCCGAACTTCAGTAACGTCCGATCGCGGAAGTCAGCGACGAACTCGCGGACATCGTCAGGTATCTCGTCGGCGACGAGGACGAACGTGAAATCCGTCCCGAAGTGTTCCTCGTCTGCGACGACGCGCTCGTTGGCGAGGTCGTGACCGAGGTCGACGAGTCGCTCGAGTTCCGCGACCGTCGGTCGGGAGTCACGCCGGGAAAAGAGGAACTCTTCGGCCTCGTGATCGGCGTAACTCAACGCCGGGTGGAAGAACTGTTTCTGGCTTCGCACGCGCATCTTCCCGTAGAGGTCCCACCGCTCGCCGCCGGCGCGGCGATCTTTCTCGAGGTCGTAGTTGTACATCAGCCGGTCTGACACCCGGTCGAGATACTCGTCGTCCCAGTTGGGCACCGCTTCGCGAATCTCCGCTGGCAGGTCTGCCGGCGTCGCGTCGTCGCTCATCGGACGCGGATGGAACGTGACTGCGACCGATCACGACAGTCCAGCGGTTCCGTTCTCTCTCGAACCATGACTCGTTCTCTCATACCACCGGTTACCGTCGGGGTATCAAATAATCGTCGGTGGATCGGGTGTCGAGACCGGCGTCCGATCGTCGCCGCACACCGAACCAGCCGGTAGGTTTTAGCCGTCGGAGACGAACTATCGTGCAAGAGAGTCCCATGGGAGGAAAGAAAACCGAAGCCTGTGGACGGTGCTCCATGTCGACGGTCGTCGACGTCACCTCGTCTGGCGACGACGACGGAGCCGACGCCGACACGAGCCGAGATCCGTTCAGCGAGGCCGCAATCAAGGTTGATGACGAAGAACTCCAACGGGTATCGCCGGGTGCCTGGGCCGGACGGGTGACCGAGCGACTCGACGATCTCGGGCAGCGGCTTGTTTACGGCCGATAGGGGAATCACCCAGTCCCGGCCCACCGCGGTCGCGCTCACGACATCGTCACAAGATACGTCATCGCGAACAACAGTATCGCGGCCGTGGCGACGTTGACGAACCCGAACTCGAGGACGTCTAGAAACGACAGTCCCCAGACGATCGACCACGCGAACAGCGTCGACAGGACGGCGTTCATCGCGATCAGGACGCGAGGATCGCCCTGCGAGGACGACGCACCCGCCTCGAATCCGCCGCCGTTCCCGTCTCCGTCACGTTCGGTGTCACCATCGCTCATACAGGGAGAGGTCGTCACCGCCACTTATACTGTTCGCTGTCAGCACCGACCATCTCCGTCGACGGAGTCGACAAACGTGGCCGAACCGTGACAGCGCGCGGTATAACTCTTTGTCATTCGACGGGTAACGGACCTATATGCACCTCCGAAACCGCCACGGCGTACAGGTCGATCCCGTGCCGTTTTCGTGGTCGTCGGGATCGCCTTCATGATACTCCTCTCGTTCGGCCCGCTGTACGGACAGGCGCTGGGATTACCGCTCGAGATCGCGATCGTACTCTCCGCGGCGGTGTTCGTCGCCGCCGCCGTGGTCGCCTTCCATCGACAGGTGTGGACGTTCCGTCCGGAGTACACCGCCACCGTTCCGTCTGCAGTCCGCGCCGAACGACTGTTTCAGCTCATTCCGATCCTTGCGGCGCTTATCGTCGCGCTCGCGGTTCCGCTCGTCGTTGGCTAACCGAGACGCTCACGACACGTTTGGACATCTCCTACACCCCACGGCCGTGCAGCCATGACACATAGTCGCATAACATTATTGCCGTCCCCGGTGAACCGTCGCGTATGGGACTCATCGAATCGATGAAAGCGGCTCTCACCTCACCCGCATCGACGGGCCGCCCCGACGACGGCTCCGAGGGTGCCTACTGGTGTGACGACTGCGCCGTCCGGATCAGGGACGTCGATATCGAGGGGGAGCCGGTCTGTCCGGACTGCGGCACGGAGATGCGGTTCGAACGCTCGACGGGCCGCGACTGCGCGTGCTGACTACGGCTCCCGGATGACGGTCTCATCGCCCTGTGCTGTGGGGAACGGGCCGTCGAACGCCGTCTCCCACTCCTCGTCGGTGACGAGCGCATCCTCGAGCACCGCTCGGAGTTCCTCCTCGTCATAGTCGGTGCCGATACAGACGAGTTCGGTCCGACGATCGCCATACTCGTCGTGCCACTCGAGGTCGGGGCGGTTCGACCGATACATGTCGCGCTCGACCTCGGGGAGGCTCGCGATCCAGGGCCCCTGTGCGGTGGCCCTGACCGACGGACCGGCCTGGGCGACCGAGACCCGCATTTCGTTGTCGGCGAGCCAGACGGTTCCCTTGGAGCGGACGATCGATCGCGGGAGATCCCGGAGGAACGCGGCGAACCGCTCGGGGTGGAACGGTCGGCGAGACCGGTAGACGAACGACGAGACGCCGTACACCTCGTCGGGGTGGTGATGGCCGTGGTGGTCGTCCTCGTCCCGATCGCTGTCGTGAGCGGCACGCCCACTCTCGTCGTGGTCATGGTCGTCGTCGGCCGACTCGAGCGCTCGCTTCCAGCCCGGAAGGTCGTTCACACGACTCGAATCGAACAGGTCGGCACCGAGCAGTCGATCGGGATCAACGGCCGAGAACTCCGTCGGGATCGTCTCGGCGTCTGGCTGGAGCGCACGGACGAGTTCTTCGGCCTCCGCGAGTTCCGCGTCGGAACACAGATCCGCCTTGTTGAGCAAGACGAGATTCGAGACCTCGACCTGCTCGACAAGCAGATCCGAGAGCGGCCGGTCGTCCTCGCCTCCTCGCCGCTCCGGCCGTTCCTCGCCCGCGAAGGCCTCGAGAAATGCGGGTGTGTCGAGGACGGTCACGAGCGTGTCGGCATCGTAGAGTGCAGCGACGCGGGATTCGGTTGTGAACAGCCGGGCGACGGGGGCGGGTTCGGAGATGCCCGACGACTCGACGACAAGGTGGTCGAACGACCGATCGCGAGCCAGTCTGACCACGGCAGTCTCGAGGTCGTCCTGGAGCTCACAGCAGATACAGCCGTTCGAAAGCTCCGCGATGCCGTCGTCGAGTTCGAGTTCCGAGCCCTCGGCGACGAGTTCCGCGTCGACGTTGACCTCGCCCATGTCGTTGACGAGGACCGCCAGCGTCCGATCGCCCGCGTTCGACAGCAGATGATTGAGCAGCGTCGTCTTGCCGGCACCGAGACTCCCTGAGAGGATGGTCACCGGAATCTCCCCGCCTGTGTCCGTCTTCATACCGGATACTGGGATCGGAGCGCCTTGAAAGCGAGCCACGACAGTTTTTAGCGTTCGATACTGACATACACGCATGGATCTGGCCGACCGGATCGACGCGTTTCGCGAGACGCTGGACGAGTGGTTACGAGGGCTCTACCACGGAATGATCTCACATCCGGCCTACGAGAAGATCGAGAAGGAAGCCGAGGACGCCGAAGACGCGTTCATTCTGGCGTGTTTCCCGGACGCCTTCGGCATCCCGTCACCGGTTTCTTACTACACCGCGGAACTGCTCCCCTACCTCGAGGACGAGTTCGAGTCGTGGGAACGGCGGCTGTGGGACCGCGGAACGTACCTCGAACGCAAGGGCCAGCAGTACCACTTCTAATGGAGCCGTTCGTCTTCTTCGGTGGGAAGGGCGGCGTCGGCAAAACGACGGTGTCGTGTGCGTACGCGCTCCGCTGTGCACGCGACGGCCAGCGGACGCTCGTCGTCTCGACCGATCCGGCCCACTCCGTGACCGACGTGTTCGACCAGCCGTTCGATGACTCCCCGCAACCAGTCGACGGGATCGACGGGCTCGACGCGATGGAGATCGATCCCGAGGACGAGGTGACCCGTCACCTCGATGAAATCCGACAGGACCTCTCCGAGCAGGTGTCGGCATCGATGGTCAACGAGATCAACCGTCAACTCGAGATGGCTCACGGAACGCCGGGTGCCTATGAATCGGCGCTATTCGACCGGTTCGTCGACGTGATGCGGAACTCGGAGCCGTACGATCGGGTCGTCTTCGACACCTCGCCGACGGGCAGCACGCTCCGGCTGCTCGGCCTCCCCGACCTGCTGGAGGGCTGGATCGACCGACTGATGCACAAGCGACGGACGAGCATCGACCTCTTCGAGAAGGCCGCCGTCGGGAACAACGAACCGCGCCGCGTGATGGAGGGTGATCCCGTCCTCGCGCGACTCCAAGGCCGCAAGGAATTCTTCGAGTTCGCCGGCTCGGCACTGCACGATGACGCCGCCTTCTTCCTCGTCCTGAACCCGGACGAACTCTCGTTGAACGAGACCGAACGTGCGATCGCCGACCTGCAGGAGAAAGACCTCGCTGTTCGAGGCCTCGTCGCCAACAAACTCACACCATTGCCCGACCCCGACGAGGACGGCCGCGGCGCGCGTTACCTCCGCGAACGCGTCGAGACGGAGACGGAACGTCTCGAGACGATCCGCTCGGAGTTCGGACCGCCGCTAGTCGCAGAGATCGGCTGGCGGAGCGCGGAGGTCAAGGGCGATCTCCTGGCCGATGTCGCCGCCGAACTCGACATCGAAACGGCGGTCGAGCCGCCGACGCACGTCTAACTCGAGTTGGCGGGACGGACTTGCACCGTCCTCTCATACCACTCCAGTAACGGAACAAAACCCGTTTAGCCGGGCCGCGCGAGGGACTGATACTGAGTACGAGTTGCTGCGGGTCGGACTCGTCGGCAACCCCTCTGTTGGCAACTCCTCCTTCTTCAATGCCGTCGTCAGAGTGAAGCTCTGACGGGCCGCAGAATCGCATAGCGATTTTGCGACGGCGACGATGAACGACGTGCCCGAAGAAGATTATCCGTTCACGGTGCTACCCTGTTGCTGCCCTGGATGATTTGAGTCCACTCATGGTAGGTATAATCATACCACTCCAGCAACGGAACAAAACCCGTTTAGCTGGGCCGCTCGAGGGACTGATAATGAGTACGAGTTACCGGATCGGACTCGTCGGCAAACCCTCCGTCGGCAAGTCCTCCTTCTTCAATGCGGCGACGATGAACGACGTGCCCGAGGGGGCCTACCCGTTCACGACGATCGACCCTAGCGTGGGCGAGGCCTACGCTCGTGTCGACTGTGCGGCACCCGAATTCGACGAGGAGTGCACGCCAAACGTCGGCTACTGCGACCACGGGACCCGTTTCGTCCCGACGAAACTCGTCGACGTCGCCGGGCTGATCCCCGGCGCACACGAGGGCAACGGGCTGGGCAACCAGTTCCTCTCCGACCTCAACGAGACCGATGTACTCGTCCACGTCGTCGACTTCTCCGGGAAGACGGACGCCGAAGGCGAGCCCACCGAGGGCCACGACCCGCGAGACGATATCGGGTTCTTAGAGGAAGAGCTTGACCAGTGGTATCTGGGCGTCTTAGAGAAGGGGATCAATCGATACGAGTCGGGCTACACCACTGAGGACGACGCTATCGAGGAAGAGCTTGCCGAACAGATGAGCGCGTTCAAGACGACCGAGGACGAGATCAAACGACTCATCCGGCGCATCGATGTCGGCTTCGATCCCGCTGCATGGGACGAAGACGACCAGCTCGCGCTCGCCCGCGAGATCCGGAAGGAGACCAAGCCGATGGTCATCGCGGCGAACAAGATGGACACGCCCGAGGCACAGGCCAATTACGATGAGATCACGACCGATCCCGACTACGACCACCTGACGATCGTTCCCTGCAGCGCCCACGCCGAGAAGGCCCTGAAGTCGGCCGACCAAGCCGGCGTCGTCGACTATCGGCCCGGCGATGCGGAGTTCGAGATCGTGGACGATATCTCGGGCGAGCAAGAACAGGGCTTAGAGCAGATCCGTGACTTCCTCAACGAGTTCGGTGCGACGGGCGTCCAAGCGGCCCTCGAGACCGCACTGTTCGACGTGCTCGGCGTGACCCCGGTGTTCCCCGGCGGTGCGAACGGGTTGGGCAACGAACGCGGCGAAGTGCTGCCGGATTGCTACCTGATTCCGCCGAACTCGACCGCGGAGGACTTCGCCTACAGTCTCCACTCCGATATCGGCGATGGCTTCCTCCACGCGATCGACTGCCGAACGAACCGCCAACTGGGCAAGGACTACGAAGTCGAGTCTCGAGATGTAATCGAAGTGATCACGACGAACTGATCGACGGCAGGTCGTTTAACCCCTCACGGTACCGTCTGTTCGTCGCCGACTCGATTTTACCGAGGAAGAGCGCGGAGAGCCGTCTCTGGCCCGATACCACCACGGAAGCGGCAGCGACGTTACCGTGTAACTCCTGTAACAAAACACCAAATCGGCACTCTCAGGCACGGCGAGTTGCACAAAAATACGGAGAAGTGTCGGTTTCCGAGATGTTAACGGTGCGGTATCGGTCCGAACGGCACGTCACCGCTCGGCACGGTCGGGCGACCAATCGGAGTCGAGACCGAGGTATCCGTTACTCCCGGGGCGGATGGACGTAGCCGACCGAACGGACGTCGCCGTACCGAAGCGTCGCGTACTGGATCTCGTCGGCGTCGACGGGGACGGTATCGCCCTCCGCGAACTCGCCGTCGATTTCCTCGTCGAGATCGATTTCGGTGGACTCGTCGGCCGCCCGGACGTGAAGCGTGAGTTCCGACGCGGGAACCGAATCGCCGCCAACGTGTTCGATCGTCTCCTCGTCCTCGTCGAGTTCGAGTTGGATCCGCGGTCGCGGATGGGTCCCGCCGACGTGGATCTCATCCTCGCCCCAGACGGCGGTGACGTCCGCTCCGACCTCGACGTCGTCGACCTCGATCGTTGCCCCCGAGGTGACGGTCTCTGCCTCGTCAGTCCACTGCGTGTCGGCCGGTTCGTCGTCGATCAGCAGTTCATACTCGTCGGCCGAGCGTTCGCCCTCGTCCTCGAACCGGAGCGTCGCCGAGAGCGTCTCGCTCTCGAAGTCGTAGTTGAACTCCACGGCGCCCGGCGGTCGGGCGCGGAATTGTGCGATACTGTCTTGGTGCGTCGTTCCGTCCCAGCAGACGAGGACGGTGTCACCGGGGCGGACGTCCTCGACGGTCGCCTTGTCGCCCGTACTCATCGTTCCGGACCACGGCTGGACGGTCGTTCGCGGCTCGACACCGTCCTCGCGGGCGCGGTACGTCGGTTGTTCGTCGTAGGCGACGATGGAGACCTGCTCGCCGTCGAGCGGGAACTCGTCCGCGTACTCGACGGTAAGCGTCCCGGCGTCGACGTCGTAATCGTACTCGAACTGGAAGCGACTGAGGATCGTCGTCCCGCTCGAGCTCCCGCCGAGTTCGTGGTCGTGACGGAGCCGAATCGACAGGTTCGGCTCGACGTCGTCCATGTCGATGACGATCGTATCGCCTTCCTCGAGGGTGCCGTGACCGTCGGCCCAGATGTCGCGGTCGTACTCCTCGCCGCCGACTTCGAGCGTGAGATCCTCGATCGGGGTCGGATCGCCGCGACCGATTTCGATCTCGAGAATGTCATCGTCGAGGTCGACGTCTCGCTCGGGCTGGAGGTATCCCGGACTCTCATGTTCGCGGACCTTTCGTTCGGCCTCGAGGTCGCGCTCGACGGAAACGGTCACGACGGAGCCGTCGACCTCGACTTCGGGCTCGCCGATGGTCGCCATATACGACATCTCTCCTTTCAGCGACTCGACCAGTTCGTCGGTGACGTTGGACGCGTCTTCGAAGGCGATTGCGGTGTTCATCTCGATCGTGTCCGGACCGAGCACGGTCAGCGCTTGAGCGATGTATTCGACGGTAACGTCGTCGCTGATGTTCGATGGCTGATAGCTGCCGCCGATCCGGACGTGGTAGCCGGCACTGTCTCCCGCGAAGAGGTCGAAGGCCTCCTCGAGCAGGGGTTCGGCGTCCAGCAAGCGCTCGGTCTCGCCCGCGTTCGCGGCGAAGGCATCGCCGATTGTTTCGTTATCTTCGGCGAGCACGGCGACCGTATCGGTGACACCAGCGACCATCTCGTCGGTCTCGTGGCGTTCGTACTCGACACCGCCGTCGGTCTCGTGGCGTTCGTACTCGACACCGCCGTCGGTCTCACGCGTTTCGCCCTCGCTCCCGAGGTCGAAATCACCGGAGATGACGTTAATCGGCGTCGAATATCCGTCCTCGGTGCTGTAGACGATGGCCTGCTTTGAGACGGATTCGGCGTCGATTTGGAACGGCCCGGTGGTGGGGTGGGGTTCAGTGGGTTCGTTCGCCTCTCGTCGGCGCTCGAAGTCGATCATCCTCGCCATCAGCGAGTCCGAGTGAGCCGAGGCCGGGAAATAATCGAGGAGGCTACTCACCGATGCTAGCTCGGAGTCTCCGTCGGACTGTACAGCCGCATCCGTCGCGCTAACGGCGTTTCCGGCCAGTGCGACGGTCATCGTTGTGCCGATGCTTCCAAGGAGGGCACGTCGGGGACACTGTGGCATACGAGTTATATTTCTTCCCGGCAATACAAGTAGGTTTTCATCACATTCTGTTTCGTTAACTACTTCCCCCGGTCGAATCGAGCAGTCGAAACGACTGCCCCGATCCGTTACGCTCGAGAACGCGGGAACGAAAGCGGAGAATCCCGCTACGGACGAGCGGCGAGGGTCTCACGTATCCTGCGGGCCCATCGTCCGTCCTCAGCCGAGTTCGGTTTCGATCGTCTCGATGATACCTTCGAGTTCTCCGTTCCGTTTCCAGGCGGCGATCCGGTCGCCGAACGGCAGCGGAGCAGCGAGTTCGACCGCCGACCGGATCGTCACGCGGGTTCGCCCGGCGTCGACGGGCTCGGTCTCGAGCCACGTCTCCATCTCCGAGAAGGGGCCGTGCTCGCCCGCTTGCGTGTAGTAGATCTCGTCCTCACGGTCCTCGAATCGCAGCGGCAACTGAATGCCGGGGCCGCTGGCCACGACGATCGTCGCGTCGTCCCCGTCGTCGACGGTCTCGACCGAAAAGCTCCCCTCGGCTTCGACGATCGCCGCCGGCTCGAGCCACGCCGATAGCTCGGCCGGAGAGACGTCGACGACTCGAGAGACCGTCACCTCGCGCATATCGATTTCGTCCCACCGGACCACCAAAAAACCCGCCAAACAGTGGGAACGAACGCGATCGTATCGACTCCGCACCGAACACGCGCTTGCTTTCTCTCCGGACACGCATCATCGGCGGCCGAAGCCGTCGCCGGCGAGGCGACGCGAGTAGCGGCGACGACCGTGGTGAGGCGACAGGTTCTCATCACCGGCTCACTACTGATCCGATAATGAATGTGCGGCAGCTGTCCGCTTACCGGCCGACCAAACCCGACATCGCGGTGTTCGTCTCCGGTATCATCAGCATGGGACTGGAGATTCTCGCCGGTCGAATCATCGAACCCCAGTTCGGCAGTAGTATCTACACCTGGGGAAGCATCATCACCGTCTCCCTCGCCGCCCTCAGCCTCGGCTACTGGCAGGGCGGCAAACAGGCGGAAAGCGCATCCACCCGGCAGCTAATCTGGCTCCTGCTGGGAACCGCAGGCTACGTCGCGATCATCATCTACGCGCGCGATCAGCTGTTACTCTCGGCATCGGTGCTCCCGCTTCCGCCGCGATTTGCCTCGCTGCCGGCCGCGATCATCCTCTTCGGGCCGCCGACCTACCTGTTGGGCTTTATCAGTCCGTACTCGGCCGAACTCTCACAGAAAGAGGGAACCGGTGAGGCGTCGGGCCACGTCTACGCGCTGGGGACGATCGGCAGCATCGTCGGCGCGGGCGCGACGACGTATTTCCTCATCCCGGCACTGGGTATCGACGCGATCGGCCTCCTGTTCGGATTTCTCCTCGTCGGCACCGCGCTCGCACTCACGCTCCCCACTATCACGCCGAAGCCGGCGGTCGCGAGTATCGCCGTCGCATTGTTACTCGTCGTCGCGGCCGGCATCGGTCCCGTGGCGTTCGACCACCGCGGTGACGTCGTCTATGAGACGCAGACGGCCTACCAGGAACTCGAGGTCATCGATGACGGGGACGAGCGGACGCTGTATCTGGACGGAGCCCGTCACAGCGCAATGGATCTCGAGGACCCTGACCGACATGTCTTCGAGTACACGCGGTACTTCCACATACCCATGCTGATGGTCGACGATCCCGCCGAGGTCGAGAACGTCCTGTTTATCGGTGGGGGCGGGTACACCGGGCCGAAGGACTACGGGCGGACGTACGACGTCGACGTCGACGTCGCCGAACTCGATCCCGAGGTCTCCCGGACCGCCGAGGAGTACTTCCGACTCGAGGAGGGCGAGAACCTGACCGTCCACACAGAAGACGGCAGGCAGTTCCTCCAAGAGACCGACAAGAAATACGACGTGATCGTTCTGGACGCCTACCAGAAGGACCAGGTCCCGAACCATCTGACGCAACTCGAGTTCATGGAGCTGGCCGAAGAGCAGCTGACCGACGACGGGGTGTTCCTCGCGAACGTCATCTCCGCGCCCAGCGGTGCCGGGTCGGATTTCTACCGCGCACAGTACAAGACCATCGACGAGGCCTTTGCGTCGACCTACAGCTATCGGACCTCGAACTGGGATTCGGTCCAGAACATCGAGGTGGTCGCGACGAAAGCGGACACCGACTTCACCGAAGCTGAACTCACTGAACGAAACGAGAATCGGGATCTGGGGATCGACCTGAGCGGCGAGATCAGTGCGTCCCTGAGCGAGCCGAACACCGATGACGTTCCGGTGCTGACCGAAGACCACGCACCCGTCGACAGCTTGCAGGCGTCGACGGTCGGCCAAGAGTACGTTATCGAGCAGACGGGAGAGGAGGAGACGGAGCCGGAACCCGCGTCGATCACAGTCGGATCGGCCTCGTCCACGCTCGCACGACCCGCGCCGGAACTCGGATCGGGCGCTGCTGAACCGGGAGCACTCGAGCCCGCACCGGCATAGAGTCTCGAGCAGAACCCTGCCGCTCGATCGGTACTGCGCTTGAGGAGATCAAGTCCTCACTCGGACAGCGTCTCGGACTCGAGGGGCGTCGCAGTCCGCCAGTAGTGGTCCAGCGAGTCTTCGGCCCACGATCGCACGGCGTCGTCGTCGGTGTCGACGGAGGCCCGTAGGACTCCGTTTTCGTCGCGTAAGAGGAGGTAGACGACTTCGTCGACGATCATGATTGCAATCGGGACGCCCTCTTCGCGGACCCTGATCTCGGCGTCCTCGGCCGCGAGGAGTTCCTCGAGTTGCCCTCGAAGTTCCGACTCGTCGGCGAGCGCGTCGATCGCGCTCCGGCCGAAAACCCCCTTGAACCGTTGGTCGCCGGCGGTGACGCGCTCACGAACGACCCGCAGCGTCTGTTCGTTGAACGTGTGTGAGAACGTCCGGACCTCGGCACCCTCGCGGAGGAAATCGAGCAACCGCCCCAGCGGCGCGTTCGGTCGCGTCGCCGTCGGGACCGTGATCGTCGCGTCCGAGAGTCGCCGCAGATCGAAGTCCATCGCGTGGGTCGGCAGGAAGTCGACGATATTACGGAGCTTGCCTTCGGTCTCGAGGATTTCCTTGAGGTCGGTAAACCCCTCCGCGACCAGTCGGCCTGTCGCGGTCGCGACGTACTCACTGCCGTCGTGCCTGATCCACGATCGGTCCTCGAAGTCCCCCAGAATCCGTCCCAGGGTCGCCTGCGAGGCACCGGTCGCACCCGCCAACTCGGTACGCGTCTGTCGCCCCTCCGCGAGTAGCCTGAGCACCTCGACGCGGTTCGACGAGAGCGCGAGGAACTCGATCTCCTCGAGCGCAGATTCCATACGTCCTCTCGTGTCCACGGTGGTAAACAGGTTTCGCACCGTGAAACTGTTGCAGGGTCTGCAACGATATCGTGTGTACCAGCTCTTTCCCACCTCGCCGCCCTATCTTCCCGTGAAATATTTTCTGAACGAAACTATAAACCCGTAGCTCATACGTATGAGTACGATGATTTTCGCTATCCACGCGTCGACCGAGATCGGTTCGACGCAGACGATTCCGACGGGGGTGACGGCATAGATGGTCTCCCGTCGCACTGCCGTTTTCTTCGCCCTCTCGAGTCTGTTCTTCGGCGGCACGTTCGTCGCCGCGAAGGCCGGGCTCGCGTACTTCCCGCCGCTGCTGTTCGTCGCCCTTCGGTTCGACGTTGCGGCCGTCGTCATGCTGGCGTACGTCGGCCTGACGTCGTCCCATTCGGAGCTGATCCCGCAGACTCGCGGTGACCTCGCGGGTATCCTTGCGACCGGCGTACTCGCGATCGGCCTGACGAACGCCCTGCTGTTCGTCGGCCAGCAGTACGTTACCAGCGCCGTCGCCTCGATCGTCTACAGTCTCAATCCGATCATGACGCCAGTGTTCGCCGCGGTGTTGCTCTCGGACGAGCGCCTCTCCCCACGGGGCGCTGCCGGATTGCTGCTGGGACTCGTCGGCGTCGGACTCGTCGTCAGCCCCGATCCCGCGAACCTACTGGGCGGGGCCGTCGGCAAGGGGATCCTGTTCGTCGGCGCGATCGCCGCCGCGCTCGGCGCAGTGTTGATCCGCCGGGCCGACAGCGATCTCTCGAGTACGGTCCGCGTCGCCTGGGGGTTGCCCTTTGCCGCGGCACTGTGTCACCTGCTGGCCTGGTCGGGCGGTGAATCGATGGCCGCGGTCACGTGGACCACCGAAGCGGTCCTGGCGCTGGCATACGTCAGCATCTTCGCTGGCGTCGTCGCATACATCGCTTACTTCGGCCTGCTCGATGAGACCGGCGCGATCAGTGCGAACCTGATCTTCTACGTCGTCCCCGTCGTCTCGACGCTCGGTGGTTGGGCACTGCTCGACGAGACGATCGACGCCGTCGCGATCGCCGGCTTCCTGACGATCTTCGCCGGCTTCGCGGTCCTGGGAAGCGAGGCGATCGACGTTCGCTCGCTGCTTCCCGGTGTCGTTACCGACGCGCCGCTCCCCGACGACGATTCGACAGTCAGGGAGGAACCGCGCGGTTACCGCTCGGATTAGCGATTCCGTTCTGCCCTTTGTTCTTGTCCTCGCACTCGAGTCGCCAGTCCGTCTGACAACCGATCCCTGAACCGATTAGAAGAGCGAAAGTTCGCCGGTTACGCTGTCGACGCGGTCGTCCGCTGCCGGCCCGACGGCCAGCGCGGTGACGGTTCCAGGCTCGAGTTGGGTGTGACCGGCGTCGCGGACGATCGCATTGGGAATCCCATCGCGTTCGGCGATTTCGGAGAGTTCGTGCAGTTGGCGTTCGCTTTCGCCCTTCAGCACGACCTTCTTCTGCCCGCCCTGTTTCCACTGGTCTCGTAACTGGCTGTCAGCCTTCTCATACGCTGAGAGTGACGCGTGGGCGACCTGTGCGGCGAGCTTTCCCTGTCCCATACCGATGTCCGTGCGGGCGACGATGGCCTGTTTCATGCTCGAGACGAGAACGGGGAAACCTTTAGCCGTACCTATACCGATGGCCGTCGGTCAGCAGGCGGTTCCCCGGCTGTCTCGGCGAATCCTGCACAGTTTCGGCAGACACTCCGGCCGATCGACGGACCAGCAGCGAGTCAGCGTTTGTGATGAAATTCCTCTCCGTCTGACGGAATGGCTACGCGATCCGTGTTATTATCCGGGTGAAGACACCGTTTTCTCGTGTGGGATGATAACATCCGACGTGAGTGATAGCAGCAAAAGCGGGACGAGGACTGCGATCCACACACCTCGTTCGGCCCGTGACGGCCAGTCGTAAACGAACCCATGAATCCACATGATATCGACAGAGGCGGGGACATCCACGTCGATTACACCGAATACGAATCAGTGTCTCACGCGCTTGCAGTAACGATAGCCGCAGTAGAAGACATCCGTGTGACCGAACTCGATCCGCTCTTCGAGTACGTCCATTTGGAAGCCCTCAATCGGCTCGTTCAACAGACAGAGGCGGCCGATGACCTAATCATAGATATGATCATCGACGGCCACGCCGTCACGATCAGGGACGATGGATGGTTGACCGTTAGCGAATCTATCACATAACGATACCCGAAGAATGTGGCCGTTTTCTGCGGGTTACAGCGTTCGATTGGTCCGAGTCAATGGATTATTTCGCTCTCGAGGATGAACGTCCGTTCCGTCCGTCTCGCTTCTGGACCCGCGTCGACGAGGACCGGCTTGTCGACCGGCTCCGCGAATCGGTCGGGATCCGGCTCGACGCGCTCGAGCATCGCCGAGAAGACCGAGCCGCGTCGGCCGCTCGCTGAGACGACACCACCGTATTTGCGCTCCTCGAACGGCGTTTCGTCCGGATCGGGGAACTCCTCACGGATGGTTTCTGCGGTCTCTCTGAGGTATTCCGCTGCCTGCTTCTGGGAGAAGAGGCTTTCTTCGTAGTACGTTTCGGTATGCTCGTCGCCGAGTTCTTCCGAGCAGTGCTCTGGCGATTCGTAGCGGACCGACTCCGTCGTTGTGTATCCGCTGGCAAACCGGATGTTCATCGTGAAACTATCGGGATAGCGGAGGATCAGCGGGGCGTACAGCATGTCCGTAATCGTGGCTTGCTGTTGTGCCCGCCACGCACCCTCGAAGTAGTACGCGGTGAGCGCACCGATCCGGTCGTCGCGATCGCCGCGGTGATATGCCATCGCGATCTCTTCGTAGTCCTCACCGGCGATCTGTCGGAGCCGCCGCTCGAAACTTTCAGAAACGTGGTCGATCTGTGCTTCGTAGGCGTCCAGTACGGAAGCTCCGGGATCGGCGAGCAACTCCGCCTTCCGCTCCCGGGAAGCGGCCACGTTCATCATGTTCTCGTGGAACACCTGCTCGGCCTCCGCGTCCAAGAGCGGTATTCTGACGGCTCGCTGATGCAGAACCTTCGTGTCTCCGGTGAACCGGCCCTGCTCCCCACCCATGCCCAGGCCTTCGTCGTGCGGCGTTATAATGGCTTAGGCCGTTTGAGTGGGTATTCAGAATATGCAACACTAATGGCTAGTACCGATCACACGAATCCCGACATAATGTCACAGTTATATACCATCTGGAGCCCCTCGAGACGCGTGCTTGATTCGTGACCGCCTCGGAGGTCGACCTCGGACCGAGGAATTTAGGGCCCCGTGTTCGCTCCTACTCCGTATGATCCTCTCCGATGCAGACATCCTCGAGCGCCTCGAGGCCGGCGACCTCGTCGTCGAGCCCCTCGACGATCCGGAACTGCAGATTCAGCCCGCGAGCGTCGACCTCCGACTGGGCCGTGAGTTCCTCGAGTTCCAGCGGACGAACATCCCTTGTATTCACCCAAACTCCGAAGACGAGGTCGACGATTACGTCACCGAAACCGTGGTCGACGATGACGACGATTTCATCCTCCACCCTGGGGACTTCGTGCTCGGAACGACCCATGAGCGCGTCGAGATCCCGGCGGACCTGATCGCCCACGTTGAGGGCCGCTCCTCACTGGGCCGGCTCGCCGTCGTTGTCCATGCGACGGCCGGCCTCTGCGATCCCGGTTATCGGGGCCAGATCACCCTCGAGCTATCGAACCTCGGCTCCGCACCGGTCGCGCTCACGCCCGGCATGCGGATCTCGCAGCTCACGTTCACGGAGCTCAAGACGCCCGCGGAGCGCCCTTACGGCAGCGATCGCGGCTCGAAGTATCAGGATCAGGACGGTCCGCAGGCCTCCCGCATTCAGAGCGACGACGAGTTCGGCGGCGATCAGCTCGAGCGCGGGGACTGACGCCGATAACCGGCGTGAGGGGTGAACACGCCGGCAGGGGGTTCAACCCCGGGTCGCTCGTAGCCGCGGGCACTGATTGCAGATGTCTCTCGCGAACTACGAACTCCACGAGCGACTCGGCCGCCTCTCGACGGCGTCGGCGGACCGCGACGTACTCGTCACGCTGACCGTGCCGCCCAAATCATCGATCGGGAAAGCGCGCCGGCCCGTCGAGACCGACTACGCCGAGGCGACGCAACTCGACGAGCAGTCGATGCCCCGGCCGCTCGTCGACGCCCTCGAGGAGGCCCGGAGACGTCTGAACGAGTACGATGAGATCCCCGAGCACGGGCTGGCGATCTACGCTGGCGTGGTCGACGGCGACCTCGTCGCGACGACCGTCGACGACCTGCCCGTGCCGATCGAGGAGTCCAGATACGAACACGGCAACGAGTTCGATCTCGAGCCCCTCGAAGACGTCACGGAGCCTGAATCGACCTACGGCCTGCTCGTCGTCGAACGCGGCGGGGCCGCATTGGGGCGGCTGGACGACGAGGGTGTCGAGCCGATCGAGACCCTCGACAGCAACGTCCCGGGCAAATCCAGCGCCGGCGGCCAGTCGGCCGAGCGGTTCGAGCGCGACCGCGAGCGCCAGAAACGCGACTTCTTCGACGCGGTCGCCGAGCGTGCTGAGATGGAGTTTCTCGGCGACGACCCCGCCGACGGCGTCCTCCTCGGGGGCACGACGGGCATAGTTGAGGACTTCCGCGAGGAGGCGGACCTCAATCACCGGCTTGCGGACCGCCTCGTCGGCGAATTTCCCGTCGAGTACGCCTCCGAACAGGGCCTCCGACAGCTCGCAGCGAAAGGTGAGGGCGCGATCGAGGAGCGCGACCGCGGTGACGTCCGCGAGACGCTCGGTGCGTTCTTCGAGAGGATCCGAGATGATGACGAGCCCGTCGCTTACGGCGTCGACGAGGTCGACGACGCCCTCGAGTACGACGCGGTCGAAACGCTGTTGCTCTCGATGGGACTCGAGGGCAGTGAGCTGCAGGAACTGGGCGACCAGACAGCCGAGCAGGGTGGGGAAACCGTCGTTGTTCCGGACGACTTCCCGGACGGAATCCGATTCGGCGACGCGTTCGACGGCGTCGGCGCGCTGTTGCGGTTCCCGATCGACTGACGAGGCGGCTCGCGGCCGTTGTCCGGCCGTGTTCCGCGTCCCCTCGTCCTCAGTGAGTGGCAGAGCGATATCTCAGAGGGCGTTCCTGAAGACTTCCTCGAGGTCGTCTTGGGAGACGCGACGCGGGTTCCCGACCAGCAGTCGCTGGATGTCTTCGGTCTTCTCGGCGAGCCGCGGGACGTCAGCGTCTTCGACGCCGAGGTCGGTGAGTCCCGACGGGATGCCGATGTCGGTCGAGAGCTGTTCGACGGCAGTGGCGGCGCGTTCGCCCTTCTCGCGGTCGGCGAGCCCATCGACGGGTTCGCCGAGGAGTTCGGCGACGCGGCCGTAGCGGTCGAACGCCGTGGGCGTGTTGTATCGCATGACGTTCGGCAGCAACACGGCGACGGTGACGCCGTGGGGCGTATGATTCTCGCCGGCGACCGGGTAGGCCATCGCGTGGGTCGCGCCCAGCCCGGCGTTCGTAAAGGCGATCCCCGCGAGGAGGCTCCCGAGGGCCATATCGCGGCGGGCATCGACGTCCGATCCGTTGTTGACCGCCCGCCGCAGACTGCCACCGATCAGCTCGATCGCCTTCTCGGCGTAGAGGTCGGTCATCGCCGTCCGGCCGCCGTAATCGGGGCGGTCGGCAGCGGTTTCCGGCGCTTCCTTCGCGTCGTAGCGGCGAGTCGTATACGCCTCGATCGCGTGCGTGAGCGCGTCCATTCCCGAAGACGCAGTGATCGTGGGCGGTAACGACACGGACAGCAGCGGGTCGACGACCGACAGCTCGGGATAGAGGTGGCGACTCGAGATGCCGACCTTGAGTTCGCGGTCCGGCAGCGAGACCACGGCCGCGGGCGAACTCTCCGATCCGGTTCCAGCGGTCGTCGGCACTGCAGCGACGAGCGTCTCGGAGTCGGGAACCGACTTGCCGCCGCCGATCGGCGGCGCGACGTAGTCGAGTACGTCGCCGTCCGCGGCGATGAGCGCGCCGGCGACCTTCGCGACGTCCATCGAACTCCCGCCGCCGACGCCGGCGATTGCGTCGGGACCGACCGCCGCTGCAGTCTCGATCGCGGACTCGTAGACGTCGACGTCCGGGTCGGGCTCGACGTCGTCGAAGACGTTGATCTCGATCTCCGCGGCGACCGACTCGAGGACGGTGTCGACGACTCCTGCGTCCCGGAGCTGTTCGTCTGTAATCACGAGCAGACTCGAGACGGAGCGCTGTGCGAGTTCGGACCCGAGTTCGTCGACCGCACCGCGACCAAATTTGATCGTGTCAGCGATCGCAAAGTCCCACGCTGAATCGGACTGGTACATCGTTCCTGAGGTGTATTGGGCGGATTTACTTAACTATGTAGAGGGTCCCCACACCGGCGACCGGCGAGCCCGGCGTCAGTACCAGTCCGTCTCCGCGTCAACGTTGCCCTTCTGTGGGTAATTCGCCGTACGGTTGGGCCCAGCCGGAACGAGACGGTTTCGGTAACGTCCTCAGCGATACGGCCGTCGGCACAAACCACAGCCTGCCGTCTCTCAAGGTCGCCCGTTGCAGCGGCGATATCATGGTTGGCACCTATCTCGAGACGCACCCATCAGGAAGCGACCGTGGAGGGTACCGCCTCGTCCCGGCCGTTGCAGGCATCACGGGCTTGCATCGAGTGCCGGTAGCCGATGCTATGTGCGCCACGTTTACCGACGACGATCTCGGCAAGCCCGTCGAGAACGACAACGGCGAGTCGGTCGGCGTTGTTGCGGCGGTCGAGGGGAACGTCGCCCACGTCAGACCCGATCCGTCGGCCGTCGAGTCGATCAAGTCCTCGCTCGGCTGGGAGAAGGGGGCCGAGGAGATGATCACGCTCGATCACGATTCGGTTCGGGAAATCACCGACGATGCGGTCCAACTCGAGAGTGAACTCCCGGTTCGAACGGAATCGGACACCGAACCGAGCGTCGGCCATGACGAGTCGCCGGATCAGAGGCCGGAGACGGATCCCACCGGCAGCACGAGCGGAACCGACGAAACGGAAATCGCCACGGACATGGCTGACGACGACGGTCTGGACGCGGCCGAGGAGATGGACCAGATCGAGGAGCGGGGCCGAGGGGCAACGGTCGATCCGACCGAACTGGCGGACCGCGATTCGGGACTCTCGGTCCAGCGCGACGAGGACCTCGAGCGGACGGACGCAGCAGTGGACATCGACGAGGACGCTCAGCGAACGGACGCGGCCGTCGACCCTGAGGGAGAGACGAGTCAGACCGACGCCGAGGTGGATCCGGACGCACTCCGCGAAACGGAGGCAACCGATCGAGGACCGACGACCGAGGACGGCGCGCAGTCGGTCGAGGACGCCCCCGAAACGGAACGGCTCACGGACGCCGGCTCCGATACCGATAGTAACGGACGCGAGGACGAGTAGGGGCGTGATCACGAGCGATCCGCTCGGGGCCGAGACAGCGGGATCGCTCACTCATCGTTGATCGTCCGCAGAATCCGGTCGGCGACGTCGGTCGTCACGTAGTAAGTGTGTTTCCGGTGCGTCTCGTCTTTCGGCTTGAGTTTCCGCTCGGTCCCCTTGATGATCGACCCCTCGTAGGTCGTGACGAGTCCGACGGCCTCCATCGCCTGGTACCGGTGCCGAACGGCCGTGAGTTCGAGCCCGAGTTCGTTCGCGGTCATCCGTGGATAATCCGGGCCGCCCCGCGAGAGGCGGCGAGCGAGGCGTTCCGTCCCCTCGATCCATCGGAGGAACCGCCGTTTTCCCTTTCGTTCCTCGAGAAACGACAGTATTCCGTCGCCGTCGTCGGTGAGCCGATACGCAGAACGCGTCCGATCGTCGCCCACGGGGAGTTCCGTGAGCAGTCCGCTCCGCTCGACCGCCGCGGACAGGTCGACGACCGTCTCGTGGTCGGCGTCCAGCGCCCCCGCCATCGAGCGCGAGTCGTCCGTCCCGACCGTCTCGAGGTGGTCGAGGATCAAGACGGCGAGCGGCTCCGGCGGCACGGCGGCAAGTTCGCCCGCGACGGCCTCTCGTTCGTCGAGTTTCGCCGCGAGTTCGCCGGCGCGTTCATATCGCTGCTGGGCGTTCTCGGCGGCGCTCTGGTCGAGATCCAACGCAACCTCGGTCGAGTCGCCGGTCGGGGTCTCGAGCTCGAGCGTTAGTTCCCGGTCGTCC
The DNA here is from genome assembly GCF_019879105.1 of Natrinema sp. SYSU A 869. Taxonomy (NCBI): domain Archaea; kingdom Methanobacteriati; phylum Methanobacteriota; class Halobacteria; order Halobacteriales; family Natrialbaceae; genus Natrinema; species Natrinema sp. SYSU A 869. The sequence continues at coordinate 3,415,107 of NZ_CP082249.1, read as the reverse complement.
CAGTGCTCGCCCGGCCGGTCGCGTGCTCGCTCGAGGGCCGCAGTGACGGTGTCGATCCGCGTGAAGATCATCTCGGCTTCCGTCCGTAGCCGCTCAACGTCCGCTCTCGAGGCGATCATCTGCAGTATGGCGTATCGACGGACTCGCGCCGGAAACTCCTTGCGCTGCCCGTGTGTCGCCGGGCTGACTACTAAGACCGTCCTTGTGATACACCCACTGGCTATGGACTGGACAGGCGAAAGCGGCAGTGACGAGGGCGTCGACGTTGCCGGCCCAGCAACCGCGCAGTCGATCGTGTTCGTCCACGGCGCAATGTTCACCCGGAAAATGTGGCTGCCCCAAACGCGCGAACTCTCCGAGGAGTATCACACCATCGCCCCCGATTTACCGGGCCACGGCACCCGCGCCGGCAAGCCGTTCCGAATGGAGCCGGCGATCGACGTCCTCGAGGAGAGTTTCGAGACGCATGCTGATGGATCGGCGGTGCTCGTCGGGCTTTCGCTGGGCGGCTACGTGGCGACGGAGTACGCCTACCGCCATCCCGAGCAGGTCGACGCACTGGTGCTGTCGGGGAGCAGCGTGAACCCGGTGAACACGATGCAACTCGGCACGCGGCTGACCGGCGGGCTGGCGCGGCTTCTGACCAAACCGGACCTGGGAAAACGTGCCGGCAAGAAGCTCGCGGCGCGCTGGGTGCGAAATCGGGAGCTCCCGCCGGACATCGAGCGGGAAATCATCGACTCGGGGTTCTATCCGAAGCAGTTCGGCGACGCGGCACCGGACATCGCGGGCGAGGATTACCGGGCGAAGCTCTCGAGCTATCCCGGCTCGACGCTGATCCTCAACGGGGAGAACGACAAGCTCATGCGTCGCGGCGAGCAGGCCCACGCCAAGGCTGCACGGGACGGCCGCGTCGAAGTGCTCGCGGGCGTCGGCCACATCTGTAACCTCCACCGGCCGGCGACGTACACCGACCGGGTCCGCCGGTTCGTCCGGCAGACTGTTCCCACACAGCAGTGAGGGGTTCGGAGTTGGGACTCCACTCTGTCATCTTGATCGTCAAGCCCGACGCTGTTCGCACCATTGGCACGAGTCGGAACGGGGCCGAGTGTGAAAGGGGCGGCGACGAGGAGCTAGCCGCGTGCCATTAGGAGCGGCGCTCGCCGACCAAGTTTCGAATGCGGCCGGGAATCCCGAGTAGGGAGATCCCGAAGCCAAACAGGACCATCAGGACGTAGACGCCGAGCGTCGAGGTCCAGACGACGATCATCGAGAGGATCGCCCACGGTCCCTCGAGGAAGTAGAACGCGGCGATCGACATCGCCGTCCCGTACAGTAAGACGAGATACGGACCCCAGTCGTGGGCGTGGCCGCGCCGTACCCGCCGCCGCACGTATCGTTTCAGCTCACCCTCGAGGGATTCCTTTTGAACGGTCCTGCCCTCGACGTCGTCTTCGAAGGCGTCCACGCGGTCGCGCAGCCGCTCGATCTCCTCGCGGAGGACTTCGTCGTCACTCGAGCGATCGCGCGTTCGGGCGCTGGCGCTCCTCGCGGTCGCACGGTCGCTCGCGCGGTCCTCCGCGGCTCCCTCGTCGGCACCCGTAGCGTCGTCGGTCATCGCTTCTGTCGGAATCTGTCGGTGTCCGGGACTTTGTAGCTGCCGATCCACTTCACGGTCGGCGAGGACAGCATTGAGGACGGCACCGAAGACGAGGATGATCGAGCCGACGTACAGCCAGACGAGGACGAGAAAGACGGCTCCGAGCGCGCCGTAGACCGCATATCCGGTTATCAACCCGGTATACAGCGAGAAGCTGCGACTCAGCGCGTACCAACCAATAGCGGCGACGATCGTCCCCGGAGCCGCCTCGCGGAGATCGACGTTCGCGTCCGGAAAGACGATGTACAGCGGGAGAAACGTCGCGATCAGGCCGAGGACGACGAACAGCTGTCCGACGATCAAGAGCCAGTATCCGGGAACGAATCGGATCACGAGCTCGAGGAGACCGACCACCACGAGCCCCAGCGTGATGCCGATGGACACGATCATCGCGTCCCAGACGGTGTCGAGCAGGGTTTTGTCCCCTGCGGTGCCGTACACCTGCGAGAAGGCCCGATCGAGCCCGCGGAGGACTCGACTCGAGCCCCACAGGAGCCCGAGAACACCGACGATGGTCGCCCCCTGCCGACCGGCGTCGTCAACGAGTGTCTCTGCGAGCAGTTCCCGGGCCGCCGGCGTGAGGACGTCGCTGGCCGCTGCTGTGAGCCGTGCTGCGAGCGCTTCGCCGCCGATGGATGCGGCGATGCCCAGCGCGAGTAACATGAGCGGCACGAGCGAGATGAACCCGTAGAATGCGACGCCCGCCGCCAGCAGCGTCAACTGTTCGGTCCGTGCGAGCCGAAGCGCCTCTCTCGTTACCGCCAGTCCCCGTGTGCGGTCGATCACGCGCAGCCCTTCCACGCGGGCCGCTATATGTAGTCCCGTCGGACAGACCCACAACGGAGTCTTACACTGTGGCACTCGTCACGGTGTCTACAGCCCAGTCGCGACTGCAGCACTGTAGCCGTCCGTTTCGCTCGGCGAACCGATGTACGGGGCCGAATATCGGTCGGAGAGTCATTGCCCGATCCGTCGCTAGACGGTGCTCGAGCCAACCATTTTCAATTGGTGTGCTAACACCACTACATGGAGCAACGACGCTGTCCGGACTGTAGTGTGACGATGGAACCGGTCACCGTTCGCGACGGTGAGGGCATGCCGCCGTCTATCTCGACCGGGAAACGTGACGGGTTGCTGGGAAAGATCGGGCTGAAAATACGACGAAACTGCAGGGCGTTTGTTGTCCCGAATGCGGGCTCGTCCGCCTATACGCTGACGTGGAGTGACGCGGTCTCGATCAGTCGAGGTTCCCCGCAGTCGCGGCGCGGATCTCGTCGACGCTCGCGTCCGTCTTGAACGTCGTCCCGCCGTAGTGAGCTCGCGAGGCCGCATACCCCGCCTCGCGGAGGTCAGCTAGGAACTCGTCCATCGCGTTTGCGGGCAGTCCCCAGTTCCGACAGAGCTTGTGCTGGTCGTAGTGGATCGGTTCGTCGAGTTCCGCTGCAAGCGTGTCGCAGAGTTCGCGGGCCTCCGGTGCAGTGTTGAACGTATAGGGGATTTCGTCCCGAACCGCGCCGATGAACGCCGGGTCCTGGACGGCCCCGAGCCAGACGGGGCCGGCGGTGAGCATCCGATTGCCATCGCAGTGTGGACACCTCTCGAGCGGGTCGGCGATCAGCCCGAGATCAGCTTCTCGGTAGAGACAGTCTTCACAGTGATAGAGATGGCCTAACTCGTCTATTGCGGCGTCCGAAGCGGTGGGCTTGTGCTCGAGCTCGAGGTAGGTCCGGACGTAGTGGCTGGTCGCGTGGGTCAGGATCGGCTCGATACCGACGTCGAACCGGGCGGCGCTACGTGCGAGCGCGGAGATGAGGATTCGAACGCCCATCTCGGCATGATAATCCGTGTTTTGGGGGATCGCGGAGTACGAGCGGACGCCGCTGTTGAAGTGGGCACCGCACAGCGGCGCGGTGTCCGTCGCGGTGACACAGACGAGGTCGCGGCAGTTCGCGAACGCGGCGTCCGCGAAGGGCATCGGCGTCCCATAGGGGTCGAGATCGATCACGTCGAACGGCTCGTCGTGCATGAGAGCGCTGACGTTGCGGTGCTCGACCCGCGAACCGTCGCAGTCGTTTCGATCGAGGTTCGCCCGCGCGAGGTCGACCGCCTCCTCGTCGACGTCACAGCAGGTCACGTCCCAGCCGTCAGCGGCGGCCCGAACGCCGCGGACGCCGCTCGCAGTCATCGCGTCCAGATACGAGGTGGCACGGTCCTCGCGCTCGCGATACGCCCGCAGCGTCGCGATCGTCAGATCCCGGTTCAGTTCCTGTCGCGGATTGTAGAAGACCGCCTCCTCGATGCCCTCCGTCTGTTCGCCGGGGACCTCGAGTTCGACCCCGCCCTCGGTGACGCGCATACTCCGTCTGGACGGCGACGGTCGAAAAGCGTCGTGATCTCGACCGGGCGTGAGTCATCGGGAGTCGGTTCCGAGCCGACCGTCCATGTGGCCCGCGTGGCACTCGAGTTTGCGATCGTCCTGGTGGGGTACCGGCGGCGGGAAATCGAAGCCGCCGAGTCACTCGCCACGGTCCGAGACCGCCGGCAACGTCATCGAGAACGTCGATCCCTCGCCGGGTTCGGACTCGACCCAGATCTCACCGCCGTGGCGCTCGACGATCCGTTTACACAGCGCGAGTCCGATTCCCGTCCCGGCGTACTCATCGCGGCTGTGGAGCCGCTGGAACACCTCGAAGATACGATCGGCATCGGTCGGATCGATACCGATTCCCTCGTCCGCGACCGATACCGTCCAGTCCGTTCCGTTTCGCTCGGCAGTGACGGTGATCCGGGGCGGGTCGTCGCCGCTGTACTCGATCGCATTACTCAACAGATTCTGGAACAGCTGTCGTAACTGGTTTCTATCGCCTTCAACATGGGGTAATGCCGCTGTTTCGACGGTAGCATCGCTCTCGGCGAGTTGCACTTCGAGATCTTGCCGGACGGCCGTAAACACCGCCTCTAAGTCAACCGGTTCGAACGCATCGCCCTGCGTCCCAACGCGGGAGTACGCGAGCAGGCCGTCGATCATCTCGCGCATGCGGTCTGCGCCGTCGACGGCGTACTCGATGAACTCTCGGCCGTCCGCGTCGAGGTCGTCACCGTACCGACTTTCGACAAGCGTGAGGTAGCTCGTGACCATCCGCAGGGGCTCCTGTAAGTCGTGTGAGGCGGCGTAGGCGAACTGTTCCAACCGCTCGTTCGACGCCTCGAACTCATCGTTAGCCGCCTCGAGTCGAGCAACCGTCTCGTCGAGTTGCTCCTTCGTTCGCCGTAGTTCCCGGTTGCGAACTTCGAGTTCGAGCGCCCGCGTCTTGGCCAGTGCATCGTGGAGGCCAACACCGAAGCCGGCGGCGCTCCCGAACGCCGTGAGAACGAGTGCAGCTCGGAACGGATCGCTCACACTCTCGGCAGGCTCGAATTGATACAGCACGAGGATGCCGAGCAATAGTCCGAGCCCACCGAGACACCAGTTTGCGATCGTGGGGTAGAATTCGGGGCGGATGTCAGTTCGTGGCAGTCGATAGCCGCCGTATAACAGCGCCAGGCCGGGCAGTCCGATGAAGCTAGAGACGAGCACGACGTTCGAAACAGGGTTTCCGGCGGTCAGTTGGCCGGCCGCCCAGCCGAACGCGAGCACGACGTAGAGCGCTCCGAGGGTCGCGATTGCACTCCGTCCCCTGACGAGGAACGCCACTCGGTGCCAGTTGACCATTATCCCCACTCTGCACTGAGTCTATTTTGGATTGTGCTAGTGATCAGTTACCTCGATTTTCGGTTTTTCGTTCACATCCCGCGTTTGATCGCCAACGGGCCAGTCTCATCAGACATCATTTAATCCGCAGGAATCGAGTAGGGCGCGTTGATCGTCCCGCTATCACGGCGACACAACCAAACCGATTTTACAGTTCGATACACAGTTTCAGTTGTGTCGAAGGCCAACCCCGTCGAGCAATGGCAAGCCGCTCTCGAGGAGGCCGGCGAACTCACGCCGGAGATCGTCGGCGAGATCTCGGAGATCCATGGCGACCGTGGGGTTCAGGCTATCGAGGCAGTGGGCGAAAACCGCGTGAAGTCCTACCGCGATTTCACTATCGTCGTCGGCTACGACGACGAGTACATCGTCGAGGACGGCGGCTGTACCTGCAAGGACAGCGAGTACAACTTGGACGCCAACGATCCAACCGAGCGCTGCTGGCATTCGCTGGCGGTCGCGATCGCCCGCCGAGTAGGCCACGTCGACTACCACGACATGTGGTACTCGGAAGTCCGTGAACTGATTTGAGAACGTCACCCCGACCGAGGAACCAGCGTGCGGAGGATGTGGTTATCCCTGACCACCACAAGTGGACGACACGCTGTTTTCCGCTTCTTTACGCTACCTTCCGTCGTTTCTTCGAGTCTCAACTCCGGTTTCCGTCGCTCCCCTCAGACCGCAACCGTTCTCCGGATCACGGACCGAAAATTGACGACGAACGAAGGCATCAAGGGTACCGCTAGTCGGACTCGTTACAGGCGGCGATAATGACATCGGGATCGTCGATCAGTCGATTCTCCATGTAGTTACCCTTCCCCTTGCCGGCCCACTTGCGCTCCTGATCGATAATCGAGAGGAACTCGAGTTCCGAGAGGATGTCCCGAACCCGGCGTAGTTTCAGGTGCTCCGAGCCGTCCCGATCACAGAGTCGCTTGTAGAGGTCGTAGGCCTCGTTGGTCGTCACCGGCGCGTTGTCGTCCGCTTTCTGCTGGGTCAACAGCGCCATCGCCTCGAGGACCAGTTTCGCGTGACTGGGGCTCTTGGAGATCAGTTCGGCAAGCCGGCTCGTCTCCTCGCGCTCGTGGGCCTGATCAACGCAAGCCTCTGTGACCCGCTCTCGATCGTTTTCCTCAGCGATCTCGCCCGCGAAGCGGAGAATATCGATCGCCTTCCGCGCGTCGCCGTGTTCCCGGGCAGCCAGCGCGGCGACGCGGGGGACGACGCCGTCCTCGAGAACGTCCTCGTGGAACGCATCGGCTCGAGTGCGAAGGATCTCCCGAATCTGAGTCGCGTCGTACGGCGAGAAGACGTACTCGCGCTCGCAGAGGCTCGATTTGATCCGCTCGTCAAGCGAGTCCTTGTATCGGATCTTGTTCGAAATGCCGATGACGCCGACAGTACTCTCGGTAAGTTTGCCGGATTCGACAGCCCGCGAAAGCTGCATCAGGATGTCGTCGTCCTCGATCTTGTCGACCTCGTCCAAGATGATCAACGCGACGTCGTAGCGGGTATCAACGATGTGCCACAGGCGGCGGTAGTACTCGGCGGTGCTCAGTCCAGAATGGGGGATCGAGACATCCGTCACGGACTGGTCGTTGAGCTGGTGGCCGGCCGACTGGACGGCCTGCGTTTCGGTCGACTCCTGGAGGCAATCGACGTAGGCGACGCCGATCGAGACCTCGTTGCCCTTCCCGCGTTCGATGGCCTGATTCGTGATGAACTTCGAGCACAGCGACTTTCCGGTCCCGGTTTTCCCGTAGACGAGGACGTTGTTCGGCGTATTTCCTCGCATCGCGGGTTTGATCGCGTTCGCGAGATTCGTCAGTTCGTCCTCGCGGCCGATGATCCGATCACCGTCGGGAAGATGCGAGACCTGCAGTAGCTCCTTGTTCTGGAAGATCTCGTTCTCGCTTCCGAAGTAGTCCATCGAATCCGACATTCAGATACTGATTCCATTCGGGGTCGGGTACTTAACCGTTCGGAACCGGAGTGCCGCTGTATACTCGAGAATATCACGATTCAGCTTCGTTGATGTGATAATCACACCCCTCGGTGCCGCTGTATCGGTGGGTTCACACCCCTCGGTGCCGCTGTATAGCTGATCCGGACACGCTGCACCGTCACCGAGTGATACCAGTCACACCGGGAACCATAGCGTGTACTGGCAACCCCGGAGTGCCGCTGTATCGGTGGGTCCATACCCTTCGGTTCCGCTGTATAGCACTCCCGGTTCGCCACTTCGCTCGTCGGCGGACCCCGGAGTGCCGCTGTATAGCACGGCACCTGCGTGACGACAGAAGCAATCCGACCAACGGTAGCGACGGGATCAGACGTCTATTTCCGGCAGAGGTTGGTCCAGTCCGGTGAACGGGACGGATACCGTAGTTCCGCTGTATCGAATAAAAAGAGTTTCCATAGGAAGTGAGTCGTCCGGTTTCCACCCCTCGGTGCCGCTGTATGCGGAGACACACACCCCGCGTTGCCGCTGTAACGATCTGTGGTGTGGGTCGACTCGAAGCGGTGGTTGGGTGGTGACTCGCGAAGCGGTGGTCAGGTGGTGACTTGCAGAGTGGTAATCAGATGGTGACTTGTGGGGCGGCGGTCAGGTAATAACTCACGGAGCGGTAGTTGGCGCGCGACGGGAACAACGGCAGAACCGGCGATAGGACCAACGATAGAGGTACCGATGGAATCGACAGCAGTACGGGCCGAGATCACGGCGTCAGCGGTAGGGACAGCGGTGGAAGTGACGAGTATAGTCACCGACCGGGAACAGAGAAGTTCGTCTCGAGCGGCGCACCCTCGCCCAGCTACTCAATGGTCGGTAACACACAACTAGTATTTAGAATTGATGATCCCTTATAGAGATAGATCTCTGATCGGTAGTCACACAACAGTCGCTAGTACCGGTATCCAGTAATTTATCGAGAGAGAACCTATCTTCCGGGCCCATACAGCGGCACTGCGGGGTGTGTCTGCATCTGTCCACGAACCACTCCCGAACGACCTCGTCCATGAACCACTCCGTCCACCGACCCAGCATCGCCTGCCGATCGAGCAATAACGGATTGAACGGCATCACTGCGGATCGAACAGCATCACTGCGGGCCGAACAGCGACCGAAAACCGAGTGATCGCGCCGCGACGCGACTACTCTTCGGCGCAGATCTCGACGAAGTTCCGCAGGATCTGTAGCCCCGTCTCACCGCTCTTCTCGGGGTGGAACTGTGTGCCGAAGACATTTCCTTCGTCGTTGGCCACGATCGAGGGGAACTCGCGCTCGTAGTCCGTCGTCGCGACCGTCGCGTGCTCGTCGTCCGGAGCCGCGTAGTAGGAGTGGACGAAGTAGGCGTAGTCGCCATCCACACCCTCCACGAGCGGGTGGTCACGCTGGATGTGGAGCTCGTTCCAGCCCATGTGCGGAACCTTCTGGCCCTCGGCGAACCGAACGTTCGTTCCGGGGATCAGATCCAGTCCTTGGACGGCCGACTCGCCCTCGTTGTCGCCCTCCTCACTGGTCGTGAGCAGCATCTGCATGCCGAGACAGATCCCGAAGAGGGGGGTGCCACTCTCGGCAACCTCGAGGAGGTCCTCGCGGAGCGGGTCCGCGTTCTCGACGCCCTCGCGGAACGCGCCGACACCGGGAAGGACGACGCCGTCGGCCGCAGCGAAGGCCGCGGGATCTTCGGTGATCTCGACGTCGGCACCCGCGCGCTCGAGACCCCGAGTAACACTGCGGAGGTTCCCCAGCCCGTAGTCCACGATGACGACGGAGGCGAGGGACTGCTCCTGTGGAGACGAAACCGTGCTCATACACGTACTCGGTGGGGCGCGTTGAAGTGAATTGCCATTCGGGCAATCGGCTACTACTCGAGTACCGATTGATCACTCGAGGACTCGGCCGTTCCACGGCCCTCATCGCCGTCGCGACCGTCGAGGCGCTGCCGTCGCCGGTACACGTAGTAGCCGACCGCTGGAACCGAGAACAGGTACGGAACCGCCAGTACTGCCCCGGCGACGTGACTGAGCCCGAGCCCGCCCGCGAGCCACGGATTCGGATTCCACGCCGGCTGTTCTCGTAGCGCGAGCGCGTCCATGAGCAACGCGACCGCCACGACAGCGGCGAACAGGTACGACAGCCAGCCGGCGAGGACGGTCACGACGAAGGAGGCCAGTCCGACACCGAGGGATTCTGCGTCGGCAGCCAGTACAAAAAGACGGAGTGCAACGTTAGAACTCAGTGTCAAGAGCGGTGCGATCGGAAACAGGTACACACCGTACCGCCACGCGGGATCAGCGGGACCGAATTCGGAGACGGGAGACATGCGTCCCAGTTCTTGACAGCCAATACTAATATACTCGGTGAACGTTCTCGCCTCCGTCCGGATACTCGCCGACGCAACCCTCTCGGCGATTAGTCACCGAAGTCGCCGACAGGGTCACGCCCGGTCGTTCAAAACCCGTCGAGTCGCGACTGTCCGCCCTCGCTGTCCGCGACGCCCGCGAGATCGGCCGCCCGCTGCAAGGCGTTTTCGAAGGTTTCCTTCTGGCTGCGGTCGTACAGCGTCGCCGCCGGATGCACGCAGATCAGGAGTCGCTGTGGCGCGCCGTCGATCCGAATCTCCTCGAAGTCACCCGCCTCCTTAGTCACCGCGACTGACCGCTCGAGGAGGTGCTCGCTGGGCACTTTCCCCAGCGTGACGATCACTTCCGGATCGAGCGCGGAGATTTCCTGCTCGAGGTAGCCCCGGCAGTTCGCGAGTTCGTCTTTCGTCGGATCGCGGTTCTCCGGGGGCCGACAGCGCACGCAGTTGGTGATGCGGATGTCGCCGCGCTCGAGGCCGACGATTCGGAGCCCGTCGTCTAGGACGGTGCCGCTGCGGCCGACGAAGGGCTCGCCCTGTTCGTCCTCGTTGGCACCGGGCCCTTCGCCGACGAACAACAGGTCGGCGTCCTCGGGACCGACACCGTTGACGATTCGGCTGCGGGACTCGACGAGCGCCGGACAGCGCGTACACTCCGTGACACAGCAATCCTTCATCTCTCCCATACAGGTGGCTCAGGCGGTTGCCTCCTACGTCTTTCGGGACGCAGATGCCGGTCGTGATCCACGGCTGGTTCCCGTCGGTAACGGAGCGACGAATACAGTGAAAGGGCTTGCGCTCGCGAAGACCCTGAGCGCACAGGCCCCTTTCAGTCCCGCCCAGATGTGATCGGTCGAGGCAGCTACTGGCCAGCCTCCGGTAGTCGAGCTCCGCGGTCGGCTTTACGATACGGATCACTCTCACTCCGGTTCATTCGAACGAACGAGCGTACGAATCTGCCGCTCGAGCCGCCATCTTCGCGACCCGAATCGGCTCTGGACGGCCGCCTTCGGGCGTGAACGCCCGGACGACATCGTCGGCCTCGGCGGGCTCGAGACCGACATGCCTCACGTAGACGGTCTCGTCGTCGACCGACAGTTCGCGTCGGTCCGGCAGCGCTCGGTAGGTCGCGAGCCGTGCCTCGAGTTCGGGGCCGGAAAACGCGTCTCGGAGGCCGGTCTCGAGGCCGTCGCTAGCCTCGAACGTGACGGCGATGACCGGCCGATCGACTGCCTCGTGAATCCGCGAAAGTGCAAAAAGGTTGTACCACGCAGGGGCGATAGCACCGAGCAGGACGTACCGGGCGTCCGGACGGTCGAGTTCGTCAATAATCTCGATGACGGCGTCGGTTCCGTCGGTGCCGCCGATGCGACAGGTGCCGTATGCGAGTCCGTCACAGATGCGATCGGCACGAACGACGGCACCGGCGAGCGTACTCCGGTTCCGATTGCAGTCGCGGTCGCCGCGGTACGATTCGGCGATGCCCAGCGCCCGCACCCCGGCTTTCATTCGTCAATCGCTCTCGTCTTTGATCTCTTTGAGCCGGTCGAGCAACTCGTCGCTCGACGCCCCATTTTCGAACTCGATGGTTCCATCGTGGCTGTTCTCTCCCGACTTGACCGCATCATTATCGTCAAAATCAGCGTCGACTTCCTGTTTCTCGGATTCGTCGTAGCTCCCGAATCCCATACGATGTTACCTACAGGGTTCCGATTGAAAAAGTCCATGGCTATCAGTTTATTATAGTTTCCCAGGTAGTCAACATTCCCAATAGAGTCCCCAGTATGGATGGTCCATCGATCGAATAGAAGAAATCCGTCAGATGAGAACCGGGTCGATACTGCCGAAAACCATGGCCGTCTCGTTACCGATAGCACCGTTTTTGCCGTCGGCCATCGAGTGGCCACGTATGGAAGTCCACCACGTCACCGAGGACGCAGAGACGTTCACCTGCAACGCCTACCTCGCCGTCGGCGACCGGACGACGCTGGTCGACGCCGGTGCGATGGACGGCGTCGTCGAGGAAATCCGCGAACACACTGACGACCTCGAGGCCATCGTCATGACCCACCAGCATGGCGATCACGTCGCCCAGCTCGAGGCCGTCTGCGACGCCTTCGATCCCGAGGTGTATGCCTACGCCGATCACCCGACGCGGACCCAGGCAATCGAGGACGGCGACACAGTTCGGATCGGTGACGAGGAGTTCGACGTCGTCTACACGCCAGGTCACGCCGATGACCACGTTTCGTTCGTCTCGGAGTCATCGCTGTTCTCCGGCGACGTCGTCGTCCACGATGACGGGGCCTTCGACTACGGCAGCTTCGGCCGCACCGACATGGCCGGCCAGTCTCGCGAGCGACTCATCGAGAGCATCGAGGACCTGCTCGAGCGCATGCCCGAGAGCATCGAGCACATGTACGCGGGTCACGGCGGCGTCTTCCACGGCGACGTCCGCGACGTGGTGACGACGGCGCTCGAGCGGGCCGAGAAACGGGAGCCAAAGTACCCCGACGAGTAGCGAGCGTGGCTCCCGCTCTCCGCCAGGCAGCGGTATCACTGCAACGTAGCAACCGAAAGAAGACGGATCGAGACGCGATCCGTTGAGTCGATTACGCGGCGCGCGCTTCCTTCGCCTTGGGACGGAGATTTTTGTATCCGCACTTCCGGCAGCGGGTGGCTCGCTTGGAGTTGCGAGCGTTACAGCGCATACAGATCATCTTCTCAAGCATCCGTTTCTCTGCGGCGTCGAATTTGGCCATACCCCGCCTTTGCCCGTGGTGCATTTAATCGCTATGGTCCGGCTGCCGGGCGATGTGTTCACGAGATACGTTGTAGAACGAACACTTAGGAGTGGGCGACGCGTACGGCCCGATGATGGCGACCGATCCGATAGCATGGACGTTCGGTCCGCACAACAGCTGGCTCTCTCGGATCGCGACGTACGCACCGTACGGGATCGGCGGCGGACTGGGCCTCTTGGGAGTGCTGAGCGGCGTGACGCTCGCCGCGCTCGGGGTGTTCGACGGGTCGGCGCTGGCAGTGGCCCTAGTATTCGCGCTCGTCGGTGGGCCAGCGTCGCTGCTCTACTGGTGGGCTCTCGTGAGGTACGGGTCTAACGGATCGAAGTGGTTCGCACAGTACGCAGTCACATCCCAACTCACGAAACGGGGCGTGGCCATCGCGACGGTTGTCGGCGCGATCATCATCGCGACTTCGATAGCCATCGTGCCCGAACTACTGGCCCTGCTGTTCGCTGTCGTCGTACTATCGCTCGTTCTCGTCAGTCCGCTCGCGACAGCGGTCGACCTCGAGCCCGATGAGTGGCGGCTGACGCTCGGCGACGACGCGCAGTTCGGCGGCAAATTGATCGTGAACCTCGAGAACGTAATCAGCATTCGGCGACTGCCACTGGGTCCGCTATCCAGCTGGCGGGTCGTCGTGGTCCGCCGGGTTTACGGCTCGACGCTGTTCGTCCCGGTCCCGGACCGACACATCGAGACGGTCGATCAGGCCCTCGAACGGGGGCTCGCAGCGACCCCGACCGCGGAGCCGAAAACGCCGGGGACGACGCGGCCGATGCGAATCGTTCTAGCAACTATCGGAACTGGGTTCCTTGTGATCGCGGTCGGCTTCGGCGTCCTCGTCATCCGGACGGAGACGACGAACGGTGGACGTGCAGTCTATCCCGTCGTGCTCCTCGTCCTGTTCGCTGTCATCATGCTCGGCTACGCCGGCTACGAGTCGTGGCTCGCGCACCGCACCGCCGTGTCAGACGGGTAGACGATCCGTTCTTCCCCGTTACTCGTCTTCCTTGTCGGCCAGATAGTCCTCCTGGACCGCGACGACCTCGCTCGAGTCCGCACACTCGCTGTACCGCCGGAGCGGTTCCTCGTTGAGCGTCAGGAAGGTCTCGCCCCAGCGGAACGGCTCGAGCAGTTCCTCGGCTCGCTCCTGCTCATCGAAAATGCAACATGCACCCGCGAGCGCCTCGACGGTGGTCAGCCGGAACGGGCGACCATAGTTGATCGGGTTCGCAGCGACGAGAAACGGGAGCGCCCGATGGACCCCGCGCATCTGAAACGACGCTTCCTCGGCGGACTCCCAAGAGCAGTCGAGCGCGACCAGTGTCCCCAGTCCCTCCTCGAGATCGGCCGGCGAGAGCGCTTGCTCGGCGTGGGGGTTGAGCACGACCCCGTAGGGCACCTGCCCCATCGACCGGTACAGGGTCGCCTTGTCGAACTTCTCGAGGCGACGCGCGGTGCACTTCTCGGGGTCGTCGTCGCCCTCGTAGTAGACGTGACACTCCACACGAGGCGATAGGAACGGCCGAGAGAAAAGGATGTGGAACCGCGTCCAGAGGGGCAGAGCGGGCCGTCCAGTCGCCGGTTCCGAAACTCGTCAGCCGGGACTACCGTCGGACCGCCACCCCCGCGTCAACAAGTGCATCGCGAGGCTGCTGCTGAAGAGCAGCGTGGCGGGACCAAGCAGGACGAGCCCGGCCGGCTGGAGCACACCGTTGGCAGCGAGGAACGCACAGCCGATCAGCCCGTCGATGGTCGAGCGCGCCGCCGCCCACGAGTCGCGGCGCTCGCGGACGTCACGGATGAGGACGGCCGACACGAAGATGCTGATTCCGATCTGATCCCAGTGAATCCCACTTGCGAGTCCGTCGAGCATTGCTCTCCCGACCGATATCCCGTCGGGACTGGTTATCCCACTCACATGTATTTAATCGTTGCTTCGAAGGGGCGAACGGCAGCGCTCCGCGCTCGCGCGTCTCGAGCAACGACCGCGTCGGGAGAGTCCCACGCTTTTGTCGGTCGCGACGAAATGTCGGGTATGGATGCGGCCGCTCTCGTCCGGCGATACTACGACGCGATCGACGACCACGACTACGACGCACTCGAGACGGTCCTCTCTCCTGAGTTCGTCCAGAACCGCCCGGATCGAACGTTCGAAGACCGGAACGCGTTCGTCGGGTTCATGCGCGACGAGCGGCCGAACCTGGACACCAGCCACGAACTCGAGTCAGTGATCGCCGAGGGCGGTCACGTCGCCGTCCGTGGCCGCGTGATCGAGGAGGCCACCGTTCTCTTCGAATTCGCGGACTTCTTCGAGATCGAGGACGGGCAAGTCGTCCGCCTCGAGACGTATTCGCGGTAACTCACGCCGAACAGTTGTTCGGCCCGAGCTCGAGTTCGACCCGTTCCTCTGGCGGTAGCTCCCGCACGCCGCGATTGTACTCGATGATCTCTTCGTAGTTCGACGGCTTCTCGCCGGCGTCGGCCATGCGTTCGACGAACTCGTCTTCCGCGAGTCCGAGCAGGTCGATCTCCCGCCGCGCGTCGCGGACGGTCGTCCGGATCGGCTCGCCGGGCGCGCCGTGTTCGAACTCGCCGTCGGCGGTGACCGTTACGTGACCAGGCAGCACGACGAGGCTCTCCGGCTCAGCCAGAATCGTCCGGTGGAGCGTCTCGTAGAGCATTCTCGCACCCCTCTCGCCCTCGTCGTGGCTCGCGGTTTCACCGCTCGCGTCTTCCGAGGCACTACGTGCCTCGCTCTCCCCGAACTCGAGTTCTGTCCGCCCCGTCGAATCGACGTGTACCGTGTCGGCGGTCAACAGCGCCCGGTCATCCACCAGCAGATTGATCATCTCGCTTGTGTGGCCCGGAGCACACAGTGCCTTGATCTCGCGCTCACCGACCTCGAGCACCTCGTTGCGCTCGAGCGGCGTATACTCGTACTCGACGTCGCGTTCGCTTGCGCGCTCCCCGAGGTAGTACGGTACCTCGAGATCATCGGCGAGGTCACGGCTGCCGGAGATGTGATCGGCGTGGACGTGGGTATCGATCACGCCCGTGATCGTAAGCCCAGCCTCCTCGGCCGCGACCGCGTACTCATCGATATCTCCCGTCGGATCGACGATAACGGCCTCGCCCGTGGCCCCACAGCCGACGACGTAGCCCAGACACCCCTTCGCACGACGCTGGAGTTGAACGATCGTCAGGTCGCCCCCGACGTCGACCGAAACGTGGTCGTAGACGCCGCTCCAGCCCTTCATCCCGCCGTCGACGGTCGCCACGTCGTACTCGTCGGTCGCCGACTCGAGGCGCGTCGCGAGGTTTCCCGACGAGAGCCCTTTCGCACAGACGGTGATCACGCGCTCGGTGTCGCCAACGACGTCTCGGAGTTCCTCGAGGCGACCGTCGAGTTCTGCTTCCGGGTCGAAGGGGAAATTGACCGCCTCCGGGATGTGCCAGGCGTCGTAGCTGTCGGCGGGGCGGGTATCGAGGATGACGAACTCCGCGTCTTCGTCCTGCAGTTCCGCGAGCCGATCGGCGGAGAGTGTGGTGACCATGTGCGTCCGTACACCTTCGATCCACGTAAGTCTCGAGCGAACGGTGCGCGAGATCAGAGCGTTCATTTAACTGATATGGGCACGAAGGGTTCGGTATGGCTCTCTCCGATTTCGTCGCCGCCGTCGTCGCCGTCTTTCGCCGCCGCCCGGGCGACCTCCTGCCGATGTACGTCCTCGGCGTCGCGATCACTGCGATCGTTCGCGTCGTCCCGTTTACTGCGATCGGCGTCGCCTACCTCTATCTCGCGACGACCGGTCGGCTGGACACGATTCGAACCCAACTGGCCGAACTGGATCCCCCGCCGACTGATCCGACCACCGATCCCGAGGAGTTCGACGCGTGGGCCAGCGGCCTCGAGCCGATCCTCGATCAGATACTGACACCGCCGCTCCTTGCCCTCGCTGCGGTGACGGTCGTCGGAAGCATCGTGTTATTTGTCCTGCTGTCGGCCGCCGTCTCCGCAGGACAACTCGCGGCCTGTTACGGCCGATTGCGAAACGACCGCGGGCTCGTGGCCGGACTCGTGGGAGCCCGCCGCTACTGGTTGCGGTTTTTCGGGCTCTTCGTGCTCGAGTTCCTCTGTTGGAGTATCGTGCTCGTTACCGCCGGTATCGGGGCCGCACTGTTCGCCGGCGCGGTTTCGATCGCGACCGGGTCGACGCTGGGGTCCGTTTTGGTCGCCCTGCTTGCGGGTCTCGTAGCGGTCGTCATCCTCGTCGTCGTTCGGGCGCTGTTCGCGTTCGCACCGGTCGCGATCGTCATCGACGATGCGGGCGTCTTTGGATCAGTTCGAAGTGCCGGCGGATTCATCCGCGCACAGCCGGTGGAGGCGATCTTCTACTACGTCGTGGCGTTCCTGGCGATTGCCGGTCTGACAACAGTCACTGGTCTGCTCTCACTCGTCGACATCGTCGCGCTTGGGTCACTGCTCTCCGTGTTGGTCCTTCTTCCGGCACTTGATCTGTTGAAAACGGCCGTCTACTGTGACTATCGGGGGCGACTGACACCGCCGGACTCGCCAGCGCGTTCGCTTCGCGGCCAACTCTGGGCCGGACTCCGCCGCGGCTGGACCGAAATGACGTCGTTCGTTCGGACGACACCGGGAACACACGTTCTTGTCGTCGTCCTCGGCATCCTCGGGTTCTGGATCGGTTGGGCGGCCGCTGGCTCCTTCGTTGGGTCGTTCGAGACGTCGATCGCGGCCCGACTCGGGGGCTGGCTCCCGCCGGCGATGGCAGTCGAACTGTTCGGCAACAACTGGCTGGTCGCGCTCACGACAGCCTATGCCGGCGTCGCCCTCGCGATCCCGGCGATCGTCTCGTTGCTGTTCAACGGCGTCGCCCTGGGGATCATTGCTCGTCTCGAGGTCGATCCGCTGGAGCTCGCCGCCTTCGTCGTCCCCCACGGAATCATCGAGATTCCGGCGATCCTCGTCGCCAGCGCGCTCGGAATTTCCATCGGTGTCACCGCCTGGCGGACGTGGCGGGGTCACGTCGGACGGACGGCCCTCGCGGACGCGCTCGAGCGGGCGTTCTGGGTGCTCGTCGGCCTCGGTATTCTGCTGGCGATCGCGGCGGTCATCGAGGGATTCGTGAGTCCGTACTATTATCGGCTGTTCCTCTGACCGCCACACGACTGCATCGCGAGCGACTATTGATACGCCTCGAACTCCTTCCCGAACAATAGGAAGTAGGCAGTGCCGATCAGCCCGATGGCGGTCGCGATACCGAAGGCAACCGTCGGATCGCCAATGAACAGTTCGCCACCGGTCACGGGGTTCGAGACACCGCTCCACAGCAATCCACCGAGCGCGGCGCTCGGAATGACGATCAGGTTCCGCAGGAGGTAGTACGCCCCCGTCACCCGGCCGCCAGCGCCGGTCTCTGCTGGGCCGACGATCAGTGCTTTGTGCGCCGGCAGGCCAGCAAATCGCAGTCCGGAGAAGGCAAAGAGTCCCGCAAGGACGGTCGCATCGGCGGGCGCGTTGATCAACATGATCGGGAAGATCGCATAGACGGCGAAGCCGAGCGTGACGACCGGCTTGAGGCCGACCCGTTCGGCGGCCTTGGCGACGGGCAACATCGTCAGGAGGGCGACGAGCATCTCGATTCCAAGTAAGATCCCGAAGTACGACTGCGGCGAGAGGGAGACGGTGCCGACCGCCGGCAGAGACAGGGTGAGCCCCACCTCGAGAAAGCGAGTCACGACGATGACGAAGAAGACGTAGACCATGCCGTTGGCGAAGCGAACGAACGTATCGCCAACCAGCAGGGGCCGGAGTTCATCCGGCATCGACCGGAGATCCGCGAGCAACTGCGAGACGCCTTCGAACGCCTTGCCGACGTCGTCCTCGGGCCGATAGAGGACGTGCTGGACGACCGTTCCGAGCGCGCCGAAGACGACCGCGACGAGCAGGATGAGCTGAAACGCGGTGACGATTTCGCCGTCGCTCGAGCCGAACGGATAGAACAGCGCCGCGGCGAACAGGGGGCCAACGAGAAATGCCGTCCGGCGGAACGTCTCGGTGCTCGCGAAGCCGGCAGCCAGTTGCGAGGGCGACACCGCCTGTTTGACGATGGCGAAGGTGGCTCCGAGCCCGAAGGATTTCCAGGCCTGTGAGAGGAGCAATCCGAGAAAGATCACGACGATTGCCAGCGATACCGGACCGATCGAAACGTCTGCGAACGCGGGCGCGACCAGCCAGATAGCGAAGCCGACCGTCGAGCAGAGGCCGAACGCGGTCAGAGCGTATCGCGACCCAATCCGGTCCGAGATCGCCCCGCCGGGATAGGGATAGACGGCGCTGATAACATTCCCAAAGGACCCGAACAGGCCGATGACGACCGCCGACGCGCCCAGCGCTGACATGTACTCGGCCATGTATCGATTCGTCATCTGAAAGCCGAGACTGAACGCGAACATCGCCGCTGAGAGGACGAGCACGTCCCGCTCGAGCGCGAGGAACTGTCGAAACGGGTCCAGGGGATCAGCCGTTTCGTCCGGCTGGTCCTGTTCGAGGCTCATACGTCTCGGTGCGCAGCGAACGGGCTTGAAATTTGGTCCACCGGTAGCGTCGTACTCGACTGGTTCCGAACGGAACGACGTTCACCGACGGCCGTCCCGTTCGATGACCCACTCGAGACGGTGTCACCCGACAGCCGTCCCCGAATACTCGAGTTCGGGGGCCGGATACGACAAAGGGAAGCGCTCATTAGCCAGTAGTGTGAGTTTCGGCACATGGCTTCGTGGAAACGGGATTTCGCGAGCGGACTGATCGTTCTGGTCCCGATCCTCATTACGCTCTACGCGATCTATTGGCTCTACGGCCTCGTCGCCGGCCTGACGCCTGGACTCATTCTCGATCCAAACGCGCTCAAGGCGTTCATCCCCGGCGACGGCGAACAGGCGGTCCAAACCCGCGAGCAGGTCGCGCAGTTCCTCCGTGTGATCGTCGCCCTGACCGTCTTCATCATTCTGACGTTCTCTGTAGGCTATCTCATGCGAACGACCGTCGGGGGACTCGTCGAACGTCTCGTCGACAACATCGCGAACCGCGTGCCCGTGATTCGCGTCGTTTACAATGCCTCGAAGATGGCCGCCGAGACGGCCTTCGGCGAACAGGAATCGCTCCAGAAACCCGTCAAACTCGAGACCTGGGAAGGGCTCCGAATGACGGCGTTCAAGACGGGCAAGGTGGCCGACGACGGCCGCGAGGTGCTCTTCTTGCCGACCTCGCCGAACATCACGACCGGCTACGTCATCGAGGTCGAACCCGACCGGATCACCGAACTCGACGAGGACGTCGAGGACGCGCTGACACGCGTGTTGAGCGCCGGTTTCGGCGACGCTAACCACCGCGGCATGGATGCCGGCATCTCGATCGACGTGGTCGACGAAGCCAGAACCGACGGTAGGGACGGAGCCGAGCAGACGAACCAGGCTGACGACGACTAACGAAATTTTGCTCTCTCGCGATGCTCGAGGCGCGCTCCTAGACACGACAAGTACTTTCTCGAAGAACAGCAGGCAAGAGAGAGTCAAATAGAATTTCGAGACCGATCAGGCTCGTTTTACCGAAGAATAGCCCTTACACGTCGACGTATTCGAACCACTCGTCGTACTCCTCGGGGGCCTGTTCGACGATGTCGAAGAACTGCTGCTGGATTTCCTCGGTGACGGGGCCGCGAGAGCCGTTCCCGATGACGACGTTGTCGACCTTTCGGATGGGCGTGACTTCGGCGGCGGAGCCGGTGAAGAACAGCTCGTCGGCGGTGTTGAGTTCGCCGCGCGAGATGGAGACGTTGTCGTGGACGGTGTAGCCCAGTTCCTCCGCGATCCGGATCACGGAGTCGCGAGTAATGCCGTCAAGGATCGACTCCGACAGGCCGGGCGTGTAAACCTCGTCGTCGCGAACGAGGAAGATGTTCTCGCCGGGGCCTTCGGCGACGTTGCCCTCCTTGTTGAGGACGATCGCTTCCGCGTAGCCGTTCCGGCGAGCCTCCTCGCCTGCGAGCATGCTGTTGACGTAGAGGCCAGTGGTCTTGGCGTTGGTCGGAATCTGGCTCGAGGCGTGTTTCCGCCACGAGGAGATCATCACGTCGATGCCGTTCTCGAGGGCGTCCTCGCCAAGGTAGGCACCCCATGGCCAGACGGCGACGGCGGTCCGGGTGGGACAGTCTTTGGGGCTGACGCCGAGTGAGTTGTAGCCGTAGTAGGCGATCGGCCGAACGTAACAGGAGGGGAGTTCCTGGCGCTTAATGAGTTCTTTCGTCGCCTCGGTGAGTTCCTCCTTCGTGAACTCGATGTCCATCTCGTACGGTTTCGCGGACTGATAGAGACGATCGAGGTGTTCCTCCCAGCGGAAGAGCGCTGGCCCGTTTTCGGTGTCGTAACAGCGCGCCCCTTCGAAGACGCCCGACCCGTAGTGGAGGCCGTGTGTGAGCACGTGGATCTCTGCGTCGTCCCAGTCGACGAACTCGCCGTCCATCCAGATCGTATTCACAGATTCCATTTCATCGAAACTCATGACTGATACTCCCAACTTTCGCCAAATCACCCTTAACCCTTTCCGTAACCTGATCACAATATTTATTAGTAATTAGTACATTATATTAGTAATAATATCATTATACAATTTGACAATACTCCCCAAACAGATACTGGGAGAAATCATCGAAGACGACCGGTACAACTGACCAATGAGGTCGAATAGGCATGGCTACGTTGAATAGCGGTGCCCGGAAAAAGGGAATCCGAAAAGAACCGCTTGATAATCTCGGTGTGTTCAAGAGCATCGAGGAGGTTCCCGAACTCTACCATCTTTCAACGCACTCCAGGGAGTACGAAGATCGTGATGTGTGGGCGGAGTGGATGACGGACGAAAAGGATGGTCTTGCGGAATCCACCCGGAAGTACAAGTACGGTCGTGCTGAGAAATTGTGGAAGTCACACATGGAAAATCGGGGGCGTCACCATGCGCTTGCGAACCCATCAGATGTGGAATCATTCTTGGCCGACCAGTTAGATCAAGTTCAGAAGGAAACCGTGTGGAATAATCGATACGATCAGATCTATCAGTTTTATGACTGGTTGACGTTCCACGCCGATTATCCCCATGTATACAATCCCGTTCTCATGGCCGCTGTTAATAGAGGGGCCGCTCGAGAGATGTGGGACTATCGTGTTCAGAAATTGATCAAGTAACTATGCAGGAGTCTACTGAGAGCAAAAAGAGGAAGTTCGCACAACAGTTTGGAAACGAAACCGATCCATTGCAGGAGTTCGAGAATGGGTTTGAGGCAGTGAATGATAACCCGTTTGATTTATTCATAGATGAAGTCGTGGTGGAAAAAGACATCACCGAACAGTCGGTAAACAACTACACGTTCCCAATCCGAGAGTGGCAGGAGTTCATGCGTAAGGTAATCGATCGCCATCCTGCGTGTCCGAAGATTTCTCATGTTGAGAAGTACGCTCGGTGGTCGGTCGAGAAGGGTAATAGCCAGGCCTATGTGAACAAGAAGCTCCTGTTCATTGGGAAAGCGTTTGACTATTTCCAGAACGAGCCAGGGTTCCCACACGCCAAGACATATCACCCAGTCGACGCGGCTAAAGAGAAGATTGATTTCTCTCAGAAGAGCGAAAAGAAGCAGCCGTATCGACTGAGCAAGGAGGAGTTAGGTGAGAAGCTACGTGAGATCAAGCACATCCGAGATCGGGCAATCATCCTGCTGCAACTGAAACTCGGTCTTCGAGCATCGGAGCTGTGTAACATCAAGCTGTCCGAGACTCACATTAACAAGCCATATCTGCTTGACCACTACGATGAGATGGGCAAGTCACCGTCTCTTGACGGGCGTGAGAACGTGGTTTACATCCCGCACAACCGAGAGGGGAACAAGTCAAAGAGGTCGCGCACCTTGCCTTTAGACGACGAGGTTCGGGCGGTGTTATTAGAATACTTGTTAGCCCGACCGGATCCTGGAGAGCCGTGGCTGTTCCTCTCGAAGTCTCGAGGACATAAGATAGATGATACGATAGTGAACGACCGCTGGAAGCAGTATTGGCATCCTGAGTATGCTGAGTCGAAGAAGCACCGAGCGGTCACGTCTCACTTCGGACGGCACTTTTTTACGACGTGGTTCCGGGTTCGAAAGGACGCGCCGGAAGAGTTAGTCAAATACATGCGGGGAGATAAAACGGGTACTGGTCACGGGTCATATGGACAGGACGCTATCGACCATTACACTCACTCGTATTATGAGGATATTGAGCGATATTACCGGGACGAAATATTCAAAATAGCTTTATAATGAATCTACAGTATACGTGGATTAGATAGTTTCTTTCTATATGTAGTATATATGAACAATTCTCAGGATTCATATCGTGGTGACGTCCATCTCGTCGAATCCCACGATCGAGAATGTTGAACCAGACTGTACTACGCATTCGTGGGTCCGCTCGCGACCGGCGTCGAAAAACAGACGATTATCGACAGCGCTCGAGGACCTCGCTACCCTCGAGATAGGCGAAGCCGTTCCGATCGGCGTAGGCGCGGGCGTCGGCCGGTGAGAGCGCTTCGCCGGTTTTGTCGTCGAGCATCTCGCAGACGACGACGGCGGGCGAGCGGCCTGCAGCGTCGGCAAGGGCGAGTCCGAGTTCGGTGTGGCCCTCACGCTGGGCGAGCAGGTCGGGTGCGGCCTTGAGCAGGTGGACGTGGCCGGGGACCCGAAACTCGGCGGCGAAATCGGTCGCCTCGGGTGCCGCGGCGGCCGTCCCCAGTGCTCGAATCGTCGTCGAGCGGTCGTCGTCGGTGATTCCGGTATAGGTGTCTCGGTGGTTGACCGTCAGTGAGAACGACGAGCGCTCGTCGTAGCCGAGTTCGTGGTCGTCAGTCGCGGGGTGGTCGACGACGTCCGAGTAGAAAGGCAGATCAAAGGCTTCCGCGATGTCGTGGCCGAGCGCGACGCAGACCAGTCCGCCGGCGTCGTTGCGCAGTCGGGCGACGGCCTCGGGTGTGACGGCGTCGGCGTGGTAGATCAGGTCCGTCTCGCCCTCGCGGTCGGCCGCGTCGTGGACGAGGATCGGCTCACCCGCGCGCAACGACTCGAGGGCGTGTTCGAACGAGTTCACCGGCGCGTTCGCCTTCGAATTCGAGCCCGCCGCGCTGCCGTCGGCGTTTGACTGTGGGCCGGCATGATGACCAGTCATTCCCGATCACCCACCGAGACGGTGACGTGATCGCCGTCCTCGAGGGCGAGTTCCTCGCGGAGTTTGTCGGGGGCAATGACCTCGAGTTGGTCGTCGTCGTGGTGGGTGCGTTCGGGGGCGATAGTGTAGGCGTTCTCGTAGATGTCGCCCTCGGTCGTCTCGATCGTCGCGGGGTAACAGACGGCGGGGCCGTAGGTCCGTTCGTCCGATTCCCAGCCGTCGATGGGGACGGGCTCGAGCGAGGCCATGGCGCTGCGCCGGCGGACGCTGTCCTCGCGGAGGTCGACGTTCAGCGTGCCGGGGAACGGCTCGTAGCCGAGCCGTTCCTCGAACTGGTGCTTGTAGCCCGACAGGGAGATGTAGTGGCGACCCTCGCCCATCCCGCTAGTGACGGTGCCCTCGAGTTCGACCTGCGAGTCCGTCTCGAAGATGCGACGGTAGTCCTCGTACTCGGCGTGGAGCGTTCGCTCGCCGGTCTCCGTAATCTTGACCCACTGGCCGTCGCTGACCGTATCGCGATCGAGCAAGTCGGCACTCTCGAGGCGCTGGAGCCGCCGAGAGGCGGTCTGGTTCGATGCGTCGAGCCGTTCCGCGAGGTGAGAACAGGAGATTTTGACGTCGCCCTCGAGCCCGCCCTCGAGTGCGAGGAGTTTGAGCACGGCGAGTTCGTCGTGCCCGACGGCGGACTCAGCTATCACTGACATACACGCACCTATTCTCTAAGCTGGTAAAAGCATACCGAATGTGGCATGCGTCACGAAACTGTGACGAGGTTCACGAACGTTTATCGCGTACTCGGAGGTAGATGAGTAGGTGGAAAAAGCCACCGATCAGATAGATGCAGCTTCAGCTCCGGTTGGGTGATCGTGCTTCGAGAGGATGCAGATCGATCACACGTTCCGCTCGACTGGCACAATGAATTGCCACGCTCTCTCCAATCGACTCGCTCGCTATCGAGGCGTTCACTCCGTTCACCCCATGCAGCGCTTGCTCATACTGTCGGACAGAACTAGTTGACTATCGATCGCTGAATTCGTCCGTCTCCACAGTCGACGGACGATCTTTCGCGATCGACTCTGCAGTGACTTCTGTCCGACAGTATCAACCAGTGGAAGATGCATTTCGTCTTCCAAGCAGTCGCTCGTCGACTCGCGACGACCTCGCACATATTCGGGCCGCGGTTCGCCAGTAGCTCACGGCCTAGCGCGCCATGGGCACGGCCAGTCCGACGTGAGAATGACCCAACGAACGGTATTCTAGAATCCGTTCGACGACCGTTCATCCGATTGGTCCGCCTCTGAAGCGAGCTATTGGTCTTTCAATACGGGTGGGATAATGGTCATAACCTCTTGCACAATGCAAGCCGACGGGCTTTGCAGCGGACCGTTGAGCGTTGAGGCGTACTCGTATGAAGCGTCTCCTCGAGGCACTGTTTGGTTTAGTTGCGCTGACCGGTCTCCCGTATCTGATCTACCTCGGCGTCTACTATCTCAGGCGGCCGTCGGGAACACCCGCCGAGACGTGGCCCCGAGAGCCGTCGGTGAGCATCGTCTTGCCGACCTACAACGAGGCGGCGATCGTCGAGTCGAAACTCGAGGAACTCGTCGAACTGGACTATCCGATGGATCGGGTTGAGATCGTTGTGGTCGACTCGAGCGACGACGGGACGGCTGATCTGGTCGAGGCCTTCTTCGCCGGCCGGCAGGAACCGAAGTTAACGCTCATCCGCGAGGACGAGCGGCGGGGGTTGGCACCCGCGCTGAACGAGGCCTACGCCGCCGCGGCGAACGAGGTCGTCATCAAGACCGACTGCGACTCCCGGATCGCACCGGACGCTATCCGGAAGGCCGCCGCGAATCTCGACGATCCGTCCGTCGCGGCGGTGACCGGACGCAACGCCGAAGTCATCGGGGACAGCGAGGTTGAGCGAGGCTACCGCGACATCCAGACGATGATTCAAGTCTTGGAGTCACATATCGACTCGACGCTGATCTTCCACGGGCCGTTCTCGGCGTTCGAGCGCGACGCGATCGTCCCGATAGACGAGGACTCGATCGCCGACGACAGCGAACTCGCCCTCAAAATACGCCGCAACGGGGGGCGAGTCATCTTCGATCCGGACATTCACTACAAGGAAGCGGCTCACTCCGAGTTCGGCAAGCGCCGCGAGCAGAAGGACCGGCGCGCGATGGGGCTGCTCCGACTCCTGTGGCGACAGCGCGACGCGCTCGGCCGACATGGGGCCTACGGTCGCGTCGTCCTGCCCTTTAACTGGTGGTTCATGGTGGTCTCGCCGTGGCTCGTCGCGACTGGGATCGCCGTGGCAACGGTCGGCTCGCTGGCCGTCCTCGGGCCGTTCGGACTAGCGACTCCCGCCGGCGTCCTCACGTTCACGGCGCTCGGCTCCCGCGATGCCCTCGGCCCGCTCCAACCGCTGTACTCGCTGTTCGACAGCCAGATCTCGCTGTTTCGCGCGAGCGTCTCGCTCGTCCGCGCTCGCGCCAACGGGGACGAGGAGACCCACGACGGCACCTGGTCGCCCGACCGAGAGCTCCGGGAGGTGTTACAGTGACCGACGTGGCGATCCTCCACGACCGCTTCCCCGGCATCGGCGGCGGTGAGGAGTTCGCCATCGAGGCCGCCCGGGTGCTCGACGCACCGATCTACACGACTTACGTCGCGGTGGGCACGGAGATCCCGGACGACGTCGACGTGATCCCGTTCCAGCAGGCCAAATACACCTCGCTGCCGTGGCGGCCCTTCCTCGAGTGGAAAAACGAGGGCATGAACCCTCTCGAGACACTGAACGTGGCGCTGGACCTGACCGACGCCCACCCGGACCTCGCGGAGTACGACGTGGTCCTCGAGAGCGCGCCGCTGTCGAAGTACTACGTCCCCGAAGTCGACCAGCGGATCGTTCACTATCCCCACAGCCCGCCACGATGGCTCTACGACCTCTATCGAGACCGGCTCTCGTCGTTCGAATTGCCGTTCGTCGAGATCGGACTCAAGGCGTACGCGAAGGCGTGGCGGGCGCTGGACAAGGAGGCGAACGACTACGTCGACCGCTTCGTCGCGAACAGCGAACTGGTTCGGGACCGCATTCGGCGGTTCTACGACCGCGACGCGACCGTCGTCTATCCACCGGTGACCGGCGACTGGCGCAACGACGGCGATGAGGGCTACTTCGTCACGTGGTCCCGGCTCGCCCCCGAAAAGCGGATTGACATGATCGCGAAAGCCTTCGCCGGACTCGACGAGCGCCTCGTGATCGCCGGCGACGGGAAACAGCGCGAGCGACTCGAGGAGTTCGCGTCGAACTACGACAACATCGAGGTGCGGGGCTACGTCGAGGACATCGAGTCGCTCGTCGCGCGAGCGACCGCGGTCGTCTACGCGCCAAAACAGGAGGACTTCGGCCTCGTCGGAGCCGAGGCCATGATGGCCGGCAAGCCCCTGCTCGGCGTCAACGAGGGGTTCACCCGGTACCAGGTCCGGGAGGGACGGACCGGGCTGTGCTTCGAGCCAACCGTCGCGTCGATCCGCGAGACGGTTCGGCGGTTCGATCCCGATGACTTCGACGCCGGCGAGATCCGCGAGGAAGCCCGGCGCTACGAGTACGATCGCTTCGCGGCGGGACTACGTGAGGTTGTCGCCGAGACGGCGGCCGTCGACGCTCCACCGGAACGGGACCGAGAAACGGACCGCGCGGACGACGCTCGAGGATTCGGACAGCAGCGTGCCGAGGGGGTGCTCGATCAGTGACGGCGAGCACGACTGCCCGCGACCAGGACAGTGACTCGACAATTCGGACGGAAACCAAGATGTCGCGTCCGCGGCGAGCGGCGACGAGCGATCGGTGTCTGCTCTATCAGAACAGTGACGCACACCCCGCTCACCGGGTCTTCGCCGATGCCGTGAGCGCCGACCGCCGCCACTTCGAAACCGGCACTCGACCGCCCGAACCGGGCGGCAACACCGACCGGACCGTCGATCGGCTTCGGACCGCAGGGACGCTGCCCGCGTACGAGACGGTCATCGCGGAGGGGAGCGCGCCGCTCCAGACCGGACTCGCGTACAAATTGCGCCATCCGGGAACGACCCTCGTCTACCTCGCCGCGGACGAGACCTTCTATACGCTCTCCGAGCGGCCGACGCGATACCTCTGGCACGGACTCAGGCCGCTCTCGAACCGACTACTCGACGGCGTGATCGCGGTCGGCCGAGACGTCTCCCGCTGGGCGCGACCCTACATCGGCGATGTCCCGGTCGCGTACGTCCGGCCGCCGATCGCCGACGAGAAGTACGAGCGGCTCGTGTCGCTCTCCCCAAGTTCGCCCGCGGACCCGTTTACGATCCTCTCGGCGGGCGAAGCCAAACCCGCGAACGGCTACGATCGGCTGGCTCGAGCGGTCGGGCGGTTCGCCGGGACCGTCGATGCCGACGTTCAATTGGTTATCCTTGGGGACGGCCACGACGAGCAGCCGTATGCGGCATTGCCCCGCGTCGTCACACCCGGCTTCGTCGATCTGGACGGGTTCGCTGACTGGTTCGACCGCGCAAGCGTCTACGTCCAGTCGTCGCGGGGCGATGCGTTTCCCGTCGCAGCGCTCGAAGGAATCCTCTCGGGAACGCCAACGGTCGTCACCGAGGCGACCGGCGTCCGGGAGCTACTGCCGTCTCGACAAGTCGTCGCGCCGACCGAGGCGGGCCTGTTCGACGGGCTAGTGGCGTTCGCCGACCTGTCGCCCGCGGAGCGGCAGTCCATCGCGAGCGACCAGCGGATCCTCGTCACTGACCTGACCGAAACGAACCAGGGAGAACGATTCAGCGCCGCACTCGCACAATTCACATGACCGGAGACGCCCGCCCGAACGTCGTCGTCCTCTGTCTGGACACCGTCAGGAAAGACGTCTACGACCGGTATGCAACCCGCCTCCGAGAGATGGCGACCGTCCGCTTCGAGGGGATGCGGGCGCTCGGCGGCTGGAGCGTCCCGAGCCACGCCGGACTCCTGACGGGTTCGGTTCCGTCGGAAACGGGCGTCCACGCACACCAGCGTCGGTTCGACCCGATCGACGCCGAGAACACCTGGATCGCACCCCTCGAGCGGCAGGGGTACGAGTCTGTCTGTGTCACGTCGAATATCTACGCCAGCCCCGTCTTCGGGTTCGATCGTTTCTTCGATCGAACGGTTCCCATCTCGCCGAGTCGCAGGCTCCCCGCGGGGATGGACGTCCAGCGACACATTTCCGATCGATCGACCGACGGCATGGAAGCCTACGCTGATTTCGTCCGGCAGGCCCTCGCACACGACCATCCGCTGCGGTCGCTGTGCAACGGCGTCCTCCTCAAACTGGACGACGTGAGCCGGAAGCTGCCGATCGAGAAGCCGACCGATTTCGGCGGTCGTTCGATCGCTCGAGCCCTCGAGCGGGAGGTCACTGAGCCCGACGGCCCGGTGATCGCCTTCGCCAATCTCATGGACGCCCACGGCCCGCATACGCCGTTTCGCGGGTTAGACGACTCGATTCACGGCGTTTCCGCCGACTTCCACTCGAGTTCGTTCCGTGATTCGGACGTGAACGTCGCGGACGGCCTCGGCGAATACGCCGCCGATGTCGAGCGCGTTCGCCAGCTGTACGCGGCGACGATCGACTACCTTGATCAGGTCGTCGCGGACCTCGTGACTGCACTGGCGACCAGTGACGACCGCGAATCGATTCTGATCGTGACGGCCGACCACGGCGAGAATCTCGGCTACGAGTCCGACGGCTATCTCATGAATCACATGAGCAGCCTCTCCGAGGGGCTGTTACACGTCCCGTTCGACGTCATCACGACTGGTGATCGCGACATCGATCTCGCGGTTGACGGCACTGATACCCGTACCGGGTCCGGCGAGCGGAGCGCATCCGACGACACCACTGCCCGTCCCGTCGACGTGGATGGGCTCAGTTCCCACGCCGATCTCGGGGGCGTGATCCGGTCGCTCGCGAGCGAGGACCCCTTCGATCCGTTCGCCTTCGAGCGCGAGCGCGCTCGAGCCGAGATCGTCGGCTCCGGCTCCGGCATCCCGGAGGGCGGCGACGAATCGTACTGGGACCGGGGCCAGCGAGTCGTCTACCGGGACGATCGGAAGTACTACCGTGACCAACTCGGCACCGAGGCGGTGTACGACGTCTCCGGGCCGCCGTCGAAGCAGGTCGAGCGCCCCGACGAGACGGTCCCGGACGGCCTCTTCGAGTCCACCTTCGGCGACTGGGTCACTGATGACGAACACGACGAGCAGGCGTTCGGCGAAGAGGTAGACGCGGCGAGCCGCGCGCGACTGGAGGATTTGGGCTATCTATGAGCACGAGAGGATCGCGGAGACCTGTGAGTACGAGTCCGCTTCGGACGGTGAACACGAACCCATGACGGATACTACCCTGCTAGTCACGGTCGATTCACTCAGGACCGATCACGTCCAGTACATGCCCCGAACTCTGGACTTTCTGGACAACACCCACGATGCCGCCTTCGCCACGAGCACCGCGACACCCGGCAGCTTCCCGGCGATTATCGGCGGGGAGTATCCGGCCGGGAACGGACTTGAGTCGGCGGCGAGCGTCGCCCACGAGTTCGACGCCCCCTGCGTCGGGATCACGACAAATCATCTGCTCTCCCAGGAGTACGGCTACGCGGCCGGCTTCGACTCGTTCACGTCGCCGAAAGGCGGCGGCGAGTCGCTGAAGGACAAGGGTGCAATCTTGCTCGAGCGGGGATCGCTCCCCTACAAGATCGCCAGTTGGGGCTACAACCGATACCAGCAGCTCCGGAGCTACGTTGAGGAGACCGAGAAGTCGTTCCGGCCCGCGGACGCCGTCGTCGATCAGTTCCTGGCCGAGATCGACGGCCGCGAGGAGTGGTTCGGCTGGCTGCACTTCATGGAACCCCACCATCCGTACGATCCGGACGGCGCGGATATCGACCGGGCGACAGCACAGCGGCTCACCCGCCGCGTGCTCTCAGGCCGCGGATCCGACGAGGACGAGACCGCCGTCCGAGAGCTCTACCGACAGGAAGTCGTCGACCTCGATGCCCGTCTCGAGACCCTCTGGGACGCGATCCCGGACGGGACGCGCATCGTCTTCTGTGGCGACCACGGTGAACTGCTCGGTGAGGACGGGCTGTGGGGCCATCCTGGCGAGATGCGCCCGGAACTCCTGAACGTCCCGTTCGGCACGCGGAACGCCCCCGATCTCGGCGAGGTCGTCTCGCTGGTCGACGTTCCGACAATCCTGACCGGCTCCGAACACGGCGTCGGCACGCTCGAT
Organism: Natrinema sp. SYSU A 869; assembly: GCF_019879105.1. Classification (NCBI taxonomy): domain Archaea; kingdom Methanobacteriati; phylum Methanobacteriota; class Halobacteria; order Halobacteriales; family Natrialbaceae; genus Natrinema; species Natrinema sp. SYSU A 869. The sequence goes on along the minus strand of NZ_CP082249.1, from coordinate 3,383,935 downwards.
CGCGAAATCGCCTTCGCCGCCTACGGGGACCGAAAGGCCGCGATGTCAGCCGATCACATCACGACTGGCGAGGGAACATATCGACTCGAGGATACCGAACCGGTGGACGACCCCAGCCTCGAGCGGGAATTCGAGCGGTTCGATCCCGCCTACGTCGTCAAGGAAGACGCACTGCAGGAAGATCTGGAGGACCTGGGATACGCATGACGGTTGTCGTACTGGCGCTCGACGCGCTCGATGCCGGACTGGTCGACCACTTCGACCTCGACGCCGTCCGCCTCGAGTCGGGCGGCGAGATCGAGACCTTCGCGAACACGCAGGACGTTCCGTACACGCCAGAGGTCTGGGCGACCGTCGCGACCGGGCTCGAGCCGGCCGAACATGGGATCACCGGCGGCGGGACTAGCGAGTGGGCGAATCCGGCGCTCGACCTTGCCTCGACGGTCACTGGTCGCCTCGACGAGTCGACTCGGGGGACGCTCGGCAACTCGTTCGGTCACGGACCGGCACGCGCGAGCGCATCGGCGAGACGGACCGCGAGTCGATGTTCGACGCCGACGACGCGGTCGTCCACAACTGGCCGGGCGTCCACGATGGCCGGCCACTCCAGCGCGCCTGGGACCTGATGAATGCCGTGGCGGAGGGGATGTCCCGAAGCGAGTTCGAGCGCGAACTGTTCGGCCTCTGTGCCCAGCAGTTTGGCTGGGCCCGCGAGATGCTCAAACACCCGGTCTCGATCGCCGGGGTCCACGTCCACACGTTGGATGCGGCGGGCCATGCCTACGCCGACGACGAGGACGCATTGGGCCGCGCCTACGACCGCGTCGGCGGGTTCGTCGATGAAATCGTCGCCGCCCTCGGTGAGGACGACGAACTCCTCGTCGTCAGCGATCACGGCATGCGCGCCGCATTCTATCCGCCCGACGCGGGCGAGAAACCGGCGAGTCACTCCTGGCGCGCGTACGCGAGTTCCACGGCAGATACCTATCCGAAATCGGTCTACGACGTGCGGCGGTGGGCGGAGGAACGCGCGGCGGAGTCCGGCACGGGCGCGTCCGGTACCGACGAGGGGATCGATATGCCGACCGACCGCCTGCGCGAACTCGGCTATCTCGACTGACCGCTAGCACCGACCCTCTCGGCTGTCAGTCAGTATCGTGATTCGTCGGACTGTCCTCGACGAATTACAGACTCCGTATCTGTGGTCGATGTGTTACTCCGCCTGACCAACCGACATGCGGTGGCGCGCGCTGTCGGCTGGCCGAACGACAGTGAGGACAGCTGACGATACCGTGCGAGGGATAAGCGAACGAGTGTCGCGAGTGAGTGAATCGGCTGGGGAGGGCGTGGCCATTCCCTGTCGCCACGATAGCAGGCCGCTCATCGTCACCGTTTCTCCGGTACCGCTTCGTCTCTCTATTCTCACGTGTGTACAGCAGCTGTCTCCGCCGTTTGCAGACGGTAGTCGCGTTCAAACCTCTGATTATCCGAGTTCAGAGAGTTATCACCTCGAGTCCGGAGTTTCTGGACGATAGCAGAGGTAGTGTTCGCCTCGAGAAATAGCGGGAGGGAGATTTGAACCACGCCAACGTCGGTCGCTTCGCTCCCTCGTTGTCTACTTCAAATCTACTCTGAACTACTTTTGACGCTCACGTCACTCGTCATGGTTCGAAAGATGCGGAGCATCTTTCGTCATCAAGCGAAACCACCGGTTTCGCGGACAGGGCGATTCCGGAGGAATCGCTTGCAGTCGGCGCAACGCGCCGACGACCTCGCGAATCTTTGATTCGCTCAGTCACGAAACGACGAAGCCGTTTCGAACGACTCTGTTCCTCGTTGTTGTTCGCGTCGAGAAGTAGCGGGAGGTAGATTTGAACTACCGATCTGCGGGTTATGAGCCCGCCGGAATCTCCTGGCTATCCCATCCCGCTGTCTGTCTCTCTCTGCTGGCCACGATTAAGGGTTGGTATTCTCTTGCCGTTTCTGAAAGACAGGTGATCACTTCCCGTGAGATCCGCTATGGATACGTCAGTGGTGTATTACCGTGCGAATCGGTCTCCGATACCCTCTCAGAAACGGTTTCAGGCGACAGTCTATGTACCGCGGTTCGACCCGCGAGCGTCGTCTGTAAACTGACATTCCGATGTCGAACTGGTCACTTGCGGATTGTAGCCACCGTATAATTATGTCCCGTTCCGGTGGAGAGGACCGCAATGCGAATCCTGCTTTTGCGGACGTGGACGACGAACATCGGGAACGGCTTCATCGACTATGGGGCGAGAGCAATGCTCGAGCGGGCATTCCCCGACGCGGAGATCGTTGAAACGGGCGGCTATCCCAACCACGCAGCAGACACCGCGGCGCTGTGGGGCGGTACCCGGAAGCTCGCGCGGATGACGGGGTACGATCGATCCGACTACGAGTCCCCGACGCACCCGATTCGACGGAACACGGTGAATATCAGCGAACTGATCGACGCCGACCTAGCCGTCCTTCCGGGCTGCGTGCTCTCGAGACCGACGTTCCGGAAGTACTACGACACGCTTCGGCAGCTCAGGGAGCGAGACATTCCAATCGTCGTCATCGGCGGGGGCGGTGAAGAGTACGACGAGGACGAACGGAAATACGTCGAAGCTGTCTTCGACGCGCTCGATATCGACGTCCTGCTCACGCGGGATCGAACCGCCTACGAGGAGTACGGCGACCTCGTCGAGTACCTGTACGACGGCATCGACTGTTCGCTGTTCCTGGGCGACCGGCACCAACCGCCCGAGGCGAATCAGCCCTTCGACGTCCACACGTTTGACAAACAGGAGGAGCCCGACATCGACGGCGCATCGACGATCATCCGACCAGATCACGCCCCCTTCGACGAACCGTACCACTTCCCGGTCGGTGAGCGAGCGAGGGAACTGGTCGGCCTCGAGACGCCGCTGTTCGAGGCCGAAAACGTGTTTGTCTCCGATCTCGTGACCGATTACCTCTTCCTCTACGCCAACGCGGACGTGGTGCGGTCCGATCGGATCCACGCCTGTCTCCCAGCCCTGACCTACGGCAACAGGGCGCAGTTCTACTTCGACACGCCGCGAGCGAACCTCTTCGATCGGGTCCCGATCGAGGGAGACGTCACGAGCGAGCCGGTCCGGTTCGATATGGACGAACTCGAGCGCGAGAAGGACGCACAGGTCGAGGCGCTCGAAGAGGGGATCGCGACGGTCCTGTGAGCGTGACCGGAACTGCGACCGGAATCCGACAGTCGCCGTCTGGTGGAGAGGCGGGGCTGAAGCCAGCGACTGGGGCCCGCATTCGACGGCGACTACTGGTGTCGCATTCGGTTCGATTGCCAGGGACAGGTTCTTTGTGGGGGTATGGTAGGATGAGCGGACACGCGACCATGGGAGACGAGCCATCTATCGCCCTCGTCGTGCTCGATACGCTTCGAGCAGATTCCTTCAACGAGCACTTCGACTGGCTGCCAGGCGTGCAGTTCACGAACGCGTGGAGCACGAGCCACTGGACGGCCCCGGCCCACGCCTCGCTGTTCACCGGTCGCTACGCGAGCGAGGCCGGCGTGACGATCAAATCGCAGGACTTCGACCGACACACGACTCGCCTCCCTAAACTGCTCCAAGATCAGGGCTATCGGACGCGGGCGTTCAGCTGTAACGTCAACATCTCGGAACGGCTGGGCTGGCACCACGGATTCGACGAGTTCGACGGCGGCTGGCGGCTCCGCGGCCTCGGCGAGAACGTCTTCGACTGGGACGAGTTCATCGCCGAACACCAGTCCGACGGCCCGGAACGCTACCTCAGAGCGCTCTGGCACTGCGTCGACGGCGACTGCGATACGACCCAATCGCTGAAACAGGGGGCCCTGATGAAGCTCCGAGACATGGGGTTCAAGGGACGCCACCGCGACGACGGCGCGGCGGAATTACTGGCGTACGTTCGCGACCGATCGTGGGGCCGAAATCGGGAGTTCCTCTTTGCGAATCTCATGGAGGCCCACCGACCCTACGACCCGCCCGACGAGTACCGCACCTATCCGGACGAGGACCCGCCCCATTTCGACGGCGTGAAGGCTACGCTCGAGGAGCCGCCACACGATCCAGAGCGGATCACGACCGCGTACGACGACGCCGTCCAGTATCTGTCGGACATATACCGGGACATCTACCGGGAACTCGCCACCGACTTCGACTATATCGTCACGCTCGCCGACCACGGCGAAGCCCTCGGCGAGTACGATGCATGGGAACACGGCAGCGGGCTCTATCCGCCCGTGATGAGGGTCCCGCTCGTCGTCTCCGCACCCGGGCCGCGTGCCGACCATCGGACGCCCGACGCGAACGGGGAGCGAGCGACGCGGGACGCTCTCGTGAACCACCTCGACGTCTACGCGACGCTGCTCGACCTCGCCGGAATCGAATCGAACCGCCGTCGGGGCGAGTCGTTCCGACCGCTGCTCTCGAGCAACCCCGCTGCACCCGAACTCGAACTGCGGTCGAACGCGCTTTCAGAGTTCCACGGCATCTCCAGACGGCGGCGGCTCTCGCTCGAGGAAGACGGCTACGAGGTCGCGCCGGTCGACACCGAACGCCACGGGCTCGCGACGGCCGACTGTTACTACTTCGAAGACCTGACCGAGACCCGGACGATCGGCGACTGCGACCCAGCTGCCCTCGAGTCAGAACTCGATCGGCAGGTCGGCGATCTCGAGCGGCGAGAGGGCCTCTCGGAGGCGGACCTCTCCGGCCTCGAATCCCAGCTCGAGGAGCTGGGGTATCTGTGACCGTGGTTCCGATGCGAGCGACCGACCGAGTCGGCAATGGCTCTGCCCGGCCGTTGTCAGTGCGACCGAATGAGCGACTGCGAACGAGTCTCCAGCAGCGATGAGTGACGCGACATCGGTCAGTCTCGGCGGCGAGACGATCAAGGCGACGACCGCGAAGTTCGCAATGGCCGCGATCGGGTTTCTCGGAACGATCGTCTTCGCACGGATGCTCGGGCCGACCGGGTTCGGCGGCTACTATCTCCTCTTTTCGCTGGTGAAGATCGCCGATCGGGCGGTCAACGGATGGGGAACGGCGGTGAAAAAGCGGTATTCGGAGGCCGACGCCCCGTCGGGAGAGCTGATCGGCAGCCAGGGCCTGTTCACGGTGGTATGGACGGCACTGGCCGTCGCAGTCGCCGTCGTCACCTCGAGCTGGCTCGTTTCCTATACGGGGCTCCCCGAGGCACCGGTACTGTTCGTCCTCTTGCTGTTCGCGGTCACGCTCTTCGAACCGCTGGATCTGATCGTGCAAGCGCGCGGCCGCGTCGGGGCTTCGATGTGGACCGATACGCTCCGATCGCTTCTCACCTTCCCGTTCCAGCTAGGCCTGATCATGCTCGGGTTCGGCGCTGCGGGAATGGCGTACGGACTCGCCGCCGCGACGTTCCTGACGGTCCCAGTCCTTTGGTATTTCATCCGGACGCGGCCGGTCGCACCGGCCCGGGAGACCGTTACGAGCCTCTGGTCGTACGCTAAATACAGCATTCCGAACTCGTTTCTCGGGCAGGCCTACGATCGGTTCGACATCATCCTACTCGGCTACCTGCTCGCGCCCGCGGCCGCCGGCCACTACGAGGTCGCGCTCAAGCTCACGGTGCCGGCGACGTTCGTGACGATGGCCGCCTCGAGCGGGCTGATGGCCCGCGTGAGCCACCGTCACAGCGAGGGCGAGACGCTTGGAGCCGACATCTCGAACACGCTCTCCTTTACGAGCATCATTGCGATCCCGATGTTCTTCGGTGCCGTCGCGATGCCGGAACGACTCGTCGTAACGCTCTTCGGAGCCGAGTACGCCGCGGCCGCAGCGCTCCTCATTGGACTCGCGGCCTACCAGATCGCGAAGACCCAAGCCGGCGTGCTCACGAGCGTGCTCTACGGAATCGACCGGCCGGACATCAACACCCGGATTTCAGCCGTGACGCTCGCCCTCAACATCGTCCTCGGCGTCGCGCTGACGCTCGCCTACGGTGCGATCGGCGTCGTGATCGCGACGGCCGTCGCCGAGACGCTCCGGTACGCCCTCTCGGCCGTCGTCATCAAACGGCAGCTCTCCTCGGTCATCCTGTTTCCTCGGACGCTCGGCGAACAGTTCGTGGCCGGCCTCGTGATGTTCGCCGTGATCGTCCCCGTAGAGCGCGCCGCCACCGTCGACCAGTGGTATCACCTCCTCGCGATCGTCGCGCTGGGCGCGGCGGTCTACGGGACAGTGCTACTAGCGATCAGCAAAAAACTCCGCGTTACGATCGTCGGCATTCTCCGGGGGTCGCGACTCGAGCGGTGGCTTCCAAGATCGTGGTCGGAGCACGGTGTAATGGACTAACCGTGGGCCGGGACCGTTAGTCGCCGGTGACCGGATCCCGCTCCCAGAACTCGCTTCCCTTCTGTAATTTCGGCACCCACGTGTCATTGGTCTTCGAGAGCAGGGCGACCCGAGAGGCCGGCACTCCCATGACCTCGTCGAAGCCGGGCATGTACTCCTGTATCTCTTCGGCGAACTCGATGACTTCCTCGTGCTCGGGCATCGCGGACCGATCGAGTCGACCTCGCGAGTGACCGACGTGCATGTAGGCTTTCAGCTCGATAAAGTCGGGGTCGGCCTGCTGATAGAAGCCGGCGTACCAGTCCGGGTTGTGCATGTTCTCGCCCTTGACGAGCGTTGTCCGGAGCACGGTCCGGGTCTCGTCCTTGTCCGCGAGAACCTCCATCGTCTCGAGGAGCTTCTCCCAGGCGTCGTCCTCCATCGCGCCGACGACCTGATCGAAGGTGTGGCGTTCGGGGGCGTCGACGCTGACGTAGAGCTGGGTCGGGTCGCAATCCCGGAGCATCTCCGGTCGAGTGCCGTTCGAGACGAGGAAGGTGGTGATGTCGCGGTCGTGGAAGGCCTCGATGAGTTCGGGCAGGTAAGGGTACAGCGTCGGCTCGCCGTCCAGAGAGATGGCGACGTGGCGGGGCTCCATCGCCTGGTCGAACACCTCGCGGGGGACCTCCTCGTTGCCGCCGAAGCCCGAGAGCAGTTTCTTCTGGAGTTTGATCGAGGCGTCGACGACTTCCTCGGGGTCGTCCCACTGGACGTCGTCCATCTCGTAGGAGTGGCCCTTGTGGTCGCGCCAGCAGAAGACGCAGCGCTCGTTACACCGGACGACCGGGGTCATCTGGATGCAACGGTGGGACTCGATACCGTAGAAGATGTTCTTGTAACACTTCCCCTCGCCGCGCATGGCGTTGGCCGTCCAACCGCAGGTCTGGGCGGCCGTGTGATTCTCGCTGTGGTAGTCCGGGCTCGAGACCTGTGCCGGTCCGCCACCGTCGCCGTCGCCATCGCCGCCGTCGGCCTCGGCGGTGGCGTCGGCGCTCGCTCCGTCGGCCCCGGGATTCGCGGAGTCGCTCATGTTGCCTGTCGTTGGGCGGGCGCGGGCAAAAGGTGTGTGGTGTCTGGGCCGACTACTCCTCGTTTCGGCGCTCGCTCGCGGAGTCGCCGCCGGGCCCGTCCGGCAGCGCGTGCGGATCGGCGGGCTCGTCGCCGTGTCTCACGTCGTCGCGCTCGAAGAGGTAGAGCGCCGGGCCCGCGATCACTATCACGAGCAACCCGGGAATCGGCACGTCCGGGGGGGCCAGATACGTGGCCAGCCCGCCGCCGCAGGTGACGACCACGAGCCCCGCCCACAGTGCCGGTCTCGAGACCTCGAGCCGGGTCGCGTCCCGGTAGACGGCGGCGGCACAGCCGAGGACAATCGCGAACCCGATGACGGTGACGGCGATCACCTGCAGCGAAACCATATCTCGAGATATACTGCCGGCCGTAAGTCAGTGTAGCGATTCGGCGGACCGTTCGCGGCAGATCGCCCACCCAGTTACGACCGGCAGTAGACGGAAACGACGGCAAACGCGTTCTGAGACGCACACTGGTGACGAGAGCGACGCTGACGGAACCGAACCGAGCATCGGCCTCGATCCGGTTCGCCGTCACCGATCGCCCGCTTCCGTACGAAAGCCTCGCGTTCTTCCCCGTTCCGGTCCAACACTCATGCATGATTGGAGCCTACACGATCGGCAAGAAAGCAGTCACGTTCGGCTACAAACGCTACGGCGTGCCGGGTGCGGTTGCATCGGGCGGCGCGGCGCTGGTCGGATACCTGATCGTCCGGCGAGCGCTGAAGTCGTCGACGAGCGACGGGAACGTCGACTCGGCGATCGACGCCGGCGAGATTCAGTCCGCGGTCGAGGAGAAGGGACTGGGCGCGGTGACCGAGAAGGGGACCCTCGATCGGGCGATCAACGAGGAGGTAGTCGGCTCCACCTTCGACATGAACGACGTCCAGTCGTCGGCCGAAGAGGAAACCAACGAGTTCGCCGACAGCGCGGGCGAGAGCGACTCGAGCGCCGAGAGCTAACATACAGCACAGACACGGACTTACTCAGCTATCGCGAGGCGGTGATGCGTTCCCGTGTAGACTCAATCGGCGTCCCTGATTCAGACAGATGACCCAGACAGAGACCTCCGAAACCGGCGACGATGCCGGCGTCAGGACCGTGCAGAACAGCTCGAGAATCGGCCGTGAGTACGCCTCGCGGACGCTGGAGTACGCCCGCGGTGGTGTCGGATCGGGTATCCCGGTGGGCGTCGGTGGCGGCGTAAGTCTCCTCGCGGGCGTCCGATCGGTCCGTCGGGGCAATTCCGAGCGCGGCTTCGGCCGACTCGCTCTGGGCGGCGTGCTCGTCGCGATCGCCCTCGCCCAGCGCCGATCGGCGGGCGAACGCGCTGACGGTCGAACCGGTATCGACCAGACCGACGTCGTCAGCACCGGCCCCGACATCGACGATCTCGAGCGGCGAGACGCCGGCGGGAGCCAGCACGCCAGCAGCGACGAGGCCCGAGAAATCGCTGGTACCGCTATCGACATCGAGGGCGCGGTTGACACCGAGGACGTGGACTCGAGTCCCGAACCCGAGAGCGATGTTGACGCAGCAGGGATCGACCAGACCGACGTCGCGGGGAGCGGCCCCGACGAGGAACGACTCGCTGATGCGGCCGCCGAGTCCGCCGGTTCCGAGACTGAGTCTGAGGCGGCAGAACGCGAGCCTTCGGCGGCCGAGCCAGAATCGTACGAGCGACTGGGTGCGGCAGCGTTCGACGAACACAGCAGCGAGATCCCGGTTCCCCAGCGCGCGTTCAACCGGAACATCCTGTCGCTTCGCTCCGAAGTATTCTGGGGGATTCGCGACGACGACGCCGTCTTCGTCTCACAGCAGTTCGATCCGATTCAGGACGGAGACGGGATCCGGTACGTTGCGAGCACCGAGATCGACGGCGACCGGAGCCTGACGATTCCCGACGCCGTGTTGAACCACTGGGACACGGTCGCGGGCGGCGGGATGGCCGTCGCCTCAGGCAACGACATCACGTTTCTCACGACCGATTCGCTGCAGGCAGATAGTCAGGTCCGGCTCGTCCCTGAGCAGTGGCTCGACGATGTGCTCGCGGACGAGGACTAGCGACGAGTCGTCGTCCCGTTACGTTCCGCCGCCTCGGACTCGCTCGAGGAGGGCGAGCGTCCCGTCGGCGTGCACATCGTCGAGCACCTCGTCGGCGGCCGCTTTCGCCGCCTCGTCGGCGTTTTCGACGGCGAACCCGCGACCGACGGTCTCGAAGGTCGAGACGTCGTTGATCGAGTCGCCGACGGCCACGCAGTCCGCGAGGTCGATACCCACGTGGTCGGCGATCGTCGTGATCCCCTCACCCTTGTTCGGATCGGTGTCCTTGACGTGGTAGGCGTAGCCAGTGTCGATCACCTCGAGCCCGTGTTTCGCGGCGATCTCGCGAAGGGGTTCGATCGGTTGCTCGAGGTTGACGGCGATCTCGGTCTCCCGCCAGCGGTTGACGGTGTCTTCTGCGCCCCAGCCAAGGTCGTAGCCGGCGGCCCGGTACTCCTCGGTGACGGCCCGGGCGGCCTCCCGGTCGGCAGTAAAGAAGACATCGTCGCCGGTGTAAACAACGCCGCCGTTCTCGGCGACGACGAGTTCGGGGATGCCGATGAAGTGACAGAGGGCGACGGGGTAGGGGAAGGCCTTCCCGGTCGCGATCACGACGGGCGCGTCCCACTCGCGGAGCGGGTCGAAGACGCGGGGATCGATCCCCCAGCCTTCGGGGCGGGTCAGCGTGCCGTCGATATCGAGGACGAGCGGCGGATCGGCTGTCATACCGGCAGATGAGGAGTCCGGCACCTAAAACGGTCGGGTCAGTGAATCGGCGTCCTGCTGGACTCGCGACAGCGACGAGAGGTCACCCCGTCGATCAGTCCCGCTTCTTCTCGGGCTTGGTTGCTTTGAGCGCGACGGGATTGACCGGACCGCCCGTGGCCCGTTCGACGTGTAGCGGTGCCGACGCGAAGAGGAAGTCGTAGATTCCGTCGTCGGCACACTGCGCTGCGAGGTCTTCGAGGCGCATGACCTCATTGAGCGAGACGCCCAGATCGCGAAGGAGCGCGCCGTGCAGCGGGATGACGTACTGGTCGCCGTCGATGGTCTGGGTGACCTTCTCAACGGCGACGTTGTCCGCGCCGATTAGCGGGATCTCCATGTCGTGCACCCAGCGGACGAGGTCCTCGCTGAAGGCCAGTCCGGGCTCGTTCAACGGGTCCCACTCCGCCTCGGAGTCGGTCACGCGCTCGATCGCGCCGGTCCGGAACAGGATGATGTCCCGCTTCCGGAGGTCGACTCCCTGGGCATCGGCCGTTGCCCGGAGATCCTCGAGCGTCACTTCCGCGCCGAGCTCGAGCCAGCCGCGGTCGTTGCCCCGCATGCGACCGACGTCGAGGAGGACGCCCCGACCCGCGACGCCGGCCTCGGCCAGCGGGGAGATATCGGCGGCTGAGTGGCCCCGCGTCTCGCTCACTTCGCCGGGTTCGCCGTCCACGCAGCCGGGAACCGCGCGATCGAACTCCTTCGTCTGGGCCGTGACGGTCTCGTCGTGGCCGTTGTAGACCTCGTCGCCGTACCAGGCGTGGCCCAGCGCGTCCATGTGGGTCGCGCCGTGAAGGAACAGCTCCGTGACGAACCGGTCGTCGGAGTACTTGATACCGCCCGGATTGGGCGTGACATCGCCCTCTGCGTAGGATTTCGCGTCCTGCGTGTTGTCGCGACGCCCAGGGGTCCGACCCGGGAACAGCGGATCGCCGGTATCCGTCGTCGGCGCGTCGGCGTCACCGGTGAGAACGTTGATCGTGTCGCCGGTCATTGGCAACTGGAGCGTGAACCGCTCGATCCCCTTCGGGCCGCGCCGCATCGCCGCCTCCATCCCCCTGTACGCCTGTTCGCTCCCCAAGAGATTGAGCGCGCCGAGTTCGTCGTCCTCTCCCCACCGCTCCCAGTTGTCCGGCAGGTCCGCGAGCACCGCCCGGAGATCGGCGTCCGTCGCCGCAACGGAGTCGACGCTCAGTCCGGCCGCTGCCATCGCCGCGACCGCACCGCAGCCTCGCATGAAGTTACGTCGATCGACGCTCGAGTCACCGCTCGGACCAGTCTCGTGATCGTGTCCAGTCATCGTGTCACGTGCTACCACTAGACTTGAAACTTGGGAATAAATGGCACTGTCTAGATAAGAGAAACCGCAATACAGGGAGGTAATGAAGTGACGATATCAATTGTAAAATTACCATCTTGGATCTGATATAGGGGACTCTGTTCTACGAGCAGCGATAGTTCGGCTGCTTCAGCAAACTTCCCATAATCAGTGACGATTTCAGATCTCACCGGTAACGATGTAACAGGCTCTGAAACGCTCCTCTACGTCGGAATCGAGTAACTAGACAGTGCCGAATAAATCGTCTCATCAGTTACACGAGGTGAATTGCCACCGTACGTTTATTATCGATTCAGTACTCAAGACCGCTGGAAAGAGGCATTCGGAGTTCAAATTATATACGATTACTCGAGTATTGAGATTGTCTCGTAGTGTAAAATACCGCAATAGTGGCCGTCTGAGAGAGGGCGAAATCGCGGAATCGATGCGCTCGTTCAGAGACCGAGGTAGCCCGCGTTGGGCAACAGACCGGCCAGATAGAGGACGCCCAGAATCAACATGAACGCCGCGATGGCCATTGCCGGCGGGTCGACGTGCGTCCCAGAGTGCGAGTAGAATACGCGCTGACTTACCTCGCCGATGAGGCCGCTGATCGCACCGAACGCACCGGCGACGAGCAAGGCAGCCGGCTCGCTGCCGATGGCTGGCATCGCGATCACTGCGCCCACAGCGCCCAGGAGCGTAATGTGGTGAGTGACCGGAATCTTCTCGACGCCGAGGTTGAGAAACAGCAGGCTCATCGCGGAGATGGCATAGCCCATGAAGATACTCCCCGTCTCGAGCCAGATGAAGCCGCCGAGGATTCCGCCGACGATTCCGATCGCAGTGACGCCGGACCACTCATACTGGTGGGGGAGCCAGGGCTCGGTCGCCAACCGATCGGTCTCGGTACCGCCGTCGGCCACCATGCGTTTCTCCTCACGCTCGAACGGCGACATGTCGAGAATGTTCGAGCCACTGATCCTGCCTACGAGCGGGTAGCCGAACACGACTCGAGCCAGCAGCGCCGTCGCGACGACCGAGAGCGCGATGTTGTCGGTCGGAAACCCGATCCCGGCCATCACACGGGTGATGAGCATTCCGAGCGCGCCGAAGATCGCCCCGACCGCGAGGATGTCGGGTTTGGTCCCGAACGCGTACAGGATGTTCTTCCCGAAGTGGTAGTCCCAGTCGTCGGGCTCCATCTCGGGGTACTTCCGCCCAGCGTACGCCGTCGCGGCGACGCCGCCGGCGAAGGCGATGTGGGGACCGGTCACCGCGCCGAAGCCGATCGTGTCGGTTATGCCAGTCGCGAGTTCTCCCGACGAGACGGCCTCAAGCCCTCCGACCTCTCGCTGGAGAACAGCGATCCCCTCGCCGAGGAAGACGACGAAACCCGTGAAGACGAACGAGGGCAGCGCGCCGAGCGCCGCGCCGAACGCACCGCCGGCGAGCGCGGCGATGAGCAGGACGGCGAACGCTTCGAACTCCATGCCGATGACGGGAACCTGCAGTAGCACCTGTATCATGGCTCACTCCTCTCCGTCCCGTGCCCAGTCGCGAGATCGTTCGACGGCGTCCGACCAGCGGTCGTACCGCCGGTCGGCCGTCTCGGGATTCATCGACGGTTCGAACTCCGCGTCGACTTGCCAGTTGCTCCGCAACTCGTCGGGATCGCTCCAGTAACCGACGGCGAGTCCGGCCGCGTACGCCGAGCCCAGCGCCGTCGTCTCGTCGACCACGGGCCGAACGATCCCCGAGCCGATGATGTCCGACTGGAGCTGACAGAGGAAGTTGTTCTTGACCGCGCCGCCGTCGACCTTCAACGACGTCATCTCGATGCCCGAGTCGGCCTCCATGGCCTCCGCCACGTCCCGGGTCTGGTACGCGATCGACTCGAGGGTCGCCCGAACGACGTGTTCCTTCCGCGTGCCCCGCGTCATCCCGACGATAGTACCGCGTGCGCGCTGGTCCCAGTGGGGTGCTCCCAGTCCCGTAAACGCAGGGACGACGTAGACGCCGTCCGTCGAGTCGACGCTGCGGGCGAGTTCCGCCGTCTGGGCGGGATTGTCGATCAGCGACATGTCCTCGAGCCACTCGATCGCCGCGCCGGTGATGAAGATCGACCCCTCGAGCGCATATTGGACGTCCTCGCCCGAGCGCTGGAAGCCGATCGTCGTCAGGAGGCCGTGATCGGATTCGACGGCCTCGCTCCCGGTGTTCATCAGGAAGAACGAACCGGTGCCGTAGGTGTTCTTCGCGTCACCGGCGTCGAAACAGGTCTGACCGAACAGCGCCGCCTGTTGATCACCGAGCGCGCCCGCGACCGGCACCTCGGCCTCGAGGAAGCCCTCCGGATCGGTCGATCCGTAGGTCGCGTCGTCGCTAGACGGGCGGACCTCGGGCAGCATTTCTTCGGGGATGTCGAACTCCGCGAGGAGGTCGTCGTCCCATTCGAGGTCGTGGATGTTGTACAGCATCGTCCGCGAGGCGTTCGTGACTTCGGTGATGTGCTCGCCGGTGAGGTTGTAAATCAGCCACGTGTCGATGGTACCAAAGAGGACGTCGCCTTTCTCCGCGCGGTCGCGGATATCCTCGGGCCGGGAGCGCTCGAGTTTGATCGGATCGGCGTTGTCGAGCAGCCACTCGGCTTTCGTCGCCGAGAAATAGGCATCGGCTTCGAGGCCGGTCTTGTCGCGAATCGTCTCGACCAGTTCGTCGTCCTCGAGTTGCTCGACGCGGTCGGTCGTCCGCCGGTCCTGCCAGACGATGGCGTTGTGAACCGGGCGGCCGGAGTCGGCATCCCACAGGAGCGTGGTCTCGCGCTGGTTGGTCACGCCGATGGCCTCGAGCTGGTTGGGGCTGATCCCTGCCTGTCCGAGCGCCTGTCGAATGACGTCTTTGGTGTTGTCCCAGATTTCCATCGGATCGTGCTCGACCCAGCCGGGTTCCGGATAGATCTGTTCGTGTTTCTCGTAGGCGTTCGCGACGACTTGCCCCTCGTGATCGAACACGATGAAGCGCGTGCCGGTCGTCCCCTGGTCTACCGCACCGACATAGGTATTATCTGTCATAGGTAGTCACCCGCACTCCCACAGACTGTTTTACTAGTGGAAGCGTGCTACTGGTAAACATTCCGACGATCATTATAAATGTTTTCAAAATCATAATTCATAGTTCATATAGGGTTGTGAAGTGGTCTCTCCATCGGCAGCTAGAAGTGCGGTTTTCGGCAGAATTTCGGCATCATATACAGCGCCGTCGGCCATTCGGCCGATTGACCGAGACGGACAATCTTCGAAACCAGTCAATTGTTATGGCCGTTGTCGCATCGCCGATAAAATAAAGATGGAGGTGTCCGTAGGGGCTACTGACAGAATGGCACGGGATACCGAGGTCCTCGTTCTCGGCGGTGGCTCGACTGGCTGTGGCATCGCCCGCGACCTGGCGATGCGCGGCCTCGAGGTCACACTCGTCGAGCGGGGGAACCTCACGGACGGAACGACCGGTCGGATGCACGGTCTCTTACACAGCGGTGGGCGGTACGCCGTCTCCGACCAGGCCAGCGCGACGGAGTGTATCGAGGAAAACGAGATCCTTCGGGAGATCGCCGGTCACTGCGTCGAGTTGACCGGCGGCCTGTTCGTCCAGCGGCCGGAAGACTCGGACGACTACTTTCGGGAGAAACTCGAGGGCTGTCGAGAGTGTGGGATTCCCGCCCGCGTACTCTCCGGGACGGAAGCCCGCGAGGTCGAACCGTACCTCGCGGATGATGTCAAACGAGCGATCGAGGTCCCCGATGGCGCGGTCGACCCGTTCCGGCTCTGCGTCGCGAACGCGATCGACGCAGAGAACCACGGCGCGCGGGTCGAGACCCACGCCGAGGTGGTCGACCTCTTGCGTGACGGCGACGACATCTATGGGGTCGAGGTGCGCCATGAGTCCGGTCCCGGTAAGCGCACGCACGCCGCGCCCGGCACCACCGAGGAGATCACCGCCGACTACGTGGTCAACGCGACCGGCGCGTGGGCCGGGCAGATCGGCGCGATGGCGGACCTCGAGATCGAAGTCCGACCCTCCAAGGGCGTGATGACGATCATGAACGTCAGGCAGGTCGACACCGTGATCAACCGCTGCCGACCGAAGGGCGACGCGGATATCGTCGTGCCCCACGAGACGACGGCCATCCTCGGGACGACCGACGAGGAGGTCGACGACCCGGACGACTACCCCGAGGCGGGGTGGGAGGTCGACCAGATGATCGATACCCTCTCGGAACTGGTTCCGATCCTCGAGGAAGCCCGAACGATCCGCTCATTCTGGGGCGTCCGTCCCCTCTACGAACCGCCGGGAACCGGCACACAGGACCCAACGGACATCACGCGGGACTTCTTCCTGCTCGATCACGCCGACCGAGACGGCGTGTCGGGGATGTCCAGCATCGTCGGCGGCAAGTTCACCACCTACCGGGCGATGGCCGAGGAGATCTCTGATCACGTCTGCGAGAAACTGGGCGTGAACGCTGCCTGTGCAACCGCCGACGAACCTCTCCCCGGTAGCGAGAACATCGAAACGCTCGAGGCGGGAATGGACGACTTCGGCCTTCGTTCGCCGGTGGCCCGCCGGAGCAAGCAACGACTGGGAAGCCGGGCGAGCGAGGTGCTCGAGACGGACGAGCCGAACCCGGTCATCTGCCAGTGCGAGGGCGTGACCCGCGCGGAGATCCGGGACGGGATCTCGCAATCTGGCTCGGACCTGAACGCGGTTCGCCTCCGGACACGCGCCTCGATGGGGAACTGTCAGGGCGGCTTTTGCTGTCAGAACATGGCGAACGAGCTTCACCCGACGTACGACGAGGAGACGGTCCGCGAGGCGCTGGACGAACTCTTTCAGGAACGCTGGAAGGGCGAACGCCACGCGCTGTGGGGCGAACAGCTCTCGCAGGCGATGCTCAACTACGCGCTCCATGCGACGACGATGAACCGGGATCGGGATCCCGCGAGCGCGAGCGGAGACATCGACTTCGCGGCCTTCGACGGCGGCCGAAGCGATCGGAATCGCGTCGACGGCTCTCGGAGGGCCGACTGAATGGCGATCGAGGACGACGTGCTCGTCATCGGCGGCGGACTCGCCGGGGCGACCGCCGCGCTCGCCGCTGCAGAGCGGGACGTGCAAGTGCGACTCGTCTCGTATAAGCAGAGTACGCTCCGCAACGCCAGCGGATTGATCGACGTGCTGGGCTATACGCCGGCGGGCGACGGGCCACTCGTGGATCCCTTCGAGGCACTCGAGACCCTCCCCGAGGGGCACCCCTACGAGCGGGTCGGGAGCGAGGTGGTCCGCGACGCCCTCTCGTTCTTCGATGACATCGCAGGCGACGCTTACGCGGGGTCGCATACGGACGCGAACGCGCTTGTCCCGACCCACGGCGGCACCGTTAAGCCGACCGCGCGGTATCCGACGTCAACCGCGGCCGGGCTGGCGAGCGACGACCGCGATACCCTGCTCGTCGGCTTCGAGACGCTACCGGACTTCGAGGCCCCGCTGGCGGCGTCTCATCTCGAGGCGGCCGGTGCCCCTTCACGGCCCGTGGCGTGACGGTTCGGTTCCCCGGCATCGTCCGGGACGACGCGAAGATCACGCGGTACGCACACTTGCTCGACCACGACGAAGCCGTCGAGACGACAGACGGAACATCAGCGGGTGAGACGACTGCTCGCACAGCCCTTGCCGAGACTATCCGAGCGCATCTCGAGGGCGAGTCCCGCGTCGGCTTCCCCGCGATACTCGGCGACGACCGCGCCGACGAGGTCAGGGCCGACCTCGCGGACCGGCTCGGCGTCGAGGTCTTCGAGGTCCCAATGGGTCCACCGAGCCTACCCGGAATCCGGCTCGAGGACCTGCTCTACGAGGCACTCGAGGAGGCGGGCGTTCGCGTGACCACGGGCGTCCCCGTGGTCGACTACGAGACCGACAGTGACGGGCCGAGCGCGAACGGGTCCGAACGGATCGATCACGTCATCGTCGACCGAAACGGGGCCGAGGTTCCCCACCGCGCCGAACAGTATGTGCTCGCGACGGGCGGACTGGTCGGCAAGGGGGTACAGTCGGATCGCGAACGGGTGTTCGAACCGATCTTCGACTGTCACGTCCCTCACGCGACGGACCGCTACGACTGGTTCGTCGACGACGTTTTCGGCGACCAGCCCTACGCGCGGTTCGGCCTGCCGGTCGACCGAGACCTCAGACCGCTCGACGCCGGCGACGATCCCGAATTTTTGAACCTGCACGCGGCGGGTGCGGTACTCGGCGGCTACGACTTCGCCGCGGAGAAGTCCGGGAGCGGCGTCTCGCTGGCGACGGGCTATGTCGCCGGTCAGCGCGCCGCGGAGGGGAGCCGATGACGGCCGTATCGGCCCGCTTGTGGAGGGTATCGGTCGACGAACGACCGACGGACGAACAACCAACGGACGAACGACCGACGCGAGCGACAGCGACGGACCGACCTACGTAATCCCATGAGCGACGCAGAACAGCCGACCGACGACGGCGTATCGGGCGACGACGAATTCGAGCCGATTCAGGTCTTCCCCGAGGCCGAGGAGATGGACCTCCGGCCGGGAGCCGATAACTGCTACAAGTGCTCGACCTGCGACACCAACTGTCCCGTCGCCGAGGTCGACGACGAGTTCCCCGGACCGAAGTTTCAGGGGCCCGAGCAGTGGCGACTCAAGCGCCAAGACGATCAGGACATCGACGACTCGGTGATGAAGTGCTCGAATTGCATGCGCTGTGACAGCGCCTGTCCCTCCGACGTGCCGCTCTCGCAGATGCACAACACCGCTCGAGGGGAGTTCGTTGAAGAACAGATGGAGAAACTCTCGCGGGAGTACATCCGCAATCGGATTCTCGCTAACTACCGGCGGCTCGCCCCCTGGGATCGATGTTTCCGCGGACGACGAACTTCGTGATGGGGCTCTCAGCGACGCAGTGGCTCGGCGAGAAGATGCTCGGGATCACGGGCGAGCGGGAGTTCCCTGAGTTCGCGACGGAGACGTTCCGCGAGTGGTGGACAGCACGCGGTGGCGCACAGGTCCAGAGCGACGAAAAGCGGATCGCGTACTTCCACGGCTGCTATTCGAACTACAACACTCCCGAGGTCGCGAAGGCGCTGGTCCACGTCTACGAACACTTCGGCTACGAAATCATGGTTCCCGACCAGCACTGTTCGGGGACACCGATGTTCGCAAACGGCATGCTCGAGGACGCGCGCCGATCGGCCGAGACGAACGTCCGCGAACTCGGTGCGGCTATCCGGGATGGCGCGGACGTCGTCGCCTCCTGTAGCTCTTGTTCGATGTCGCTGCGTCAGGAGTACCCCGAACTGTTCGACTTCGAGGGACCGAGGAGGTCGCCGAAAACACCTGGGACGCCGTCGAGTACCTTCGGGTTCACGAGGACCTCGAAGCCGAACTCGAGGGCACCTCGGTTGGCGACGAGTTCGACGACTTCGCCTACCACGCGCCCTGTCACGCTCGGAATCAGGGACTTGACGGCCAGACGACCGAAGTACTGGCCGCCATCGACGGCGTCGATGCCCACGACGTTGGCGACTCCTGCTCGGGCATTTCCGGTACATATGGCTGGAAGGCGGAGAACTACGAAACCTCCATGAAAATCGGGGACGAAATGTTCGACCACATGGAAGATTCGGAGGCGGAAACGGGGCTCACAGAGTGTCCGACTTGCTCGATGCAGATGGAACACGGAACTGGCTACGAAATTTCCCATACACTCGAGGTGCTTGAGGCAGCGCTCGTCGGGGAGATAACGGAGGCGGCCGCGCAGTAATGGACTTACAGGAGCGTATTGCCCGCCGCCGATCGGCACGGCAGGGACCGCGTGTCGTCGTCGACCGCGAGGGGCTCAGCCCGCTTGTCCACCGGCCGGAGCCAGTCGGTCGCGGCCCCGTTCTGGAGCAACTGCTCGACGCGCTCGAGCCGATCTTCGACGGCGAGCTACCGCCGCCGGTCGCAGTGGTCGGGCCGGCGGGATCGGGAACGTCCGCGATCGTGACGGCGCTGTTCGACGCACTAAATCAGGAGTTCGGCGGCTCGAACCGAACGATCGCCACGACAACGCGAGGCGGGAACACCGGCCCGGTGACGTGGTTCGTCACTGTCGACGGCCGCCACGTCGAGAGCCCGTTCGCGTTCTACCGAGCCGTGCTGTCGGAACTCTCGAGGGAACAGGTTCCCGAGAGCGGCGTCGGCACCGACGACCTGCGTGAGCGGCTATCCGACACGCTCGCTCGCCCCGACCGTCGCGCGATCGTCGCGATCGACCACCACGACGAACCGGAGACACTCGGTGCCGAGCGCGTCCGCGAACTGTTGGCCCCGGTCGAGGACTGCATCGCCACTGTCGCCGTCGGACAGCGAGCGCCCGACGATCATCGGGGACCCACCGTCACCGTTCCAGCCTACCGCGATCACGAACTCGTCGATGTCGTGACAGACCGCGCCTCGACGGGCCTCGCCGCCGGCGCGCTCGATCACGACGCCGTTCGCGAACTCGCCGGCTGGGCGGACGGGAACGCACACGACGCGCTCGCAGCCCTGTTCGGGGCGGCCGTCCTCGCGAGCGAGGCCGACGCGGATCGGATCGAACCGGGCCACCTCGAGCGAGCGCGGGACGACGTGCCCGATGATGGCGTTCACGTGAGCCGGGCGCTCGCACTTTCGGAGACCCGCCAGCGGGTGCTGCTGGCGCTAGTCGATCTCGAGTCGGGCGAGCGGCCGATTCGCGAGATCGCGACAGCGATCGCCGATCGGTCATCGCTGACCGCCGGGACGGTCAAGCGATTCCTGTACGAACTCGCGGATCGCGGCGTCATCGACCGAGTCCCGTTACCGGCTACCGACAACGGCAGCGGTCGGCAGCCGAGCACGGTCGAGCCACGGTTTCCGACGATCGCGTTTCGAGCACTTGCGGCCGTGACGGCGGCTAACGCTGATTCCTAGATCTGGTCCGGCCGATACAATCCTTTTTGACCGTGCGGGCGAATAGTTGTGACACTAACGGGTGAGATATGACGATCGAGATCGAGGAAACGACCGAGCCGACCGGACTGGAGGTGTACGACTCGATCGAGCAGCGCCGATTGCAGATCGAAACGGCGGGCACTGTCTCGCCTACTGCGGTCGAACCCGGAGGATTCTGTTTTCCTATCGACGAGAAGTGCATAATCAAGACGGACGAAATCGTTCTGGACCAACTCTACTCCGTCACGATTCACGAACAAACGGGCCAGACGGAAGCGAACTTAGATGCCGGTGAAACGGTCCAACTCGAAGAACGAACCCAGTTCGTCGGATTGAGCGGTCGTATCAAACTCTATTGTCGGATCGATTCCCCGGGAACGATCAGTGTCGGCCTGACCTCGATCCGAATCTCCCTCGATCGGGAGTCTCGAGTCGAATTAGGGATTCGATCACTCCATGAGCGACCGGCTGCGACGATTACGACCTCGGCTGACGTCGAATCCATGATGGAGGCCGTCTCCGCACTGCCGTCTGCGCTGAAGACGATCACGGCCGAACGGACGTGGCCGACGTTGCGCGGCCACCCGCCGCTGATCGAACTGGGAGATCGGCTCGACATTCCGGACGTCGTCGAGCAGCCGACGAGTGACGTAACACTCACCGTCCCGCCGGAGCATCCGTTGCTCTACCAGGCTGCGCCCCTCGCGTTCTTCCTTGACGCAACGGTTCGGCCGGGCTCCCAGCCGATGCTCGAAACGAGTCGGTTCGAGCGGGCCTTGCCGACCGGTGAAGAGTTCGAGAATACGGTCGCAAGGCTATTGAAGCGTTTCTTCTTCCTCGAATGTTTGACGAGAACGGAGGGCATATTCCGATACGAACTCCACGAGCGGCAGGTGCTTGAGGACGAGTTGCCATACGACCTCGCGGAGATCTACGAGGCGGACCTTCCGGAACGACTCGAGCAGTATCTCGACGTCCCGTACGAGCGACTCAAGCCCCACATGCCGCGCTGGCCGCTGACCGCACACGTGCCGGCCGATCCGGACACCATTGAACTGTTACCATATATAATCAACGAACTCGGTGTCGTTCGCGATTCGGATGGACGACCACCGGAAACGGTACCGCGCCCTGACGAGACGTCGGGGCTGGTTCGGTCTGCGAGCCGAGCCCGGGGATCGACACAGCCATCAGGTGCCGACCGAACGTCGTTGTCGTCCCCAACGTGACCGACGAATCCGTCGAACACGCCTGGTTCGATGACGACATCCCCCAGCACGCCTCGAAGGCGACGCTTGAGGCGTACCGGAACCAGCTCTCTCGCGACGCCAGAAACGAGTCAATCGAGATCCTGCTCGTCTGTAACGACGCTCGGATGATCGACGAACACGATCTCCTCGACGGTACCTACGGGAGCCGAGAGGTCCTCCCCTTCGAGATTCACTCGGAGTTCGGGGTCGATACCGACCGGCTCGCCCAGCTGTTCACCGACGGCGGTTACGACTTCGTCCACTACATCGGTCACGCGACCGAGGACGGCATCCGTTGTCCCAACGGCGAGCTCGATATCCGTACGCTCGAGTCGGTCGATCTAGGCGTCTTCTTCCTGAACGCCTGCCGCTCCTACGAACAGGGTCTCGCACTCACTCGACGCGGGGCGTTCGGGGGCGTCAGTACGTACGCCGACGTCGTCAACGACAAGGCCATCGAGGCCGGCGAGACGATGGCTCGACTGCTCAACTGTGGATTTCCGCTTCGGGCCGCACTCGAGATTGCTCGAACGAACTCGGCCTTGGGCGATCAGTATCTCATCGTTGGCGACGGGTCGGCAGATATCGCACAGTCCGACGGCGGTGCGCCGATGGTGGTCGACCTCGAACAATGTGGGGACGGCCAGTTCGACTTCGCCGTTCAATCGTATTCTACCAAGGAGTTCAAGCTCGGAACATCGACGGAATCGACGCTCCCGTCTGTCGCGGATCGCCACCTCAGTCCCGGCAATACGTCGTTCTCGCGTGTGGATTGGGAAGCCGTACAGGAGTACCTCATTTGGAGCGAGGCACCAATTCGAAGCGACGGTACGTTACAGTGGAACGAGGACGTCAATGTGCAGATGGTAGACGACCTGTATCGGTAGACCGTTTTTCTTTTACCGTTTCGCGTCCGACCCCTCGTCTCTTCTCAAAAAGGCTGATCGAAGTACTGATCCGTATTTACGGGCCAACCTGGGATGAACTCGTTGCCACGACCGACCCGGCCTGACTGAGCAGGACGAACATGGTGAACAGGGCGCCGATCATTCGTGGGTGCTGTGCGAGGTAATCTGTCATGCTGTCTTTCACGGACATTACATTCCAATGGTTGTCACCAACCGCAATAAAGTTATCTTATACTTACACATAGTACTAATTATAAAACAACATAGGTTCGAAGCGATGCGGCAGAACCGACGATCCAGTGCTATTGACCGGATCCGTCGTACGCAGAGTCAACAGCGTATCGGCCGAAGAATACGACGACGTAGACCCCGACGGTTCGACTATGGCAGTCGTCAGACGCTCCGCTACTGTTGCTCTGAGGTCGTCGTGACTGCTCCGACCGGTACCCGAAGCGCCCCAGCATCACAGTCACAAGAACGGTGAGCGTCAGCGCTCGAGTGCCGAACGAAACGCGGTCTATCCAGCCACCTCGTGTACACGAAATCCCGGCCCGAATGATGGGGTTGATCGACGTAACCGCTCGAATCGATCGTCGCTCTCGAGGCTCAGGGGATACCACTGACCGATCCCATCGAGACCTCTGCAGTAGCGACGAGAAGCCTTCTCATCGCTCGAGAGGGAGTTGCAATACCAAAAAACGCCTCACAGACCCAAACGGGAATATTGATGATGGCCGTTTTCGGCGGCTCAGTGGGCCGATTCGGCTGCAACCGGGGTGATCGACGCGGCCGTTTCGTTGTCGGCCGTTCCGTCCGTCGACCCGGAATCGCCCGATTCCGCGTTTCCACCGTCAGTGTCGCTTTCATTACCGGAGGTCTCGTTACTCTCGTTTCCGGTCGTTTCGTTGCCGTCGGTCTGCTCTTGATTCTCAACTTCCTCGAGACTGACGTCGACCGTCTCGCCGTCGACGACAGCGGTCTCGGAGACAGTCGCCTCGCCGTTGTACTGAGTCATGCCGTCGTCGCCCGGCACCGCCGCGCCGACGGTGTAGTTGCCGGTCGCTTCGACGCTGCTGTCGGTGTAGCCGTCGTCAACGCCGAGTTCGTCGTTGGTCGCGTACGGAACCGTCACCTCGAAGCTGCCATCCTCAGCGAGGTCCGCCCGCTGCGTGTAGGTGAACGTTCGGCCGGTGTCGGTCTCGAGTTCGACCGAGGTCCCGACCGTCGCGTTGGCGGCGTCGATCCCGCTCGTGTCGATGCTTCCGGTAATCGTCGCGCCCTCGACGCGCTCGAACGTCTTCACCGACGAGACGACGTGCGCGTCCCAGACTGGCCTGCCGAGCCCGCTATAGATCTGATCGTTGCTGCGAGCCGCCGCGAGTTGGTTCTGGATCGCTCGCGTTTGATTGGTCCATCCAGACTCACGGAGCGATACGGAACTCCGCGGGGCCAGACCGCCACTCGTTCTCATTCCACCGACGATCGAGTAGTCGTCGCTCTCGTGAACGAGCCGGTACTGTTCCATCCCCGCAGCGTCCTGGAGGTACAGTGACGACATCGTCGTGTTGTCGTAGTTGTCGTTCACAGTCGGTACCTCTCCTGTCTCGTTACCGATCTGGAACTGTTGATTTTCGATGTACGATCCGTAATCGGGGCCCGACCACTGCGTGATCGCCCCGAACTTCCCACCGGCCATCTGATCGTCGATCATGACGTACCGGATCTCCTCGTCGGTCTCGTTGCCCTGAGTGATTGCCTCGAGTTCCTCATTGGACTTATCGGCGACGGAGCCGCCGGCGGCGATCCCGTCGAGGATCAGTTCCGCTCGCTCCTCGGACTGTGCGGTCAGATACGCCGACGACGAATGTGCGTTCTGCTGGAACGGGTTCGAGTGGGGGATCCGCTCGGCCTGAGTCGTTATTAGGTGGCCGTAGTCCCACCAAGACATGACCCCGTACGAACCCTCCGGATAGTCGTAATCGCCGTCCCCAGGGTTGTACGTGCCGTAGTAATCGAGCTGACTAGCATTGTCTGCACCACCGTAGTTTCCGACCGCGGGCGTGTTCTCCTGCAGCCACTCGTTGGACCCCTCCCACTTCACCGAACTCGACTGCGGAGCGGTCTGTTCAGCTTGCCCCCAGGCCGTCGCAGTGGCCAATGGCGGCAACAGTGGAGCGAACAGGAGTAAGACGACGAGCGCGACGACGATGACCTGATAGGTCTCGATCGACCGAAGCGACTCGAGACTTCCCGTCAGGTCCAGACTGAAGAACTGCACGAGCTCCGCAACGAACGCGGCGTTGACGATTGCGACCGCGAGCAGGAGGTAGTACGAGAAGCGGATCTGCGTCGCCGCCATACTGATCAGGAACACCGACCAGACGAGGACGAGCGCGTGTTCAGCACGGAACTTGCGACCCAGGAGCGGCCGGATCGCGAGGAAGACTAACCCGGCGAGCATCGTGTAGAACGCAGTTCCGAACTCATTGAAGACGTGATTTAGGAAACTATCCGGCGCGGACGCTTCCTGAATGGTGACGTCAGTGGTCGTCCCACCGAAGGGGACCATGCGCCGCGTCGCGTTACCGATAATCGTATCGAACAGATCGGGCACGGCGAGCCACATCAGCAGGAACGTCGTGGCGATGAGCCCACCGACCGCGACGGGATAGTACTGTCGCTCGAGGTCTCGATTGTTCCACTGCCGAGCGAGCCAGGCCATGAAGACACAGCCGGCAGCCACGAGGAAGGCGGTAAGCGGCTGGAGAATGCCGAAACTCGTCGACCCAGTGTTGCCCGGTTGCTCGATGAGCAGTGCTGTGAGCACCGCAGTCACGCCGAGACTCACCGCGCCCACGAAGGCGACGTGGTCCGGAGAGATCCCTCGTAGGTAGTCGAGAGAGAGCTGTACGGTAAAGAAGACCGCAAGGATACCGATTAGCAGGACCGCCGACGGCCAGATCCAGATGTACAGTGTGAGTGCGAGTCCCGCTAGCCCACTGTAGATCGTGGGCGTTCGAAGCGCGTCCCAATTCCGATCGCCGACGAGTTCGTAGATCGGCTTTTCGCGTTCGGCGACGGTGAGTGCGACCATCATCGCGAGGATTGCGAGGCCCATGAACAGGACCTCGGCGACGTGGTGGTCGAGCTGGCCTACCGTCGATCGGTTCAAGAACTGTCCCCGCGAGAGGGCGAGCACCAGCACAGAGACGATCCCGCCGATCGTTCCTCCGAGCCGCCGACCGGCGTAGAAGACCGGAATCGCCACGAGTGCGGCCATGATCGGGATCGAGAGCAAGGAGACCGCGTACAGCGTTTCGCCGGACGGATCACCGAGGCCGACGATCATCGCCGCGGTGACGATGAGCTGGTCGAATAGCGTCCCGAACTGGCCGACGTAATTTCCGGTCGGGAACCCGGTCCAGGCCTCGTAGGGCATCGTGTGTGGATAGTTCTCGGCCGTCCAGTTGATCGTCCGCCAATGATACCACGAGTCAATCCCAGCCAGCGCGGGCGTTCCATCCTCGGTGACGAACCGCTCGTATGACTGGGTTCGCAACCAGACCATAAACAGCATCACGACCCCGATTACGGGGAGGTGATACCAGTCTCGGAACGACTCGAGGAGGGACGTTTCGGTCCCGTCCTCGACACGTTCGGTATCAGTGCTCATTAGGTTGCACCAGACCCAAGCCAAGAATAAGTCTTGTTATATACTCGTCCGGATTGATATTCGATCCTGAAACTAGGTCAATCTGTGAAGTATCTTTTGTCCGTGAGCATCATAGCAGCAGGTCCGTGCGAACGAAAAAGCTTATTCAGGCTTCACCGAAAGCCGTCCGCAATGAAGGTCTCTGTCATCGTCTGTACCTATGCGATGGATCGTTACGACATCTTTTCGGAGTGTGTCGACAGCGTCCTCGCACAGACCTACGAGTCGCTCGAGGTCGTCCTCGTTGTCGACGGCAACGAGCCGGTTTTCGAGCGCGTTCAGGAAGACTACGGCGACCTCGACGATGTCGTCATCCACTGTAACGATGAGAACCAGGGCATTTCCTACAGTCGGACTCGAGGTGCGAAGATTGCGACCGGGGATGTCGTCGCATTCATCGACGACGATGCCGTCGCCGAGGACGACTGGGTGGCGGAGCTGGCTCGCGTCTACGACGAGACGGATGCGATCGCGGTCGGCGGTCACGTCGCCGCGGACTGGGTGACCGAAAAGCCCGACTTCTTTCCTGAGGAATTCTACTGGCTCGTCGGCTGTGACGAACGCGGGATGGGCGAGCACATGTCGGAGTTGCGGAACACGTACGGCTCGAACATCTCATTCCGGCGGAACGTGTTCCTAAACGTCGGCGGCTACGACGAGAACACGGGGCGAAAGGGCGACCGCCACATCCAGGCCCACGAAGCGCCCGTTTGCATCCGAATGGCGAACGAGTACGGGAAGGGCGTGATTTATAATACAGATGCGGTGGTTCACCACAAATTATTTGATTATCGTGGTGATTTCCAGTGGCTCGTGTTCCGCTCCTTCTGGCAGGGGTACTCGAAGCGGATCATGGACCTGTTGTTGCCCGAGGCGGCGGGGGACAAAAACGAGTATTTGGGTCAGCTCATGCTCGATTTCGTTCCAAGGCGGCTTTCGGAGGGTGTCTACCAGCCATCGATACCGAAGGCAAAGCAGCTCGTGACGATCTTCGTCTTTACTGCGGCAGTCGGTTTTGGCTACCTCTACGGCTTGCTTGACGTGAACCGGTCGACACTGATGGCCGATCGTGAGGGCCCCACAAGTACCTGACGAGTCAATGGCATTCAACAAGGTCGTAACAGTCGAACGAAACGGGACTCGTTCCCATCGAGGTTTGGTATCAGACGGATCTGGTTACTGGTCTAGTCGTGGAATGTCCCCGAGGTCGTTCCGTTGCTCGCCAGTCAGATACTCCTGATAGTAACCCTGCGCACGGACCCCTGTGAGGATCTTCGAGAGTGCCCCGAAGGCGAGTCGATCGCTCGTCCCGAGGTCAGGATTGGGGGATTTGACGCCACTCGGCCGCGGCGGGATACCGGGTGCGCCGTAACGGTCGGGGTGATAGCGTTGGAGTTGGCAGAGCCCGCGGCCAACGCGGCGGTCTTTGTTGATAAGCTCGGGGATCGAGTTACGTGTTGGATGGTATATAGTGACGTTTTCGGCGTAGTGCATGTCGTAGCCCGCCTCGTGAACGCGGTTTCCGAACTCTTTGTCGCCGCCGGAGACGAGTCGATGGTCAAAGAGGCCGACGGTTTCGAACACATCTCTTCGAGTCACGAGGCAGCAGGTTGGTGTGAATTGTTGATGTTCAAGGTACTGTTCGACCGGGAAACCGGTGTGGCGATCGTAGCGGGCTGCTACTGTCGGGTCGTCAGGAAGAATGAGTTCGACGCTGCAGCCCATGTAGTCCGTATTCGTTGATTGGAACGTTCGAAGTGCTGACTCGAGCCACCCGTCGGGGACAGTCATATCGGCGTCGATGAACACGCAAACATCACCGGTAGATTCCTTTATACCCTCATTTCGGGCAGCGTACGATCCAGATATCTCGTCTTCGGTAGCTGATCTTACCTGTTCGTTTCTTTGCTCAATTTCTTCGACTACTGTTCGAGTATGATCGGTTGAACCATTATCTACCGGAAGAATCTCGAACCGTTCGCTGGAGACTGTTTGTCCAATCAAGGATGAAAGCGTTGCTCGAATTCCTTCTGGGTCGTTATAGACCGGGATGATTATCGAGACATCCGGGTTGGATCCGTCGATCGACTGGTTTTCACTCAGCATAACCAAGCGCTGTGAGTCGGTCCTCAACGATGGAATCGTCTACGGCTTCGTAGCTGTTTGGTTCTTCCGCAGTTATTTTCTTCCGCTCACCGTCAATAATCAACCAAGGCACTTCTACGAGTTCCCGACTCCGGAGTCCTGACGGGTGTCCATATGCTCTCACTGGTATTGGGTTCATTCGTTCGCCGAACAAGTTCCCATGGTCCGAGCTAATAACCGTTCGACCGGGCAATTTAGGGACCAATTCCGACACGTGGTTCAATACGATATCCAGGTTCTCTTCATAGGCTTCGACCACGTCTTCGAGTTTATACTCAGCAACCCCATACTGTAATTCGTCCCACACTGAGAACGACAGACCATCTTTCTCACTTGTTGGCTGGTAACCGCGGTGATCAAGAGACTGACCTTTCGGTCCGATAAACGGGTAGTGTGGTTGCATAAAGTGTACGAGTAACCGCTTGTTTGGGTATTCCGAAATAGCTCTCTCAGTCGCCTTAACGACAGTTTCTGGCATCACCGTCTGGTGTTCTTCATTCCACTCGGGGAGTAAATTTATGGTGTCATGAAATGTTCCATGATTTATTTGGGGAGAGAACGGATTTGCCGTAATATACACGGCATCTTCAAATTCTTTCCCGAAAAAATTCTCTTTCATGAATTCAAGACTCTGAGATCCGGCGGAAATCCGCTTCTCCAATTGACCATCGATCGTATTTTGTCGGGAAAACGAATCGTACCGACAGCCATCAAGGAGGAGTAAATTATCCCAATCTTCTTCCATTATATGTGATATATTCTCGTCAGAATCTCGCTTGTGTAGCTTCTTATTGAAACTAATCAGAGACTTGGCGGCCTCTCCCCGAAGGATGCGAGGATTATCTATTACGCGAAAAAATTCCGTAGAGAAAACTTCTCTAACGACATATCCGTTGAATAACCTAAGGAGTATATATGTTTTTCGACCTGGCTTAATCAGATACCAATCGGTAAATATCATCACAATTTTCGAGGTTACTTTCGAAGAATTTCTTATTTCGAGAGATTTCCTCGTCACTCCATTCCCACCACTGAATGTCGAGAAGTTGATTCCGAATCGTCTCGGAGAACCGCCAACTTTTCCGTTCAGCGGGAACGCCAGCGACAACAGCGTACGGATCGACGTCTCGCGTTACGATGGATCCTGCTCCGATAATTGCACCGTGTCCGATCTCAACTCCAGAGAGGATCACAACATCTGTTCCGATCCATACGTCACTCCCAATCTGTGTTGGACCTTTTGTCACATGTGGAAGTGTCGAATCGAGATAGTTGTCGTAGAAACGCATTTGGATGCTTGGACGGGTCATTAGATGGTCCCGTGCCTGAACAGTTACGTTTCGGGCAATCGCACAGAAGTTCCCAACTGATATCTCTCCAATGAGCTCATCGTTGCGCACGAGATACGTTCCTCGTCCGACCCGAACTTCTCCCTCAAGATGACTTCCGGCACCGATTACTACGTCATGCTCGAGGGATATTTCTCCAATAAACTTGCAGCCTCGCTCGATCGTAGCTGAGTTATCGAAATCTAGAATAGTGTCGACAGGGGCACGGTTTACTATCGTTACGAGTGGTTTCGAATACCGTGTTCGGCGTAAAATACCCATCCCAACTTTTCGAATAGCATCTCCGACCATTTTCTTGTACCTCTTGTAGAACAAGTATGGTCCTTTCGGTCAGCTATTTGTAAGAAGTGGGATGCGTGAGGTAGAAGTAATTGACGGCCTGTAAGTAAGGATAGTTATACCGTAATGACCCTCTTTCGACACGGACTTCGGAAAGTACGCCGAGACGGTGTTTACCAATTTTGTAAACAAGCAAAGGAGGAAGTCGTCCAAGACAATATATTACGCCACTATACAGGTGGAAAAATAGACGAAGAAACGGATATTACTACAGTAAACGAAATCTCAAACTCTGGTCATCTGATATCTCGTGATTGTATTGAAACAGATTTACACGAGATACCTCGTAAAGAGTCCGTCAAAAGTGACGAGCAGATCACGGATATTCAAGCAGATGAACCCTGCCCACAAGTATGTGGAATCGTTAACGGAGCCACTGTTCTTGCTTCGTCTGGAATCGTCTCTCTGCCCGACGGAAGATTCGTTGCGGACTCCGTCGGGCCTGTTCATCTTGCATCGCGCAGGGTCAGTGTTGCTCTTTCTATGTTCGGATATCAGCACGGATTCGCCCAACTCCGTGCGGTATTACCTTCAACAGAGCAGGATCTCCAACCGGATAGAACGGTCGACAAGGCAATTGTTCTCATTCCTCTTTGGTCAAACTATTTCCATTGGACCGTTGAGTGCTTATTGAAACTCCATTGGCTCGAGCGGTACAGGAAAACGTCGAGCGATAACGTAAAAATCATCGTTCCGAGAACGCTGTCATCATGGATGCACGAATCCTTGTCTTTACTCGGATATGATGAGAGCGACTACATATCTGCTGAATCCCGGAAAATTATTGTGAACGAATTGCTGATTCCGTCGCAAATAGAGCCAATTCCAGCACATGTGAATTGGTTACGTGACCGGATATCAGATTCAGTAGAAGTGACTGAACAGGAAGACAAGCGCATTTACATTACACGGAGAAAAGCCACAAAACGACGGGTAAGGAACGAGGGAGAAGTCATCACTGCGCTTCGGACGAGGGGATTCGAACCGTATGCTCTTGAAAGTCTCTCCGTTTCTGAACAAGTGAGACTATTCTCAAATTCAAGCGCTGTAGTTGGACCACATGGAGCCGGATTTGCAAATAT
The DNA here is from genome assembly GCF_019879105.1 of Natrinema sp. SYSU A 869. NCBI lineage: Archaea > Methanobacteriati > Methanobacteriota > Halobacteria > Halobacteriales > Natrialbaceae > Natrinema > Natrinema sp. SYSU A 869. The sequence goes on along the minus strand of NZ_CP082249.1, from coordinate 3,352,494 downwards.
CATCTATTCGAATGATACTACTGTCATCGAATTATTCGGCCAAAAGCGGCTCAATACCTATCAGAGACTTGCGACGGCGCTCGGGTTTGGATATGAACCAGTATATTGTGATGGCCATGGTTCTGATCTGGTCGTCGACACCGATAATCTACTGAAAACAGTCGACGACCAACTCAGTACTATCTAGGTAGCTGAACTGAAAAAGCTGTCAGGTCACTCATTCAAATAGATGTCCAGAGAACGAGATGATCAGTTCGGACATCATCCAATTTATTATATATATATATATATGTGTGTGTGTGTGTGCTGGGTAATACCTATTAGTATCTAAATTAGCTGGTCTGGATAGACGCCGAACTAGCGTTCTGCATACCATCGTCCTTGGACGAGTTATTTATCGAAGTATACAAATACACTGATTGGGACCCCTATGTATGGATCAGCCGAATGTTCTTCTAGTGATTCTTGATAGTGTTCGTGCCCAAAACGTGGGCCACCTTGGCTATCCCCGAAACACGACACCACGGCTGGACGAGTTCACGAATCAAGCAACGAACTATACGACTGCAAAGGCACCTGGTATTCACAGTATATCGAGTCACGTCAGCATCTTCACAGGGTATCATGTGGCCCAGCACCGTGCGACCTCACATACCGCAACGTTGACTCCTGGACACACCATCTGGGAAGAATTAAACGATAACGGATACCGGACTGGCCTTTTCACGTCAAACGCTGTTGTTTCTGAATCTTCAAATCTCGCGTCGTTTTTCGACCATGTAGAGGGTCCAAAACGTCAAGAGTTGATATTCCCGGACGCGCTCGGTCCCGGAAATGTATCCGGTAATCCGAGTTACGGGGAGTTTCTCCGAGCATGTCTCCAAAGCGATTCACCAGCGAAAGCTATTGTAAACGGACTAGGACGCGAGTTCGGCAGTTCGACCGCAACGCACGACCCCGAAAAGGAACACGGCGGTGAATACGTACGGGATTTCTTGGAATGGCGAGAATCAAGTTCTGGCCCTGGGCAGCGTGTGTAAATCTCATGGATGCACACTATCCGTACCTCCCACAGGATTCGTACGACCTGTGGGGAGACGACCAGCTGCAAAACCTCCACCGAGAGGCGATGGGGGGGCCGCTTACGACACAGTATCTCGGCGAGCGACCATTCTGGGAACTCAGAGCATCCGAAAACCTGTATGATGGCTGTATCAGGCAGGCCGACGCTTACGTTGCCGAGTTGCTCGAGCGACTAGATGCAGCAAATGAACTCGAGGAGACACTAGTTGTCATAACGAGCGATCACGGAGAGGGGTTCGGCGAGTATAGCGTCGTGAACAAGGCAGTACGTCTGATCGATCACAGTTGGGGAATCGGCGACGAAGTCTCGCATGTCCCGTTAGTCGTGAAGTACCCCGAACAGTCGAAAGCGAAAACCGTAACCGAACCCGCGTCGCTGACTCGATTTCCGCTAGTCGTCAGAAACCTAATCGACGGTGAAAGGGAAAGCTTCGTTCCCGAGGGAGGTCATGTAATTACGAGCTCGTATCGAATCGAGGAACCCGGCGACGGATTACCGTTACCGGAGGCCGAGCGAGAACCATACTTCGGTCCGTGGCATGCGGTCTGTCGCAAACTGGACGATGCCGTGATCGTTGACGCCATTCGTCGTGACGATCAGGTTCGGTACGAGACTTCGGTTCCCGACCGGCAAGTAATGAGGGATCGTGGGGACCGTGAGTTCGTCGAATTGACTGTTGATGATCTAGATACTGTCGATGTGACGGGCATCGAGGAAGATATTGGCGCTGAGGTCGAGCAACGATTACACGAACTCGGCTACAGGGCATAAATCGAACTAACGCCGTGGGAACACACCATTGCGATGGTCGGCGCAATAATAAAAAGGAGGCCTTATTAGCTTCCCACTCGCCGATAGGCGTATGCGGCTGGGCCAGACATCGATAATACATTTCGCCTCTCGGTTTTCAGCCTCTCTACTAGGTTTCCTTGCAACGATATTTATTGCGAGATACCTCGGCTCCGAAACCCTTGGGACCTATTATCTCGTGCTCTCGACGGTTGCCTGGTTAAGCATCGCCGTGAAAATGGGGGTCCCGAGCGCGCTCACCAAACGGGTCAGCGAAGGAAATGATGAAGCGGCCTATCTGATTGCCGGTGGAACGATCGTTCTTGGTCTCTTCTTCGCAGTATCTTTCTTCGTCTTGTTATTCCGAAATCAGGTTAATACCTATCTCGGCTATCCAGCTGCGAAAGTCGTGGTGTTGTTTTTGTTCGTTACTCTCACTCAGGCGATCGTCAATTCAGTACTGAAGGGACAGCATCTCGTTCATATATCGGGTGTCTTAACTCCAATTCGTACCGGAACACGGAGCCTCATTCAGATCGGTGCTATCCTCGCTGGATTCAAAATCGTAGGCCTCTTTGTTGGATATACTGTCGGTTACATACTCGTCTCCGTACTCGGTCTCTGGATAGTCGTCCGTCAGTTCGATGCTATTACTACACCGAAAGTATCGCACTATCGGAAAATTATCTCCTATGCGGAGTATTCTTGGCTCAGTGAAATCCGTACGCGTGCGTTCAATTGGGTTGACGTAGCTGTCCTCGGGTTCTTCGTGTCGTCGTCTCTCGTTGGAATCTATACGGCAGCTTGGAATATCTCCGTGTTCTTGATACTGTTCGGTGGATCATTGAGCCAGACGCTATTCCCCGAGATGAGTTCACTTTCGGCTGACGAAGACCCACAATCGGTAGCGGATCTGTTCGAAACTGCACTCTCCTATGGCGGATTAGTACTTATCCCAGGGCTAGTTGGTGGCGTACTACTTGGGGAACGCCTACTTCGAGTATATGGTGAAGAATTCACGCAGGGATCAGTCGTTCTCACAGTTCTCATCGTTGCGACATTGATTCAAGGATATCAGCGACAGTTCACGACAACGCTCAATGCTATCGACAGGCCCGATATGTCGTTTCGGGTTAATGCTGTGTTTATCATCATAAACGTGATTTTCAACATCATTCTAATACCCTATTTTGGGATTCGAGGCGCAGCTGTGGCTACTGCCTCTTCCGTTCTGGTTAGCCTTCTGGTCGCCTACGGGTCACTCTCGGCGTTGATCGAATTCTCTATCCCAATCGGAGAAATCGGAAGACAGTGGGTTGCAGCTGGTGTGATGGGAGCAACCATTTACGCCGGGCTTCAACTCGAATCGACATACGGTGACGTCCGGAATATCGTTCTAGTACTAGTACTCGTCTTCTTCGGTACAGTCGTTTATTTCGGTACGTTACTCCTCATATCGACGCACTTTCGGACTACTGTTAATCAAAACCTACCTTATAATATCCCGCTCCTTAAAGCCTGATAGAAAGGACAATAAACACTATTCTGGTCCAACGTCTATGAAATAAATGGGCCTCAATTACCGGTTCTGACACTATTTTGAGGCCCATTGATATCGGATTTTCGTCGGTATTTCGAGACCGACTATCCCCGAAGACATATAATACTCAAGTGTAATCGGTTGGCATATGCAAGCAGTTGTTTTAGCAGCTGGCAAAGGAACCCGCCTCCGGCCGCTCACTGAAGACAAACCGAAGGTCCTCGTCGAAGTTGACGACAAACCCCTCGTCGAGGACGTCATGGACAACCTCATCGAGGTCGGCGCGACCGAATTCGTCCTCGTCGTCGGCTACATGAAAGAGAAGATCATCGAGCGCTATGGCGATGAGTACGAGGGCGTCCCGATCACCTACGCCCATCAGCGCGAACAGCTCGGGCTCGCTCACGCCATCCTGCAGGCGGAACCACACATCGACGACGACTTCATGCTCATGCTGGGCGACAACGTCTTCCGGGCGAACCTCGGCGACGTGATCAACCGCCAGCAGGAGGAACGCGCTGACGCCGCGTTCCTGGTCGAGGAAGTCCCCTACGAGGAGGCCTCGAGATACGGCGTCCTCGACACCAACGAGTACGGGGAGATCATCGAAGTGACGGAGAAACCAGAAGATCCGCCGTCAAACCTTGTTATGACCGGATTCTACACGTTCACGCCGGAGATCTTCCATGCATGTCACCTCGTCCAGCCCTCGGACCGCGGCGAGTACGAACTGCCGGACGCGATCGACCTGCTCATCCAGTCCGGTCGGACCATCGATGCGATCCGGATGGACGGCTGGCGCATCGACGTTGGCTACCCCGACGACCGAGACCGCGCCGAAGAACGGATCACGGAGCGGGAAGCCGAACCGATCGAACAGTAGTGGCTGCCTCTCGATCGACGAGTCCGTTCTCGAGTCGGTTGCCGACTCGAGGGCGACCCAAAAGCGACTAATCACCGCCCTCCCTTGCAGATGTCATGAACGTTTCCATCATCGGAAGCGGCTACGTCGGCACCACCGTCGCCGCCTGCCTCGCAGACCTCGGTCACGACGTCGTCAACGTCGAGATCGACGAGGAGATCGTCGAGACGATAAACGCCGGCGAAGCCCCGATCCACGAGTCGGGACTCGCAGAACGGATCGCCGACCACGCGGGGACTAGACTCCGTGCGACGACCGAGTACGACGCGGTCCGCGAGACGGACGTCACGTTCCTCTGTCTGCCCACGCCGCAGACGGACGACGGCGGTCTGGATCTCGCGATCATGGAGGCCGGCTCGGAGTCGCTTGGTCGCGCCCTCGCAGAGAAAGACGGCGATCACCTCGTCGTCGTCAAGAGCACGGTCCTCCCCGGCACGACCGAAGACGTCGTCGGTCCGATTCTCGAGGCGGAGTCCGGAACCGAGATCGGCGACGGGCTCGAGCTCGCGATGAATCCGGAGTTCCTCCGGATGGGAACCGCGGTTCAGGACTTCCTCGAGCCGGACAAGGTCGTCTTCGGCACAGCCAGCGACGGAGCCGCCACGACGTTGCGCGAGCTCTATGCGCCGATCCTCGATCGCGAGGCGCAACGGGCCTCGAATAACACGAGCGGTGGCGAACCGCGAGCGCGCGAGGAGACGGACCTTGTTGAGACCGATATTCGCGAGGCCGAGCTCATCAAGTACGCGAACAATGCCTTCCTCGCGTCGAAGGTCTCGCTGGTTAACGAACTGGGCAACATTGCCAGGGAGTACGACGCGGACGCCTACGAGGTGCTCGAGGCGGTCGGGCTCGACGATCGGATCTCGGAGCGGTTCATGCGGTCGGGGCTGGGCTGGGGCGGCTCCTGTTTCCCCAAGGACGTCAACGCTCTGCGGGCCGGCGCTCGCGAGCAGGGGTACGACCCTGACCTCCTCGATGCAGTGGTCGCAGTCAACGACGAGCAACCGCGGCGGCTCGTTGACCTGCTCGCTGACCACGTCTCCCTCGATGGGGCCCGAATCGCGGTACTGGGCCTGTCGTTCAAGCCCGGAACCGACGACATCCGTAAGTCGCGCGCGCTCGACGTGATCGAGTACCTGACGGAGCGCGGTGCAGACGTCGTCGCCTACGATCCGGTCGCGATCGAGAACGTCCGACCCGACTATCCCGATATCGAGTACGCCGACTCGGTCGAGAGCGCGCTCGCTGGCGCGGATGGTGCCGTCGTCGCGACCGACTGGCCGGAGTTCGACGACGTTTCGTTCGAGGATATGACCTGCTCGGTCGTAGTCGACGGGCGGCGAATCGACGTCGACAAGGACGCCCTCCACGTTTACGAGGGATTGACCTGGTAGCGTTCGGGTTCCAGCGGCGGACCGACCGCGAGCCTGAAAACACGACACTGGTCAATCAGTAGCCTTTTGCAGTTCGGTAGGGGAGTACTGCCCGATGGAAGACGATGCGGTCCACACGGGCTCGAGCGTCCTCTCGGATGGCGGTGAGACGGTCACCGCTACGGAGGAGGCAACCGAGATTTCACCCGACGAGGTTTGCATTCTCATTCCGACACTCAATGAGGCTGCCACGATCGCGGACGTGATCGAGGGCTTCTACGAGCAGGGGTACACGAACGTCGTCGTCGTCGACGGCGACTCAACCGACGATACCCGTGAGATCGCTCGCGAGCACGGCGCGGAGGTGCTGGTTCAGTCCGGCGACGGAAAGGGCCAGGCCGTCCGCGAGGCCATCGAATACATCACGGTGCCGTACGTGTTGATGCTCGATGGCGACGGAACGTACGATCCGGCCGACGCCGACAAGATGGTCGATCCGCTCTCTCGAGGGTACGAGCACGTTATCGGGAACCGGTTCGCCGATATGGACGACGACGCGATGCGTGCGTTGAACGGCTTCGGGAATCAGATGATAAATCGCGCGTTCGGGTTCGTCCACGGAGCCAATTACGAGGACATCCTCTCGGGCTATCGAGCGTTTACTGTCGACTCGTTCAGACGGCTCTCGCTCGATTCGGATGGGTTCACGATCGAAACCGAACTCGCCGTCGAGTGTGTCAAACACGGCGTCGAGACGACGGTCGTGCCGATCAGTTACAGCGCCCGGCCCGACGAGTCCGAGACCAACCTGCACCCGGTCAAAGACGGCGGGACGATCATGCTGGCGCTGTACTCGCTCGCTAAGACCAACAATCCCCTGTTCTACTTCGGGAGTCTCGGAATCAGTGGCATTCTCTCCGGCGCGATCATCGCGACCTACGTCCTCTGGGAGTGGGTTCAGTACCACCAGAGCCACGAAGTCATGGCGCTCGTCTCGGCCGCCGCCATCCTGCTCGGCGTCCAACTGCTCATGTTCGGCGTCCTCTCGGACATGCTCGTGACCTTACACCGCGAACAGCGCCGGCGGCTCGAGCGAATCGCTCGAGACGAGCGCGACGAGTAACTGTGAGTGCGGCGGTGAACGGGCCGACGACGTAACCGACCGAGCTGCTGCGTGAAATCGTCCTCAGAAGGGCAAAAGCGAGCGGACCTGCGCGACGACGCCGCCCGAGTTGTCGTGGCGGTACGCCTCGAACGGTTTGTGTAGTTGGTTCAACAGCTCCTGACGAGAGTCGAACTGTTCTGTCGGCACTTCGGCGAGCATCTCGCTCAGCGGCACGTCGTTTCCGTGAACGTCATAGGGGATTCGCTCGTGGCCGATTTCGGCCTCGATATCGTCTTTCGTAGCCGGAAAGGACAGATCGGCGTCCCTGAGATGAGCGTCGACGGCAGCGATGCCGAACTCGATACTGTCGGGTTCCTCGTCGTCTCCGCTCGATGGTGGCCGGACTCCCATACTTGTATGCCTCGCTACGGAGTCGACTATAAAAATGGCTGCGGAGACGATCGGAGATCGCTGACACTGGGGAAGGACTCCATTCGTTCGAAACGATGTCTCCAATCGCCGATCTGCCATCGCTCTGCCGACACTCCTTTGGGGACCGCGCCGGAGTATGGCATATGACCGAGTACACCACGGTATCGATCCCAAAGGATCTCGCGGACCGAGTTGAGGAGACTATCGAGGGGACGAGCTTCCAGAGCACGAGCGATCTCGTCCGGTTCCTGCTCCGCAGTATCGTCATCCAACACCAGAAGGAAGGCGAACTCACCGAAGCGGAGTTCGAAGAGATCACCGAACAGCTCCGCGGGCTGGGCTATCTCGAGTAGTCGCGCTCGCGGTCGATCGCTGATGGACAACGGCTACCCACCGCGGGCCGTCCACCGGGACAGCGCTTTTCAGAGTCGAGGCGAGTAGTACCGAATGGAGGTCCAAACAGATGCCCCATATTCCGGACTTCCCGTCACAGGGCTCCGACGAGTCCGACGACGACCGAGGCGAACGAACTCCCGATAGTATCATCGACCGCATCATCGGTAACGGTGAGTTGCCGGTGACCGCCGGGGTCTGACTCCCGACCCCTCTCGTATTTTTCGTCATCAACGGAGCTATCGATCGCCGACCGTTCCTCGCCGCCTCGAGTGGCAACCGGCGTCTCAGTCGGTCAGCGATTGCCCCGGTGGCGAGGCGTTGATGATCTCGAGGGGCTGGCGCTCGCCGCTTCGGTCGAACGCGCCGAAGGACTGGTCGTCGACTTCCCACGGCGGAACGGCCACGAAGATAACCTGTGCCAGATCGTCCCGCTGCGTCACCTCGAGTTCGCGGACGGGGTGGGACACGAACCGTCCCTGTGCCTGTCGAGCGGGCGTTGAGAGATCGACCCCGAAGACGGCATTAACCGGATTGCCGGGATCGGGGAGGAAGAAATCGGTAAAGACGGGCGTTTCGGGCGGTAGTCCGTCCGCGCCCTCGAGCTCGCTCGCGGGGATGACCGAGACGCCGGTCGTCACGCCGTCGGGATCGGCGTCGCTGGCCAGATCGAGCAGGATGTCGACGAGCCCGCGGGTTACGTAGACCACAGGTGTACTATGGGTAGGTGGTAATTAGATGTATGGCCAAGGGCAGTGTGGTGTGGAGGTGATTCGGCTGCCCTCAGACGGGAAGCATCTCCCACGCCGTTTCCGCGTACAGCCGGGGCGCTCGTTTGCGGGACCGTGAGAGTGCATCCTCGAGGACGCGCGCGGCATCGGCCATCACACCGGTACCGTGACCGACGAGTACGCGTTCGGGTGCGACGCCGCGGAGGGCTGTCCGGGGCGGTTTCAGCCGCAACATCGGATGGACGCCGAGTCGCTCGTCACCAGCCAGGAAGAAGTTAGCGGTCCCGACCGTCTCGGGGACGACGAGGGTTCCGTCGGCCGGATTGTACAGTGCAACCTCCTGCCAGAAGCGGCTGTCGATGACCGTGATCGCTCGAATCCCGGTATCCGAGAGTTCGTCGTCGAAGCGAGCGACTGCGGCGTCGATCTCCTCGGTGACGCCCGTGAACCATTCGGGGAGATAGACGGGGACGTCGTGGCGGTCCGCGATCGCGGCGGCGTCGCGTTTGTGCCGGTCGAGTCCGACGACGACGCCGGCCACGTCGCCGAACTCCGCGAATAGCTCGTCGATCCCCTCAGCGTCGACGGGATCGATGACCCAGACCTCGCCGTCCACCTCAAGGGCGTGGCTGGCACGTTGCATCCGCTCGTCGGGATGGGCGATCCAGCCGACGCCGCCGTCGAAGCGATCGATCTCGCGAAAGTCGGCCGCGCGCTCGTCGACGCGAAAGCTCATGTGGTATGGTACGTTCGCTCATCCCATAAACATAGGTAAACGGTGCGTCGCGCAGTTGCCGTTGTCCTCGTTCGTGTCTCGTAACGTCCCGTCGATAGCCGCCCGCGGTCCGTTCCCATCGGACACCCCGGCGACGCTTCTATGCACGCGCCCCGCATACAGTCACCCATGCTAACCGGGCTGGCCTGGCTGGCACTCGAGGCGAAGTACCTCGAGCCGGCGAGGGAGTTCTACGAGGAGCGGTTGGGACTGACCGTCCGCGAGCGCGGACCGGACGAACTCGTCTTCGCGGCCGGGGGGACCGACCTCGTGTGTCGCCGCCTCGATGCGCTCCCGCGGGGCGGATTGCACACCCACTACGCGTTCTCGATTCCTGCAAGCGAGTACGATGACTGGTGGGAGCGACTGGCCGCGGAGTACGACCTCGAGGAGGCCCAGTTCGGCTCCACACGGTCGCTGTATTTGTACGATCCCGACGGGAACTGCGTCGAACTCGGCCAGCAGGACGTGGCCGGTCCGGGCATCGATGGGATCTTCGAAGTCGTCCTCGAGGTCGAGAGCCTCGACCGCGCGCAAGACTTCTATGAGGACCTGGGCTTCGAGACGGTCGACGAGGGCGACGCCCGCAAGCGCGTGCGGCTGCACGGCCCGATGGCGCTCGAGCTTTGGGAACCCCACCTCGGCATTGCCGACGCCCGCGGTGGCGTCCACGTCGATCTCGGATTCGAGACGGACGATCCCGGAGCGGTACTCGAGTCAGTGGCCGATCGCGTCCGATCGGTCGAGCGATCGACCGACGACGAGGTCATCGCTCGCGATCCAGACGGCCACTTCCTGACGTTCACGTCAACGTAATCTGCGGGAACTCGAGTGGACGATCGACCCGCGTGAATAGGTTCCGACCTAGGCACGATTTCACACCCTGAAACTTTCAGAGTGGGGATTTAAACCAACGTCTCCTTGTGACGAATATGTCATTCCCCGTTCGGCGTGCGAATGTCGTGTCCGGCAGTATCGTTGCCCTGCTCACTGCACCTACCGGTATCGGAGCCGCCGTCGGTGGTTGGATCGCTGCTCGTCAGACGGGTCGTCCGAGGACGGGTGCAATTGCGGGCGGGATGACTGGCGTACTCGTCGCGATCCCGTGGGCGGTCGTGGTATACGCGGCGAGTGCCGGTCTGATCGGCCGGATCGGGTATCACAACGAGTGGCTCCAGATTGGTCTCACGCCGGTCGCGCCCGAAACGTTCGTACTGTGGCAGGAGATCGGCATCGCTGTTCTCGTTGCACTCGGAATTGTTACTGCCGCCATTTTCGGAGGACTCCTCGCCGGACACTCGACGAACGGACCCGGCGACGTTCGGCGGAAACCGATACAGTCCAAGTAGGTACCATCGGTCTGTCGAAGCGGTCTCGGAACGCGACTACAGTCGCTCCGTATTCACGTCGACGCCCGGCGGCAGCACGAGCAGAAAGCCCCGAAAGTGGACGAGTTCGCCGCCCGATTCCTTGACGTCCCGTGCGAATCCGGCAGCCAGTTCGTTGACGTTACCCTCGACGCTCAGGATGAGGACGTTCCCTTTCGAGATCGCCTCGAGCCACTCGTCGGCCGATGTCTCTCCGTCGAGGACGCCGAGGACGAGACTGCCCTCGAGATCGAGTTCGTCGTCGATATGCTCCTCGACGGCCCGAAGGTCGAGGTCGAAATCGCTCATACCGGGTGGGTCGAACCGGGACGAGAAAAACGTTCGCCTCCGCCGAATTGTTGCCCAGATGTCAGTTCATGGGAAACTCCTTCTGGAAGCCGCGGAACTCGGTGCGGTGGGCTTCCTCGTCGGCGAGGATCGTCACCGCCACGTCCTCGGTGATGGGGTCGTTCGCCTCGGCCGCGGCCTCGACCAGCGACCGATAGGTCTCGATGGCGGACTCCTCAGCTTCGAGGACGCCTTCAATGACCGACTGAACGTCGGTCGTGTCTTCGGGCGGCTGGAGGCTGTGCTGGTTGGCCTCGAACGACTCCGAACCGGGCGGCGATTCATCGAGCTGTTTCAGCCGCTCGCCGAGTATCCGTGCATGGTCGAGTTCCTCCTGAATGTCTTCCTCGAGACTCGTCTTGACCTCCTCGGCGTGGATGCCGTCGAGGACGATCGCGTTGGTCTGGTAGTTCATCACGGTCTCGAGTTCGTCGATATAGGCCTCCGTCAGGATGCCGGTGATCTCGTCAGTCGTCATGCGCGCCGTCCTACCACGACCGAGCATAAAACACCCACACGCGCGTTTGCTCCGTTCATTCCGTGATTCGGTTTCATTCACGGGACCCGCTGTAACTCGTGGTGAAGCGATCGCTGATAGTCGTTTCCTGCCCGATTCCGGCGTCCGAGCCGAGAGCCAAGGATGGACGAATGTTCAGTCTATACGCTACGATTAGCTGTGAGTCCTATTTGACTGGCTCGAGAACGAATCAGATGACCGAACGTCTATCGACGGCCGCGCGCCAGCGTTCGAGCGGGTTGATCGGGACCGAACGGGCGATAATTCGAGGGTACTGCTCGAGAATCGAGTCGAGTGCTCGAAATTATCTAAACAGTACTAGGAGATACATTCTGATAATAGGTCGCCGCAGTCGTGCGATTTCCTAACCAACACTATCGATAGTGGAGATATTAGTCGCCGAACATCGTCGGCCACAGCGATAGGTTTATATAGATCGTCGCACCTCGGGTTCAGATACAATGTCTTCACAAGACAGCCCATCCTCTGACAACAGTCAGGGGGGTCGAGTTCTTCCAGGGCACGTTAGATTCCACTGACGAAATAGAGTCAGCACGTGTCTTCGATACGACCCTCCGGGACGGCGAACAGTCGCCCGGCACTTCGTTCTCCTACGACGACAAACGGCAGATCGCGTCCATCCTGGACGAGATGGGAACCCACGTCATCGAGGCCGGGTTCCCCGTCAACTCCGACGCGGAGTTCGAAGCCGTTCGTGATATCGCTTCGGCAACCAGTTCGACGACCTGCGGCTTAGCCCGCGTCGTCGACGGTGACATCGAAGCGGCACTCGATTCTGGCGTCGAGATGGTGCACACGTTCGTCAGCACCAGCGATGTCCAGATCGAGGATTCGATGCACGCCACCCGGGAGGAAGTCGTACAGCGCGCAGTCGAGTCGGTCGAACGCATCACCGAGGCGGGCGCGACCTGCATGTTCTCGCCGATGGATGCAACTCGGACTGACGAGGAGTTCCTGATCGAGGTGATCGAAGCGGTCACTGAGGCGGGAACCGACTGGATCAACATTCCCGACACCTGCGGCGTCGCCACGCCGACCCGATTCCGGGCCATGATCGAGAAGGTCTGTGCCCACACCGACGCACAGGTCGATGTTCACGCCCACGACGACTTCGGGCTGGCCACTGCGAACGCCTTGGCCGGCATCGAAGCGGGCGCGGCACAGGCGCAGGTGTCAGTCAACTCGATCGGCGAGCGGGCCGGCAACGCCGCCTACGAGGAGTACGTGATGGCCATCGAGTCGCTCTACCAGTGCGATACCGGGATCGACACGACGCGCATCACCGAACTCTCGGAGATCGTCGAGGAGAAAAGTGGCATGGACACGCCCGGCAACAAGCCGATCGTCGGCGACAACGCCTTCTCTCACGAGAGCGGCATCCACGCCGCCGGCGTCATCGAGAACTCCGACACCTTCGAACCCGGCGTCATGACCCCTGAGATGGTCGGTGCCGAACGTCGACTGGTCATGGGGAAACACACCGGGACTCACTCGGTCCGCGAGCGGCTCGTCGAGTGTGGCTTCGAGCCCACCGATGATCAGGTCCGCGCGGTCACCCGCCGTGTCAAGGACTACGGGGCCGAGAAGCGCCGGGTCACGGTCGACGACCTCGAGCGCTTCGCCGAAGAGGCTGGCATCGAGCGCCAGTCCGAGGAGGAGGTGCGCGTCTGAGGGATGTCCGTCCCGTTTGCCACCGTCCGCGAGCACTGGCTGTCGCATTCGAGCGACCGTCCCCAAGTGACTCGTAAGGATTATGACCCTCGAGGGAGCTATGTAGACAGTAATGACAGTTCGCGCTCCCCTGTCGGCTCGCGTTCGCACGGTCGGCAACAGCGCGTTCGCTCCGATTCGTATTGTAGGGGCGTCCTAGCCCCGATCCCAGTACTTCGTCGCTTCGGACCCGAATTCGCGGTATCGTTCTCAGAGCGATCACTGATCCAGCAGATGACACACTACCGTACACCACCCGATCGCCAGACAACGGCGGGAGATAACCGATGAGCGAACGCGCAGCAAAAGTTTCGCCAGCGGACGACGAACAGGACGACGACCAGATCACCGACAGCGCCACACCAGACGCGGCCACCGAGGACGACGTCAAGTCCGAGACGACCGAGCCCGTCACGACGGGTGCCGAATCCGTCGTTCGCGCGCTCGAGAACGCGGGCGTTGAGCACGCCTTCGGCGTGCAGGGCGGGGCGATCATGCCCGTCTACGACGCCCTTTACGATTCGGACATTCGCCACGTGACGATGGCCCACGAGCAGGGCGCGGCCCACGCGGCCGACGCCTACGGCATCGTCTCCGGCAAGCCGGGGATCTGCCTGGCGACATCCGGGCCGGGCGCGACCAACCTCGTCACGGGGCTGGCAGACGCTGACATGGACTCGGATCCGCTCGTGGCCCTAACGGGGCAGGTTCCGACGGAACTCGTCGGCAACGATGCCTTCCAGGAGACCGATACGACGGGCGTCACGACGCCGGTCACGAAGAACAACACCTTCGCGAGCGACTCGGATCGCGTCGGCAGCGACGTTAGCGAGGCGTTCGCCCTCGCCGGCGAAGGCCGACCGGGCCCGACGCTGGTCGACCTGCCCAAGGACATCACCAACGGCGAGACCGACCGCGAGCCCGACGCGCCGGCAGTGCCCGAGACCTACGAGGTCCAGGAGCGAGCCGACGAAGAGATCGTTAAGGCTGCGGCCGAGCGGATCGAGAACGCCGCTCGTCCGGTCATGCTGCTCGGCGGCGGCGTCATCAAGAGCGAGGCCAGCGAGGCCTGTCGGGAGTTCGCCATCGAACACGATATTCCAGTCATCACCACGATGCCCGGTATCGGTTCGTTCCCCGAAGATCACGAACTCTCCCTCGAGATGGCGGGAATGCACGGCACCGGCTACGCCAACATGGCGATCACCCACTGCGACACCCTGATCGGAATTGGCACCCGGTTCGACGACCGGCTGACCGGCGGGATCGAGACCTTCGCGCCCGACGCGGATCTCATCCACGTCGACATCGATCCCGCGGAGATCTCGAAGAACATCCACGCGGACTACCCGCTAGTCGGTGACGCCGAAACCGTCGTCGAGCAGCTTGTCGACGCGGTCGACAAGTCGCCGGAAGCGACGAAGTGGCGCGCCCAGTGCCAGCAGTGGAAATCCGACTACTCCATGGCCTACGACGCGCCGAAGGACAAACCGGTCCAGCCGGAGTTCGTCATCGAGGCCTTAGACGAGGCGACGAGCGATCGAGCCATCGTCACGACCGGTGTCGGCCAACACCAGATGTGGGCCTGCCAGTACTGGACCTACACCGAGCCCCGTACCTGGGTCTCGAGTCACGGACTCGGAACGATGGGGTACGGGCTGCCGTCCGCGATCGGTGCACGAATCGCGGCCGACGACGACCAAGAGGTCGTCTGTATCGACGGTGATGGCTCGTTCCTGATGACCTTACAGGGCCTATCAGTCGCCGTCCGCGAGGAGCTCGACATAACCGTCGCCGTGCTCAACAACGAGTACATCGGCATGGTCCGACAGTGGCAGGACGCCTTCTTCGATGGTCGTCACTCCGCGTCGGACTACAGCTGGATGCCCGAGTTCGACAAGCTCGCCGAGGCGTTCGGTGCTGAGGGCTTCCGGATTGACGACTACGACGACGTCGCTGACACGATCGAGGACGCGATTGCGTACGACGGCCCCTCGGTGATCGATGTTCACATCGATCCCGACGCCAACGTCTATCCGATGGTGCCAAGCGGCGGCGACAATGGCCAGTTCGCACTGGCGGAGGATCAGCTATGACCGTCGGACAAACCGCGTCCGACTGCAACCGAAACACCGAGACGGCTCTGCCGTCTCGAGATTCGCTTCACTTCGTTCAGCGAATCACGGGGTGTTTCGCATGAAACGCGGACTCGACGGACCCGAACCCGACGAGCGACCGACCCCCGCGGGGCGGCGCAACAAACAGGGCATTCGCATCGACCCCGAGGTCGAAGCGACTCACGAGCCCCGCCGTACCGTCATCTCGGCGCTAGTCGAACACGAACCCGGCGTGCTTTCCGACGTCTCGGGACTGTTCTCGAGGCGGCAGTTCAACATCGAGAGCCTGACCGTCGGCCCGACGGAAGACGAGGATCGTGCACGGATCACAATCGTCGTCGAGGAACCCGATCCGGGCATCGACCAGGTCGAGAAGCAACTGCGCAAGCTCGTGCCGGTCATCTCCGTGCGCGAACTCGAGCCCGACGCGATGCGCCGGGAGCTCGCACTCATCAAGGTCAACGCCGAGCGACCCGATCAGGTCGCAGCCGTTGCGGACATGTACGACGCCAAGACCGTCGACTCGAGTCCGGAGACGGCGACGGTCGAAGTGACCGGAGCGCGCCAGAAGATCGAGGCCGCAGTCGAGACGTTCAGCCAGTTCGGTATCCGGGAAATCTCCCGAACGGGGACGACAGCGTTGGCCCGCGGTACCGACCAAACGGCCACAGCCGGTTCGACAGCACAGCCCGCCGACGAGGCGAACCGCGACGACCAATACCAAAGAGCAGACGATGACTGACGAATTCACCACCGACATCTACTACGACGACGACGCAGACGTATCAACCCTCGATGATGACACCGCGGCCGTCCTCGGCTACGGGAGCCAGGGACACGCCCACGCACTGAGCCTCCACGATAGCGGGGTCGACGTGGTCGTCGGCCTGCGCGAGGGGTCGTCCTCGCGATCGGCCGCCGAAGCGGACGGGCTGACTGTCGCGACGCCCGCCGACGCGGCCGCGAAGGCCTCCTACATCTCCGTGCTCGTGCCCGACACCGTCCAGTCGGCGGTCTACGAGAACGCCATCAAGCCGAACCTCGAGGCGGGGGACACGCTACAGTTCGCCCACGGGCTGAACATCCACTACAACCAGATCGAGCCGCCGGAAGACGTCGACGTGACGATGGTCGCGCCCAAGAGCCCGGGCCACCTCGTCCGCCGGAACTTCGAGAACGACGAGGGGACACCCGGCCTGCTGGCGATCTATCAGGACACAACGGGCGACGCCAAGGAACGCGCGCTGGCGTACGCGAAGGGGATCGGCTGTACCCGCGCGGGCGTCATCGAGACGACGTTCCAGGAGGAGGTCGAGTCCGATCTCTTCGGCGAGCAGGCCGTCCTCTGTGGCGGTGTCACCTCGCTAGTCAAACACGGCTACGAGGCACTCGTCGACGCCGGCTACTCGCCGGAGATCGCCTACTTCGAGTGTCTCAACGAGCTCAAGCTGATCGTCGACCTGATGTACGAAGGCGGAAACATGGAGATGTGGAACTCCGTCTCTGATACCGCCGAGTACGGCGGTCTCACCCGCGGCGACCGCATCGTCGACGAATCCGTCCGTGAGAACATGGACGAGGTCCTCGAGGAGATCCAGAACGGCGAGTTCACGCGCGAATGGATCCTCGAGAACCAAGCCGATCGCCCAAGCTACAACCAGCTTCGAGAGGCCGAGAAGAACCACGAGATCGAGGCGGTCGGCGAGCGACTACGCGACCTGTTCGCCTGGGCCGAGGAAGACGAGAGCGAAGACGAAACCGAGTCCGTCGAAGTGCAGGCGGACGACTAACGAGACCGAGCGACCATGAACGAAACTGACGACACGACAGACACGATGGCTGCTGTCAGCCACACCAACCCCTCTACTGGGGAGACGGCTGGCCGGCTGTTCAGTCGCGGACCGACCGTCGCAGCTGACGGGGGCGAACCCGAACCGGCTGCGACCGGAGCCACCGAGGATGACGAGACCGACGGACAGACCGACGCAGGCGAGACAATGCGCGACGTCGACCACACGCCGCCGAAACAGGCCGACGATGCGAACCGCGTCTTCGAACGCGGAACCGAGCACGGACAGCGTACTAACCGAGACACCGTAGTAGAGGACGAGGAATGAGCGAAGGCACACTGTACGACAAGGTCTGGGATCGACACAAAGTCACCACGCTGCCGACCGGACAGGATCAGCTGTTCATCGGCCTCCACCTCATTCACGAGGTGACCAGCCCGCAAGCGTTCGGGATGCTCCGCGAGCGCGACCTCGAGGTCGCCTTTCCGGAACTGACCCACGCGACGGTCGACCACATCGTCCCGACGGCCGACCAGTCCCGTCCGTACAAGGAGGACGCGGCCGAGGAGATGATGGCCGAACTCGAGGAGAACGTCCGCGACGCGGGCATCGAGTTCTCGGACCCGACGACGGGCGATCAGGGGATCGTCCACGTCATTGGACCGGAGCAGGGCATCACCCAGCCCGGCAAGACGATCGTCTGTGGGGACTCCCACACCTCGACTCACGGTGCCTTCGGCGCGCTCGCCTTCGGCATCGGCACCTCCCAGATCCGCGATGTGCTCGCGACGGGCACCGTCGCCATGGAGAAACAGAAGGTCCGCAAGATCCAGGTCGACGGCGAACTCGGCGAGGGTGTCGAAGCGAAAGACATCATCCTCGAGATCATCCGCCGTCTCGGCACCGAGGGCGGCGTCGGCTACGTCTACGAGTACGCCGGCGAGGCCATCGAAAGCCTCGGCATGGAAGGTCGCATGTCGATCTGTAACATGTCCATCGAGGGCGGCGCTCGCGCGGGCTACGTCAACCCCGACGAGACCACCTACGAGTGGCTCGAGCAGACCGATTACTTTCAGGAAAACCCGGAGAAGTTTGACGACCTCAAACCCTACTGGGAATCGATCCGCTCCGACGAGGATGCCGAATACGACGACGTCATCCACATCGACGCGAACGAACTCGAACCGGTCGTCACCTGGGGGACCACCCCAGGTCAGGGGATCGGCATCAACGACCCGATTCCAGAGGCGGAAGAACTTCCCGAAGAGAAACAAGACACGGCCCGACGCGCCCAAGAGCACATGCGCGTCGAACCAGGCGACACGATGGAAGGCTACAACATCGACGTCGCCTTCCTTGGCTCCTGTACGAACGCTCGCCTGCCGGACCTGCGACGCGCCGCCCGGATCGTCGAGGGCCGCGAAGTCGCCGATGACGTCCGCGCGATGGTCGTCCCCGGCAGCCAGCGCGTACAGAAGACCGCCGAGGAAGAAGGCCTCAAGGACACCTTCGAGGAAGCCGGCTTCGAGTGGCGCAACGCCGGTTGTTCGATGTGTCTGGGCATGAACGAAGACCAGCTCGAGGGCGACGAGGCCTGTGCCTCCTCCTCGAACCGGAACTTCGTCGGCCGCCAGGGATCGAAGGACGGGCGGACCGTCCTGATGAGCCCGCGAATGGTCGCCGCGGCGGCGATCACCGGGGAGGTCTCTGACGTGCGCGAATTGAAGGAGGTGAATCTGGCATGAGCGGAGATGGTGCGGTCGACATTCCCGAAGTCAACTACGTCTCCGGCTCGGGCATCCCGATTCAGGGCAACGATATCGACACGGACCAGATCATCCCCGCCCGCTTCATGAAGGTCGTCACCTTCGACGGACTGGGCGAGTTCGCGTTCTTCGATCTGCGGTTCGACGACGACGACAATCAGAAGGAGCACCCCTTCAACGAGGACCGCTATCAGGATTCCTCGGTGATGGTCGTCAACAGCAACTTCGGCTGTGGCTCCTCGAGAGAGCACGCACCCCAGGCACTGATGCGCTGGGGGATTGACGCGCTCATCGGCGAGAGCTTCGCCGAGATTTTCGCGGGCAACTGTCTGGCCCTCGGAATTCCGACCGTGACGGCCGATAGCGAGACGATTCAGGATCTGCAGGACTGGGTCGACACGAACCCCGACGGCGAGATCGATATCGACATCGAAGCTGAGACGGTTACCTACGGCGACGAGACGATCGACGTCACCGTCGACGACGCCCAGCGCAAGGCTCTCGTCGAGGGTGTCTGGGACACGACGGCGCTGATGAAGTCCAACGCCGGCGCGGTCCGCGAGAAGGCTCGAGAACTGCCGTACGTCGACGACGCGGCGATTCCCGAGGCCGAGTAAGCCTCAGCGGTCATCCGTTTCGTTTTCTCCGAGAACTCGATCCAACAGCGATTGCAGTAGGTCGCCCCCGCCCTCGTCCGCGTTTTCCGGAGTCGAGCCGTCCGATTCGTCGACCCCGCCCGTCACCGTTTCGGATCCGTCGTCGCTGAACGCGGCCGCTGAGACGATCCGTTCGCGGTGTGATCGTCGGTCGATGTCCGCGTCGACGAACGCGGTCGGCCCCCCGTAGTGTGCCGTAATCGCGTCCCGGACCGCGTCGGGTGCTGCGTCCGCGATCGGGAGCAGCGCGTTACCAAGCCAGTCGGCGGCCGTGTAGTCGTCTGGGTAGCCGGCCCGCAGGTGACGAACGAGGTCGTCGACGGCGACGGCCGCGACCGTTGGCTCCCGCTCCGCGAGCTCGACGAATGCGTAGGCCCCGTATCGACCGGTATCGTCATCGGAAAGCCTTGAGACCAGTTCTCGAGCGCCCGCTCGTCCCTGCTCTGGGTCGCCGACCGCGACCGCGGCGATCGATCCGCCACACCGACGTGCCCACAGGTCGCCGCGATAGTCGAGCATCGACATCGCCTCTCGCACCGCACGGCCACCCAGTTCGGACGATTCGCTCGCGGCGGGACCGAGCGGCCATGCCGGATCGTCGGGGTCGGTCTCGACGAGCGGCGCGGCCACGTCGGGTACCGCCTTGGGGTGTGACCCCCGGAGCGTCCGCAGGACGCGACCGGCAGCGGTTCGCGTTTCCGGATGCACGGCGATGAGCCGGTCGACGAATGCGTCTGCGGACGAGACGAGCGCATCGGGATCGTGGTCCGCGACGGTCGCCAGTCCCCGGAGCAGGCGCTCGTTCCGTTTGTCGTCCGATTCCTCGAGCGCGGCGACGGCGGCATCGGACACCGCCGCGACCACAGCAGGAGTCGTCGCCGCGACCGTCTCCACGGTCCTGCCGACGCTTGAGCCGTACCTGTCGACGGACTCGCAGGCGGCTCGCAGCTCCGAGGCAGCCGCGTCGGGATCGATCGCCGCGAGCGCGACTAATCGCTTTTCCCGGAGTATCCCTCGCTCGCTCGGATCGCCGACGGCGGCCACGAGCGTCTCCTGGACGACCGACACTGCGTCGGGAGTGTCCTCCCGAACGGTTGCGAGCGTCCGCGCCGCTTCGCGGCTGTCTGCATCCGGTGACTCGGTCTCGAGCGCCGTAACGAGCGCCGGAACGGCGTCAGTAACGACGTCCGGATCGGTCGCGAACAGCGCCCGGAGGAGTCGAGATTCGTACTGATCGACGCCGTCAGTCCCGATCCGGTCGCGGACCGCCTCGACGTACGCCACCGGATCGTCGATCCCGCCCGGGTCAGTTTCCGCAGCGGCGGCGATCGCCGACCGAGCGAGGGGAGACGAGTCGAGATCTTCGCTGCCATCCTCCACGGGCCATCCGAGGGCCCGAAACTCCTCGCGGACAGCCCGCGTCGCGGTCGCGTCGAGTGCCCCGACGAGCGTCGAATCGACCTGCCAGTAGCACTCGTCGATCGCCGTCTCGTCGAGATCGGCCCGGAGCGCGCCGAGCGCCAGTCGACCGCGTGTCTCGGGCTCGAGCGCACTCCACAGCGCCGATTCGGGGAGATACGACGGGTAACAATCGAGCACGCCCGCAGCACGGACGCGAACGACCCGCGCGTCGTCGACGAGCGCGTCGGCCAGCGCCGCCATCGCCTCGTCGCCCCACTCGGGAACACCGTCGCGCATCCAGCACTGATGGCAGAGCGCGCCGACTGCCCCCGCCCGGACCGTCGGATCGTCGTCGTCGGTCGCCTCGAGCAGGCGGTCGGCGACGCCGTCCGGCCGGCGATCACTCCAATCGATCGCCCTCGCTGCCTGCCGGCGGGTCGCCGGATCGGCGTCCAGACACGCCGCGAGCGGCTCGAGGCACTCCTCGGGAGCGCCGTGTCGGGTACACAGATGGACGGCAGTGGAGCGCCAGTCGGAGTCCTCGAGGCGCTCTCTGACGTCGCTGACGGCGAGCTGTGGTCCGTTCATCGTTCCAGATTCGGTCGGAAACGGCACGGTACGGACGATCGCACGGGCGTAGCTACCGACGGGGCCGTCGGATTCGCGGGCGGTCACCGCGGCGTCGACCGCGTCCCACGCGGCCTCGGGCACGGTCGCGAAGAGCCGACCACCGGCGACCGCGAACGCGGCGAAAACGGTCCGAGCTGCCTCCTCTCGGTCGCCGTCGAACTCGGGTGCGCACTCGCCTCGAACCGTGTCCGCGAGCGCCGCAAGTTCACCCCGGACGGCGTCGGGCTCGCGTTCGCAGGCCGCCGTCACCGTCGTCTCGGTATCGTCGCCTCGCGGCGTCCCGCGCTCGACGAGGCGGTCGGCGAACGCGCGGAGTGCCCATAACGCGGCGGGGGCAGCGACTCAGACACGACGCTCCCCCTGTAGCCCGTGTTCGAGCAGGAAGTAATCGAGACTCTTGCGGCCGTACTCGGTGTCGGTGTAGACATCGGTCCGCAGGAACACACCGTCGACCCACTCGTAGAGGTAGCCGGTCGCCGCCTCCTCGGTGTCGGTGATGTCCATCGCGAGCGCGCGACGACAGGGCACCGTCAGCGCGGCGAACGTCTCGTCGTACGCGAATCCGTGGAGGTACCAGCCGACACGGCCGTCGTCTTCCTGCCACGTCTTCGGATCCTCCCGTTCCCGACAGACGGTCTCGTCCGCCGATCGGATCGACGCCCGGAGGTCCGCTTCCACGTCGTCCGGGTCGCGGTCGCCGGGTTCGAAGACGACGCTCGTCCAGTGACTCATGGCCGACCCACGAACGGACACCGCATAAAGGTCGGGACGGCTGTACGACCGAGTCCGTTCGCCGTTGTGCAGCGTCGCGTTGAATGTGTGGCTTGAGCAGGGTCGCGACTCGACTGGCACCCCTCGAGCCGCTCCGCGATAGCGGCAGACCCATACCGGAACCGCCAGCGATTTCGGGGACTGTCCCCGACTCACACCGTATGTCTCGGTCCCTCGACGCATCGCTTTTCCTGTTGCTCGCCGTCCTCTGGGGATTCTCCTTTCCGGCGATTTCGATCGGCCTCGAGTATCTGCCACCGCTGCTGTTCGCGGCCGCCAGGTACGACATCGCGGCGGTCCTGTTGCTGATCGCGGCCGTTATCCGGGTCGAGGAGTGGCGACCGACCGCGCGGAACGATCTCATGGCCGTCGCGGGCGGCGGCGTCTTCCTCATCGCCGGCAACGGCCTCCTCTTTATCGGCCAGCAGACGGTTCCGAGCGGCGTTGCCGCGATCTTGCAGGGGCTGGTCCCGATTATCACTGCGCTATGGGCGATCCCGTTGCTGGGTGAGCGGCTCTCGGCGCTCGGGGCCGTCGGCGCAGCTATCGGCTTTCTGGGCGTCGGGCTGGTCATCCAGCCCG
Source organism: Natrinema sp. SYSU A 869 (assembly GCF_019879105.1). Classification (NCBI taxonomy): domain Archaea; kingdom Methanobacteriati; phylum Methanobacteriota; class Halobacteria; order Halobacteriales; family Natrialbaceae; genus Natrinema; species Natrinema sp. SYSU A 869. The sequence continues at coordinate 3,329,671 of NZ_CP082249.1, read as the reverse complement.
ATCCCGGAAACCTGCTGGCGGGCAACACCGCCCCGCGACTGCTCATCGTCGGGCAGGTCTGCAGCGTCGCGCTCGGCGGCGTCCTGATTCAGCGGGCCGGCCCGACCATCGATCGGCTGCCGCTGGTCGGTTGGTCGATGCTCATCGGTGGACTCGTCTTGCACACGGTCAGCCTCGGTACCGACGAGCTGCCTAGCGCCGAGATGATCAGCGCCGTCTCGGTGGGAGCGCTGCTCTACCTCGGCGTCTTCGCGACCGCGATCGCCTTCCTGATCTACTTCAGGGTGCTCGAGGAACACGGCGCGTTCGAGGCGGCGCTGATCGGCTACCTGGTCCCGATCGTCGCGACGGTTGCGAGCGTCTTCCTGCTCGGCGAGAAGATCGGCGTGCTGACGGTCGTCGGCTTCGTGCTGGTCGCCATCGGCTTCGCCCTGCTCAAGCGGCGCACGATTGCCGACGCGGTGGGGTTCTCGACCGGCGTCGGCACGCCGTGACTCGCGGTCCCACCGACCGGTCGCGAACCGGATCGAGCCTCGATACGTTTTTGACGCTGTACTCGAGTGTCAACGGATAGAATGATCTCCGGCGGCGGTACGCCGCTCGAGGTCGCCGAAGGCGTCGTCTCGATGGGTGTTGCTCTCGTGGCCGTTCCCGTCGGGTTGTTCGTCGCGTTCCTCTTGGTGATGACCGAACCGGTCGATCCGCGCGACGCACCCGATTCGAGATACGCACTGGTCGTCGGGCGCGCGTTCGACGGGCCCGACGGGCTCCTGACCGCTCCCGGCTCGAAACGCGACGTGATCGGGTATCAGTATCGTGTTCGCGAGGAGAGCGCGTACGTCGGCCAGTAGACGATTACCGAGGGCGGTCGCACGCGGCGGTTCCTGCTCGAGGGACCGACCCAGCGGATACTCGTCGACCCCGGTGAGACCGCGCCGACGGAACTCGAGGACTGGCGGGGCTACAATGCGGCGACGATCGACGACGAGGGCTGCCGACCCAGGACCGAGGACGCGAGAGATCCGACGCTGGCGGTGTCCATTGACGACGAGACGGCGATCGACCCCGACCGATACGAGGAGGCTGTCCTCGAGCGCGGACAAGAGGTGTACGTCTACGGTCGGGTGACCGTCGATTCGGTCTACGACGGTCGCATCGACGCGAGCGAATCGACGGGGTTCGTCGTCGACGTCGTCCCGGCCGGCGACGCACTCGACGCACGCGATATGGCCTGGCGCGACAGCGCGAAGCGAGCCCTCGAGGGCCTGTTCGCGCTCGCTGTCGCCGGGACGCTGCTGACGGGACTCGGCGTACTGGCGGTTCGGTTCGCGTCCGCGTCTCTCGGGCTGGAACCAGGACCATGATCGGTTCGAGCGACGCGATCGCCCGACGGCGGCGACACCGCCGATTCGAGCCGCGACCGTGGTATCGATACCCTCTTTTCGCCCCCGCAGAGAAGATTGGGTATGACTCACGAGATCGCCGTCATCCCGGGCGACGGAATCGGACAGGAAGTGACGCCAGCAGCGGTCGAGGTGCTCGAGGCCCTCGAAATCGACTTCGAGTTCGTCGAGGCCGACGCGGGCGACGCGGTAAAGGAGGAGACGGGCGAGGCGCTGCCCCAGAAGACCTACGACCTCGCGGCGTCGGCGGACGCGACGCTGTTCGGTGCGGCTGGCGACACGGCGGCGGACGTCATCCTGCCGCTCCGGACGGCGGTCGACTCGTTCGTCAACATCCGACCCGCCAAGGCGTATCCGGGGATCGACGCCGTCCGACCCGAGACGGATCTCGTCTTCCTCCGCGAGAACACCGAAGGCGTCTATGCGGGCCACGAGGACCGGCTGACCCAAGACGTCTCGACGCTCACCCGCGTCGTCACGGAATCAGCTTCTGAACAACTCGCCGAATTCGCCTGCGACTACGTCTCCGAGGACGAGGCACACGACGGCTTCAGTATCGTCCACAAGGCAAACGTCATGCGCGAGACGGACGGGCTCTTCCGCGATACCGTCAAATCGGTCGCCGACGAGCATGGCATCGAGACCGATCAGGTCCTGATGGACGCTTTCGCGACGCGGGTCTGTCTCGACCCCGAACAGTTCGATGTCGTTGTCTGCCCGAACCTCGCGGGCGACGTGCTCTCAGACCTCGCCGCCGGGCTCGTCGGTGGCCTCGGCCTCCTGCCCAGCGCCAACGTCGGCCCCGACCGCGCCCTATTCGAACCCGTCCACGGCACCGCACCCGACATCGCCGGTCAGGGGATCGCGAACCCCGCTGCGACGATCATCTCCGCCGCGATGCTGCTCGAGTACCTCGGCTACGACGAGGAGAGCGAGGCTGTCCACGAGGCCGTCGAGGCCACGCTCGAGGACGGGCCGCGGACGCCGGATCTGGGCGGTGATGCCTCGACCGAGGACGTGACCGCAGCGATCATCGACCGACTGTAAACGACGGAGCGCTCGCCGTTTTTAGGAGCGTGCGGTCGCCGAACTGATCATGGATCGGAACGACAGGGTTGTGATGGCGTTCGTTATGCTCAGCCACGCTATGTTTCACACCTACGAGCTGATCTTTCCGATCTTCGTCGTCAGCTGGCTCGAGGCGGGGGACTCAGCGATCGGGTCTCGGCCCGAGAGTTATCAAGGGGGCCGTAGTACCGGCGGTCATGATTCGAGACGACACCCTCGCCGGGGTCGACTCGCGAACCGTCAACACTGACCGCCTCGAGATCCACTATCTCGAGTCGGGCGGCAACAATCGAGCCAGTGACGAGGGCGAGACCGTTATCTTCCTCCACGGAAACGTCTCGTCCTCGCGGTTTTTCGAGGACGTGATGGCGGCGCTGCCAGCCCGTCACCGTGCGATCGCGCCCGATCTGCGGGGGTACGGCGATTCGGAGACGAAACCGATCAACGCGACGAACGGGCTCGGTGACTTCGAGGGCGATCTTCGCGCGCTGGTCGGCGAACTCGATCTCGAGCGGCCGTTCGTCCTCGTCGGCTGGTCGAACGGCGGCGGGGTCGCGATGCGGTACGCGATTGACCACCCCCAAGACGTCGCCGACCTCGTGCTCGTCAACCCGCTCTCGCCGTATGGCTTCGGCGGGACGAAGGATACGGACGGAACACCCTGTTTCGATGACTACGCCGGCTCCGGCGGCGGGATCGGCAACGACGGGTTCGTGGCGGGCCTCGAGAACCGCGACCGGAGCGAAGAGGGCCAGACCTCCCCGCGAAAGGTGTTGCGAACCTACTACGTCGATCCGACCCACGAGTTCGACGACGACCGCGAGGAATCGTATCTAACGGGAATGCTCGACACGGCGACCGGCGACGAGAACTATCCGGGCTCCTCAAAACGGAGCGACAACTGGCCTGGCGTCGCCCCGGGCGAAACAGGCGTGAACAACGCCATCTCGCCGAAGTACTGCGACCTCGAGGGGATCACCGAGATCGATCCCGACGAGAAACCGCCGGTGCTGTGGATCCGCGGCGATTCCGACCAGATCGTCTCGAACGCCTCGCTCTTCGATCTGGGGACGCTCGGCCGGATGGGCGAACTCCCAGACTGGCCCGGCGAGGACGTCTTCCCGCCCCAACCGATGGTCGATCAGACTCGCGCCGTCCTCGAGACCTATGCTGACCGCGGCAGTGAGTTCGAGGAAGTCGTTTTCGGCAACACGGGACATACACCACATCTCGAGATGCCCGGCGACTTTCAGGACCGGCTCGAGGCCGTCCTGCGCGGCTGAGGGGTCCGTGGTGTGGCCGCCGCAGTCCGGGAGTCCGTTACGGCCTCGCGTTTCGCGCTGGGGGCGCGTCCGCTTCTCGCTCCTCCTCTGTTTCGTTGGTCGCACCTCACTACGCATCGATCTCAACGTCGACAGTCCGTGCTTTCGGGTCACCCTTTTCGGGATTCTGACGCCGTCGAACGTGACCTCCTGACTACTCATAGGTCACCTGTTCCACCCGATCAAAATATGCCGGCCTCCGGTCCCGATCGAACCACTGCCTTGGAACCGAACATGCAATCAGTGATCGGTACTCGGTCTCTGCTCTTCCACGAGTGCGTCCCCGCTGATCACCGGGATCGCGACCGACTCCCGATCCGAGCCGACATCAGGCGATTTCGAGGGTGTCCCGGTCGGCCCCCGCCAGTTCGACCAGCGCGTCGGCCTCGAGCAGGTGACATTCCCCGGGAACGACGAGCAGGTGGAGCGGGTCGCCGAATTCCCGATCGGCCAGTTCGGTCATCGTCCCGGCCTCGACGAGCGGGTCGGGGCTGCCCGCGCGAGCGACGACGACGCCCACGAGATCGGGATACTCCTCAGCGAGCAGTGCTGCACCCACGTCGGCGGTCATGTACTCCTCTCGCTCCGTTTTGATGTCCAGATAGACGACCGTGTGAAGCCCATCGGCCCGATTATCGTCGATCGTTTCCGTCACGCTCGCGGGGAGGCCCTCGGCCCCGTGGGCGTAGGGAAACGGCAGCGTCGTCGCCTTCCCAAACCGGTAGTTCTGCAACCCGGTGAGCGCGCTGGTAGCCGTCTGTGCGGTGACGCCGTGGATCACTCGCGTCTCGATCCCACGATCGTGGGCTCGGAGGCGGAGGTCGACGTGGGTCGTCGAGATCATCGTGTCGCCCGCCGTCAGGAACGCGACGTCCTCGCTTTCGGCCGCCTCGAGCATATCTTCCGGGTGCTGTTCGACGCCCGCGCGGTCTCGGACCTCGATCTCGACGTCGTGGGCGGACTCGAGGTCCTCGATCGTCGTCCCGATCAGCCGGCTGGTGTAGAACTCGGCGTAGACGCGGTCGGCTGCTCGGAGTGCCTCCTGTCCCTCGACGGTGATCGAGCGCTCGTCGTAGAGACCGAGACCGATGAAGGTGAGCATGACCCGGTGTAGTAGGAGTGATCGGAATACGTTTTCGAGATGGTTCATGCGTCGCGGCGACCGGTAACGACTGGCCGCCTCAGTGCTCCGGGCTGTCTGAGCGGACGGATCGCCGTGCAACGACGGCCCGTTCTCGTCGGTCGCCATCGTCCCCGAAACGTGGCCCTGCGAGCCGGCGCGGACGACCCGGGAATAGCCGACCTGCGGTTTCCACTCGATGCCGCTTGAGACGGTCCGTCTGTCCATACGCTGACCAGCGCGCGGCAAGTGAACTGTCCCTGTCAGACAATGAACGGTCCAGCTTGAGCCGTCGGTACCGACGCGGTCAGAACCCGATGTGCGAGGTCGATGTGGGATCGTCGTCATCGTCTCCGTCGTCTCCGTCGTCCTCGTCGTCTCTGTCGTCGATACCACCCTCGTGAGCGAAGGTCACGTCGTCGTCGGTCAGGTAGACGGTCCCGTCGTCGACGGTGATATCGACGGACGGCAGCGTCGTGTTGGCTGCTTCGCCGTTATCGCAGTAGCCCGAACAAGAGTCGAACATCGAGCCATGTTTCGGACAGATGATCTGGTTGTCACGCATCGCGACTCCGCGGCCCGTATCGAACCGCTGCGCTTCGTGGGTACACCGATTGATCCACGCTTCGACGCCGTCGTCGGGAGCGTCAGCGACCGAGGGCTCGGAAGGCGCTCCGCGTCTTCCGGTGTTGTCGGCCGCAGGCTGACTGCTTGTCGAGCCGTGCTCGACACTGTCCTCACAGGGAACGAGAATCACCTCGTCGGGTTCGCCGTACTGATCTCGAATCGTAAACAGCCACGACCGATTCTCGTGGACCGTCTCGACGGTCGTGAGTCGTGTTCGCATGCTCATCTCGAGCGGATACGCGCGCCGAAGGGAAAAACGCTTCCGACGGCCACTCTCGAGCGCGTTCTCGTCGGCTCACGTCGTCCGCGACGCCCGGTCACATCTCAGCAGTCGAACGCGATCGGGAGATTCGGCTGGACCACCAGCACGATCACACCCGAGACGAGACCGGTACCGACGGCGATCTTCTTCCCCAGGACGAGAGCCGCTCTATCGTGACCACCCCTATCAGCGCGACTACGCTGCTACTCGAGTACATCGTAGCCGGCTTTCTCGATCGCCTCTCGAGCTCGGCGTTTCGCCGACGAATCCCCGTGGATCATCACACGACCGGCAGCGGCGTCAGCGTCAACATGGCCCACTCCGGGGAGTACCGTCACTGTGCCGGTGATAACTATCTCACACCCTTCACACGTCATATCTGGGACTTTGAGCGTGTATTCGTCCATTCTGCATTCGGACGAAGCGTCGAAGGACCATAAGATGCTGAAATTCTGATGTTTTCTGTAGTAAACGGGACGGAAGACGAGGCTCCAGCCAGTACTAACTCTCATATTCCGATAGGTTCCGACCGTTGTGCGCTGTCGGCCAGCCGTTGAGATAGGTATCGTCACGACCCACAGCGCGGCTCTCCTCGTCACAGTTTCGGTATCTCTCGTCTTTTTCAGGCCGAACCAGAAACTTGCTATAGCATATATTGATTTATCGGGGATGATCGTTCTCGAGCAGCGCCGTCGAAAACGTCAGCGTTACGGCGGGCGGACGGTCAGTTCGCGTATGGACGTTCCGTGCGTTCGCGTCGCGCCAGAAAGCGGAGAAGCCACGCGCACGGCGCTCGCCGACGCGGACCTGATCGACGACGACTACGAAATCGCCGTCGAGGACGGCTGGCTCTACATTCCGGTCATCGACCCCGATGTCGTTCGGGACATACTCGAGGACGGCGACATCGTCTCGCGTACGGTTGCCGAGCGCGAGAGTCAGACGACGCCGGCCGATCTCCTCGCGTTCGATCCGACCTACGAGCGCCTCGGCAAGGCCGCGCTCATCGACGAAGACGATCCCGAACGCGCGCGGGCGATCGCCGATGCCATTCTCGAGTCGGATCTCCCCGTGGAGACGGTGCTGAACAAGGCCTCGAAGGTCAAAGGCGAGACGCGAGTCCGTGATTGGGAGTTGCTCGCTGGCGAAAACACCGAAGTCGTCCACCGCGAGTACGGCTGTGAGTTCCTACTGGACCTGGCAGAGGTCTACTTCTCGCCGCGGCTCGCGACCGAACGACACCGCGTGGCCGAGCAAGTCGATGCGGGCGAGCATGCCTTCGATATGTTCGCCGGCGTCGGTCCGTTCGTGATCCCGTTCGCGAAACGCGGCGCGGAGTGTGTTGGGGTCGATATCAACGCGGACGCGATCGACTACCTCCGCGAGAACGCGCGCCGGAACGGCGTCGAAGATCGGGTGACCGCAATCAACGACGATGTCCGCGAGGTCGCCGCCGAGTACGATGGCTGGGCCGATCGGATCATGATGAACCTCCCTCACAGCGCCGACGAGTTCCTCGAGTCGGCCGTGACCCTGGCGGGCGAGGACTGTACGATCCACTATTACGACATTCAACACGAGGACGACCCCTTCGGGCCGGGCGAACATGCGATCCGCGCGGCCGCGGAACCGGAGTACGAGGTCACCGTCGAAACCCGCCATACCGTTCGGTCGTACGCCCCACACGAGCTGAACGTCTGTCTCGACGTCCGACTCGAGCGATAACGGGACTGTAGTTCCCGAGCATCCGGACACGTAACTTCCTCACACGACCGGATCGATTCGCAACCCTTATGCACGATATCGATCGTACAAATGAATGCGCGCCGGTGTAGCTCAGACTGGCAGAGCGAATCCTTCGTAAGGATTAGGTCGAGGGTTCAAATCCCTCCACCGGCTTTTCTCGAATGAGGAGGGTATCGTTCGAGAGTGGAGATCTCGTTTTCGGTGGGCTTGCTGTGTAATCGGTTGTAATCATAGCAGATAGCCGTGAGCGACTTGATCGGATCGATGTCGAAGCTTCTCCGATTCATGAAGTGAAGCCGCTTTTCAGACCATCTAACCGGCAGTTTCGGCACAGCAGAGCATTCACAGCCAGATTCGTAGGAGGTGCAGCGATGTTCGTCCGTCCCGATAATAAACTGAATATGACGATATCAAACATCGCGGGACAGGCCTATTGATGAATCACAATCGATTGCGGAAATCCGGCGGTAAGCAGGTATCGTAGCCGGTGTGGACCTTGAGGACGGCCGACCAACGTCGAAATCAACGATAGCATGGGCTGGAGGCGGTGAGCGTCACAGAAAAGGGGATACGACGGCAGGACGTGAATGTCTGGTGAAGGTGATGATGTGACTTCCTGCCGTACTCTCACGTATACACTCGAACGGTATAGTAGCCTCTCCAAACAGATTTGGCCCGTCGATGGAGACAGTCTCCGGAGGAGTAGTGCCAGCTATTGTGGTGTTCGAACCAATCCTCTGACGAGTAGGGAGGTGACGGTGACCGTCAGACGAACGCGGAGCACGCGAGGATGACCGCGAGGACGAGCACGGGATAGTCGGCCCGCGAGAAGGCCAGTGGCGAGAGGGTGGGGTTCCAGGCGAAACATCTCGCTTGCAGTGCGAGCGAGAGTCGATCGGCGCGGTCGAAGGCCCGCGTCAGTCCGAGTATGCCGATCGTGCTGGCGCGGTCGACCACTCCGCGTTCGGTTCCCAGTCTGGCTGCCATCGCCTCGCGGATCGTTCGGAGGTCACCCCGAAGTACGGGGAGGAACCGGAAGACGAGCCCGACGCCGATGCCGAGTATTTGCCCCGGTTTCCCGGGAATCGTTCGCTGAATCGCCGCTCGAGAGTCTCGAACCGGGGTCGAGCGAACGTAGGCCGCACTGACGAGCAGGATCAGCAGGACCCGGTAGCTCGCCAGCGCCGATGTCATCGCGGCCGATCGATCGAACCAGGGCGCACCGAACGTCACCCCCGAGAGCACCGGTGCGAGCGCGAGGATGAACAGCGCGAACCGGTAGGCCGCGAGCGCTCGGCCGAGCGGGACGTGCGCCGAGACCAGCGCGATTGCCGTCACCGCTGAGAGGACGAGCAACGCTCGCGGCGTTGGATGCGCCAGGGCAGTGGCGGCGAACCCGATCTGCACTGCCAGCTTCGTCCGGGGGTCGAGCCGGTGTGCAAACGTATCGTCGGGATCGTAGGTTACCATCTGTTCTCGCTCACCTGTCGTGCCGATAGTTCGGTTCGCCCGCTTCGATCGTCCATGGAATGCGCCGTCATCGGTCCGGAACGCGGACCTCGAGGCCCGCCAGCTCCCCGAGCGCGTCTTCGGGTGATCCGTCAACGGCGACGCGGCCGTCGTGCATGGCGATCACGCGATCGGCGAGCCCGCAGACGTCTCTGAGGTCGTGCGTCGCGAGCAAGACGCCGGTGCCGTCGGCCGCCAGCGATTCGAGTCGCTCGAGGACCGACCGGCGGGCCGGTTCGTCGAGCCCGGTAAAGGGTTCGTCGAGGACGAGGTGGGTCGGTTCCATAGCGAGCGCGCCCGCGATCGCCACGCGGGACTGTTCGCCGCCCGAGAGGGCGTCAATTCGGTTGTCGTCTCGGTCGGTCATGTTCACCGCCTCGAGTGCGGCCGCGACGCGGCGATCGATCTCTTCGCGCTCGAGGCCGAGGTTTTCGGGGCCGAAGGCGACGTCTGCACCCACGGTCGCGGCGACGAACTGGTCACGTGGGTGCTGGAAGACCATCCCGACGCTCGAGCGGGCGGCGATCAGGTTGTCTTCGACGGGCGTGCCGTTGACGCGAACCGCGCCGGAATCGGGGGTTAGCAGGCCGTTGCAGTGGCGCAACAGCGTCGTCTTCCCGCTGCCGTTGGCCCCCGCCAGCAGGACGAACTCGCCGTCGTCGATCGACAGCGACACGTCCTTGAGGACGGGGATATCGTCGAACGCGTAGGAGACCGACTGAAACTCGATCATCATATCGTCACGAGCGAACCGGCGTGATCCGGCCGGATCTGACGATGGCGATCGCTGCGGCGATCTTGAGTAATTCACCGGGAATGAACGGGAGCGCACCGGCCGTGACGGCCTCCCAAGCCCCCATCCCGAGGAGCCAAGCCATGTAGGCCGTCCCCATGCCGTAGATGACGATCGTCGCCATGACGAGTGTGCCGGCGAGAATCGGGAATCGAACGCTCTGCAGGTCGCGAAGCGTCGTTCCACGGTGGACGATGAATCCGATCAGCGCCGCGGCGATCGGATACGACCACAGGTAGCCGGCCGTCTGCCCAATCAGGATTCCGAGTCCGCTGTTCAGGCCGGCGAAGACCGGAGCGCCGGCGGCACCCGACGTGAGGTACAGTAGGACCGAGATCGCCCCCCAGACCGGCCCCAGAATGAGTCCGGCGAGGAAGACAAACAACACCTGCAGCGTGATCGGAGCCGGCGAGAGAGGGATCGGGATTGACACCAGTACTGACGCCCCCATCAGCGCTGCGAGCATCGCTGCCCGAGCGAACTGCCGGATGACGGCGTCGTCGACTGGATCGACCGAGTTCCGTTCCGTTGCCATACGCTCGCTCTCTCGTAAACCCGGATCAAGACTTCGGTTTCCGAGCCTATCGGAGAGCGGATTGACAGGTCTTCTCGAGCCAATTTCGTGGCGGACGGCGACTCGAGACTGGGACGAAACAGTGGGCTTCCACACAGCGACGGTGACAGTTGCCATCACTGTTCGATTACCGGAAGTTCGAGTAAGCAGCCGTCACTCGGCCGTTCGTGCTTGCTGCACGCTCGAGCGGAGCGGGTAATAACGTATTGTCTCGTCTCGCTAACCGGAACGACCGGCGGTCTTATGCGTTCGTTCCGCCCCGTGGTGGAAAAATGCGAACCGGTAGTACGAGGGCTGGCGATCGGGGGAATTACGTCGCGAAAGTGGGTGTCAGACGAGCCGACGACGGAGCGAAATTCCGGTATCGGAGCGGACGCCGTATCCATGATCACGCGAGTCGCGGGCGGAACGGCGGGATCGAGACGACGGAGACGAGCGACGCGACAGGAGGGTCCGTTCGATGAGACGAACGCAAACCACCATCGCCGTTGTTCTGGTTGTGGCCGCGATGGTCGGCAGCGTCGTCGCGTTGCCGGTACTCGGAGGCGGCCTCGAGCGGGTCGCGCCTGACGACGATCCCGACGCGACCGCCGAATCGCCGACCGGAGACCAGAGACGGGCAGTGGTTCAGAACGAGAGCGGGCAGGCGAGCGCACGGTCGGCGACCGGCTTCGAGTTCGAGCCGGTGACGATGGAACCGTCCGCAACCGACGGAGACCCGACTGCCGCGGACGGCGGAGCGAACGCGCAGGCATCGGTCCAGCAGGAGCACGAGGACGCTGTCGAGTCGGGCATCAGCGAGGGGATCGCACTCGTCCAGTCCCAGGGCGTCGAGGTGACTCAGGAACAGCGAGCGGCGGCGCTCGAGGGCGCTCGAGGGGCAGTTTCCCAGTATCAGACCGTCGAGGCTGAGCAGGTTCAGGCGGCGACGAAGGGCGCGGTCCACGGCGCGCTGATTCAGGAACAGTCGGTGAACGCGACCCAGATTCAGTACGCGGTCGGCGGCGCAACTGCCGGCGGGCTCTCCCAGTCCCAGTCGGTGAACGCCACCCAGTTACAGAGCGCAACCTGGGGTGCAGCACACGGTGCGGTCGCCCAGAGCCAGCGTGTGAGCGTCGAGCAGATTCAGGTCGCGACTAGCGGTGCGGCCGCGGGTGCCGCGAGTGAGGCGGGCGCGAAAGACGTTGGCGAAGTGTCGAAGATTCAGGAAGCCGCACAGGGAGCGGCCTACGGCGTGCTGACGCAGTACCAGTCGATATCGGCCGAGCAGCGCCAGCGAGTGACGCTCGAGCACGTCCAGCACGCGGCGGTCGGCGGGGCTGCCGGCTCGCTCGAGGGGAGTACGCGAGCTGCGCTCACACAGGAACAACGCGTCGATGCCGAGCAGCGCCAGCAGGTAACAATCAAGCAGATACAGAAGGCCGCTGCCGGGGCGGCGAAAGGTGCGCTCGTCCAGAAACAGGCGGTTTCGGTCGAGCAGACGCAGGCGGCGGCCCGCGGTGCGAGTCGGGGGTCGCTGAAACAGGTGCAATCCACACGTCTCGAGCAGCGCCAACGCGCCTCGATCACGCAAGTTCAGGAGTCGTCGTTCGGTGCGGCGAAGGGGGCGATTTCCCAGAGCCAAGCGGCGACCGTCGAACAGATTCAGGCGGCCGCTGACGGGAGCGCGGGCGGCGTGCTCGTCCAGCGACAGGAGGTGTCGGTCACGCAGATTCAGTCGGCCGCGACCGGTGCCGCGGAGGGTGCGGTGACCAGCGCGATCCAGCGGCAAGAGGTTTCGGTCGAGCAGGTACAGGCCGCCGCGTTCGGTGCCGGCCAGGGATCGGTGACCCAGACACAGGTCGTCGACGTGACGCAGGTCCAGCAGCTCGCACGTGGCGGTGCGAGCGGCGCGCTCGTCCAGTCACAGGAGGCGTCGGTCACGCAGATCCAGACCGCGGCGCGAAGTGCCTGCGAGGAGACGGCGCAGGTCGTCCAGTCCCAGCAGATCAGCATTACGCAACTCCAGACGCTGACTCAGGAGACTGCAGCCGACGCCGTCGCGTACGCGATCCAAGAGGATACCGACGACGTGACGGTGATCTCCCAGCACGTCGAGGTCGAAGTCGTCCAGCGCATCGAGACGATCGATCGGATCGAGGGGACGGCCTCGATCGACTTCCCCGATCAGGAGTCCGAGGGTGAGCAGGTCAGGATCGAAGACGTCTCGCTCTCTGAAGGCGGCTTCGTGGCGATCTACGAGGGCGTCGCCGTCGACGCCGATCCAGACGATATCGTCGGCGTCTCGAGCGAGCTCGAGGCCGGCGAGCACGAGAACGTCACGGTCGAACTCGACGAGCCACTCGCGGAAAGCGACGTGCTCGTGGCGGTCGTCCACCACGATACGAACGACGACGGGACGTTCCAGTACGCCGAGTCCGACGGCGAAGAAGACGTGCCGTACGTCACCGAGGGCGGCGCACCGGTGCTCGACGGCGCGTTCGTGACGGTCGCTGACGAACTCGACGAACCGAATGTGATGCTGTCGGTCAACGACCAGACGGGCGATGGTGAAACCCTCGAGGTCGCGGCGGCAAACGCATCTGTCCCCTACACCGTGACCGCGTCGTACGACGGCGAAACCATCGAGAGCGACACGTTCGCGGCCGGCGAGGAGGTCACGAATCTCACGCTCGACCTCGAGCCGCCGATCGCGGAGAACACGTCCGTCGATGTCTCGATCGTTGGCGAGGACGGAGCAGCGCTCGCGAACGAATCCGTTGAGTACACCATTGCGGACGAGCCGGACGAGCAACCCGATGCGACGCTGTCCGTGGACGACCAGACGGGCAACGGGTCTACGCTGACGATCGACGAGGCGAGTGCGACCGTCGACTACGCGCTCGCCGTCACCGATGAGAACGGCACCCGACTTGCAGAGACCGAGTCATTCGAGGCGAACGAAACGGTCACGAACGAGACCGTCGACTTGGAGCCGCCCCTCGAGGAGAACGCGACGCTCGACGTAGCAGTCCTCGGGACGGACGACGACGAACCGCTCACGAACGAGACGATCGAGTATACCATCGCGGACGAGCCCGACGAGCCGAACGCGACGCTGTCGGTCGACGATCAAGAAGGCGACGGCGAGACCCTCGATATCGGCGCAGCGAGCGCGTCCGTGCCATACGTCATTACAGCGGAGTACGACGGCCAACGGGTCGACAGCGATTCCTTCGAGGCCAACGAGACGGTCGCGGAGCAAACCCTCGAACTGGAGCCGCCACTTGAGGCGAACACGACTGTCAACGTCTCGGTTCGCGCCGCGACGGACGACGCAGTGCTGGCGAACGACTCCATCGAGTACGCGGTCGTAGAACCCGATCCGACAGAGCCGACGGCGAACCTCTCGGTGACCGATCAGACGGGTGACGGCGAGACGCTCACCCTCACCGCGGCCAACGCGTCAGTCGAGTACGCGATCACCGTCACCGACGAGAACGGGACGCAACTCGCCGAGAGCGACACGTTCGCTGCCAACGAAACGATCGGCCCGACCGAGTTCGACCTGGAGCCGCCCCTCGAGGAGAACGCGACGCTCGAGGTCGCGGTCGTCGCGGCAGCGGATGGGACGCCCATCGAGTCGGATTCCGTCGAGTACACGGTCGACGGCGAACTCCCGGAGTTCGATGTCGAGTTCACGAGTTGCTCGCGTGCGGTGGTCACCGCGTCGCTCGAGGAGGGCGATCAGGTCGCGGCGAGCACGGGATTCTATGATTCCGCCGGCTTCGGGAATACGATCATCGAGGACGCAGTCACTGCCGGTGACGAGATCGAGGCACCGTTTACTGGTACGATCGTCTTCGAGGTCGGCGACGAACGCGACGTAACGACCGATGACGACGAGGTGATCGTCGAGGTTCCCGACTACGGCACCTTCGGAACCTACATCTCCGGTATCAGTTCGCCGGAAGCGGTGCCCTTTGCGTCGATCGACTACGCGAATCCCTCGGCGAGGGAGTGCGACGAGGAGGCTCGACCGGAACTCCCGGCGCTTTCGGTCGAAGAGACGACGCCCACCGAGGACGGGAACGCCATCGACGTGACTTTCGGTTACGAGAACCCGAACAACGCGACGATCGCCGGGAACAGCCAGTTCGTCGAGGGGACCGCGACCGACGACCCGCCGTCCGAACTGGAGCCTGGCGAGGGAACGTTCACCATCGAGTGGACGCCCGAGAGCGACGACGAACGACTCGTCTGGGCGATCGACTTCGCGAACTACGGGTACGACGACCCCGTGACCGCGGCGACGCCGCCCGCCGGCGAGATCGAGCCCTCCGATCCTGCTGAATTCGGCGTCTCGATCACGAACCTCACCAGTCCGGTCGAGCGGGGTGACCAACTCGAGATCGAGGCCGAAGTCCAGAACGTCGGCGGCGAAGCGGGCACGCAGAACGTCACGCTCGCGATCGGCGATGCCACGATCGACTCGGAGTCCGTCACCCTCGAGTCCGACGAAAGCCAGACCGTCTCGTTTACCGCCGAGACGGACGACCTCGAGCCCGGCGAGTACCCCCTCGAGGTATCGACCGAGAATGAGACCGCCGAGACGACGGTGATAGTCGAGGAGAGCGGCGAGCCCGCGACATTCGGCGTCTCGATCGTAGAGACCAACAGCCCGGTCGAACAGGGCGATCCCATCACGGTCGAGGCCGAACTCGAGAACGTCGGCGACGAAGCGGGGACGCAAGACATCGAAATCGCCGTCGGCGGTATCGCCAGTGACCCGTTGTCGGTTACGCTCGAGCCCGGTGAGACCCAGACGGGCACGCTGACCTACCCCACGTCGAATCTCGAGCCCGGCGAGTACCCTCTCGAGGTATCGACTGACAACGAGACCGCCGAGACGACAGTGACAGTCGAGGAGAGCGGTGAGCCAGCCGCGTTCGCCGTGGTCGACGTTTCCGCGCCCGCCAGCGGAGACCCCGGCGAAGAAGTGACGGTAGCGGCGACGGTCGAGAACCAGGGTGATCTCGAGGGAACGCAGACGGTGACCTACAGCGTTGACGACCAACCCGTCGCCGAGTCGACCGTGACGCTCGCGGGCGGGCAAACGGCCGAGATTCCGTTCTCGTCGGCGTTGCCGGAGGGAACGTCGACGCATACGATCACGACCGACGACGATCAGGTGTCGGTGACGATCGAGGCGGCCACAGCGGGATCCGGGGGAGCGAACGGTGATGCGGGACCGGACGGTGGATCGGAGACCCCACCTGAGGACCCTGGTCCTCCTGATGATGCGGGGCCGCCTGACGATGCAGGACCACCTGACGATGCGGGACCGCCTGACGACGCGGGACCGCCCGATGATGCGGGACCGCCTGACGATGCAGAACCGGATGACGACCCAGATACCGAACCGGTCGAGACGCTGGGCGACCCAGCTGCGGGAGCCATAGAGGAAACTGCTGGAAGCGAAGAAGCCGCCGACTAAGCGGTGCACGACGCCTCGCTTCTGTCATCACTCTCGCGTGGAATCGCTCGCTTTCTCGGTAACGTTGGATGCGAAAAAGACAGTGCGGAGACTGCGCTGATCAGTGCGTCGCGGTCGTCAGTGCTGGTGACCGGTCGCCTCGCCGAACGTGACGCCGAACCGCTCCTCGAAGAGATCCATCACGCGGGCCTCCTGGGCCTCGAGTTCCGCGCCGGCGTCCTCGTCGTGGTGGACGATGTGGTGGGCGCGGCTGGCGAAGGAAAGCAGCATGACGTCACCGATGGTTTCAGCGTCACTCTGGTCGCCCTCGGCAACGAGGTCGACGAGACCGGACGGGATCGTGATTTCGTCGGTCGCGCCGTCTTCGGAACTGATCGAGAACGTCGTTGTCTGGACTTCGTCGCTCATATGCCTACGGTCGGGAACCGTCCGTAAAGATGCTGTGGCTTGCACCCGGGACGCGATCGAGGCCGAAACGCGTCGGGCCGCGACTCGCCCTGGTCTTTTTGCGTCTCGGCGTCGGAACTCCGAATATGCCATCCGTCGAACTTGAGGAGGAGACGATCGACCGACTGGATGCACTGCGCGTCGACGACGAGTCCGACGACGAGCTCATCAACGAGCTCATCAATATCTACGAAACCAGCGAGTACACGCTCTTTCACGCTGGCGACTGACGGCGAGGCCGATGCGTCGTGCTCGATATTCGGCAGTGCGACAGGCGACGGGTATCACTGGCTGTCGGTAGCCTGCCGCCGAATCGTTTCCCACTTCCCCTTCGACTCGAGGTGTGACTGGAGTTCCTCGGCGTACTCCTGCGTGAGTTGTTCGGCCGCCTCCCGTTGTTTGTCCTCCGAGGAACCGCTGTTGCCCCCGATACCGAGTGCCCCATGATCGAGTCGAAGACGCCGCCGCTCGAGGAACTTGAACCCCTGTCGGCTCCGCCACCCCCACCGGCCATCGCGCCCATCCCGGACTGGACGTTGTCGAGTTCGGGGATGATCCCGTCGATTTTGTCCGTATTGGCGACGAGCTGCGCCCGATCCGGGTCGTCGGGGTGTTCGATCTCGAACTCCGTGGCGGTCATGATTAGGCTCCACTGCTGGTTGGAAAACTGTGACGCCTCGATCTGCGTCGAGAACTCCTGATCGACGGCCATTCGCTCGCCGACGATCCGGTCCGTCCACGGATTGTCACTCATGGCCCCCGGTTGGACCGGCGGCTGTATCAGCGTTTCCCCTCTTGCCGCGTTCCACGGCGCACTCGACGGTGAGGACTCCGAATCGGTGTCTACGAAAGCTATCATCTCGGTTGACGCTCTCTCGTGTCAGGATAACGTTATATAGTCCTGTGTTGTATGATATCGTGTACCAATGTACGACTGTATCCTCGTCCCGACCGACGGCTCACGTGAGGTCGAACACGCACTCGAGTACGCTTTCGACCTCGCTCGCACGCACGACGCGACGATCCGCTCTCTCTACGTCGTCAACGCGGTCGGCTACGGCGGGTTACCCATGGAGACGGCACTCGAGGGTGTCAGCGACGCGCTTCGCAACGAGGGCCGGGCGGCGGTCAGTCGGGTTGAGGAGCTCGCACCGGCGGACGTCTCCGTCGAAACGGCGGTACTCGAGGGTGCACCGAGTCAGGTCATCGTCGAGGAGGCCGACCCCGCCGAGTGTGATCTGGTCGTGATGGGGACCCACGGCCGCGGCGGGATCGATCGACTGTTGCTCGGCAGCGTCACGGAACGCGTCGTCCGACGGGCATCGGTACCGGTGCTGACGATTCAGGTCGATCCCGACGACGTCGACGACCGCTCCGAAGAGCCGCGACTCACCGCTGAATAACCGAATCGCTTCGGATCGTTCACTGGCCGGTATTCAGAGACGAGTAACGGTTGACCCGTTGCGTTTTCCGTGTAATTCGTAGCAAAAACCGTCTTCCTGAACCGACGTGCCAGAGTGGCCTGCATCGGTTTCGACCAGCACGATACGGGAGTCGACCGGAGTGTCGATGCGGACTCGTCGCCTCACAGCGCTTCGGGGAGGAACGGTGTCACGTCGTCGTGGACGAACTCGACGTAGTCATTGTTTAACCGCCTACAGAACAATCGGAGTTCGCCGTCCGACTGGATACTCTCGAGTTTTGACTGGCCGGAACCAGGGTCGTAGTACGCGGGAACAAGTACGGACGTCTCGCACCATCGTCGCCACGACCTTCGGAACGAACCCGACGAAGACGGGACCGAGCATCGAGTTCTGGTTCGGGACCGACGGACAGGCTCGCGACATCTTTCCGCGCGTGCTGTACGGCGCGTGGTACGCGCTGAAGTTCGGGACCGCGACCGTCCTCGCGTCCACGGTCCTCGGCATCACCGCCGGCATCGTCGCGGCGTACTACGGCGACCTCACGGACAATGTCATCATGCGGACGATGGACGTGCTCCTGTCGTTCCCGTCGCTACTGCTGGCGCTCGCACTCGTCACCATCTTCCCCGAGTCGCTGGGGCTGTGGCGGGCGGTCATCGCGCTCACGCTCGTGTACACGCCGCGGTTCGCCCGCGTCGTCCGCGGGGCAGCGCTGAAAGTCCTCGAGGACGAGTACATCGAGGCGACCCGTGCGCTCGGTGCGACCGATCCACGGCTGTTGATCCGCCATGTCCTTCCGAACTGCCTGGCACCCATCACCGTTCAGTCGACGCTGAACTATGGGCTGGCCATCATCGACATCGCTGCGCTGTCGTTCCTCGGGTTCGGCGCGAGCCCCGGCGACCCGTCGTGGGGGATGATGCTCGCCGAGGGCGTCGACAAGGGCCTGTTCTCGGACGCGTGGTGGTGGTCGTTCTTCCCCGGCCTGTTCCTCGCACTCACGGTGCTCGGGTTCAACCTCCTCGGTGACGGGATGCGAGACGCCCTCGACCCCCGCATGCGAGATGCCGTCGACTGATTCCAGCGTCCCCGTCTCGAGGGCCCACGTCGAGCGTACCCGCCGACTCGTAGTCGCCGCCACTCGCTGGGTGGCCGTCGGTGCCGTGCTCGGGGCGGTCATCTCGCTGGGGCTGCTGGTGGTCTGGACGCCGCGAGCCGCGACCGATACGGCGTTCGCGCTCGGCGCGCTCGTCCTCGGGTTCGGTGTCACCGCGTGGTCGACGGCGGTCGGTCTCGGGCGAACCATCGAGGGGATGCAAGACCACCTCGACGTGAGCTCCGGGTGGACGGAAGCCAGTGCTCGCGAAGCGTTTTTCGTCGTGTCGTGGACGGGCGCGGGCTGGGTCATCGCCGCGGCCAGCAGCTCGATCCTTCTCGGCGTCTGAGGGCGGAGCGCTCCACACCGTCGAAAGACAGTACCGCTCAGACGGGGCGGAGGTGCTCACAGTCGCCGGCCGACACCGTTACTCGCCCGTCATCGGTCTCGACCACGAGCGCACCTGATTCCGTGACGTCGATCGCCTCGCCGACGATCTCGCCCGCGGGACGATCGACCCGTACGCGCTGGCCGATCGTCAGCGCCAGATCACGCCATGCCGGCACGACCGCCTCGAGATCATTCCGATAGTGATCGAACTCCTCGAGCAGGCGCTGGACGAAGCGCCGACGGTCGACGTCGCCGGCCTCATCGCGGATGCTGGTAGCACCTTCTGGGAGTCCGTTGGCGTCGAGGTTCGCGTTGACGCCGATACCAGCAACGAGCCAGTCCACCCGATCCGTCTGGCCCTCCATCTCCGTGAGAATCCCCGCGAGCTTCCGGTAGTCGCCATCCTCGCCAACCGGGACGACCACGTCGTTGGGCCACTTGATTCGAGCGTCGACGCCCGCCTCACGGACGACATTCGCCGTCGCGACCGACGCCGCGAGCGTGTACAGCGGTGCCTGCGCGGGCGTGATCGCCGGCCGCGTCACGATGCTCACCCAGACGCCGCCCGCGGGCGCGGACCACTCGCGCTCGAGGCGACCCCGACCGCCCGTCTGTTCGTCTGCGAGAACGATAACGTCTGTTGCGCCCTCGCCCGCCAGTTCGCGCGCTCGATCGTTCGTGCTCCCCACGGAGTCGTGGTACTCGACCGAGAACGGAGCCTCGAGTTCGAACTCGACCGCCGGGGCGTTGTATGCATCGACGGCGGCGAGTTCGTAGCCGGTCGCCCCGCTCTCGATCTCGAAGTCGGCCTCGCGCAGGCCTTCGATGTGCTTCCAGACGGCCGCCCGCGAGACCTCGAGGGACTCAGCCAGCTCCGGTCCCGACACCGGCCCGTCCGCGAGCGCCGCGAGGATCGCTCGTCGCGTTTCGTTCATGACTCCGCACGGGGGCCGCTCGCACTTCAATCGGCTGGATCACCGCCCGTTGCAATCATCACACTGGTGGCTCGTGCGATGCCCACTCGAGGTACCATGTAGACATCTCGATGATCTCGGACTGCTGCATTTCGATGATGTCCGTCTGGATCTCGCTCGTCTCTCTTGGATCTCGGTGACCCGGGCGTCGCGGCCGAAACGTCGTTTCGAACTGAACAGGAATACCGTATCAAGGCCCACAACGAAACCCGAAGAAAACAAACGTAGCGCTTGCCATGGAAGGGGAAACGGACCAGTGCTACGAACGAGACAATAACACATGGAAAGCGGAGACCGTCGGGCGAAAAACACTGTGGAAGTCGAGTTTCACGTTTGCAATTCGGCGTACCCGTTCGTCGACGCATCGCAGGCTGCGAACTGTCGACTCGAGCTCGAGGTGATCTTTCCGCATTCGGACGACGGGTTCGTCGAGTACTTTACCCTCGACGGTGCGCCACCAGAGCGGATCCTAGACACGATCCAACGGACCGACGGCGTTGACGCGGAACTCGTCGCACGACACGACAATGGCGGTCGATTGCAGTTCCACATCCGCGACCGCTGTGTGGCGATTACCGTCGTCGATTTCGGGGCGATTCCGCGAGTCGTCGAGGCGGATGACGGTGCCGGCCGCGTCGTCGCGGAAGTGTCCTCACGGGACGAGGCCGTCGAACTCGTCGATCGCTTCGAACGGGACCACCCGACGGTGACCGTCGATGACTATCGCGATCGGGAGCAAACGACATCGCTCTTTACGCATCATGATTTCAAACAGACCGTTATCGATGCGCTCACCGACAGGCAGCGAGAAGTGTTTCTGACGGCCTATATGAACGGCTACTACGACTGGCCGCGGAAACACGAGGCCGCAGAACTCGCCGACGAACTGGATATCACGCCAGCGACCTTCTCACAGCATCTCCGGGCCGTCGAAGGAAAAATATTCAGTATCCTCCTCGACACCAACGACGAGTGCGTCTTCGTTGAGTGAACTCGAAAGGTTCGGGCTCGATTAGCCCCGAATCTCGCGCAGCTTCTCACGGCCCGGCGCGATCAGTTCGTCGAGGGAGGCCGCGAGCGTTCCCTTCGCGTCGGCGGGGTGGAGCTCGCCCGACTCGAGGTCCTCGGCCAGTTCCTCGTAGTCCGTGTAAGTCAGGTCGCCGCCGTACTTCTCGGGGCGTTCGACGACGATTTCGTCGAAGCGCGGGAAGACGTGGTACTCGAAGAGTTCGAGGACGGGGTTTTCGAGGTCGTCCTCGGGATCCCGCGTTGGCGGACAAAAGGCGGAGTTGACCTTCTCCTCGAGCTCTTCGGTCGAGTCCTCCATCGAGATGGTGATGCCCTGGCTCGAGGACATCTTCCCCTTCCCGTCGGTGAGATTGGCGACGATGGGGGTGTGGATCGCTGGCCGGACCTCGTAGTCGAGTTCGGGCAGCTTCTCGCGGGCGAGCATGTGGACCTTCCGCTGATCGAGGCCGCCGACCGCCAGATCGAGGTCGAGGTACTCGATGTCCAGCGTCTGCATCAGCGGGTAGACTAAGTGGCTCACCTTCGCCGTCTCGTCGCCCTGAATCTCGGCCATCGCGCGCTGGGCGCGGTTCATCGTCGTCTCGCGCTCGAGGTGGTGGAGATCGAGAGTGTAGTCGTCCTCGAGCTGGAACTCCGAGCCGTAGACGAACTCCGCCTGCTCCTCGTCAAGGCCGTAGGCGAGGAACTGGGCCTTCATCTGTTCGGCGGTCTCCCGGATCTCCTCGAAGGAGCCCTTCTCGTTGAGGTAGGCGTGGACGTCCGCCAGCAGGACGACGACCTCCATGCCTGCGTCCTGCAGGTCGATGAGCTTGTTCGCGGTCAGGAGATGGCCCAAGTGGAGCACGCCGGAGGGCTCGTAGCCGACGTAGGCCCGCTTGCCCTCGGGGTCCTCTACGAGGTCGCGGACTTCCTCGTCGGTGACGACCTCCTCGGCATTTCGCGTGAGTAACTCGTAGGCGTCCATGTGTGGCAGGAACCGGAGGAGGAATTTATACTTCCTGAAAGGCGCTCGTCCGAGTCGAACGCCCGATTTAGAACGGCTTCAGGACCGACTCGACCCGATCGCGCGCCGTGCCGGCGAGGTAGCCCGTCGCCGCGCCGACGCCAGCCCCGACGGCACCGCCAGCCGGGCCCGCCACGCCGCCGACCTTCCCGCCGAGTTTCGCTCCCTCGGCCGCGCCGCGGGAGGCGTGTTCCGATCGTAGACATGGTGGTTCGAGCGATGGCATCGGCCGTCAGTTCGGACTAATGACATATAAGCATTGGTCTCGCAATGCCTCGAAGCGAATTCGTATCCCCGCTCGTACTACCCGAGCAACGACCCGAGCCTCGAACGAGGTGGAACGAGTGCGCTGAAACCCAATCCCACTCCCTCTCCGTCGGGTGTCTCGAGAAACGGTGTGATCGTTCGGTGACGCTATCCCGACAGTTCGCGGAACGTCGTCATCCCGTCCTGCTGGACGTGGACCCGGTATCCATGATAGGAGAATACGAGGTTCGCATCGACATGGGTTGGCGGCGGGGAACCGAAGAGGTCGGAGATGAGGCTATCGACGGAGCGATAGAGCGGTGAGAGCTCCGTCGGCTCCCTGTCGTCAAGCTCGGCGATGATTTCGACGAGTTGAATCGTCGTATCACCCTCCTCAGTGTTCAGCTGCCGCCGCAGCACGACGGTTTCGTCCGCCGAATCGCTCGGTTCACTCATCGCTATCGGAGCTGTCGGTGTGCAGGTGCCTAACAGTTGCACCGGCCATTGCGTGGCCCATATTGATCGCGCTGGCTGTACATGGCAGACGCTCTCTCACGAATTCCGTACCGTCGGTTGCCAACGAGCAGTTACATATCGTGATACCACATCGAGGAGACGGTGGCGGCGATCAAATCGAAACTCCTGTTCGTCGACCCGGCCGACAGGCCCCAGATCATCGAACGCGATAGCGCTCGCAATTCCGTCTCGCCGTCGAGTACGTGGAAGCGCCGAACGTAATCCAGTGCGACCGATTAGAGGTCGCCCGAGCGGATCCGCTCTTCGGCCGCCTCGAGCGCCCGCTCCCGGTCGAAGGTCTCGATAATCGCCCGCAGCTCGTCTTCGTTGGCATCCGCCAGATCCCGCGCGTGCTCGGTGATGGTCGGCACGGCGCGGATAATGTTGTCGACGATCGGCACGTCGGCCACCTGCGGCGAGCGCGACAGCGGGTTGAGGTCGATCACGATCTCGGTCTTGCCCATCTCGTCGAGCGCCTCGGCGCGGTCGCCGTCCTCGAGGGGCACGAGCACCACGTCGGCCTCGTAGATGCCGTCGGCGTCGACCTTCGAACGCTCATGGTCGAGGTTCGGAATGTGCGCGTCGGCCTCGAGTCCCTTGACCTCGTTCGCACCGTGTTCTCGGAGGTGGTCGGCGATAGCCTGAATCCGCTCGGGCGTTCGATTGAAGAGGTTGACCTCGAGGGCGGCGTCGACAGTGTCGGCGAGATCGGCCATTTCGCCGGGGACCAGCGCCGCGACGTTGCCGTTGATCGAGAGCACGGGGTGATCGGCGAGCAGGAGGTGTGCCGCGGCGGCCCGTTCCGCGTCGTCGGCGCTCGGAATCGTCTCCTCGCCCAGCAGGTAGTCGAACGCGCTGCCCCGTCCCTCGGCGTGCATCCCCTGGAGGTGCGTGATCCCCTTCTCGACGCCCCGCTCGATTCGGTGGCGAGTGAGCAGGTCCTGGTATCTCGGGTGGTCCTCTGGAATCTCCTCCTCGTGCTCAACGTCGGCGGAGACGCTGTCATAGTCGCTCACGAGCGGGGACTCGGGCCGATCAATAAAAAGTCGACTGATTAGGGCGCTATTCTGTGAAGGTGATCCAGCCGTCGGGTGCCTGCGCCTTCACGTCGTTCATCGCCTCGCGGGCATCCGTGCGGTTCGCGTAGGTCTGCGTGCTCTCCGCCATCGTCGTGCCGTACTCGTCGATCAGCTGCCAGACCCAGCCGTCCTCTGCGGTGTGTAGCTCGAACGAGACGCTGTCAATCTCGAGGATGCTCGCCGATTCGATGAGATCACGGACGTCCGCGAGTGCTGCGCGCGCGGCCTCGGTCGTGTCGTACGTTTCGGAGCCGGTCGCAACGGTCTGACCGCCTTCGTCGATGAGCCGCCAGCGCCAGTGATCGTCCTCATCGGCGACGAGTTCGAAGGAGGCGACGTCGAAGTCGACGCGTCCGGCCATCGGTGCGAGCCGGCGGACGTCGTCGATCACGTCGAGCAGGTCGGCCTTGCTCGTGGCAGCACCGACCCCGTTGGCGATCACCTCGCGATCGCGGTCGACGAGTTCCCAGGACCAGCCGTCCGACCCGTCGACGCGGATGGCAGCCTCGTCGATCGCAAAGATCGGTGCGTCGGTCGCATGTAACTGAATCTCCTCAACGCCGGCCATCGCTGCCTTGCGGTCGTCGTAGGAGACGTTCGAGTCGGCGATCTCCTCTCGATCACGATCGAGCAGCCGGAAGTGCCACTCGCCGTTGCCATACAGTTGCACGGATACGTCGCCGATCGCGGAGCGACGGGCCGAAGCAGCAGCGTCGCGCACGCCCTCGAGACTGTCGATCAGTTCGTCACGGGTCGGGTAGCCCTCGTCATCGACGGCGACCGTCTCGCCGGAGGGCATGACGAACCGCCAGTGCCAGTCCTCGGTCGCGTACGGCTGGAAGACGGCACGGTCCATCGTCCGCACGTCAGCGTCGAGATACTCGAGCAGGCGGTTCATCGCCTGGCGCGCCGCACCGCGGGTCGGATGGGTCGCCGGGTCCTCGGCGACGAGTTTGCCGGCCTCGTCGATCAGCCGCCAGCCCCACTCGTCGTCCTCGTCGACGAACAGCTCGAACGCGGCGGTTTCGATCTCGAGCAACTCGGCGTCGGGTGCCTGCTCTTTGAGCGTCATCATCGCCTCGGCGGCCTCCCGACGGGAGGTGTGTTCCTCGCCGCTGTCAGCGAGGACGTTGCCGTCCTCGTCGATGAGCCGCCAGCGCCATTCGCCGGAGTCGGCCTCGTAGACCTGAAAGGCGGCGTTCTCGAACTCGATGAGGTCGGCCTCGCTGGCCTGCTGGCGAACCCGCTCGATCGCCGTCGTCGCTGCCGCGGCGTCGGCGTGGGGTTCCGTGCTCGCGGCGACGACCTCGCGGTCGTCGGTGACGAGCCGCCAGTGCCACGGACCGGTGTCGTCCGCCGTCGCGTCGTCCGTCGTGGTCCCGCCGTCCGCGGCCGGCTCGGGTTCCTCGAGCGGCGTCGGGAGAGTGTCGTCCTCGTCGGCCGGTGCGCCGTCGGATTCCACAGCACTCGCAGTCTCCGGCGCGGGATAGACCTCGTATTCCGCATCGTCGATCTCGACGACGTCCGAATTGAGTGCGTCGTCACGGAACCGGTCGGTCCACTCCTCGACCCCGTCCTGTCCGGCAGCCCCCTCAGGGCTCCGCGCGACGACGTGCTCATTTTCGTCGACGAGCCGGTAGCGCCATTCCTCGCCCGACTCGTAGAGTTCGTAGGTCGGTTCGCCGGCCATGGTGATCGACGCCGACTCGAGTGCCGGGAGCAAGGCGTCGGCGGCCTTCTCGGCGTCGCGCCGGGAGTCGAACTCGACGACACTAGTGGCGATGACGTCGTCGTCAGCGTCGACGAACCGCCAAGTCCAGCCATCGACCCGCTCGCAGAGTTCGACGCCGACGTGTTCGATGTCGAGCAGTCGCGCCCGGTCGAATCGGTCGGTGAACGTTCGAGCGGCCTCCTCGGCGCGTTCTTGGGACGGATGGCCGGTGTCACCCGAAGCCATCGGCGTGTGATTCTCGTCGACTAACTGCCAGTGCCACTGATCGCGTTTCTCGGCGTAGGTGAACGCGGCTCCCTCGATCTCGATGACGTCGGCATCCGGGCCGCGGTCTTTCAGAAAACTCACCGACTCCTCGGCACCGTCGCGCCGGTCGAACTCGCCGGCACAGGTGCCAACAATGGAGCCGTCGTCGCGGGCCAGCGTCCACTGCCAGGTGCCGTCTCGATCCTCGTAGAGCCGGAACGCCGACGTTGTCAGTTCCATCAGCCCCGCAGAGCTGATCTGGGACTTGACGCGCTCGATACCCTCGGTCGCGTCCGGTCGCGTCACGGCGGTTTCCGTACTTTGGGCCAGCGCCTCGAGGTGGAGGACGTGCCACGTCCAGTCGCCGTTCTCGTCACGGAAGACGGCGAACTGGGCGCTCTCCATCGCGTCGCCAGTGAGGATCGGCGGCTCTTCGGTCGCGCCTTCCTCCTCGACGAACATGCCTTTCTGTCCCGTGAGCACGGGAACGAGGGCGGTCACGCCTGCGATGATCCCGATTCCGAGCGTATAGACTGAAATGACCTGAACGCTGTAGTCGACACCGAGGTTGCGCCAGTTGTTCGGATACGCCCACCCAAAAAAGCCGACGCCGGCGAGCGCGACGAGCAGTCCGACGACGCTCGCCTGAATCCCTCGCCGTCGTACCGGTAACATGAGGACGATACCGAACAGACAGAAGGTCAGTCCGGTCGCTGCGGTAACCCCGGAAATTCTGATCAGTGTGTACGGATTCCCCTCGCCTGCGTATCCGATGACGAACGTCGCGACACCGGCAGCCCCGACAATATAGCCGAAGATAAACAGCCAGTAGCCGTAGACATCCTTGCTGGAATCTGGTTCGCCGACGTAATGTTCGTACAGCTGAAATAAGTGCTGGTGAACGTCAGTGCGTGAAGTCATGGAAATGTGATCAGATAACACGAACGGACTGTAATAAAACTCTAGATAAGTATTCGAAATCAAGCACACATAGATGTCGTAATTTCTACGCTATCGAGTTAGAATAGAGGGTCGGCCAGGGGAGAGATATTGTCTCGAGAGGGAAAGAACCGTCTGTCAGGCGATTATGCGAACTTTGCTGACGAGGCGACACCGGTACCGGGCAGTCACGGCAGTGAACCTATAAAAACAGTATCGAATACCGCCATATCGTATCGCTTCCCTGTGGTTTGCCGGTAAGAGTCAGCCACTGGCTGCTATCTGGCAGCGTCCGTACCTACTTCAACACTGCACCGGCCGGATGCGTCGCACAGACCGACGGCTCGTATCCAGCGTCGGAGAGCCCCGTTCCGAGCGCGAAGACGGTCTCGCCAAGCATGGCCATCGACGCCTGCCCGCCGTTCTCCGAGACCTCGGCGATCGTCTCGGTGACCTGCTCCGTGAGCAGGCCAGCGTCGCGTGCGAACAGCCGCGAGGCGTACATGAAGGACAGCAGCGTCGGCTCCTCAACGACGCGAGCGAGTGCCTCCTTCCCAGCGGCTGTCAGCTCCTCGGTGTCGCCCGAGAGCACGTCGGCTGTCGAGAGCTCGCCGAACGAGACGTACTCGACGCGCGCCCGCGACGGAATCGCGTCGAGTTTGTTATCCTGTGGACCGCCGGGCTCGAGGCGGATCGGAACGCCACCGTGTGCCTGTGCGACGACGTCACCGAGTCCCGTCCCGGCCTGGACTTCAGCACCGTGGGCGATCGTCACGAGTTCGTTCGCGGAGAGTTTGTGCTCGAAGACGCGGTTCGCCGTGAGCGCCGTCCCGAGCGCCATCGCTCCCGAAACGCCGAACCCGGCTCCGATCGGAAGATCGGAGTCGGCCTCGACGCGGGCGCTCGCATCGAGCGTCTCGAGGACGGTCGTCACCGGATCGATCTCGACTTCCGTCCCGTCGAGTACGATAGTTGACTCTGCCGCCGGTTCGACTGTTACCTTGACACCGTCTGTAAGCGTCAGTCCCGCTCCCCGTGAGCCGGCTTTCGTCGGGTCGTCGTCCGGGTGTGCACTGAAAAATCCCGTAACATGTCCGGGGACGAACGCCGTCGCCTCCTCGCGCATTACGCCCCCGCTTTCGGCCCGAACGGTATAACCTTGCAGGTTCCCGCGATGTGTCTGTCCGACTGCGGTCCGGCTCCGCCGTCGACCCCCATCGTCGGACGTGCCGACGGCTCTCCGTTCTCGAGTGTGAATCTCCCCCGGCTGACGACAATCCATCCGACCACACCGCTCGAAGCCCTATTCGACTACTGGGCGCATCGATACTGCAGTCCCGCAGAGAACATTCGATTGGAGGCGTCTTAAACAGACTCTGTATAGAAGAAGAAAACACAATCACCAATACGCATAAGTATAGGTCGCACTATGGTGGCTCCTAACGATGCAGACGAGCGGTCGACGGACGAATCGACGACTGACCGACGAACCCTCCTGAAGACCGCCGGCACGACGATTGTCGGCGGCACAGGGCTGGCCGCTGCAGCCGGTTCGGCGTCCGCACAGTTCGGCGGTCCCGACGTGATCGAAGTCGACGACGGACTGTTCGGCTGGAGCGCTGACGACAGTCTCCCAGTCACGGACGAACTGCTGATCTTCATCCACGGCTGGTTCGGCGACACGACCGTCTCGAGTCAGGCCTCGGACGTCCAGGATTCCCTCGAGTCCGGCGGCTACTCGCCCGACGAGACCGTCGCGATCGAGTGGCCCGCGACGAATCTCAACTTCAGCGGTGCGGAGTCCGATACCGAGGACGTCGGTGAGGTCGTCGCCGGCCTCATCGAGGACTTCTACGACGCCGGCGGCGGCAACGTCCGCCTCGTCGGGCACTCGCTCGGCGGCCGCTGTGTCTACTGGACGGCCACCAAACTCAGTAGTGGCTACGAGATCGAGACCGTCGCGGGACTCGGCACTGCGGCGGACGGCTCGGAGATCTGTGGCGATCCGTGGAATTCCGGCCTCGACAACGCCTGCGAGGTCCGCAACTACCACTCCGAGAACGACTCGACGGTCGGCTCGGCCTACGGCGGCTGGGGCGACACCGCGCTGGGGACCGAAGGTGCAGGCTGCAGCCCCGCGTCGAACTACACTGACGTCGACGTGACCGGCAGCGTCGGCAGTCACCTGACGTATCTGGGCGACTCCGCAGTTGGATCGGACCTCGCCGACGCAATCAACAGCGGTTCCTGTGGCGACGATAGCGGCGGCGATGACGACGACGATAGCTGGTGGAGCTGAACGCCTGCGAGCGAACACCGTCGTCTCACGACCCGTATCGGCGGTGGTTAAAATCCACCCGCATTCACTGAGGCCCGGTTCTTACCCAATTTTTGCGCTCCAATTCGCTGCGTCGCGTTACGGTTGGTTGACAGCTGGATTGATCAAGGAGCGTCTTGCCAACGGTGTCGGCAACGTGTGGCTGGTCGGCCATTCCCTGGGAGTCGCTGTGTCCTGTGGGCGCTTGCGACGCTCCGAGGGGGTGCGAAATCGAGACCATCGCCCTTCTCGGTACCGCCGCCGACGGCTCGGAGACCGGTTGCAACCCGTGAACAACGGCCTCAACAACGCCTGCGAGGTGCGAAACTACGACTCCAAGAACGACGGGACCGTCAGTGCCGCCTTCGGCGGGACGGGCGACACCGCGGTCGGTGCCGAGGGTGTCGACTGTGATCCGGCAGACAACTACACCAATATCGACGTCAGCGATCCCATCGACGGATACCGCGACACGTTGGTCTCCGAGGTAATCGTCAGCGACCTCGCAGACGCCATCAAAAGCGACTCCTGTGACGAGGATAGCGACGACGACTGGGGCTGGTTCTAACGAACTGCTTGCTCTCAGCCGCTGCCGGTCCGGCGAAACTCCCTGCAGTCGTCTCGCTGGCTCCCAGGTCTGTCGCCTAGGGCGACAGACGCTGGCGATCACGCGGGAAGAGAACAGCTTCTCGAATGTTGTCCAGTCCGAGAATCGTCATGATCAGGCGCTCGCCACCGAGGCCGAAGCCGGCGTGGGGCGGCATGCCGTACTTGAACATCTTGGTGTAGTACTCGAACTGGTCGGGATCGAGGCCCTGCTGTTCGAAGCCCTCGATGAGCTTCTCGTGGCGGTGTTCGCGCTGGCCGCCCGAGACCAGTTCCATGCGAGGGTGCATCAGGTCGAACCCGGTCGAGAGCTGCGGATCGTCGTCGTGATCCTTGATGTAGAACGGCTTGATCTCGCTGGGCCAGTCCGTGATGAAGTAGTGACCGCCGACGTCCTGGCCGAGGGCTTCCTCGGCCGGCGTCGAGAGGTCGTCGCCCCAGACGAGTTGCTCGTCGAGTTCGCCCGTCGCGTTGATGCGCTCGAGGGCCTCCTCGTAGCTGATGCGAGGGAAGTCACCCTCCGGAACCTCAAAGTCCTCGGCGATGTCGAGCGCCTCGAGTTCGTCGCCGAAGTTCTCCTGGACTGCCTCGTAGGACGCTTTGACGATGCCTTCGGCGACGTCCATGGCGTCGGTGTGATCGCAGAACGCGCCCTCGAAGTCGATCGAGGTGGCCTCGTTCAGGTGCCGGGGCGTGTTGTGCTCCTCGGCGCGGAAGATCGGACCGATCTCGAAGACGCGCTCGACGTTCGAGCCCGCGATCAGCTGCTTGAACAGCTGCGGTGACTGGTTCATGAAGGCCTCCTCGCCGAAGTAAGTGATCGGGAAGAGTTCGGTGCCGCCCTCCGTCCCGGTGGCGACGATCTTCGGCGTGTTGATCTCCGTACAGTCAAAGTCGCGGAACTGGTCGCGGACCGCCCGAAGCACGTCCGAGCGAACCTCGAAGATCGTCTGGACCTCGTCCTTCCGGAGGTCGAGGGTCCGGTTGTCGAGTCGCGTCGAGAGGTCGGCGTCGACCTTCTCCGAGGGATCGAGCGGCAGTTCGGGATCGGCGGGCGCGATGACCTCGACGGAGTCGGGCGTGATCTCGACGCCCGTTGGCGCGCGCGGCTCCTCCTCGACCGCGCCGGAGACTTTGACGACGCTCTCGCGGGAGGCGTCCAGTCCCGTCTCGACTAAGTCGTCGTCCATCTCGTCTTTCTCGAACTTGATCTGGATCTTGCCCGAGGTATCCCGGAGAATCAGGAATGCGATGCCCCCGAGATCGCGGATCTCGTGGACCCAGCCGGCGACCGTCACGTCGTCGCCCGGCTCGGCGTCGGCAGTGTAGGTTCTGTCCTGCATACCACCCGATTCACGCAGGCGGAACTTAAGCACAGTCGTTCGGAGTCGCTGCTATTCGAGGAGTGGTATCGATTCTCGTGGGACCGCTCGAGTTCGCGAAATCGATCCGCGACATCGACCTTCAACTCGGCTGAACGATTGCTCCCACTCTCGAGACGGTCGCTGCACCGAGTCCGATTCGCTCTCGAAGCGGGCTCGGCCCGTCACACGTCCGCACGCTGGTTTCTCGATCGAGACGGCCGATTTCCCGGTATTCGCACCACGACGAGTTTTCAGCGTGCAGAACGACTACTCGGTATGGACGACCTCGAGCGACTCGCTGACGCCATCCGACGCGCAGACACCGGCGTCGCCTTCACCGGTGCGGGCATCTCCGCCCCATCCGGTGTCCCGACCTTCCGCGGCGACGACGGCGTCTGGGAGAAGTTCGACGAGGGACAGTTCACGTACGGCCGATTCCAGCGCGATCCCGAGGGGTTCTGGACGGACCGCGTCGACCTCCAGCGAGTGATGTTCGATGAGGAGTACGAGCCGAACGCGGCTCACGAGGCACTGGCCGCGATGGGGCAAGAGAGTGATCTCGAGGCAATACTCACCCAGAATACGGACGGATTACACGGCGATGCCGCGGCAGCGGTCGGTGAGGGGACGAGCGACGGCGAAACTGACGCTGCGGGCGACAGCGGGACGACCGTCCTCGAGCTTCACGGCAACTCCCAGCGGGTTCGCTGTACCGACTGTGGAAACCGCCGGGACGGCGACCCGATCTTCGAGCGCGCTGCCGACGGCGAACTACCGCCGACCTGCGAGTGTGGCGGCGTCCTCAAACCCGATGTCGTCCTCTTCGGTGAGCAACTCCCGGGAGCCGTCATCCAGCGGGCCCGGTCGCTCGCTCGCGAAAGCGACGTTTTCCTCGCGATCGGCTCCTCGCTGGTCGTCGAACCGGCCGCCTCGCTCCCGCGACTCGCCGCATCGACCGGCGCGACGGTCGGCATCGTGAACCTCGAGTCGACGCCGTGTGACGATATTGCCGACGTGGTGCTCCGCGATGACGTGACAACGGTGCTTCCCCGGCTACGGGACTTGGCCGCCGAGTGATGACCGATTCTGCGTCGCGGGGTCACTCGATGAGCTGGTCGTCGATCAACTGCGCCTGGCCGCGTCGTAGTCGCTCGCTGACGGCCTGGTTCGAAATCTCGAGCTGGGCAGCGATCTCGGACAGCCCCGTCTCACGGGGTACCTCGAAGAACCCGTGCTCGTGGGCCAGCGTGAGCGCCTCCCGCTGGGCGTCGGTCAGGGCGGGTCGGGGCCCGCGGCGTCGACCGTCGCCGTCGGCGAGTCGTTGTAACTCGAGCGAGACGCCTTCGCTCGCGAGGAACTCGTGATAGCGGCTGAACGAGGCGCGATCGGGGAACCGCATCTCGACCTCCCAACTGCCATCCGAGCCGCGACACTCGAGTAACTCGCCGCCGGCGTCGACCCACTCACGATACGCGCCGATGACGTCCGTCTCGCTTCGCTGCAGTCGGTACAGGTTCTCATCGTCGCTCCCGCCGATTCGCTCGAACTCATCGATGGTGTCGTCGGCTGCGAGCGTTCGGTCGAGTCCGTCGCGGTCGTGATACCGAAGTCGGCAGAACGCGATAGGCCGGTCGGGATCGAGGGCGTACTGGCGCTCGAGTTCAACGTCGATCGACGGCAGGGCCTCAAGGGTCGGCCCGAGTACCAACGCCGGCGACGACGCCTCGAACGCGGCGAGGAGACTCATGCCCGCTCATGCACCACGAAGCGACAAAACAGTTGAGGAAACTATCATGTGTGCCGACCGGATCGATATGGATCGCGGACTACGCGTCGTTGGCCGCGTCGACGGTCTCCCGAACCGCCTCAATACCCTCATCGTGTGCGAGATCGCCGACGACGATGACGTCGGCATGCTGGGCCATCGCGTACGCGGAGTCGTAGTCGTGGATCCCGCCGCCGTAGAACAGCGTCGACTCATCAGTCGCCTCGGCGGCGGCGTCGACGACTGCCTCGTCGCCAAGGGTGCCGGAGTACTCGATGTAGACGATCTCCTGTCCGAACATATGCTCGGCGACCGTCGCGTAGGCGGCGACGTCGTCGGCACCGAGATCGCAGTTGGCCTCCGTCAGCTCCGCGACGTCGGCCTCGGGGTTCATCACGATGTAGGCTTCCGTCGTCGTGCGCTCCCAGTCGAGTTCGCCCTCGAGCCGGACCCACTCCTTGTGGGCCTCAGTGATCCAGAACGGCGACCCGGCGTTGAAGACGGTCGGGATGAGATAGCCGTCCAGCGCATCGTCCTCGAGGACGACATCAGGATTCGAGGGCTCCTGATAGAGGGCGACGTCGTGTTCGGCACAGGCCTCGATGACCGCGCTCATATTCTCCTCGGTGATGCCCATGGTGCCGCCGACTTCGATCGCGTCGGTGCCTGTCGCACAGAGATCGCCGTAGGTCACGCCCTCGGGTAGCTCCTTGTCTGGATCAATCTTGAGAATGTGGTTCCAATCGTCCCAGGGGTAGTCATACCGCTCCGTTTCCCGACAACCAGCAAAAACGCTACGGAACGACCCCGTTTCGCGGATCCGTGCTCGAGTCCGTCTACGGGCTCGGCCTATCGACGGTCTCTACCCCGGTAGGGAGCCAGTGATGTCCTTTCTCGAT
This sequence comes from Natrinema sp. SYSU A 869, assembly GCF_019879105.1. Classification (NCBI taxonomy): domain Archaea; kingdom Methanobacteriati; phylum Methanobacteriota; class Halobacteria; order Halobacteriales; family Natrialbaceae; genus Natrinema; species Natrinema sp. SYSU A 869. The sequence goes on along the minus strand of NZ_CP082249.1, from coordinate 3,295,699 downwards.
TCCCGTCGACGGGCGATCCGACCGGTCATCGCACGACAGTGCGGTGCCGTTCCTGGAGCGAACCGGAGCGTTCGATGCCCGGTGGCGCGCTTACAGTTGCTCGGCGCTGACGGCTCGCATCGAACTGTCGTTCTCGACTTCCCAGATCCGGAGCACGAGGTGTGCCTTACAGTAGTATTCGGCGGTCTCGAGGCCAGTCTCCCCGTTCTCGAGGACGAGCTGGCAGGAGACCCCGTTCGAACACTCTGGTGAATGTTCACACATTTGAATTCGGTTCATCTACTCGTCTCGGAGTCAAGGCTCTGTCGGTGGAAGCGGTCGGTACCCGTGATCGACCTGGCCCTCTGCTAGCGGTTAGACGGGCTCTACTCGGATATATCACCGGCTACTGTGTTTTCGCTCTACACGCCCTGGCTCATCAGATGGCTCCGCAATACGTCGGCCTCCTTGTTGCCCGCGCCAGTATTGACGATGACAACCGTCTCCGAGCCGTCGAACGCACCGCGCTCCGCGAGTTCCCACGCCCCGCTCGCGGCCGCTGCCGCGCTCGGGATCAGTTCGAGCCCTTCCGCTTGGGCCACCCGCGCAGCAGACTCGAGGATATCCGGATCCTCAGTCGCAACCGCGCTGCCGTCAGTCTCGCGGATCGCCTCGAGGACCTGCGGGCTCGCCGTCGGGTCGGGAATCTCGAGTTCGCCACAGATCGTGTCAGGGTGTTCGACCGGCTCGTGTTCGTCGCGGCCGTTGTCGACCGCCTCGACGATCGGCGCGCAGCCGGCCGCCTGGGCGGCGTAGAGGGTGGGCAACTCGTCAGTCAGACCGAGTTCGCGGAACTCCCGCGCGGCCTTGGCAAGCGCGACGAGCCCGGTGCCGGCACCCGTCGGGTAACAGATCGTGTCGGGAACCGTCCACTCGAGTTGTTCGGCGAGTTCGTAGAACAGCGTCTTTGCGCCCTCGTGGCGATACGGCGTGTCGAACGCCCGGAGTGAGTACCAGTCGTCGTGTTCCGCAAGTCCTTCCTCGAACGCGCCGACAGCGTCGCCGTAGCGGCCACCGACGACGTTCATATCTCCGCCGTGAACATTGACCATGGCCTTGTTAGTAAAGCCGGACCGAGAGGGGAGATACGCGTGCGACTGGAGCCCCGCGCGGGCCGCGTAGGCCGCGATGGCCTGTCCACCATTGCCCGGCGACGGGAGCGCGACGTCGCTCGCGCCGTGGGAGGCGGCCGCGGTGACAGCTACCGACGCGCCGCGGTCCGTGACCGAGCCTGTCGGATTCCGGCCCTCGTCTTTGATCAAGACGCGCTCGACGCCGAGTTCGTTGGCCAGATCGGGGCAGTCGACCAGCGCCGTTGCCCCCTCGTTCGTCGTCACCGCCGACTCGCGGGCAACGGGCAGCAGTTCCGCGTAGCGCCACTGCGAGTCAAACGGACGGGCGGCGAGCGTCTCGCGGTCGAGATCGATCGCGTCGTAGTCATAGCTCGGATCGAGCAACCCGCCACAGTCCGGACACTGGTGGGTCGCGGTGGCGTCAACGGTGGCCCCACAGTCGACGCACTCGAGGCCGGCGAAGGCGTCTGTCGGTTCCATACGCGACCCTTCGCGGCGTCGAACTAAGGGCTGTCCATCGGCAACGCGATCCCAGCAGGAGTATCAATCACCGGCCCCAGAATCGGGACTCGCGGTCGCTACGCCGTGATTCGAGAAACCGGCAGAACCGAACGGGAGAACGAAGAGATCAGTTGTCGCCGGATTTCGACTGCCACTCGTAGCCGCGGCGTTTGGCGGACTTGCCAAAGCCACATGACGAGCACTCTTTCTTTTTGGTATGGTATGATTTCTCACCGCAGCGACGACACTTCGTGTGGGTCGTCTTATTCTTCTTTCCTTGGCTCGGGGTTCCTGCACCAGTCATGGAGTGATCGAAACGACGTTATCGCCGCGTATAATGGTTGTGTCTTCGGCCGGTGGCTCCTCTTCGTCTTCGCCCTCGACGGGAATCGTCACGTCCTCGAGCACTAGGTTCATGTGTTGATCGTAGCCGGCGAGATCGCCGACGTATTCGTCGCCACTCTTGAGTCGTACTGTAACGCGTTCGCCGAGTGACGCCTCGAGGACGTCCAGCGGTCGTCCACTCATACGAAAGAGCGCAGGTGACGGACACTTAATCGTACCGGTCCCGACTCCGATCGGTCTCTCTGGTAGCGGTGCCTGAGTACCGCACTCCAGGACCGACCGATCGACCGAGCTATTCGGTTTGATCGGCCTTCATGGCGTATTTCAGGAACTGTGGCGTGGAAATCGCATCGAAGACGGCGATCCCCAACACAAGCAGTCGCATCGTCCCGTCCAGAGTCAACAGGGCGATAGCAGCAATGAGGGCACCACTGGCAAGACCGATTCCCCATCTGGTGGTTGGATCTTCGAGATTCACACCCAAATACATCGCCTTACATGATAAAAATGTAATTATATCTAGTGGCCTATTGGCGAATCGATTTCATCCGCGACGGCAGTCACCTGGACGAGTCTGCAGCCACTATCGGCGCCCGTCTCCGGTCCGGACACCCCTTAGTAACATAGACCTAACCAAACGGCTAAGTATGCACTCGTTGACTCCCCGCTCATGGGAGACACAAAATTCACCCTCGTAGAGTTGCACTTCGACGGCGAAGCACAGTTCGGACTCGGATCGATCGGCGAGGCGTTGCCGATCGGCAGCACGGAGTCGGAGGCAGACCTCGAGACGGAGCCCGACCGCGACGAGGGCGCGGCCGCAGACGACGAGTCGGGCGGCAAAGGGAAGAGCGCGATCGGCGCACTGGTTGCGCTCGTCGTTCTCGTCGGCATCGCCGCCGCCGCCAAGAAGTTCCGCGGCAGTGACGAGGAGCCAGAGCTCGAGGCCGAGGAGGAACCCGACGTTATCGTCAACTGATCGCCCGCGGGCGATCGATCACATCTGCGGACCGAGCCGAACGCTTTTGCGCGTCCTCGCCGTACGGACAGTCGTGAATCTCTATCGTAGCGCCCGGGCAGTTGCCGGGGCGTCCGGTGACGATGCGATCGACTGGCGGTCAGCCGCCGACGCCGCCAAAGCTGCGACGGACCCCGGCCCGCTCGACCTCGAGTCCGGAGAGAGTGAGGCCTACGCCCGCGACGTCCGAGACGCCCGAGCCGCCGTTCGAACGGTCTCTGGCGTCGACTTCGACGTGCCCGAGACCGTCGAGATCCAGAACCGTCACCACTGGATCGACGCTAACGTCGCCACCTTCGAGCGCGTGATGGGTGCGCTCGAGACACACACAGGTGTGTTCCCCGGCGTCGCCCGGACGATTAATACGGGGACAATGACCGTCCTGCTCTCCTTCCTCGGGCGGAACGTCCTCGGCCAGTACGATCCGCTCCTCCTGGCCGACGCGCCCACGAACGATCACGCGCTGTACTTCGTCCGGCCGAATATCCTTAACGCGGCCGACAAGCTCAACGTGGATTCGGACCGGTTCCGCCGCTGGATCGCCTTCCACGAGGTAACCCACGCCGCCGAGTTCGGGGCCGCGCCGTGGCTCTCCGATCACCTCGAGACTCGCATGGAAGACGGTATCGAGACTCTCTCGGAGGGCTCGTTCGATCGAGACGCCTTCCGCGACCTCGACGCCGCGATGACCGTCGTCGAGGGATACGCTGAACTCCTGATGGACCACGCCTTCGACGACGAGTACGAGGACCTGCGGCGCAAACTCGACGCGCGCCGGCAGGGACGGGGGCCGCTCCAGAAGCTCTTCCGCCGCTTGCTCGGGCTCGGGCTCAAAGAGCGCCAGTACGAGCGCGGCAAAAACTTCTTCGAGCATGTCGTCGCCGTCCGCGACCTCGAGACGGCAAGTCTGGTCTGGGAAGGGCCCGAGAACCTCCCAAGCCACGACGAACTCGACGCGCCGGGGACGTGGATCCAGCGCGTCGACCGCCGATAGGTGACTACGTCTCGAGAGTCGTGTCTCGGGTCGGGCTCACCGGGTTCGAGGCGGAGGCTCCACCCTCACGGAACGAGGGGTCAGTTGACCCCGAGCGAAGTAGGGTGGGGTCACTTACTCGGTTGTAATCCAGAGCAGGTACCAGAGCAACACGCCACCGGCGACGCTGCCGCCGAGTATCGCCGCGCCGATGACCAGTGGGGAGGCGTCGCTCTGGAGGGCGACCAAGCCGCCGGAGAGTCCGACAAGCAGGACGAAGACTGCCTTGAGTTGACCGCTCCCCGTCACATCGCTCGAGCGCGAGGAGCCGCGTCCCGGACCGCGACCCCGGCTCATAGGACGTGCGGTGCGCTGACATGCATCGCGACGAACTGCCAGTCACTCACGCTCGAGTCGTCGGCAGCATCCCTCTCCACCAGCGTAGCGCTCCAGCGGCTGTCGAATCGGTAGCGTTCGCCGGTCGTCGTGTCCGTCCAGGCCATCGTCACCTCGTCGGCGAACGTCGCGACTCCGTCGCGTTCGGTGACGACGAGATTGTCACTCTTGACCGTCCATTCGTCGGTCGTTTCGGTCTGTTCCTCGAGGGCCGCGGCGACCTCGGCACCGCCGAACAGGGACTCGCTGATACCGAACTTGACGGTCGACTCGGTGTCCGAAAAGTAGGGGGAAAGCGGGTCGCCGTCGCGGAGTGCGTCGTAGTAGTCGCGGATGACGGCCTCGGCGCTCGCGCTCGGTGGCATGGCTCTACCGTCGAAGCCCGCTCCCAAGAGTCACCGGACGCAGACGCAGGCGGCGACGAGGCTGGCCGGGCGTCTCTGGCAGACCTGCCGAAGCGGACGCCCGTTCACATAAACCCGCGGTCGACCTCGTCGGTCTCGATCAGATCGTCGAGTTCCGCGTTCAACAGTTCATCGGCCTCCTCGAACTGCTCGGAGAGGTCCTCGAGGTCGTCGGGTCGGTCGTACTGATCGTACTCCATGGGCCCGAAGGCAGGGCTTTCCAGTGCCTCCATTACGTCGTCGAAGAGGTCCTGGGGCCGCGTCGGCGCGTCCGCGTGGGTCTGGAGAACGGTCTCGAGGCGCTTCCCGACCGTCTCGGCCTGTGATTCGTCCTCGGGCGGGGACTGGACCGCGAAGCGGCCGCCCGAGTCCCGTTCGGGCATGAACGAGCCGATCTCGTCGTCTAGGTTACGGGCGACCCGCGTGCCGACGCCCCGTACCTCGAAGGGGTTCTTCGCGTACGTTTTCAGGAAGAAGACGCCGGCCCGGGGATGTGCGAGGTACATGTCCTCGCCGACGCCGCCGGCACGGTCACCGGCGACCGCGCGCCAGTCCTCCGGATCGACGTTCCGTTCGGTGACGTCCTCGAGTACGTCCTGCCACTCGCGAATCCGCATACGCGATAGTTGGGACGCCGGCAGAATGAACGTATCGATTGCACCGAAAGACGCCACAGAGATTCTGTCGCACCAAAACACGGCTGATTCGAACCAAAAGGGATACCAGTGTTCCCCCGAAGTGAACGTAATCGACGCTTTCCCTATGTCCGTCCGCCACTCACTCTCGCTCGTCGAACTGTTTCGCGCTACCCCGGCCAAGAGTGCGCTGCTGACGCTCGCCCCGGTTGCGCTGGCGCTCGGTCAGTTATGCAATAGTTACGTTAACAGTGTCTCACCGGCCGTTTCGATCACGTTCGCTCTCGTCATGATTGGCTTTTCAGTCGTCGCGATGAGCCACCACGCCGCCGAACACCGCGTCCGGCGACTCGAGACCGAGTACGGCCCGGAGAACGCCTAAGCGCCCGGCCCAGTCTCGGTCGCAACGGTTCTGGCCTCGCGACCCTCGTAGGCGTTATACCCCGCCAGCCCGGCGATCAGGAGCCCGGTCGCGAGGGTGCTCCAGAACAGTCCGCCGGCCATCTCGAGCAGCGCGGCCGAGACGATCAGCCAGACCCCAAGGACGGCGATCAACGACGCGATACCGGTGCTGAGCGGAACGTCGTTGGTTACCCGGTAGTAGTTGTAGCCGGCGGCGACGAGGACGACGAGCCCGACCAGCACGTTGTTCCACAGTGGTGCCGGATCCGTCTGGAAGACGAACACTGAGAGGGCGACCCACGCGCCGAGGACGGCGACGAGCAGGCTGATAACCGGTGTCTTGCGCCGGCGCTCCTCGTTCGCGACCTGCATCGACTCGTTGCGGTGATCGCGGCCGCCGGATCGCTCCCCGTCTCCGATACCGGTCCCGGAATCGATGTCGGCGGCCGCTTCTTCTCGCCGATTAGTCGGCCCGTCGTTCGTTCCAGTCCCGACGTCGGCTTCGGACTCGTCGCTCGTCCGACGATCATCGCCGTTCGGGTCACTCATGGCATCGAACGTACGGCTCGCGTTCTCAAAAGCATCGCGTCCGTTCCAATCGTTGTGGTAACTCGAGCAGACCCGAAACCGTCGGTAAGACGGTATTACTGAACCAGCGCGTCGGTCATTCGATCCGTTCGGTTCGGACCGACGGGCAGCGAAAGTGCGTGCCACCACGACCGATAGCGTTTTGATCGCTCGCCCGTGACGATAGCTGTGCACGTACGCGGAACCGTCGCGGGCGAGGTCGACGTGCGGTCGGTGTCGACGAGCTACGGCGAGAGCGAACTCGCCGAAGTGCCGCTTCGGCCGGCCGACGACGCGCCGACCGGCGACGCGTCCCTCGCTCGAGGCGACGGTGGAACGGCGACGCTCGCGGACGGCCGCGAGACCACGACGGTGACGCTCTGGAACAAGTGGACCGAGTCGGCGGAGTTGCTCGAGCCGGGGATGGAACTGCTCGTGACGAACGTCAAAGAAGAGGAGTACGACGGCGAAACCCAGTACGCGACGACGGGCGAGTCCTACGTCGTCGTCGAGCCCTCCTTCCTCGTGAGCGTGACCTCGATCCGCAACTGGGTCGAGTGTCCCCGGCTCTACTACCTGAACAAGCTCTCCGGGGTGCCGCTGAACTACCCCGTCGTGAAGGGGACGCTGGTCCACGAGGTCTTCGGCGATCTGTTACGCGGGCGCGACCTCGAGGAATCGATCGAGGCCCGAGTTGAGGAACGAGGCCTTCAATTAGGGCTGCTGGGCGAGACGGCTGACGCCGTCGCCGAGGACGTCCGAGAGAACGCGACGGCGATCGAGGGGTGGCTCCAGCAGGGCCGGTTAGACGAGGAGGAAGACGGATGGCGCTCGGAACAGTTGCTCATCAGCGAGACGTTCGGCATCCGCGGCCGGGCCGATGCCGTTCGACGCGGGGCACCGGTCGAACTCAAGACCGGCAAGAACCTCAAGAAAGAACCGCGGTTCAAGGACAAGGTGCAGGCCGCCTGTTACGCCCTCTTGCTCGAGGAACACGGTGGCGACGTCGACATCGGAACCTTGCTCTACACGAAGAACTCGGTGTTAGATCGCAACGAGGAGACCGGCGATCTCAACCCGGCGAAGGAGTTCTCGATGGGCGAGGGCCTCCTGAAGTACGTCGTTCGTCTCCGTAACGAGATCGCGGCGAAGGAAATGTCGGGGGATATCCCGACCGGCTACGAGGCCGAGGCGAAGTGTGAGTACTGCTTCGAGCAAGACACCTGCATGGTCGTCTCCGGCCGGCTGGATCAGGAATCCAAGGCCGGCCAGATCGGACAATCGCTGCCAGACGAGGAACTCGAGTACTTCGACCGCTTCTACCGCGCGATCGAGGAGGAGCGCCGGGAGGTCCACCGCGAGTACGCCAAGCTCTGGGAACAGACGGCCGAGGAGCGGGCCGACGACGACCGCGCGCTGATCAACCTCGAGTTCCTCGAGAAGCGACCGCTCGAGGGCGGCCGCTGGGAACTGCGGGCCGAGCGGCCCGGCGGCGCAAATTCGAAGCTCCGTGAGGGAGATCTGGTACTGGCCAGCGACGGGGACCCGGTTCGGGGCGATTCGGAGCTGGCGCGAATCGAACGACTCGACGACGAAGTCGTGATCACGGCTGACGAACCGGTCGAAGTCACGCGGCTGGATGTCTATCCCTCCGAACTAACAACCGACCGGCTGCTCGTCGCGATGCACGACGCGCTCCTGAAAGGCAACGAGCGGCGCAAGGACATCCTATTCGGCCGCGCGGAGCCCGAATTCGCGGCGATCGGCGAGGAATTCATCGGCAATAACGAGAAACAGAACGAGGCCGTGACGAAAACCGTCGGTGCGGAGGACTGCGCGCTGATCCACGGGCCGCCGGGCACTGGGAAGACCTACACCATCGCTCGGGCCATCCGCGCAATGGTCGAACGCGGCGAGCGCGTCCTGCTGTCGGCCTTCACGAATCGAGCAGTGGACAATGCCTTAGAGGCCCTGCTCGAGCAACTCGACGATGTCATTGACGAAGATCGCGTCGTCCGCGTCGGTTCGGAGAGCGGGATCCGCGACGACATGGAGCCGTACCGCCTCGAGCGAGCGGGAGAGCCCGAGGACCGCGTTGCGAAACTACAGAACGCGCAGGTAGTGGCGGCGACGACCTCGACCTGCGGCTCGCGGGTCATGAAGGAACAGCAGTTCGACGTCGCGCTGGTCGACGAGGCCGCCCAACTCACCGAACCCGGCACGTGCGCGGCGATCAATCTGGCCGAGCGGTTCGTCCTCGTCGGTGACCACGAACAGCTCCCGCCGGTCGTTCGCGCCGAAAACGACCTCACCGAGTCGCTGTTCGAACGGCTCGTCGAGCTCTACCCCGATGCCGGCGTCATGTTGACCAAGCAGTACCGAATGAACCAGCGTATCCAAGTCTTCGCCTCAACCGAGTTCTACGACGGCCAGCTTCGACCCGCAACGCCCGCGGTCGCGTCGCGGAACCTGGACGACCTCGAGGGGGTCTCCCGGGACGCGCTGCCCGAGAACCTGCAAAATCCCGTCTCGTTCGTCGACGTCGAGGGTGACCGGAGCCAGTACACCGACGGCGAGGAGGCCGCGCGGATCGCGGACCTGATTGAGACCTACGAGGATGCGGGCCTCGAGCGCACTGATATCGGCGTCATCGCGCCCTTCCGCGCGCAGGTCTCGGAGATTTCAAAGCATGTCCCCGATGACGTCGCCGTCGACACCGTCGATCGCTTCCAGGGCTCGAGTCAGGAGGTCATCATCGTCTCATTTACCGCGACCGGCTCGCTCGAGGGTCCGATCTTCGAGGACTACCGTCGGATCAACGTCGCCCTAACCCGGCCCAAGCGCGCGTTGGTACTGGTCGGCGACTCGGCGGCGTTAGCGTCCGATCCAGTTTACGAGCGGATGCTTGAGTGGGCGCGGCAATGAGCCGGTGCGACGCGGCTCGTCGCTGACCCGGCGTGGACTGCACATTACTCCCTACATTTATCTTCCACCGAGAGTAACGACCGGTGACATGCGACTCGAGGAACAGAGCGCGGTCGTTCGAGACGCCATCCCGGCCGAGTACGCTGATCTCATCGTCTTCGTGACCGAACTCGGCGGGACGACTGCGCTCATGTTCCTGCTCGCCGTGCTGTTCTGGGGTGTGGACCGCCGCCGCAGCGCGCTCGTGATCAGTTACGCAGTCGCCGGACTGGCGCTCCTGTTGTCGCTCAAGGCACTCTTCAGGCTGCCGCGGCCGCCGGAAGACGCCATGTTGATCGCGCTTGAGGGCGAACGTGAGGGGTACGGCTTTCCTAGCGGCCACGCGTTCGCGGCGACCGTCGTCTACGGTGGTCTCGTCTCGGCGTACGACCGACTGGGAGACTGGCGGGCGGTTACCGCTGCCGGCGCGCTGATCGTCGCCGTCTCGCTGTCCCGGGTCGCGCTGGGCGTGCACTACCTCAGTGACGTGCTCGTCGGGGCAGCCCTCGGGGTCGCCTTCGTTGCGGTCATGGAGCGACTCTCGCGCGGCGACCCGACGAACGGGTTCGCGATCGCGCTCGCCCTCTCCGTGCCCGCGATCGTCGTCGCCAGCGGCACGGAGGACGCGCTGCTCGGACTCGGCGGTTCGATCGGCGGGGTGATCGGCTCGCGGCGACTCCCGGCCCTGCCGGCGCTGCGGTCCCGACTCGAAGGAGTCGCACTCGTCGTCCTCGGTGGGACGTTCGTGGCCGTCGTCCAGACGGTCGAATCGGCAGTCGCGCCGATCGAACCGCTACTCGTGACGCTGTACGCGGTCCTCGTCGCGGGTATACTCCTCGTCCCGGCCGCGGTGGGTCGACTCGAGATCGGCGTCTTCGAGTCTCGACGAGCGTGATCCGACCGCTGCTCGAGCCGAGAGCGTCGTCATGAGGATCGACACGTGAGTCGGAGGTGGACCGCATATCGGATCGCGTTCGCTGATCCATATAAATATCAACAGATACCGTTGCAAAAGCAGGGCTCATCTTTAGTGCGTTCTTGGGTGTGTCTTGCTCCCGAGGATTCTACAATGGACGGCAGTAGAACGGTCGAACCGACTGAGTCGACACGAACCGAGAGCGACGGGGCGGACCGATGAGGGCGCTCACCTGGCACGGCGAACAGGACGTTCGTATCGACGATGTCCCCGAACCCGAGATCGTCAATCCGACCGATGCGATAATCGAGGTCACGGCGACCGCCATCTGCGGCTCCGACCTCCACCTCTATAACGGCTACATGCCCGGCATGCGGGAGGGGGACGTGCTCGGCCACGAGCCGATGGGCGAGGTGATCGAGGTCGGCGACGAGGTCGAGACCCTCGAGGAGGGCGACAGGGTCGTCGTCCCCTTCACAATCAGCTGTGGCTCGTGTTGGTTCTGCCAGAACGACCTGTACTCGCTCTGTGATAACTCGAACCCAAACGCCGAGATGGCGAGTAAGATGATGGGCCACTCGCCGGCCGGCCTGCTCGGGTTCTCCCACATGTTGGGCGGCTACGCGGGCGGCCAAGCAGAGTACCTGCGAGTTCCCTACGCCGACGTCGGCCCGATCACGATCGAGTCCGACCTTTCCGACGAGCAGGTCCTCTTCCTCTCCGACATCTTCCCGACAGGATACATGGCCGCCGAAAACGCCGAAATCGAGGAGAACGACACGGTCGCGGTCTGGGGCTGTGGCCCGGTCGGGCAGTTCGCGATCCAGAGCGCGTGGATGCTCGGTGCCGACCGGGTGATCGCCATCGACCGGATTCCGGAACGACTCGAGATGGCCAGAGACCACGGCGACGCGGAGATCATCCACTTCGAGGAGGATGACGTCTACGACCGGCTAATGGCGATGACCGGCAACCGCGGCCCGGATCGATGTATTGACGCGGTTGGGACGGAGGCCCACGGCACGGGCGTCATGGGCCTCGCCGATCAGGTCAAACAGGAGGCGAGACTCGAGGACGACCGGCCCCACGTCCTCCGGCAGGCGATCAAGTGCTGTCGCAAGGGCGGGACGCTCTCGGTGCCGGGCGTCTACCTCGGGCGCTCGGACAATCTCCCCTTCGGCTCGGTCATGAACAAGGCCCTGACGATCAAGACGGGCCAAACTCACGTTCAGCGCTATTTAAACCCGCTACTGGACAAAATCGAGGACGGCGAGATCGATCCTTCGTTCGTCATCACCCATCAGGTTGGCCTCGAGGACGGCCCGGAGATGTACGAGACGTTCAACAACAAGGATGACGACTGCGTCAAGGTCGTGATGACGCCCTGACTCGGTCGATCGGCCGGCCAGCATTGCCGTCTACGCCGACGAGTAGTCAACCCTCCCTTCCTCCTCGCTCATTCGGATCCAGTACAGGCGCGTGTACGGCAAGTGGATGAATCCCTCGTCCTCGAGTCGAATCCGAACGCCCTGGACCTTTCCCGAATCGGAGATGTGGTCGGCATCGACCTCCTCCGTCGCCGTTCCGTCGGGGGCATCGTACGTGATCGTCGCCATATATACAGGAGTAAACCCTCGTCGATAAGTTCAGGGCACGCGAATTCACGCAGTTCATCGAGAGCGGACCCGGCCGGGGATTTACCGCCGTCGGCGGCGTCGAATCGCTATGTTCGAGTGGCTTCACCCGCGTCGGCCGGGCGGTCGGATCGCGGTCTGGATCGTCGCCGCCATCGCGCTCGCGTCGATCGCGACCGGCATCGGCGCGATCCTCACCCGGCCGGCCCTTGAGGCCGGCGGTTCGGTCGGCGACCTCCAGTCGGCGGCGGAGTTCAGCGGGACGATCGTCGGCTTCGCCCTGCTCGTCACCGCCTGGGGAATGCGTCGGGGTACCGGCTGGCGTACGTCACCGCCGTCCCCCTCGTGGTGCTCTCGGGAGCCCACGGGATCGTACAGTTCCGAGCGGTGTCCGTCCCGCTGGTCGCCCTCTCGATCGGCGGGCTCGCCGTCCTCGTGACGACGAGCGGACGCTTCACGCGCTCGAGTTCGCTCGACGCGACCCAGATCGGTGCGCTCCTGTCTATCGTTGGCGTGGCCTGTTACGGGACCGCCGGCGCGTACGCGCTCAGAACGGAGTTCGACGGGGTCGTGACTGTCGTCGATGCGGTCTACTTTACCGCCGTGACCGCGAGCACGGTCGGCTACGGCGATGTCCACGCGACCACCGAAACGGCGCGTCTGTTCGCTATCTCGCTGGTCGTCCTCGGGCCGGCCACCCTGGCCGCTACGGTCGGCAGCCTGTTCGAACCCGCGCTCGAGACGCACCTCGCACGAACCGGTCGCCGGGCGACGGCGCGTCTCGATTCCGACGCTGCCGCGGCCGATCGCGGATCGGGGCGGGGCGCGGAAATCGTCGTTTTCGGGTACAACGAGACGATCACACCGGTGGTCGACGCTCTCGCGTCCCGCACGTCGGTCACGGTAGTGACGACCGGGGAGCCACCTCGGCTTTCGGACGGCGTCGACGCGATCGTCGGAGAGCCGTCGGCCGGCGAAACGCTCGAGGCGGCCGGCGTCGAGACGTGTGATGCGGTCCTCGTCAACCCCGCCGGCCCGATCGATTCGGCCGCAGTGATCGACGCCGTGCGGTCGCGGACGGACGCCAGACTCGTGGCTGTCACGGGCGGGGGAGAACCCGAGTCGCTCGAGCGAACCGGGGCGGACGTCGCCATCGACATCGAGACCGTCCTGTTCGAGGCGACGATCGGCGCGTTGACTGACGGCGGCGGACCGGCGGATCAGTCGCCCGCGTCGGCCGATTCCCAGAGCGGATAGAGATCGTCCTCGATTGGCTCGGTGATCGACTCGCCGTCCAAGCGGAGTTCGGGGTCGCCACCATCGAGGTCTCGAACGATCCCGATTTCGGCAGCCTCGATCCCCACGTCCTCGAGCGCCACGAGACACTCAGCGACCGCGTCGTCGGGGACGGTCGCAAGCAGCGCGCCGGAACCGAAAATCCGCAGCGGATCGACGCCGGCTGCCTCGCACAGCGTCGCGGTCTCCTCGCGGATTGGGACAGTGTCGCGGTCCACCTCGAGTCGGACGTTCGAGGCGCGAGCCACCTCGAGCAGGCCGGCTGCGACGCCGCCCTCCGTGGGATCGTGCATCGCCGTCGCATAGTCGCGGACAAGCCGGGCGTCGGGAACGACACTGATCTCCGCGAGAAACCCCTCAGCGCGCTCGCGGATTTCGGGGTCGATGTCGAGTTCGTTGCCGAAGTCGGCCGCGAGGATGGCCGAGCCCTCGAGCCCCGCCGCTTTGGTGAGGATCACGGCATCGCCGGGTTCTGCGCCGCCGGTCGGGACGAACCGATTCGTTGCTCCCATGGCCGTCAGCGAGAGCAGCGGCCGCTCGAGCTGATCGACGTACTCCGAGTGGCCGCCAACGATCGACGCACCAACCTCGCGGGCGGCCGCGTCCAGGTCGTGAGAGATTTGCTCGAGAACGCTCTCATCGGCTCCGGTGGGGAGCAACACGACGGCCGTCAGCCAGCGCGGGTCCGCCCCCGAGACGGCGACGTCGTTCGAAGCAACGTAGACGCCGAGTTCGCCAACCCCTTTGGCGGCCAGCGAGATCGGATCGGAGCTGACCACGAGCGTACCCTCGCCGTCGGGCCAGTCGATCGCAGCGGCGTCCTCGCCGTCCGCAGGGCCCTGTACTACCGTCTCGTCGGTCTCGGCCGCTCCTGTCCGCTCGAAGACGTGGGTCAGCAGGTCGTCCGGACTCACCTTGCCGGGCATACCTCGAACTGGGACGATGCGCGGTTTGTAGCTGTCGAAGAATTCGTTTCTCGGCGGAAACCGAGAAGCTACTTCCCAGTAGATAGTAGCACGATTTCTTTATTCGAAACTGGTCGTGAAACTCGCTCTCAATAGAGGGGTATGGGGAATGAGGCAATATATGATAATGTGTTTATGCGACAACTTCATATCACCAATATGAATCGTCGTAGGGCTCTTCAATTAGGAGGAAGTGGTGTTCTCTTTCTGAGTAGCGGGTGTCTCGACTGGTTTAAAGACACAGTTCGTCTTTGTCAAATAGATATTGCCATCACTTCCGACATTAACTCGTTACAGTTACGCCTTTCTGAAAGGGAAGAGACCATCTACGAAGAAACGTACAATATTCGTTCTTCGGATGGATCGAGTAATAGAATAACTGTTGACAACTCTGACATCCCCGTAAGTGAAGGTGAATTCACTCTTCAAGTGAGAATAGACGGGCAAGAGTGGAAAGAATGGTATTTACCCCGGTCTGCTGATGGTTCCACTTCTATTTCCGTTTCACTCGGCATTGAGGGAAGCCGACCGGAAGTCTGGTTTTCGTATAGTACGGACGTAAACTGCTAAGTTTACATCTGTAGTTACCAAATCCGGCATTTTAGTTTCTCCCAACTTATGAATAAATAAGACATATTATCAACTACTGTTACAGCACTACTCTGAAAGCCCCGACACCGCTCACGGGCTGCGACTCGCTGTGCTCCTCGGCTCGCTTCGCTCGCCTGCCGTGCTTACGTCGTCTCGAACCGTGAGCGGTGTCGCCCCTTTCAGTCCCGCCCGAATGTTGTTTGACGGGGCTGCTGTCACAGCGGAAATTACAGTGACGAAGAAACAGCGTCGATCTCGAGACTCGCTCAGTTACCGGGCGCGACCGCGTCCATCGTCTGCCGGACCTGGTCTTCGCTCGCGCCCCGCGGGAAGCTGACCGCGATGGCGTCAAGGTCGTCAACGGCCTCGTACGCCTCGAGTTTCTCGCGAGCGGTTTCGGGATCACCGGCCGCACAGAGATCGTCGAGGATGGTCTCGTCGACTAGTTCGAGGGCGCGTTCGCGGTCGCCCTCCTGCCAGGCGTCGTGGATTTCGGTGGCCTCGTCGTAGCCCTGTCGCTCGAGGGCGTCGCGGTAGAACGTGCCCATGCCGCCAATGTAGAAGCCGATGTGCTGGCGGGTGAGTCTGCGGGCTTCGTCGGGGTCGTCCAGCGCACAGCAGGTGACGCCGGCGGTGACCTGGACCTCGTCGGGATCTCGGTCGCCGAGTTCGGCACCGCGTTCGATGTCCGCGAGCCGGTCTCTCGTTCCGTCGGGGGTAAGCATGATGCCGTGCCAGCCGTCGGCGAAGCGGCCTGCGAGTTCGACCGCTTTCGGGCCCATTCCGGTGACCTCGATCGGCGGCGTCGTCTCCGGCGGGTCACAGCGCAGTCGGAACCCGGCGAGGTCGAAATCGTCGCCGTCGTAGTCGACAGTCTCGCCCGAAAGCACCTGCCGGACGATTTCGACCGTCTCGCGGGTCCGCCTGAGCGGGTTGCCGTACTCCACACCGTGCCAGTTCTCGATCACGACGGGGCCGCTCGGGCCGAGTCCCAGCCGGAAGCGGCCGTCGGAGAGTTCCTGCAGCGTCGCCGCCGTCTGTCCCAGCACGGCCGGCGACCGCGAGTAGGTGTTGAGGATGCTCGAGCCGATATCGATCGACTCGGTGCGTTCGGCCATCGCCGATAGCACGGTCACGCCGTCGCGGCCCCACGTCTCAGGGAGCCAGGCGCAGTCGTAGCCGCCGTCCTCGGCGGTCTGAGCGTAGTCGACGATTGAGTCGATCGTCGGCTGTGCGGCCACCGGCAGGTGGACATCTCTGTCAGTCATCATCAGACACAGACGGAACGCACCCTTTTGGGTGTACGGGAACCGGCGGCGGGAGGACTATCGTTTACCGGGTGGCTCGAGCGACAAGAGGGTTGGAAGTCTTGAGGGCAGCTGCTCGCTGTGGCAAGTACGCACACTGCTATTTGTTTCGAATCTGGCGTGATCGTGGGAGGGAGAATCCATCGATCTCAATGGCTCTTAGGTTGCGGACTGAGAGATAGACGAGCAGGGCACCAGCGAAGGTTGCAGGTGTCAAAACGAGATGCCAGAGAATCGTGTTTTGTATCTCATGTCCAAAGAGACTGAGAGACTCACCCGCCTTTTCCAGAATGAATAACACTGGGGGATGTGTGACGTAAATACCGACGGCGTATTTCTTTCCCCATACCGGTAACGCAGTGTCCCTTCCGAGATTCGGCCGTGAGAGGAGGAAGACGAACAATGAGAGCGTGACCAGAGCAGTGGCTATCGTATAACTCGGTGCATAGATTCCCTGACTCACGGTCTGGTCCGTTATGGCGTATCCCAGTACGTATCGTTCTCCAATATGGAGAACGCCGAAGAGGATGGTTGTTCCGAGATATAGCGTGCTTCGCTCGGGAGCCGGCTGCCACTCGTGCGAGTAGATGTAGTAGCCGAGGCTCGTGTAAAAGAAGCCAAAGAACAGCGCGCTTCTGATCTCGAACGGAATATCGACGAACATCGTATAGCCAGACCCCAAGAGTCCGACGAGATGGAATCCAAGTGAAATTGGCAGTAGATACGCACTCATCGTAGACGCGATACAGAGATAAATTAACACATATGAAAAAATGAGTGCCGGAAGAAACCACAGGATCTCGGAAACGGATGTTCCGTAGTAAAGCAATTCAATCGGCGAAACGAATTCGGCTACTTTGAGAACAACGCTGCTCGTAATAGCTCGATTTTCGGCACTCGCCCGGACGATCGTTCCCGCAAGGAAAACTGGGGCGGAAAGGACGAGTCCGAACGCGTAGAGCGACGTGATACTGGTCACTCGTTTGATGAGATAGTCCGTCGGATCACCACGAGTGGTTTTGAGGGCAAAAAAATACCCGGACGCCATGAAGAAGAACGGAACTGCGAATCGTGCGGTAGTTTCCAGCACAAAATTTGCCATATTGCCGTACATCCCAACCCCTCGAAGGGATTCGTGTGGATGACGACGACAAACAGTATCGCAATTATTCGCGTTGCGTCGATACTATAGAAACGATCAGCCATCAGTCGAGTCAAATCCGGTCTCCATGTGGTTGTCGACGCCGTTGAGCAGTTCTCCAATCCAGGTACGCCTCCAGCGAGATGACTGATCTGCCACTGGCTTGCGTGTACAGGACCGAGAGATGTGCACGCGGATCAGCCGACAACCATCCGGGAGAGGCATTTCCCCTCTCTCGTGTCGTTCTCTCATACGACTCATCAAACTGTGTACCACCCGAATAAGGGGAGTCACCGTTTGCACCCTGCCACCGGATTTGCCTGAATTAAATATAGTTAGATAATCGTTATGCACGGACTATCACAGAAATCGATCAAACCGGACACATCAGTATCAGTTCCACTGCTACTAGTGCTGTCCTCCGGGGAAGCCGCCCGTTCGGTAGCAGTTCGTTCGGTAGCAGTGATCGAGAGACTGAGCTACCGAGTGGCTATTGTCCGTGAAACTGTCTCTCGGAACGCGGATCAGAACTGAAACTGTCGGACAATAGAGGGGAACCGTCCGATACCGTTCGGGCATCAATTTGCGAATCGAGCCGCCCGAACGGAGACGCGTGAGTCTACACGTCGCGCTCTTCGCTGATCTGCGGGACGCCCTGCGCCGTAATCGTCTCCCCGACGATGTACGACGAGGCCGGACTAGCGAGGAACTGGGTGAGGTCAGCAATCTCCTCGACGGTGCCGATGCGGCGGGCGACCGCCTCGCGGTTGATGTTCTCCGCGGAAACACCCATCTGGCTCTCGACGCCCGGCGTGGCGACGAAGCCGGGGGCGATGCAGTTGACGCGGACATCGTCATCGGCCCACTCGTAGGACAGCGTCGTCGTGAGGTTGATGACGGCGGCCTTAGCCGCACCATAGGGACTCATCAGCGGCGAGCCGCGCTGGCCGGCCACGCTGGCTAGATTGATCACTGAGCCGCCGCCGTCCTTCAGGTGTTCCGCGGCGGCGTGGGTGCAGTGATAGGTGCCGTTGACGTTGATGTCCATGATCGTCTTCCAGCCGTTTGGCGAGATATCGTCGAAGTCGGCCATGAACGATGCCCCGGCGTTATTCACCAGCACATCGAGCCCGCCGAACTCCTCGACGGTGGCCTCGACGAGCGCCTCGACGGCCTCGCGGTCGGTCACGTCACACTCGACGGGCAGCGCCCGCCCCGGGCTGTCGCTCTCGTTGATCGCCTCGGCGACCGGATCAACGTTGTCCTGCTCGCGTGAGCAGACGACGACGTCAACGCCGTCGTCGGCGAATCGCTCCGCAATCGACTTCCCGATCCCGCTCGAGGACCCTGTAACGATGGCCGTCTCACCGTCGACGCTGAACTGGTCGGTACTCATACGCGATCACCGGTGACTGCAACCTGTGACTGATTCATTACCATTGTTAGCATCAGTATCCTATTTGCAGCAACTGTTAATAAAGATGGGCATAGATACCGTACCGTTAAGACAATGGCAATCAATAGCACAGACGAGAACACGACGGCGGGGCGGTCGCCGCTACAGGAAAATCAGGATGTCATGATAGGAACGACACGCGACTCCGACTCGGAGCAGCGAATCAAGAACGGGGACGGCATGATGCTCGCGGTCGATCGACCGACGATTCGGAGGTCTGACCGATGAGTGAGGGGCCGGGAGCCGATAACCGAAGAGACGACGATGGCAATACCGAGTGGGAAGCCATCTTCTGGGACATCGGCGGCGTTATCCTCGCACTGGACTCGGTTCAGGGCGCTCACGCCGAGTTCGTCGCGGAGTTATGCGACCGTCACGAGGTCGATACGACGGTCGAAGCGGCTATCGACACGTGGCGGACGACCATCGGGGATTACTTCCGCGAGCGCGACGGCACCGAGTTCCGATCCGCCCGCGACGGGTATCACCTCGGCGTCGAGGCCATCGTCGGCGAGGAGATCCCGCGGGCGGAATGGGAGCCACGATTCGACGAAGTCGTCCGATCGTCGATCGAGCCGATTCCCGGAGCCCCCGAAACGATCGAACGCCTCGCCGACCGGGGCCTCCACGTCGGCGTCATCAGCGACGTCGACGACGCGGAGGGTCGAGCGATGCTCGAGCACTTCGGTGTCCGCCAGTACTTCGATTCGATCACGACCTCCGAGGAAGTCGGCCGGACGAAGCCCGATCCGGCCATGTTCGAGACGGCGCTCGAGAAGGCCGATGTGAGCCCCGAGCACTCGCTCATGATCGGCGACCGCTACGCCCACGACGTGAAGGGGGCCGTCGACGTAGGGATGCACGGCGTTGCGTTCGGGGCCGAGGATGGCCCGGCGGTCTCGTATCGGGTCGAGTCGCCCGAAGGGGTCCTCGAGATCGTCGATTGAACACGGGAAGGCTGGACTGACCGGGAGAATGATTCGATCAGGGCCGGACCGGTCCCTATGCTAACGGAAGTGAACATTGTAAAATAAGAAAGACAGCGTAACTATTTTCGTTAGGCAGCGCGGTTATGGTACCGTATACCATGTCGAGCGAGAACCGTGACCTAACGGCAGACACCGTATCGATCGCCCCGTCGGGCGATGCACTCTCCAGAGTTCCATGAGCGAGAACTACTACGAGCGTCTCGTCGACGAGGACGCGCTGGTCGCATATCTGGAAGCACATCTCGGCGCGGTCGACGACTACGACATCGCCCGCCATCAGGAGGGACACTCGAACGAGACGCTGTTCGTCACTTGGGGCGACCGCGAACTCGTCATCCGGCGGCCGCCACCGGGCGAAACGGCCGACACAGCACACGACGTCCTCCGCGAGTACCGCGTGACGAACGCGGTGTCCGACACCGACGTTCCGGTCCCGAATCCGGTGCTCGCCTGCGAGGACCACGACATCATCGGTAGCGACTTCTACGTGATGGAGCAACTCGAGGGTGACGTCCTGCGCGAGGGCGAACCTGAGCGATTCGCCGCACCCGAGCACCGCCGCCGGATCGGCGAGGAACTCGTCGACACGCTGGCGACGATTCATGACCTCGAGTACGAGGAAATCGGGCTCGGCGAGTTCGGTCGTCCCGAAGGGTACACGCAACGGCAGGTCGACCGCTGGGGGAAACAGCTCTCGTGGGCGTTCGAGGTCACTGAGGACGAGCGAGAGATTCCGGTCCTCCACGAGGTCGGCGATTGGCTCCGCGACAACGTCCCTGAGGAGCACCCTCATACGCTCGTTCACGGCGACTACAAGCTCGACAACGTCATGTTTGGCCCCGGAACGCCGCCGGAACTCATCGGCGTCTTCGACTGGGAGATGGCCACGCTGGGCGATCCGCGCGCAGATTTGGGCTGGATGCTCTCCTACTGGCGCGATTCGAAGGATCCTGAACCGGAAATCCCAGAACTGGTCACCCGCTTTATGGAAGAAGAGGGGTACCCGACCCGCCGCGAACTGGTCGACCGCTGGGAAGATCGAACCGGTTACGAGTTCGAACACGAGCGGTTCTACCGTGCGCTCGCGGTCTACAAACTCGCCGGCCTCGGCGAGATGTTCTTCCGCCGCTACCTCGAGGGCAACAGCGACGACCCGATGTACCCGAAGATGGAAGACCGCGTGCCGGCGCTGGCCGCGCGAGCGAAACGGATCATCGAGGGCGACGAACCGCTGTAGTCGGGCGACGTACCGCCACCCGGCTTCCAGTGTCTGATTGACAACCGATCGGACCCGTTAGCGGCGGGTTCAGAGCCGTCGGCTCGGCAGGCTGGCCTGGTTTCGTATCGATTCCTGTCTCATATTGGAAACACATAACACAAATTGGATGCGACCGGAAGCTAGCGGTCGTTGTCGGAAGTCGAGCCCGCGGGCTGGAAAGTGACACTCATCCGGATATCCGGAACCGGAATGGTAGTCATTGGCACCTTGATATTGCTTGCCGGCTGATTTGACCCCGAAACGGACGGAACTGGCCGTTCGTTGACCGACACGGGAACCAGCCCTCCGTATTGGTCGCCGAGAACCGCGACGAGACCGACTCGAGCACTCGCACACCGAGGCGTTCGCGAAATGAGACGAACACACCGGGTGAACCGGCGATCGGTCGCTTTCGCAGTGAGAAAATTGAGTTACTATTACCGACGTTCATTTCAAACTCGAATCGGTGTACGTGCTGTACAACGCCGAACAACGGGCTTAACATTGCTAATCTTGGTCGGTGGTATTAAGACGGCTCCGATAGACAACACGACCATGACACTCGAAAGCATTGACCGCGTTACGGTACTCGGCGCGGGGAACATGGGACACGGGATTACTGAAGTAACGGCCATGGCCGGCTACGACGTCACGATGCGTGACATCAAAGACGAGTTCGTCGAGGACGGCTACGAGTCGATCGAATGGAGTCTACAGAAACTCGAGGAAAAGGAGATGATCGACGAGTCGGCCGACGAGGTCCTCTCGCGGATCGACACGACGACGGATCTCGAGACGGCCGTTTCCGACGCTGATCTCGTCATCGAGGCCGCACCTGAGGATCTGGACCTGAAACACGACATCTTCAGCGATCTCGAGGAGTACACCAGTGGCGACACGCTGCTGGCGACAAACACCTCGAGCCTGCCGATCTCGGACATCGCGGAGGCCGTCGATACGCCCGAGCGCGTGCTGGGACTGCACTTCTTCAACCCGCCGGTCAAGATGGACCTCGTCGAGGTCATCTACGGTGAGGACACCAGCGACGAGGCGGCTGAAGCGGGCTACGAGTGGGTCGAGTCGATCGGCAAGACGCCGATCTACGTCCGCAAGGACGTCCGCGGCTTCGTCGTCAACACCATCGTCGGGCCGTTCGGCGGCGAACCCGCGTTCATGGTCTCGGAGGGCGAGGCGACGATCCGTGAGGCCGACGCCACGATGGCCCACGAACGCGACTACCCGATGGGGCCGTTCGAACTCGCCGACCTCACCGGCATCGATGTCGGCTACCACGTCCGCAAGGAGGGCGGCAGTCCGATCCCGCCGATCACGGAAGAGAAGGTCGAGGCCGAAGAACTCGGCCAGAAGACCGGAAAGGGCTTCTACGACTACGAGGACGGCGATGGGGCTGACTACGAGCCCGAAGACGCCAGCGACTTCGACTGGCTCCGCGTCGAGGCCCGCATGATCAACCGCGCGGCCTTCCTCGTCGGCGAGGACGTCGCCACACCCGAGGAGGTCGACACCGGCGTCCAGCTCGGACTGGGCTTCCCCGAGGGTATCTGCCGACGCGCCGATAAGATCGGTCTCGATACTGTCCTCGAGAAACTCGAGACGCTCTGTGAGGAGACCGGTTCCGAGCGCTTCGAGCCACATCCGTACCTCGAGCAACTCGTCGAAGCGGGCGAGACCGGTGAGGACGCCGGCGCTGGCTTCTACGACTACGGCGACGACGAGCTCGGTCCCTACCACGACCTGAACTACGACCTCGAGGATGGCCTCCTACAGGTCGAACTCGACCGGCCGTCCCGGATGAACGCGCTCTCGGCGGACCTGCTCGGCGAGATCGACGATCTGTTCGACTCGGTCGATACCGACGAGGTTCGGTGTGCAACGATCGAAGGGAGCGGCGACCGCGCGTTCAGCGCCGGCGCGGATATCTCCGGGTTCAGCGACGCGGATCCGACCGATCTGATGGACGTCACGCCCGCCTTCGAGACGGTTAACGACTTCCCGCGACCCGTCCTCGCGAAGATCGACGGCTTCTGTCTCGGCGGCGGCCTCGAACTTGCGCTGGCCTGTGACCTGCGGATCGCCACCGAGCGCTCCTCCTTTGGTGCGCCCGAAATCGGCCTCGGCCTGATCCCTGGTGGTGGCGGGACCCAGCGACTCACTCGAATCCTCGGCGAGACCCGTGCGAAGGAACTGGTCTTCCGCGGCAACCATATCGACGCCGACCGCGCCGAAGACTGGGGCCTGATCAATCGCTCTGTCGAGCGCGACGAGTTCGACAACACCGTTTCGGAGTTCGTCGACGACCTCGCCGGTGGTCCACCGATCGGCCTCAAGGTCGCCAAGAAGGTCATGAACGAGGGCCAGGACGCCAGCCTGGACGCCGCACTCGCCATGGAGAGCCAGGGCTTTGGCCTCCTCTCGAGCACCGACGACGTGCTGGAAGGCACCGCCGCGTTCGCCGAGGACCGCGAACCCGAGTTCGAGGGCGAGTAACACATGACCGGTGGACCGGCGGACGTGTCGGGCTGGCCGGAATGGGAGTCGTTCGTCCATCGTCACGGCTACCTGTCGTGGCTCGACCTTGAGGTCAAACACCTCGAGGACGGCCGAGCGGTCCTCGAGATCGAACGGAACGAGGACTTCGAGAACCCCATCGGTACCGACGGGCCGGACCCGGTCCACGGTGGTATCGTCGCGACCCTGATCGACACCGCGAGCGCGTTCGCCTTGCGGAGCACGTTTGAAGACCCCAGCGAGGCCCACCTGACGACGACGGATCTCAACGTCTCGTACCTGCGGCCGGCAACCGGTGACCTGCGCGCCGAAGCGGAAGTGCTCCGGGCCGGCGGCTCGACCGGCGTTACCAACGTGACCGTCAAGGGTACCGACGGCGAAGCCGCCGTCGGCCGCACCACCTACCGACTGTTCCGCGACGGACTCGGTGGTAAGTGATCATGTCGCTCCGATTTGGCGACCTCAAGGTTGGCCACGGAGTGGTCACCCACTCGCGGACGATCACCGAGGCCGACGTGCGGAACTTCGCGGGGTCAGTAGCGATTTCAACCCGCTGCACCTGAGCGAGGAACACACCGCAGCGACCGACTTCGGCGAGCCGATCGCACATGGGGCCTTGCTGTTCGCGGTAATCTCTGGCCTGCTCTGGCAGTACCGCCACGAGCGACCGGACGTGGTCGCGTTCTACGGCGTCGACGCGTTGCGCGTTACAGAACCCGTGACGATGGGGACATCAGTCCACGCCGAGTCCGAACTGGTCGAGAAGAAGCCGGAAGACCATCCGGTCGGGAACGGCGTCGTCCGCTACGAAACGCGGCTCGTGACCGACGACGCGGTCGCGCTCTCGTGTGAGATGCTTACCTCGTCGAATAAAACACCCTAGCGGGCAATCACCGCTCGTTGTGTTCTTCGCCGAGTTCCTCGAAGATCCGCGGATCGGTCTGGAACTTGAGGACGTTGTGGACAGCCGAATTTCGAATGTTCGAGATGACTTCCCCGTAGTCCCGATAGCAATCGTGGATCCACTGGGAAATCTCTTGACGGTCGCGGAACATCATCACCGTCTTCCACTGATACTCCCCGTCCGAGAGGAAGAAAAACAGGGTGTGTTTGTCCGCCTTGACGTGCTCCATCGCGTCGCGCCAGTTGTCGGCGAAGTGTTCAGGATTGAACTTGAACTCGAATAGCGCGAAGATGTAATACTCCTCGTTCGGAATGATCGCCTCGCGGAAGACACCCTCGTCGCGCATCCGCCGAATCGACTCGCTGACGGTGACGTGGGAGACGTCGATCCCGTACTCGGACTCGAGGACCTGCGTGAGCTCCCGCGATGACAACTGCGGATCGTTCGATAGCTCGCTGAGGATCGCGATGTCGCGATCCTTGAACTCCCAGTCCGGTGATTCGTCGCTCATACTATCGTGATACTCATATCCGACATGATGTTACGCTTGCGCTCCGGCAAGGAACTCACAAAGGCGGTCAGCATACGCCTCCGACCGGTCCTCGGGAACCCAGTGATAGGCCTCCGACAGCGGCGCGAGTTCGGCGTCCGAGATGTCCGTAGCCAGTTGCTCGGCGTAGTCGTAGGGCTGCATCACGTCGTCTTCGCCCCACAACAGCAGCGTCTCGGCAGTGATCGCGCCGTAGTCGATCTCGGTCGTGTGGTTCGTGTTCGTCGAGACGGCGTTACGAACGAGCGAGACGTGGCCCTCGTCGGTCAACCACGGCGCTTTCATGCCCGCGACGAACTCGGGGTCGGCCTCGCCGTAGGCACCCTCAACGAACGCCGACTCGAGCCGTCCCTCGAGTTCCTCGCGCGCCAATTTGGCTGTCGATGGCAGTCCCAAATTCGAGACGAACTCGACCGGCCAAGAGTCATAACAGACGGCGTTTGAGAGGATGAGTTGGTCGACCACATCAGGGTGATGTGCGGCAAAGCGCAGCGCAACGCCGCCGCCGATGTCGTGGGCGACGAGCGCGATTTCCTCGATGTCGAGGTCGTCGAGCAGGGCTTCGAGGGCCTCCTCCTGGACGCGGATCGAGCGGTTGAAATCGTCACTCATCGCGGAGTTGCCGTAGCCGACCATATCAGGGGCGATCGTCCGACGGTCGTCGGCGACCGCCGGGACGATGTCACGCCAGAGGAACGACCAGGTCGGAATGCCGTGGACGAAGACGACCGGCGGCTCTTCGCTTTCTTCAGGGCCGTCCTCGTGATAAGCGACCTCGAGATCATGGCCGTCGACCGATACCGTCGTCGTCGACTGTTGCTCGCTCCAAGTCTCGTCGTCGCTCATTTAGCTCCCTCGGTCGCACCGATACCCGTCTTTCGACGGGTCACGTCGATGTGCTGTCGGAACGTGCGATGACGGATGGTCCGCGTGAATATTTCTCGAATCACCATTGATCACACACCGCTATTTCACTTTCCAACATAAAGTCAGTTTGGGAGAGGGCTACCGATGTTAACCATCGCATCTGATAGATTTATAACTAGTATGACGCGACCGTAACGGCCGATCGATGATCGGGCAACGAGTGAATCGGGTGGCCGGCCGCGATCCGATGCACTATTCGTCTTCCGAAGTCGCTGTCAACCCTGCCAGCGACTCATCGCCGATCTCGTCGAGCACGCGCTCGTGGAACGATTGGAGAGCCGCGCTCTCGTCTTCCGCGAGGACGACGTCGCTGGCCGACAGCGTCGCAAGGCCGAAAGCCCGCGGCGTCGGTGAATCGAGTAGCTGCCGCGAGACAGTAAGCTCCCCGGCATCGATCGCGCCGACGATGTCCTCGATCTCGTCGACGTTCAGTTTGTCCTCGAGAATTTCGCGGTAGGTCTCCTCGATCACCGCGAACTCCTCGAGATCATCCGCGAAGCCCAGCAGCATCTCGCTCGAGACCTGCTGTTCGCTCGCGGACTTCTCGTAGCCCTTGTAGCGTTTGAGAATCATCAGCGAGCGGGTTGCGTTGATCCGGAAGTATCGCTGGAGCAGGTCCGTTTCGGAGAGCGACGCCCGGAGGTCATCGCGTACCTGCTCGGCCTCGAGGTCGGCGATGATCCCGTCGATGTCGACTTTCCGGTTCAGCGGCATCGAGAGGACGAAGCCGTTGTCCGCGACGGCGACGCGGACGTTCGCAGTCGCTTCCTGTGCACAGCGGTAGGCCAGCAGCCGCGAGAGGCCGTCGTTGACCTTGCGGCCGTACGCCGAGTGGACGTAATAGTGACGTTCGTACTCCTCACGATCCCGGACGACCTCGATGGCGAGGCGGTCGGGCGTGCTCACGCTTTCCGTGCCGGCGTACCGACACTGGTGGTCGAACAGGCGGGCGATGGCCCGCACGCTGTTATCGTCGAGCGGGAACTCTCGGAGCCACGCGCGGACCCGCGGCGGCCCGCCGGCCTCGTAGCGTGCGAGGAGTTCCCCCTGAAACGCGAGGATCTCGCGGCCTAGGTCGTACGAGAGCGGCAGCCGCTCGGAGTACCACGACGGGACGGTCGGCCGGGCGCTCGTGCGGTCGACGTAGACCTTCGAGCCCCGCCGGTAACAGTACTCGAAGTGATCGCCCCCGAGGACAAAGACGTCGCCCTTCTCTAAGGTGTCGAGATAGGATTCGTCCAACTGGCCGACCCACTCGTCGCCCGCACGCGTGGAGACGTCACACGTAAAGGAGTCCGGAATCGTCCCAATGTTGGTCATGTAGATGACCCGCGCGAGTCGACCTCGTTTCCCGATCAGCAGTTCGCCGACAGGGAACGTCTCGTGGTGGTGCTCTCCGTCGGGCGGGTCGTTCTCGTCGCGCCAGACCTTCGCGTAGACGTTTTTCTCCTCTAACCCAGAGTACTCGGCAGTGAGATACCGCATGAGCGACTCGTACTCGTTCTCGCTGTAGTTCCGATAGGGGTAGGCTCGACGGAGGGTCTCCGTCAGTTCGGCTTCGGGCCGGATTTCGGCAATCGCCATCCCGTAGACGTGCTGGGCGGCCACATCCTGGGCGTTCTCCGGGATCGACACCGAGTCGACGAACCCCTCCGTGGCCTTTGTGAGCATGACTGCACACTCGAGGAGCTCGTCCCGGTCGAGAGCGATCACGCGCCCGGTGACAGTCTGGCCGACGCGGTGGCCCGCACGGCCGATCCGCTGGAGCAGGGACGCGACGGACTTTGGCGAGCCGACCTGAACGACCAGGTCGATGTGGGGCATGTCGATGCCCAACTCGAGGCTCGTCGAGGTGGTGACCACGTCGAGGTCGCCGGCTTTCAGCCGCCCTTCGATGTCCTGACGGACGTCCTTCGAGAGGCTGCCGTGGTGACAGCCGGAGTTTTCCTCGTTGTAGGCGTCGAAGCGTTCCCGGAGATTGTGGAGGACTCGCTCGGCCCCGGAGCGCGTGTTCGTGAACACCAGCGTGTTCGTATGGTCCTGAATGTGGTCGTGGAGCATCCGGTAGAATCGGTCCTGGACGACCTCGCGAGGCGTGTTGATCAGGTCGTCGGTCGGACACTCGAGTTCCATGTCGAACTCGCGGGCGAAGCGGGCGTCGACGATCTCGTAGTCGCGGGGGTCACCGCCCGGTTCCGCACGACCCACGAGGAACTCCGCCACCTGGGAGAGGGGTTCGATCGTCGCTGAACAGCCGATTCGTGTGATGTCCCCCTCGGCCATCGCCTCGAGTCGCTCGAGGCTGACCGAGAGGTGGGTGCCCCGCTTGCCCGCCGCAAGTGAGTGAATCTCGTCGACGATGACGTACTCGACGGTACGGAGCTTCTCGCGAAACTTTGGCGAGTTTAGCAGGATCGCGAGAGTCTCGGGCGTCGTATTGAGAATGTGGGGCGTCTCCTCGAGCATCTGCTGGCGGTCGCTCGAGGAGGTGTCACCGTGGCGGATCGCGTGGCGAATCTCGCCCGTTGACTCCTCGCCGTCGCGTTCGGCGACGATGTCTTCGATCCCCTCGAGTGGCACCTCGAGATTGCGGTGAATGTCGTTCGCGAGGGACTTGAGCGGCGAGACGTAGAGACAGTAGACCGAGTTCTCGAGACCGCCGGGAGATTCCGTCTCTTGAGCAGACGGGCGCTGTCCGTCGATGTCGTCCGAGTCGCGAGCCCGTTCGTACAGCGAATTGATGATCGAGAGGAACGACGACATCGTCTTTCCGGACCCCGTCGGTGCACAGACCAGCGTGTTCGTCCCGTCGTGGATCTTCGGGATCGCACCACGCTGTGGCGGCGTGAAGAAGCCGTCGTTCTCGGGAACGAACTCGCCGAACTCCTCGAGCCACCACTCCTGTACCGCTGGCTCGAGCAACTCGAACACGTCGCCGTCCTCGATCGTCGCGTCGGCCGGATCAAAGGGGAGGGAGTCGTCGCCGACCGGCAACTCGAGGCACTCGTTCCCGTCCATTATCGTCGTTTCGGGGGCCGGTGTGTAAGAGGGTTTGGACAGCGGGGTGAAAGTGAAGCCCGCGGTCGACGGCCGAATCGGCACCTAATTGCTCCGTGCACTCTCGCGGACGTGTCAGTCGACATCTACTGATGACCACAATACAGTTATTCCGTCGTTCCTGACATTCAGGAAATGCTATCGTCGCGGGTCCTCGGTATCCCCGTCCTCGTTCTCGTCGTCGGGCTCCTCACAGTGGGGATCATCGGAGGAACGACGGTCGTCGATCCTGACGGGGACGGTGTCTCGCCAGTGGTCGAACTTCGCGACGGGACCGCGGTCTTCGACCCCGATACGGACGGTGACGGACTCGACGACGGTATAGAACCGCGATTCGGAACCGACCCGACCGTCGCCGATACCGATGGTGACGGGCTCGCGGACGGCGAGGAGGTCCGCGATCACGGAACGGACCCGCTCGAGGCGGATACGGACGGTGACGGTCTCGACGACGGCACGGAAGTACGCGAGTACGACACCGATCCGAACGAGACAGACACGGACGGCGATGGACTCGCGGACGACGAGGAAGTGTTCGAGTCCGACACTGATCCGACCGTCTCGGACTTGGACGACGACGAACTCTCGGATTTCGAGGAACTCGAGGAGTACGGAACGGACCCGCTCGAGGCGGACACAGACGGAGACGGCCTCGATGACGGTCCGGAAGTCCACGAGTACGAGAGTGACCCGAACGTGTCCGATACGGACGGTGACAGTCTCGACGATGGTCTGGAAGTCCACGAGCACGGAACCGATCCGACGGAGTCAGACACCGACGACGACGGGCTCCCGGATGGCGTGGAGATCCACCGGCAGGATCTGTATCCCGATGCCGACTCGCTCAGGACGGATATCTACGTCGAAATCGATACCATGGAGGGAGTCGAACTCGAGCGAAGCGAAGCCGAGCGGATCGTCGCCGAATTCGACGCGGCCCCGCTTGACAATCCCGACGGATCGACCGGTGGCGACCTCCACATGCGCTTCAACGAGACGATCCCGCGGGAGTCGTCGACCGATACCGGCGATTTGAACGGGTACCGCTCCCGCTATTTCGATCGGGACGGAACGGGGTATCACTATCTGGTTATCGTCGAAGCCATCGACGGCGAGCAAAGTACCGGAAACGTCGTCGGCAAAGCCGGGCTCGGCACGATGATGGTCGAAGCACAGTCGGGTCGCGACGAGACGGGGTCAACCGTAATGCACGAACTGGGCCACTCGCTCGGCCTCTCGAATACCAACTTCGAGGGAATCGACACCGACCAGTACAGCTTCGCCAGCTACACGAGCGTGATGAACTACAATTCACCGCCCGACTACTACGGGTTTTCCGCAGGCGGCCTCTTCAACGAGTTCGACGACTGGGGGTACATCGACGATCACATGTTTACGCCTGCGACACCGTTCGTTACCGTAGACGGGTGACTCGTACCCATATTCGGTCACCGACAGCGAAGTGGAGCCCCGCTGAGAATCCATCGCTGGTTCTCGAGCGGTCCCAAACGGACCAAACGACACGTGACTGCCACAGCGGGCCGCGTATCCGTCGGCCGAGCGGTATCCGTGACCGGCCGGTAACTCTTCGATTTCCCTCTCCACGCGCGAATCAAGCGCTGTACTGAGTGACAGTAGCCACTAGCCGTCAGTGAACACCCGACTACATGACGGCCGAAAATACGGTGTCTCACGATAACGCGTGCAAAACCATCCCGGTCAGGACTGGCTAGTTGGCGTCATTCGGCCGTAGTCGAACTGCTGGAATCCGTGGTCGTCGCCGTTATCTCGATCTTCCCCGAATCATCGATGCAGACGTGCGTTCCACGATACGTGAACTCGACGCTCACGTTCGAGTCGTCCGTCGAACGAAACAGCATGTTGAGCGCGTCTGTATCGACCACCTCGTGTAGCGGCGGTTCGAGATCAACCGGTTCGACGCCTTCGTGTGCCGCCACCCCCTGTACAACCCTGATACTGATTGGAACTGACCTTGACATATATCAATCGCCAACGACGCCCTAAATAACTCCCTCGATACTTTGCTGACGGATGGCGGACGTGCGTCAGACGATTACGGCCACTGGGAGTCAGTAGTCGATTCAAGTCAACGGAAGTCGACTCGATCGCGGTTCAAATCCAGAACACGTTTATTAATGTTTTGTATACTAGATACCAGCCTGAGATCGGCTGCGATCGCGATTGATGGCCGCGCAGCCGTAGGCTGTCAGAGGCACTCCACCCACCATAGACGGCGAACCACCGGTAGCGACACCGATCGCTCGAGACTGCCCGCGAACTGTCTTTTGGGAATACCAGCACCAGCGTGCTGGCCCGTCTCGAGGTTCGAGATCCGATGTCCGATAGCAGCGATGCCGCGGTACAGTCGTCGACTACGTGACGGCGATCGATGAACAGCGCTTCCCAGACACGCCCTGGACTGTTTTACGGACTGATGATGACACAGTGGTATGGCCGAAACAGTCACCGCAACCGGTGAAAATATAGTAGCTACTGAAACGATTTACACGCTGATCGCACAGTTGTCATGCGATTAGGTATGCAATGACTTTCAGTGGCTACTATAGCCGGACTCGAGGACGCCGGGGAATTTCACACTCAGCGCAATACACTGTTCACGTACATCCACGTCTCGGACTCGGTCACCCTCGTTATCGGGCCATTGAAGCGAATTTTGACGGCCACGAGCGCGTCTGGGTATTCCATACCCGATACAAGTGCCGAGACGCCCAGCCACAGGATCACTGCGGAATGCGTTCCCACTGCCGACGTTCGCGACGGTCTCTGCGAGGATGACTACGCCACACTGGTCGATACCACGACGGCCGAGACGCTGTTCGACTGAACTCCCGAGTGAGGCTGGCGGCAACTGGCCTGATACTCCGTATCGACCGTCCGATAGTGGGTCGATCACGTTGGCAGCGTCGGGGGCACCCCATCAAGCCACGGACGGATGCGGCCGCGGGGAGATCCAGTGCCGAGGCGATCGTACTTGAGTCCTTTACTGGGACAGCTCGCGTCGGTCATAACCCGTCAGTAGTCTTCGACCGCATTTCACGCGTCACTATACGCCGGTGGATCGTCGGCTCTTGCGAGCGCGCTCGGAGATGAACGTGTCGTGGGTATGCAGATAATAGAGTTTACTCGAGATGGCACATTCCTATCATTTTCTGCATGAATCTGGTGATCGCATGACTGCGTGGCTTCAAGGGGATGCTGGAACCCCGATAGCACCCTCTGATTCTCACTTCTGAAAGTCTTTCATCGTTCACAGAATTTCACTATCCCTTACCTATATATACAACTGACCGCTTCGGTGCTATTAGCATCGGTGACGACGCACGAGAAAGCGGGGACGCGAGGTTGGTTCCAATCCCTTTGGTCCGCACGCCTTGCTTTGCTGAGGCGGGAGATAAGCTTTCTCACCGTTCATAGCCGATGGATAACAAACATGGATTTGAAACCGTACCAAAACAAACTGGTTGGAAGCGATAGTGAACGAGCAGTATCACCCGTCATCGGAGTCATTCTGATGGTGGCAATTACTGTCATCCTCGCAGCTGTGATTGCCGCCTTCGTGCTCGACATGGGCAACATGAGCGAGTCCGCCAATGCTGGTGTTGACTTCGGCGAAAGTGGAGACGAGGTTTCGGTACAAGTGATCGATGAGGGAACACTGATTCGATCTACGTCGAGGTCGAGAATGATAGCACCACCACATACATCAATGCAAGTAACGGAGACACGAAGGATCCGTGGACTGTCGGGGACTCTGGCACATTGCATAGTAATAGTAGCGGCCTTGGCACTGGGGATTACAGTGGTACTTCCCTGAGTGGAAATCTTAGTAGTATTACCGTCTACGGCGAAGTTGGCGGTGAAGAACAAGTTGTTGCAAGTTGGGATGCTTAATTTCCAATAACTTCTAAAATGGATCTTAAGCAAGTCAAATCGAAGTTGGTCGGAGCGGAAAATGAGAGAGCAGTATCACCTGTCATCGGAGTGATACTAATGGTGGCAATTACTGTCATCCTCGCGGCCGTGATCGCCGCCTTCGTGCTCGACATGGGCAACATGAGCGAGTCTGCCAACGCAGGTGTCGACTTCAATGAAAATGGCGAATACGTTACTGTACAGGTGATTGATGCGGGTAATACCGACTCGATCTACGTTGAAGCGGAGAATGGCAGCGTTTCAGACTATATCCAACCAAACGCAACGCCAGTGGATGTGTCTGATAACTCTGATCCGTGGACTGTCGGCGATTCGCTCACAATCAACAGTAATAGCATCGCTGATTCGGAAGACGATCTTAACGGAACAGAGTATGATGGTACTCCCCCTGGTGAGATCGACGAGGGCGATATCGTTGACAAAATCACTGTCTACGGCGAGGTCGGCAACGAACTGCAGGTCATCGCGACCTGGGAAGCCTAACTAACCGCGTTCAGCCGTTTATTTTTATTTGCGCTGCCAGAACACTGGCGAGATCAATCCAGTCCCCGAGTCTATCGCGAAAAATTGCTAGTCACCAATTGTTGGAAGCATAATGCAGTGAATCCAATCGGTAGCTGTTTAGATACGCTCATTTCCCTCGGCTTTCAACGGATGTCCGGTATCGGTGCCCTATTACTGAAGTGTTCGATATTTTTTGGATTGGCTCAGGATCGATCTCACCGCGAGCATCGTCAATGGTCTCCTTCGATTCAAGAAAGTGCGTCAACGCTGCATCAATCACGACGGACATCGGTGGGTCGTCGTACTCGTCTTCGGCTATGACCGCGTTCGCGCGGTCGAGTTTGCATTGCGTTCGTGAATGAATTTCAGATTGGTTCGCTTGGTTATGGTTTCAGGGACGGTATGAACCGGGGGTGATTCACGTCACTCGAAAGTGAACAACGGTCGGTCCCTTATGAACGGGAGGCGCAGTGGACGTGATCACGGTGGAACCGACTGGACTGTCCTCAATTCTATGCACATCATGACCCGTCGCCGATGGAGGAGTGTAAGCATCGAGGTCTCCGCGTATGTAGTCTCGAGTATCCAAGGGTCCGACTCGAGGATCGGGTTCCAGCGGTCTCGCTCAGTTGATCCCGTTGACGAGCTCGAGCGTCGGGGTTCGGCTCCGGGATCTTGGTCCATCGCCTCGAGAGTCGCGCGCTTGACGCGCGTCCGCCCACAGCCCACGCAGACAGCGTCGACGGGGATGCCAAACTGACCCGCTACCGGACTCGCTAATTCAGCCTCGAGGTCACGGTCGTCGCGCTCGGCATCGACGCTCATCGTGATCCCTCCGCGGTCACCGACGGATCGACGCCCGCGGGATCGATCACGTGCGACCACGCGAGTTTCGCGACCTCCTGTTCCGAGCGCGAGCCGCCGACCTCGTACCACCGACCGGCGAGCAACTCGTCGATGAGCGTCGCCGGCACGATCGCGCGGGCGACCTGCGGCAACCCCGGCCGTGGGAGATACACCACGAACAGGTACATCCCGCCCGCCTCGAGCAGTTGCTCGTGAGCCGCTCGTTTGACGTAGAACCGCCCGCGAGTCGACCGACTGCCGTTGCTCGTTTCGATCTGGCAGCCTTTGATCTCGACTGGAACCGCCGGCTCGGCGAGCACGATTCCGTAGAACGGCAGCGACCGACTCGCCTCGAGGACAGTTGTCGTCCGGGCGTCGTGCCACGTGGCAGTGTGATCGCTGACGTACTCGAGTTCGTCGACGGTCTGGACGATTTCGGCCTCGATGGCGTCGCCGCTGGCCTTCGAACTCTCGAGTTCCGACGCTCGAGAACTCATAACGGCCCCTCCCGCGCGTTCCGAACGGCGCGCGTACAGTCGGGACAGAGCCGGCGAAGTGCGTCGACGCAATCACCGCACCGCTCGCACTCGTCGGATTCGATGAGCCGGCTCATCGCGAACCACCATCTGTTCGGTCAGTGCCTGACTGAAGTGAATGGCAACTGGCTTCGAGTACAGGCGTAGATTTTTCCCAACATTTACGGCATCTAATTAGAGAACGCTCACTATGTCCTCCGAGAAAGATTCCGAAATAGGGGAGACAACCTTTGGAATAATTGCCATTTTCACGACTATTGGAGTCGTTGGCGTCGCCATGACGAACGAGGGAGGGACCTTCGTGACATGGTTCTGGATGGGGATCGGATTGGCCGCAACATGTCTCCTTTATAGACTGGTCATTATTGCGGAACGGATTCTCGATACCACTTAATCGTTCAGTCTCGCTCGAGGACCGGCCACCGTTGGCCCGCACTTCCTGATCCTTGAGGGCGCGACGAACGTCCTCATCGGTTGCTTGATGGGCCGGATGGGCGATGGGCGTCCGACTCTTGACATCGTACAGGTGACTCGCAGGAACGAACCCGTCACGCATCGGCCTCACCTCCGTGACGGCCGGGCGACGTTTCCGGATCGGGGATCGATACATCGACGCCAGCAGCGGAGCCGCGGCTCAGTCGAGCGTAGGTATCGCAGTCGCCACACCGATGGGCACGATCGCCGTCGTCACCGAAGACACGGCGGAACCGGTCGGTGACGTGGGCTCCACAATGCTTGCACGTCGAGCGGTCGACTGACGGCCACGGAGCGACCGTCACGCTGACCACCTCCCGGTAGTCTGTCGACTACGTGGTAATATACCGAAACCGAGAATTGATTTTTCGGCCGTCTCAGGGGTACGAGCCGCTAAGAGTTGAACACTTAGAGAATTTCGAGTGGGACCGCCGAGAATTGAACTCGGGTCCTACGGACCCCATCCGCAGAGGATACCACTACCCCACGGTCCCACACGTGAACCGATGGCCGTCTGCCGCTTAAGGGTGTCGTTTCGCGGCCGGTGCGTCACCGGGTTTCGCACCCCGGCGATCAATATCGCTCAGACGAGAACGCGCTCGAGATCCACCACAACACCGCTGTCGGCGCCGACGCTGCCGACCAACTCCCCGAGACACACCGCCGCATCGTTGGGCGTGTAACAGGCGACCAGTGACCCCTGATCGATCCCGTCGTCGGCCTCGAGCACGCCCGGTGCGTAGATTGGCGCGCCCTCGGCGACCTCGCGGGCCGCGTTCTCGGCGATAGTGACGCCCGGAATCCCCTCGAGAATCCGTTCGGCGGGATCGACGACATCGTACAGTGGTTCGGGGTTGCCGTCCTCGAGCCAGAAGCCGAGCACATCGAGGAAGTCGTGGGCGCTGTAGAGCGTGCGGTCGTCGAACGGATCCGTCGCAGTGCGGCGCAGGTGACCCATGTGCCCGCCAGTGCCGAGCGCCAGTCCGAGGTCGTGGCACAGTTTGCGGACGTAGGTCCCGCTCTCGCAACGGATCCGCAAGAGGAGCCGTCGGTCTTCAACCTCGAGTACCTCGAGATCGTAGAGTTCGCGCACGCGCAGGCGACGCGAGACCGCGCTCTTTCGCGGGGGTTTCTGGTAGATCGGCCCTTCGAACTCGGCGACGACCGATTCGGTGTCGGTAGGGACCGGCGCGTGACACTCGAGGACTGCAACGTACTCCTTGCCGCCCTCGAGGAAGACCTGTGCGAGCCGGGTCGCGTCGCCGAGCATGACCGGGAGACAGCCGGTCACTTTTGGATCGAGCGTGCCCGCGTGGGCGGCGCGGTCGATCGTCGACTCGACGCCGCGCTCGGCCAACGTCTCGACGACGGCGTCTCGCAGCCAGCCGCTGACCTGATGGGACGATGGGCCGGGCGGCTTGTCGAGATTGACGACACCGAAGGTGAGTAACTCGGCGGGCGAACGATCCGCCGGTGGGCCACGAAGACTCATCAGAATTCAGTCTCGAGCTCGACGAGTGCCTTTCCTTCGTCGCCGTCAGGCGCATAGCGCTCGACGGCGGTAACGAGCATGTCGAGGACAGCGTCGGGGTCCCAGCGGGCCGTGTTCACCGAGAGATCGTAGATTGTGAGGTCCCGAATGTCGATCCCGTAGTACTCATCATACCGCTGGGCCTCGCTGGCCTCGCGGGCTTTCGTCTCTTCGGTCGCACGCGCGGAATCCTTATCCTCGCGGTCGGCGATGCGCTCACCCCGAACTCGTGCCGGCGCGTCCAGCCAGAAGCGGAAATCCGCTTGCTCGCCGGCCAGCCAGCCCGCGAGCCTGGACTCGAGGACCAGATCGTCTTCCTCGACAGCGATTTCGCGGAGCCGTCGATCGAGGTCGCGGTCGATCTCGTCGTTCTCCTCGGCGAGTTTGTTGAACTCGAGAGGGGTGTAGCCGCGTTCGTCGGCCAATTCCCGAAAAATGTCACCGCCGCTGACGTGGTCGAGATCAAAGGCATCGGCAAGTAACTCGGCAGTCGTGCTCTTCCCGCTACCTGGCGGGCCGGAGACGGTGAGTAACATACTCCCTCTGCGAGGGGGCAGGTAAAATGGGTTTTGAATCAGGGAGCGCGGGCGACACCCGGGTCTGGGAGGACAACCGGTCCGCGAACCGAGAGAGATCGGCGGCGACTGAGGTGATCAGGCGCTCGAGGGCGACATGTCGATGTTCAGCGACTTGCGCAACAGCTGGGAGAAGCCCATCGAGCACAGGAAGTACCAGACAATCCAGGCCTGCATCGGACCGAGTACTCCCTCCTGCCACTCGATCTCACCGACGAGAGGCATGACGACGGTCTGCTCTGCAGCGCCGATACTGCCCGTTCGGATCGTCCAGTACATCCAGAGGAACAGCGGGATCGTCAACAGCATGATCCAGACCATTGGGCGGAACTGCTCTTTGAACATGCCGAGGTTGTCCGCCATGGCCTCCATCTGTTCCTCACGGGCGCGTTCGATCTCGTTCTCAAGGCGTTCGATTTCCGCCTCGCTTGCGCCGCGTTCCTCGGCGTCTTTCTTTTCCTGACGGAGCTCCTTTTGCTCCTCTTGGACGGCCTGCATCCGTTCTTGGTACTTGCCCATGACCTCCGTGTTCATCAGGTTCGCCTGGAGCAGCGACGAGTAGAGGCCGGTGATCAGTGCAACCGAGAGGATCACGGCGTAGAACGGCAGTGCCGCATCGAGCGGACCGAGGACGGCGTTAACCGTACTGCCGACAACATTCTGAATCGAATCGAACCAGTAGCCGGGCATCAACAGGAGCGCGCCAACGCCGGCGAGCTTGTCCCATTGCGACCAGCTCGATTCATCCTCGTCGATGTCGACGTCGGCACCGGCACCGCCGTCACCATCACCGTCGAGGACCCGATCGAAGGCCTCACGATCGGCGATTTCGAACCCCTGGTCGCCGTCGACTAACACTCCTTTCTCGATCAGTCGCCCCCACTGGCCGCTCGTCAGGTCGTCGCTGACGTCGGCCCACTGGATCTCGCCGCCGTTTCTATCGGCTTCCTCGCGGATCGCCTCAAGGGCGGCCGCCATCGAGGAGTCCTCGCGGACGAGGGCGTCGATCTTCTCGGCTGTACGCGTCATCTGCTTGTCCTAGGCGTCGTCCGGTATACAAGTGTTTTTCTTCGGTAGTCAGAGTGACCTCGGAACGTCGCTCAGTGACATGTCGTTTAATGGACCGAAAGTTAGGTCGCTGTCGTCACGACGGAACCGCCTATCGCACGCAATGACGAGCAAGTACGTAATATTCTCTGTTACTCTATAGATATGAACTGTTTGATCGGTCGAACGGTTTATCATACGGAATTCCGAAGTACCAGTCGATATAAATGGGTCCACGACGCGATAGCGGAGCAGTTATTCCGTCGAAAAGGGGAGTAAATCCGTCGAAAAGGGGAGTAACTGCAGTAATCGGCCTTGTTCTATTGATCGGAATGGTCGCGGCTGTCAGCGTCGGTATCCTTCTCGTCGCGGGGGACACGATGACCAGTACGGAACAGCAATTGGAGAACGAGCAAGTCGAAGGGGGATTCGTCGAATTGAGTCAACAGATGCGGACGGCATCAACAAACAACGATATCTCACGGTCGATGGATCTCGCCGTCGGTCAAAACGGTGCAGTCGTAACGACCGATTCCGGAAATTTTCAGATAGAAGGTGGGGATGTTGATACGAATATCTCGATTGGAGCGATCGAATACGAAGGAGACGACGGGACTAGAATCGCGTATCAGGCAGGCGGCGTCTTCAGAGAGACAGGGCAGGAAACCCGGATCGTGTCTGCACCCCCGATCAGTTACGATCCTGAAAGGGAGTCCCTCACATTCCCAATAGTTAACGTGCGAAACGAGACGCAGCTCAGTTCCGGTGACGTGTACGTTGATCATCACGAGACGAATTCTCTTCAGAACGCAACGCTCATCGAAAACGATTCCGTGACGATTACAGTCACGAGCAAGTACTATCGTGGGTGGGAACAATACTTTGAACAGCAGGGCGGTCCGACAGCAGTACAAAATGTCGAAACGTTCCCGAACAACGAAACCGGGATCGTAACGGCCGAATTCGGCTATCGAGAAATCTCGGACGCATTCACAACTGGTGCGCTCTACGCGATTGACTACGAAAGCGGTGGAAACCCTGGTACTGACGATATCGTCGAAAAAGCGGCGTTCCCGTCATTAACTGAAGAAGTCGAACGAGTAATAAACGAGACGGAATCGCCGAACAGCGAGTATCAGGACGAGCCAATTGTGCGTCTCGGCTCGGTTGACTCCACTGAGCCGCTCGACGAGGGAGTCTACTTTGCTGATGAGGTTACGGAAAGTGGTCATCTCGATGTCGATCTCTCCGACGGCAACGCGACAGTCGTGGTCAACGGCAGCATCTATGCAGACGGTGAGACGATAACGGTGAACGACTATGAGGATGGAAATCAGCTGAGTGTCTATATGAGTGGGGACTACAATGCCAAAAACGGCGGCAATACTTGCGTTGACACGACAGGTTCTGATTGTTACACTAATAATGACGGGACCGTAATACAGCTAGTTACAGAAGAGGATTCGAAGATAGACTTCGGTCCGGGTGGTGAGTCCAGATTCGAAGGCGTACTCTATGCAGGGGGCTACAAGGCGAACTGGGAGAAGCGACACGGCTGTGAGAAACAGGTCTGTATTCACTCGAACCCTAACATCTATGGATCGATTGTCTCGTCATCGGTCGACATTCAAGGTGGCAGTGGTATCGACTTCGAGTACGATGAGGATCTCAAAGATGCCGACATGAGTATCTACCCAGATCCGAGTATCCTCCCACCCCAACTCACCTATCTCAATGTCGCCGAACACAAAGTCGACGTCAAAAACAACTGAAACGGATTAGGACGCGTCTTCGATCGTTTCCTTCACGTCTTCCCACACGTCATCCGGAGCCTGCTCCCCGTCGACGCGCTCGAGCACACCTTCCTCCTCGTAATACTCGATGACGGGCTCGGTATTCTCCTGAAATACCGACAGTCGCTCTTTGACCGTCTCTTCGGTGTCGTCGTCCCGCTGGACCAGTCGTTCCTCGACCTCGGGGTCCTCGGGCGGGTTGTACTCGACGTGATAGATATCGCCGGTGTCCGGATCCATCCGTCGGCCCGTCAGCCGGTGGACGAGTTCTTCCTCGCCAACATCGAGGTAGAGGACGACGTCGAGGTCGGTCATGTCCTCGAGTTCCTCGGCCTGCTCTAGGTTCCGCGGGTAGCCGTCGAGGACAAAGCCGTCGGCCTGACTGAGTGCCTCGTCGACGATGGCGTTGACGACCTCGTCAGGGACGAGTTCGCCCTGGTCCATATACTCGCCCGGCGTATCGTACTTGGTGTCCATCTCGGAGATGTCCATCTCCTTGTTGTTCCGGAGCGCATCGCCAGTGGTGATGTGGTCGACGTCGAACTCCTCGGTGATCTTTGCACTCTGAGTCCCCTTCCCTGCCCCGGGCGCACCCAGGATCAGGATTCGTGGCTGTGCCATACGCCACCGTTCAGGGGCAGCACATAAAGGCTTAAAGAATCGGGCACGTTCATCCGACTATGACTCGATTCGACGCCGCCGAACCCGCCGAGCGACGGAAACTCTACGTCGACGCTATCACCGCCCATCGCGAGCGCGGGAGCGGATTTCTGACCCTTGAAGCCGACGAGGGAACCCTCGAGACGAACGGTGAGACGGCAACCGAACGCGAGTCCGACAGCGAATCGGACGATGGGTCCACCGAACCGAGCGTTCCGTGGGTTCAGTTCGGCGACGGAACGATCAACCTCGACTGTACCGACGACGAGTTAGACGAACTGAAAGCCGTCCTCGAAGAGTTCCCGGCGTTCAAAATCGACGACTTGATTCGACCCGAGGACGCGGAGGGTGTAAACGTCCGGATCAGCGCGAAGGCCGACCAGAATCGGATCTCCCAGTTCGTCGACGACATGTTCCTCGAGGTGTACGACCTGCCGGCGGCGTTTCGCGTCTGGATCGTCGACATTTGAACGATAGTCCGACTGAAACGGGTGCAACACCGATTGCACAGTCGTCGTCTGATCAGGAACACTAACGTCAGTGGCTACGAGTGACAGCGGCCGACCGCATGGCCCGCTCTCGAGCGAGACTGATCGAAGCTTACGAGAGCAAACCAGACATCTCGTCCGGGATTGAGACGAATATGTTCGGTGAAATACTCGTTTATCGAGCAGACATGTATCGTCTGATACAATACACGGACCCAACAGCGATAGAAAAAAGAGTATCGGGCCCAACGAGACAGTGATGGACCGACGAGACGGAAATCGATCGATCCGAGAATCGAGACAGGGATCTGACGCCCCGGCGACCGATAGACGGCGTCAGTCGGGCGGTTTCCAAATAGATAAGTGCCCCCAGCAATCAATCTCGGACATATAACCGGAGTTCAAAAGAGGTGAACACAATCATCAACCTACTGACGACCCCGATGCAGGGAACACGTGTCGACGTGTTCGAGCGGATCTTCCTGGTCTTCCTCGGACTCGGTGCGCTCGTCGGAATCGTCGTGATCGCGTATACCTTGTACAACGCGTACAAGTACCGTGATACCGGCGAGGCCGCTGAGGATGAAGATCTGCCATCTGTCGGGGAGTTACCGACAGGCGGAAAGGGCGGTAAGAAACTATTCCTCTCGTTCGGCATCAGCGCCGTCATCGTCATCTCGCTGGTGATCTGGACGTACGGGATGCTCCTGTACGTCGAGGATCCCGGCGACGGCGGCGACAGCGCGCAGGAAGAAGCGCTCAATGTCGAAGTGACCGGCGATAGCTTCGCTTGGTTCTTCGAGTACGACAACGGTATCGAATCGACGGCTACCCTCCGCGTCCCCGCCGGTGAGCAGATCTGGATACAGTCGACGTCAGGCGACGTCTGGCACGCGTTCGGCATACCTGAGCAACGAGTGAAAGCCGACGCGATTCCGGGCGAGTACGACGAAACCTGGTTCGAGACTGATGAATCCGAAGCCGGCCAACAACAGGAGATCAAGTGCTTCGAACTCTGTGGCGAGTTCCATACCTCGATGACCGGGACGCTCCAGGTCATGGACCCCGACGAGTTCGACCAGTGGATGGACGATCAGCTGACGATGGAGTTCACGATCGAGGACCAAAACGAGTCCCGCGTGACCGAGGGCTACGAGCTCACTCTCGAGAGTCAGGAATCCGACTTCGAGGAGAGCTACACGGCCGACGAGTTCGAGAACGGCTCCATTGAAATCACCGATATCGAGCAGGGTGGCCAATACAACGTGACGATCGAACCGACCGACGGTCAGTTCGAACCGGTCGAAGACCAGTTCGACATGACCGGGCCGGTCAGCGAAACCTACCAGCTCGAGATGAACGCAACGGAAAGTACTGCCAATGAAAGCGAAACGAACGACGGAGGTGGGGCCTGATGAGTGACCTTCCGCCGATGCGGTCGGTCAAGCGCTGGTTGGTCACGACCAATCACAAGGACGTCGGCATTCTCTATATATCGACGGCGCTGTTCTTCCTCGTCTTCGGCGGCGTCCTCGCACTGCTGTTCCGCGCCCACCTGTGGGAAGCCGGCGGCACGGGACTGCTCACGAACGACCAGTACTACCAGTCCGTCTCCGCTCACGGGCTCATAATGGTGTTCTGGTTCCTGTCACCGGTCGCAAGTGGATTTGCAAATTATTTCGTGCCGCTCCAAATCGGCGCGAAGGACCTCGCGTTCCCCCGCCTGAACGCCCTGAGTTACTGGTTCTATCTGTTCTCGGGGATTCTGCTGGGGATCTCGTTCTTCCAAGGCGGCTCGTTCTCCGGCGGTTGGACGATGTACGCCCCGCTGAACGTGCCGACATATACGGGTGCGATGCAGGCGATGACTGGCGGAAACGCGACAATTCTCGCACTGACCCTGTTCGTCGTCTCGATCACGATCGGGTCGGTGAACTTCCTCGTGACCATGCATCGGTCCCGCGCCGAAGGCCTCGGCCTGTGGAACATGCCGATGTTCTCCTGGTCGTGGCTGCTCACCGTCTGGATGATGCTATTCGCGTTCGCGGCGCTGCTGGCAGCGCTCCTGTTGCTGTCGGTCGACCGCCTGTTCCTCACACAGTACTTCGCGACTGACCAGGGCTCGAGCCTGCTATGGGCGCACATCTTCTGGTTCTTCGGCCATCCGGAGGTGTACATCGTCTTCTTCCCCGCGCTCGGGATCATGTTCGAAATCTTCCAGACGTTTACCGGGCGACGACTCGTTGGCCGCAAGTGGGTCATCATTGCGATGGTCCTCGTCGCGGTACAGTCGTTCCTCGTCTGGATGCATCACATGTTCCTGTCGACGATCAACCTCCCGATCAAGACGCTGTTCATGGCGACGACGATCGGTATTTCGCTCCCCTTCGACCTGATGGTCTTCTCGCTGATCTACACGATGGTCAAAGGGCGCGTTCGCTTTACGACGCCGTTCCTGTTCTCGCTGGG
The DNA here is from genome assembly GCF_019879105.1 of Natrinema sp. SYSU A 869. Taxonomy (NCBI): domain Archaea; kingdom Methanobacteriati; phylum Methanobacteriota; class Halobacteria; order Halobacteriales; family Natrialbaceae; genus Natrinema; species Natrinema sp. SYSU A 869. Next base: position 3,251,964 of record NZ_CP082249.1, on the reverse strand, counting down.
TGCGCTCGTGTTGTTCATCCTCGGCGGGATCACCGGCGTCTTCCTCGGTGCCGTCGTCCTCGACTACGAGTTCCGCGGGACCTAC